>NZ_CP130318.1:3046666-3685000 GCF_032268605.1 Paenibacillus aurantius
TCTGAATGCGCGTACCATCCGCCGCAGTTTCCGTAACCAAAGCTGACGAATCAACGTTGATGACTACGCCGATGGAAGGATCAACCACGATCCCAAACGGTTCCGTTTCCTCAGCAGGCTCAGAACCGGAGCTGGGGGGATTGGGATTGGTTTCTGTCGGCGTCGAATCAGTTATGGTGATGGCAAGCGTCTGCGCTTCTCCTTCGTTGAACGTGAATGCCAGGTTGACCGGGCCGGTAGGCTGTGCCTGCAAGTAGCTTTTCAGGATCGTGACGGTGTCATCCGTTATCTTGTAATCCCTCCCGGCTACCAGAGGAGTCGCTCCGTTTGTAATGCTGGTCAGTGTATTGCCATTCAGCGTCAGCGCCGTTGAAACATCCGCATTCCCCGCAGAGGCCGCATACTTATCGAAGCTTGCGGTTGACGGGTTAAGCACGCTATTAATATTGGCTATCTGAATGGTTTGCACCGACGCATTCCCCGCCAAATCTTTGGCATACACCGTATAAGTCCCGTTGTCTACGGCTTCGAAGCTTGAAGCTGCCAGTATATCGTTGCCTGCGCTGACAAATGCTTCGGCGTCGTTATGGCCCGGAAGCCATTTTAAAGCGGTAAGCGAGTTTCCGCTCCCGTACGTTTGGGTAGTCACGGTTAGCGTCACAGGACCGTTCGTAGGGGCGGTAACCGACGGTGTGATCATTAGGGAAGGCGCCGCCGGCATACTTACCGTAAGATTGACCGCCTCCGAAGTGTGAGCCAAATAAATCGCGTCGCCCTTGTATTGGGCGGTAATCGAATGATGACCGGTTGGCAAATCCGAAGTAGTGAATTGAGTTGTTCCATCCGAGGCGACAGTCCCGCTTCCCAGCACAGCGGCGCCGTCCTTAAATTCCACCACTCCAGTCGGCGTGTTGAGGGCACCGACGATGGAAGTCGTAAGCGTGACGGGCTGAAGATACGTAGAGGAGGTTACGGATGCCGTTAGTGATGCTTGCGAGGGTAGGAACACCCTTTGCGGAACCTTCTGCATTCCGCCGCCAGACGAATTGCCGCCGAGCAACCCTTGGGCTCCCCATGACCATAACCGGCCGTTCCCATCGAGTCCATAGGAAACATCATAACCGGCCCATACATCCGAGAATTGGACAGGGGTCCCGTTATCCGAAACTTGAACTTTGTGAGGGACGTTCGTGTTTGCGGTGCTGTTGTCCCCTAACTGCCCTGTTCTATTGCTCCCCCACGTCCATAGATTCCCATTCTCGTCCAGCGCCAGCCCATGCTTCCTCCCCGCGGCAATTCGTTCAAAATGGACCGGACTCTCGTTATCTGACACCGAGATTTTGACCGGTGCCCACACACCCTGAACACTTGTCCCCAGGGGTTGTCCGTCTCCGAGCTGTCCTTCGTACAATCCGGCATCTGAGCCCCACGTCCATAGATTTCCGTTCTTATCGATCGCCGTATTAAAGAAATAACCCGTTCCATAGGTCGACCCCGCAGCGATCGATTGGAATGGGACGTCTACACCGCCTTCCTGGATGGCAAACATCGAAGGATTGATCACTTGAGACATAATAGTCCATACATGGTTCTCGGAATCGATCGCAATCCCGTGCTCATCGTTCATTTCCAACGTTTCGAAGGTGACGGGGCTGCCACCGCTGCTTACCGGTTGTCGGGTCGGAATATAATAGCTGCCGGCTCCGTTTGTCCGGAACCCCCATACCCACAGGTTCCCGTCCTGGTCCAAGGCCGCAGCGGAATAGCGCGAGATCGCGATCTTCTTAAATAAGATCGGCAAGCCCCCTTCCGTCACGCTGATTTTTGTCCAGATATGTGCGGACGAAACGGCCTCTCCAAGTCCCAACTGGCCGTTCCCGTCCGACCCGGCTGACCATAAATTTCCGTCTTGATCCAAAGCAAGAGCGGTGTTGAAGCTTGCTTTCCCTTCCTTGAACAGCACTTCCGTTCCGTTATCCGTAACCGTAATCCGCCTGGGCGTAGAAGAGGAATTCAATGTTCCGTCGCCGAATTGACCGGAGGCATTAGAGCCCCAAGCCCAAAGATGACCCGCGGCATCAAGGGATAACGTCGTGTTCAGCTGTGAAGAAACGGTTGTGAACATCGGACTCGCCGCGTCGGCTACGGCTGGCTGCAGCCGAGGACAGGCGATCGTTACAATTATAATAATGGCCAATATCAACTTTCTCACTATTAATCACCTTTCAATAGGTAAAATGGTTAAAAGGGCAGTAAGGGTGTCTGCGATTTTTGTTTTGGTAGGTTTGGTTGTTTATCCTGTAAAGTTCCCCCCTTCAAACCCTAAGCAACCCGAACTTAAACTTTCTAGTATTCGACAATTATGGTCAAATCCCCTTTTAATTTTTACAAAGATTTGAAATCCCGAATTTCCAAACCCAATGGCAAAGCAAAAGACGTATGGGCCGAATGGTCAATAGCCATACGTCTTCTATTTTTTTCTTAATTCCCGCCCTTTAATTACGTCTTTATTTTCTTATCGTGAATTCTTGTTCTTTCATCCCATCGATCGAATAAGTCCTCTCCTTGAATTCAAGGGTTTCATCCGTTAACAGAAGGATAGTTGAACATCTGGTTCCATATCCGTCACTTTTAACAAAGAGTGGAGAAAGTAGTCGTTCCCACTCAAGAGAAACTCCGGTTCGAGGTAGAATTTCATCCGGAAAGGAAGTTTCATTCCTTAATAGTTCAAACAATTGTTCGACAAGATCGTTACGATGGAGGAGGTTAGCCAGACCTGCTTTGCCGTGGGTTACCTTTGGCCAACTGGTATCCAACAAATGATTACTCACTCCATAGATTCCAGGCTCTAGTCTTCGGACCTCATCTTCAACGTTTGAATAGTAATACAGTTCATTTGCGTCCCCTGTCAGCAAATTATAGCCTGGGTAAGAATTACGTTTTTGTTTGGCTTCAGACATAAAAGCTTCTGGGGTTTTATGGCCCTTTAAAAAGTCGGCAACCAACTCTCCACGAGATTTCTTGCCTTGTCCCTCTTCTTCGGGGTTTCGATAGTTGGTAAGAGCTGCAAATCTCCCCTTTTTCGTAACTCCCAGCCAGGTTCCCATTTTGGTTAAATCGCGGCCTGCAAGTATGTTTGGATAATCGTCCCAATAATTAGCTAAAGCTGTCGGCCTATTATAAAACTCATCCCTATTAGCACCCAGGATGAGGTGATACTCGGGGTGTATGCGGTAAGCGAATAAAATCAAGCACATGATGTTCCCTCAACCTTCCCAGACGAAATTTATTTTCGGTAGCTGCCTCAAGTTAAATGAACCATTGCTTTGGTACGTAGTTTTCATAGGTATATATTACTTTCTTTTTAATTTGCCTAAAATTACTATCATAACCCATGAATTGCTTTACTCCGATACCTCCACGACAATGGTATCCAGCAGCCGTCCCCTTACGTAGGGAAGCAACCGCCAACGCCCTGCTTCCGGTAATTCCATCATGGTGACGGCCGTACGGTCCGCTCCGTTTAATCCCCCGGCCAAAGCGTTCGCGGAGCTCATCAGGTTGGAAGAATAAACATCGATGATCTGGTCTGTGCCTTGTTTAACAGCTTTCACCTCAAATGGCCCGTTAAGCAGGTCCTCGTTTCCCCAGAAATGCCACATGTATTTTTGGGGTTTGCCGGCGATGAACCCGGCTTCTATGAACCCCACCTTATTCTCCACCCCGCGCATCGTGTAAGTTCCAGACTTGAACTCTGGTGTGACTTCCCATGACGGTTCTTGCATGACCAGTTGTACGTTACCATAGGGCTTATCGTCCAAAAGAACATTCAGTTCCCACACCCCCTCCAGCGGCAAAGCGAACCGGGCTGTGTATTGCTCCAATCCCGAAGACCCGGGGCTTGGTTTCGTAATGACCTGGGAAGACACGGTGTCTTTCACTCCCGACAACCTATGGACCGCTTGAAGTGTCAGCGTTTTTCCTAGGAAATTTTCCAAGGGTTCTTCGAAATGAATCAGATAGCCCGCTGTTTTGCCCGCATTCGCATACGGTTCCGGATACAGCGTGAATAATAGTCGCCCTTTCTCATAAAAAGTTTTCTTTATCGCTGCTGATTTGCCAGAAAGTTCACTTTGCGGATCAACAGAAAGAACCCCATCCTCTTTGAGAAGCAACGACCCGATGACAAACGATGCTAGCAAGAGAGGTATATAAATGGCCTTCGCGATAGTAGTACGCTTACCATGCGATTCACCCGTACGCCGCATCACTTTATGCTTTAAATCCGATGAGAACTGACTACTGACAAAAGGTGGATCGACCAACCTTTTTGCCCAAGCGGGTTTTTCGTCGCTCATGGTTTACACCTCCTCACGGGTTAGAAGTTTGCTCATCCGTATTTTCGCTCGATGCGATCTGGATTTAACTGTTCCTTCTGATATTTTTAACAAGGTGGCAATTTCCTTTTGCTTCAGACCGTAATGAAAGTCGAGGACCAATACCTCCTTGTATTTGCGTGGCAATTGCATGACTGCCTTCCAAACCGCGCGGTTACCAAGACGATCGAATACTACCTGCTCCGCGGCTGGAGAGGTCCCCCTGTTCCTAAATTTGTCGGTCAGGATTACTTTACGGATAAAGGCACTTTGCAAATAATGTAAGGCTTTGTTCCTCGTAATGGTCAGCAACCAGCTCTTGACTGAACAGTCTCCTCGAAAAGCATACAAGCCGTTATAAGCGGCTAAGAACACCTCTTGTGATAGATCGTCGGCGAAATCGGAACGATTCGTCATAAAATAGGCAAAGTTCCAAACATCATTTCCGAACGAATCCATCAAATCATGAAGCACGACACCCCTGTCATATCCTTGCGCCAGATGCTTTAAGTAATTCCACTGGTCCATCAATGCCTTCACCCCACTAATAAGACCGTAGATTACTTGGAATGGTTCCATTTTACAAAAAAAATTTCTTTCGGGATCAAGTTCCTGTTCCGTCTGTCATCTATGAAGGACTCCCATAATTCTTACTAAGATACGGTTCAACCGCTTTCTCTGAAAAGTATTCCATAAAGAATTCATTGGTTGTTCTAGGGAATTGAAATGGCTCTATTAATCCTTCTGACTTATAAACAGTTTTCTTGATTTCAGTGATGGGTAACCAATCGATCCCGACCTGTCCGACATCAGCTTGTACGCTCTTTAATTCATTACTGATTGAAATTTCACACTCGTAAATAAAATCAATTGAATGAACTTCCTTCATGATGAACGAGTACTCATGATGGTGAGATATGTATTCTCTTACGCAAACTAATTTACTACTTGAGATTTTAACGCCTAATTCCTCCCTGCATTCGCGTAGTAACGCCTGTTCCAATGTTTCGTCCGGTTCCTGAGCTCCACCAGGAAGTGCGTAGTAAATGCCTATATCCGGTCTGTGTTTTTTTATTAATAAAAGCTTGCCTTCCTGAGTAATCAAGGCCCTTACTGTATTTCGAATCATGGGGATCCTCCTCCTTAATCCAATCCTAGCAAAGCATTAAGTAACCCCATACGACCTCAAAGTCTTCAACCGTTCCACCGTTAACCAGCCGCGCCAATCCGTTTCTCCTCTTGGACTAACCGGTGACACCAAGACTGTCATCAATTATTACGGACCCAAAAATATCGATCGGTCTCTATCATACAACAGGAAAATAAAAATAAGCTCGCCTAATGGCAAGCTTATTCTTTCAAAATTCACCGAATGCAGCGGGTTTGCTTCTTAGGGGTTCTCGTAGTTCTTCAGCGGCATCCCTACGTATTCCCGAAAGGAGCGGATCCGCCCCTCTTCGAACTGGAAGACGATGGCTAGCTCATTCTGAAAAGATCGCCCATTCAACGAACCTTCCGAGCGAAAGACTACTACCCCGTTATCCCCATTCTCCAGCGAGAGCAGCGGAGTCAGCTGCATCTGAAAAACGGATCGCTCGAACCGGACCAATTCCTCGAACCGTTCTTTGCCTTGCTGCTCGTGGTTCCATCCCTCCAGCGGGAGCGGAACGGAGAAACGAAAATCTTCCGTAACCTTCTCAAGAAACTCTTCCGTATGCCCGGTTTCCAAAGCCAGCTTGAAAGCTTCAAACCCTGCGCTGGTTTGGGATGTGACGGAGCCTGTAGATTCTATCATAAAGAATTCCTCCTTTGAATGGTATAGGGTCCGCTCAAACGTAGGCTAGTGTGATAGAACCTTAAGCTGGCTCGATATCGTGCCAAGGTGAATGGCCTCGTGGATCAAGGCGAAGTTGAACAGCTCGCCGGCAGTGTGGAATAGGAACGGCCCCATGGCATACGGAGTGGAAAGCTTCTGACTCAACATTTCCGGTGTCAGCTCCGATAATCGGGACAGCTGGGCCGTCAACAAGTCGATCATCTCCTCCTTGGATGGAGGAGCCATCGTCCAGTCCGAGGGCTTGGTCCCGGAGTTGAACAGTGCCGCATACGAGTCCGGTATGGTTGACGGGAAGCCGAAGCTAAGGGCGGAATACTCCTGCATCCAATAAATCATATGGCCGACATTCCAGCGGATGGTATTGTTAAACCCTGCAGGCTGAACGTCGAACCTCTCCTCCGGGATCCCCTGCACCTGCTGCAGCACTACGGGACGTACAATCTTTACCGTGTTGATGATCATTTCGGACATGTTAACTCCTCCTTTGGTTTGGGAACCGCTTGATCTGTTTCCAGTATAGGTTTCCCGGCCTTCCCCATCAATGCAGTGGGCGTTACCGGAACGTTAAGTATAAGTTAATGGTTATTCATTGACAGGATAAGGAAGATGGAGTAACAATGATCCTATCACAGGCATTCCGCAATGCCAGCGAAAGCAGGTGCGAGGTATGGAATTAAAGCAACTCGAATATTTTATGGCTATTTGCGAAGAGCTTCACTTCTCAAGAGCTGCAGAGAAAATGGGAGTCAGCGCCCCCAACATCAGCCAGCAGATAAGGAAACTGGAAGAAGAATTAGGGGTTCTATTATTCGATCGTGTGGGAAAAACCATCGTCCTAACCGAAGCAGGAGCGATTCTTCAAGAACATGGCGCTGCCGTGTTCGGACATCTGCAGCAGGCGAGCGATGCCATTGCGGACCTTAAGCAGATGCGGGGCGGGTCGTTGTCGATCGGTGTCTTGCCCGGTGATGCGGATCTCCTGTTTAATGCCTTGCTGTTGGATTTTCATCAGACCTATCCTACGATCTCACTGTCACTTCTGGAAACCATGAAAGTAACCGAACAAGTCCTGGACCGAAGCCTCGATGTCGGTGTAACCATTGGACCGGTGAACGATGAACGACTCACGTCCATCCCCCTGTTTAACGAGGAATTTTCCTTGGCGGTAAGCAGGAGGGATCCCCTAGCGGCGGAGAATTTCATTTCCTTGAATAGACTGCATACCTTGAAAATGGTCATGTTTCCGCCCGAGCATCAATGCCGCAAGCTGATCGACCGCTTTTGCCAGGACAAAGGGTTTGCCGTACAGCCGCATATGGTGACGACCACATTATCTTCCCTTCTCCAGATGGTTCAGAGCGGAGTGGGCGCCTGTGTTCTGCCTCGGCTTCTTCTGGAGAATCTTCAGAACCCGGACATCCAAGTCGTGCCCCTGAGGAATCCCACGCCTTCTCAGGACATTTGCCTGATTTACCGCAGCGACCGATATATCGGATACGCCATGCGTACGTTTATTAAGACTTTGAGAGCTTACATCGAGACGGCTATTAAACAGTCGAAGTCTTCCTAGTTAGAGGCAAGCCTTTTACAAAATCTCGATATACCCTTCCGTTCCATTCACGCGAATGCGCTGACCATCTTGGATCAGCCTGGTGGCCTCCTCCACTCCGACAACGGCCGGCAAGCCATATTCCCGTGCGATAACAGCACCATGGGTCATCAGCCCGCCAACTTCGGTTACTAAACCTTTAAGGGATACAAACAACGGGGTCCAGCTAGGGTCCGTGAAGGGGGTAACCAAAATATCCCCCTCCTCCAGGTCCGCCTCCTCCATGTTTAAGATGACACGGGCCCGGCCCTCTATCACCCCGGAAGATACAGGCAGACCGATAATCGCCCCTTCCGGGAGATTCTCCCGCTTGTACTTCCCTGCAAGGATTTCCCCATCCGACGTGATGACACGCGGTGGAGTTAGTTTCTCATATCGTTTGTACTCGTCCTTTCGTTTGCTGATAATACGCTCATCCAGTTTATGGGTTCGTACGACCTCGTGAAGCTCTTCAAACGAGAGGTAGAAAATATCTTCTTTTTCCTGAATAACGCCCGCCTGCACGAGATGCTCGGCTTCTCTAAGTAAAGCCTGTTTATAGTGGAAGTAGCGATTGATATACCCGTATTTCGGATATTCGCGATATCCAATGAGATTCCGGACTAGATCGATCATTCGTTTTGTTTCTTTGGCTTTTAATTCGCCATCCGGCAATTGCCTCAATCGCTCTAATAGCTCTTGTTCTTTTTTCAAAGCTTCTTGCCGCCCTTGCTCAAATCTCCGCTTTCCGGCATTAGGCTCAAAGTTTTTGATGTTACCCAGAATCATGGGGACCAGGGCGATGGGCTTTTCGCTCCAACGGGTTCGGGTTATATCGATTTCTCCAGCGCACCGCATTCCGTATTTGTTGAGAAAATGGCAGATCGCGTCTTTGGTTTCCTGGCCCCCATTAAAGTTAACCAGTTCATCCAAAAAACGATCATCTTTCACCTGTTGTAAATAAGCAATGACCTCCGGATAAGGACGGATCACATCGGCGACATCCATTAGAGCCAGACCCATTTCCGAAGTGATATTGTTTGGCACTGATTGAGACAGCGTATCGGCTGCGTTTTTTTCACCCAACCACTCCATCATTTTTTCATTGATCCAGGAGGAAGCATTCATAGCCGTCATAATCACACCAAAGCTTTTGGGGTCAGCTAGCTTCCTCTCCCTTAATTCCTGGATATCTTCCAGGATAAAATCAAATAGATCCGCTCCCGATTTCGTTTGGATCTTATGTTTTAGTTCTTCGATCGATAATTCGCTTTGTTTAATCAAATCCGAAACGACTGTCGGATCGTAATCGTTGAGGGTTTGAAAATTCGCAGGCGCCGGACTTTGATTGCTTTTACCGTTACTCTGTTCTTTCTTATCATCCGGTATGGGTTTTATAAAATTCTCCCGCTCGATGACGGTCGTCAGTGCGTCTTTTATGAGCGGATCGCTTTTTCCCAGCACATTTATTAAAGTATCCCTGCCGGAAGGGGAAGCCAGCATAGGCGAAACATCAACAAACAACCTTCCCCCGGCTTTACGCATGGGTGCAGGAGTTAGCAGCAGGTAAAAGGACAAGCCCAACGGTTTCATGGCGTCGGTCATCATTTGCTGATGACCGACCGATACATACACGTGGTTTTCTTGATCATTCGCCTCGGGGATCGGGAATAACGTTGTGATGGGCCGGCTCTGGACAACATAGAAGGTATCCTCGACCAAGCACCATTCGATGTCCTGCGGGCAGCCGAAATAGGCTTCGATCCGCCTTCCGATGCGGGCTAATTGAATAATTTGATCGTCCGTGAGGGTTTGGGTCTTTTGCTGATAGGGTGGGATCGGCACTGTATCGGTTCCGCCTTCTTCTCGTCCATAGACAGCCAATGTTTTGGCGGCTATCCTCTTCTCGACAATCTGCTCATCACGAACTTTATAATAATCCGCCGATACCAAGCCCGAGACCAAGGCTTCTCCCAGTCCAAAACCGGCATCGATGGACAGCAGTTTTCGGTTGGAGGTAATCGGATCCGCGGTAAATAAGATGCCGGAAGCCTGCGGGAATACCATCCTTTGAACGATAACGGATAGATAGACTTGGCTGTGGTCAAACCCATTTTGCATCCGGTAGATGACCGCTCGATCGGTAAACAGGGATGCCCAGCATCGGCTGATATGCTGCAGGATCGCTTCCAGTCCGATAATATTCAAATACGTGTCCTGTTGACCGGCAAAAGAAGCATGCGGTAAGTCTTCCGCCGTTGCACTGGACCGCACGGCATAAGCGTGCTCTTCGCCAAGAAGCGAGAGATGGCGAGCAACGGCTTCCCTGACCTCGGAAGGAATCCCTGCTTCCCTGATGAAATGCCGGATTTTTCGGCTGATTTCCCCAATCTGTTCCCGATCCTCTGCTTTCAGCATGGTTAGTCGATCCAATAATCCACGATACGTCTCGTTAGGTTCGATGGCTTTGCGGTACCCCTCGGTGGTAAGACAGAATCCTTCTGGAACATGGATGCCGTCTATTTTGGATAATCTCCCTAAATGCAGCCCTTTTCCACCAACTAGCTGAAGCTGTGTTCCATCCATTTCCTGAAAACCAATAGCCAAAGAACTCATTAAAGCATCTCCCCTAACCATGAATTTGTAGAAACCATTTGACAAGATCCCGCCGGCATGGTACACTGAAAGTGTAAGATACATAAGCTATGCTCTTTCGACCAAAAAATACAGTCGTAGACCGATTATAGCACCGTAATTCGTGATGTGCAATACCTAAAGAATCTGGGCACCTGTCCAGGTTCTTTTTTGATTTCTGATAGTGACCGATAAATAGAACGAACAGAATGAATGGCATCTTGCGCCCTTTTTACCTGCTATGATTTTAGGTCGGCTAATAAGCACTGTTCCGACACAGTTGGCGGTAACCGTCCGGAGGCCGTCATGGCTGATTAAAGACCCAGTAGATAAAAAACGCCGTCCCCTCACGAGGATAGCGTTGGCATAGTGTATAATGTGGAATGTCTGTTTATATTTGGATGCCGTTCCTTCTCTTCTGTAAAGCTTTTGTGATATTGTCATTCCTCCTCTTGAACGCTCCTCGGAAATGCGGCTACAATTAGACTATCTAACCGGTAAAGGATTCGGGTGACACAGATGAGTACCTCAACCTTGTGGAGTCAAACGCTTCATGTTGTTTCACATGCCTACTTCGAGCGCAAAGAAATGTTCGAAATGGACCGCGACTGCTACCCCGTATGGGTGCTGTTTGCCGTAGAATCAGGCAAGTTCTATTACCGCATCGGTGAGGAACGGGGAGAAGCCGGCGCCGGAGACCTGGTCTTCTGTCCCCCTGGGGTTTCATTCGAACGTGAAATGGTCTCTCCCCTGGCGCTTCATTACATTAACTTCGAAATGGACGAGGGCACCTCTAATTCGCATGAGCCGCTGCCGCCGTCGTTTCTCGCGAGAACGCTAGACAACAAGCGTCTCGTTTCCGACTTTGCCTATTTGCGAAGGCTTCACCTTTCGTCCGATCCGCGCAGTGTGATGCGCAAAGAGATGATTCTGAACGATGTCTGGCAGCTGGCTTGCGAGGTCTGGGAAGAAGAGCACCTGCGCGATGAGCTGCTGCTTCTGGTCGATTCCGAGGATGCCTTGATGAAACGCGCCGCGGAATGGATCTACCGCAACGCCTACACACCGTTCAGCATGAGAGCGCTCTCCGACTCTCTCGAGCTCAGCCCCGTCCAGTTTACGCGTCGGTTCCGGAAGTCCTTTCGCATTGCCCCTTCGGATTACGTTCGTTCCCTGCGCATGAGCAAGGTGGCCGAGCTGCTTCTCGACACCGATATGACGCTTGATCAGATCGCCACCTGCTGCGGGTATGAGAACGGGCTGTACCTCAGCCGGGTTTTCTCCAAGAACATGGGCGCCAGCCCTTCCAAGTACCGGGATCAGAACCGGCTTTAAAGCACCGGGTCCTTGGCTTCCTCCAAGTGACGGATGCAGTCGTACAGCGAATAACACCATTTGCTGCTGTCTAGATAGACCGTCGTCACCGATGTGTTACGCATCTTCTCGCCGGTCGTCTCGTCTCCCATCAGTTCCTTTAAGGTCTGGCCCAGGAAATAGCCGTGCGTGACGACCAGAATCTTCTGGCCGGGAAACCGGGCCGCGATATCTTCCATGAAGTGAAGGCCGCGGGCCCGCATGCTTTCATGGGTTTCCTGCTTCATGTCCAGCTCGTGCCACTTCTCTCCCCACCGCTGAACCCGTTCCTCTTCGATCGTATCGGCGATCATGCCGCGGTCCATCTCCCGCAGCCGTTCATCGTAGAAATCCACCGGTTTGCCGATTTCCGCCGAGATGATCTCAGCGGTCTCTTTGGCTCTCCGCAAATCGCTCGAGATAAAGACATCCCAGCTTTCCTTAGCCAGCCGCTTGGCCACCAGGCCCGCTTGTGCCCGGCCGGTCGCGTTCAGCGGATTTTGGGTATGCCCTTGTGCCCGGTTCTCGATGTTGTGATCCGTAATTCCGTGTCTGACAAATGTAATGGTTGTCACCGGTTTTTCGCTCCCTTCTTCATTGTCGTTCATCCCTTCACGCTGCTTACGACGGAATTCAGGATGGAAGAAACCGGGACGGTTTCCCCTTTCGTCGGGAAGTAAGCGGGGATTCCTTTTGTATTTTGCGATTCTGGGAATTTGCTGTGAAGCGTAATGACGGTTTTCGGCGCGATTCGCTCGATCAGGTCCGCCAGCGCCTCGGGATGGGCATGTCCGCCGTTCGACAAGGAATGGCCTGCGATGCCGAAGGCGTTCAGGAACTTGCTGATGGCGGGGCTGTCGATTTTGACGCTGTAATCCGATTGAATGAACATCGAGCGGCCCTGCGCATCCCCAAGCGTCTCCAGCTCAATGAGAAGAGCAAGGGATGGGAATTTGAAAAAATACACGTACTCGCTCTTGTGCTCCGCAACCTCTTCGAGAGAAACGGTTTCATACGGCACAGCCAAGTCCGGCGTGACAGTGGCATCGAGAATACGAATAGGAATGTCCAGAGCCGGATGTCCGTTAAGCCGGCGTACCCCTTCCCGGTTGGCGGCGTCCCAAACCGCGGCTAGCGAAGCATCCATGACCAATTTCTTCCCTTCGCCTGCGGCGATGGCGATCATGTCGGCCATACGCTCCAGATCCCTCGGTGAAACCTGCAGGTACAGGAGCCCTTCGGCTTCACCGATCAGGTCGTTGAAACGAGAGAGCAGCGTTTCCTCCGTCATTTGATAAGGCACGGAAGACGGATCGGCCGTAAGCCGGGTTCCTTCCGTGATCAGGACGTCGATCTGCTTGCTGCGGCAGAGCTCGATGAACCGGTCAATCCGGTCGGGGTGCTTGCCCTGTCTCCGCCAGTCTCCCGTATACGCTATTCTATGAGTACCGTCGTCGATGATGATGCCGGACGCTCCGGTCGCGTTGTGATCCATCTCCACGATCTGAACCGTAAAGTCACCGAAATCCAATACTCTCAGATCGTCGCAGGCGGTGATCCGGGCTTTGGTATCCAAGCTGTGTCCGCCAGCCACCATCCCGCGGAACAGGGCATGCGAATCGTGGCTCATGTACACCGGAAGATCCGGATGGGCAAAAGGAAGCAGCGCCATATGATCGGTATGCATATGCCCGATGTAGAGATGAATTTGCTCATAACGGGGGAACTCGGTTCCCCCCCATGCACGAAGCACACTAGCCTCATCCAGCCCTTTCCGTTGGTCCGGGTCGTACAGCTCCAGCAGCGGCGCCGTCATGCCGCCCAGCAGAAACTGGCGCAGCTCACGCCCCGGCGTCGCATTGACCGGTTCGTACAGCGTGACCTGAGTAGGGAACAGAAGGCTGCTGTGCTCCACGCCGAAATCGAACAACAGCGCCTGCTTTTCTTTCCCGTACATCACCTGCACGCCACCGGATTTCGCGACTCCTCCAAAAAAGGTTAATTGTCCTTCCGACACAAGAATCCCCTCCCGATTCGATTAAAGGTTAGGCTTGGGCGCCTGCGGTTGCGGCGGCGTCCTCCAGCGAAAGAATGGCTCCGTGCTTCCGCAGCCGGCTTCTGATCTCCTGAACGTCCACGTCCTCCGGGGCAATCTTCTGTTGAACGGCCAGAGCGGCTCCGATTCCCGCCCCTTCTCCAACGGCCATACAGGTCGGCATGACCCGGGATGAACCGAAAACGACGGGATCGACGCTGATGCAGCGTCCGCTCAACATCAGGCGCTTGATGTCTTTGGGGATCACCGCCCCATAGGTGATGCCGTAAGGGCCGGCAAGCGAACGGATGACGGTGGAATCGTTCGTTCCGCTGTGAATGTCGATAATGTAGGAGCCCAAGGCGATCGTATCGTCCGGAATGGTGCCGTTCACGGCGGCCTCTTCCCGAATCATCTGCTTGCCGACGATCCGGCGGGTCTCGCGGATCCCCAGGAAAGGTGCGATCGAAGAGAGATAGATCTCCTCAAAGCCCGGGATGTGTTCCTTCAGCATGTTAATCAACGGCAGAACCTGCAGATGAGATTCCACTTCACCCCGGCTGAGCTCTTCGATATTCGTTCCGTCGAAGTTCAGAATACGGATGCAGTTGAGGGCAATATGTCCTTCTCTTGGCAGATTGATGTAGATGATCGTATCCCGGCTGATCGGGCATTTGCCCTGTTCCCGGAGCTTGGAAATCGTATTCTTCAAGCCGACGAACACATGATTCTCGCTCGCCCGCAGGAATTCCGCCGTGTAACCGGGACGGATTTTCATCGAATGGCCGTGCCTCAATTCCTCCGGATGCTCTTCCAGGTGATCCATGAACTTCTCCAGGTTGAACCCGCCAACGGTGAACATGAGAGTAGGCGGCTGGGTTTCCCCGTTGGCGTACTGCCCCTTTTCGAACTCGGCTCCCGCCATGTAGGCCACATCGCCGTCTCCGGTCGCATCGATGAACACATCGGCGAACACTTCGATTTCCTTGCCTTTTCCTTTTAAGAGAACGGATTTTAATTCACCGTTTTCGACATTCACCCCTATTATTTCACAATGCAGAAGAGGCTGCACCCCGTATTCTTTGATTTTCTCGAAAATGACGATCTTCATTAATTGGGGATCAATGACCGTGGTGGAGTTATGCAGCGGGCATTCACGATGGCCGAAGGAACCGCCCAGCTCCGTCAAACGGTCGACGATTTCCTGAGGCAGCCCCCCGGTAACCTGGCGGCCTTGGGCATCCAGGAAAGCGAGCAGCGGCAGCCCGATGGTCATATTCCCGCCAAGAAACCCCTGGCGATCGACGATCATCGTTTTGGCTCCTTCCCGGGCGGCGGCAAGGGCTGCACCGATGCCTCCGGATCCCCCGCCAAGCACCAATACTTCCGTGTGGACAACTTCTCGCTTCGAATAATTTTCCATGTTTTCCCTGCTTTCTTGTGATGGAATCTTCCAACCCTTGGGCAAGAAGTCTTATTTGGCCCTCATTATACGGAGCGCTCCTCTGCCTGAACATGTAAGATTCCTTCATGAAAGATGGACTTTGTTTCACTATGAAACAAAATCTATGTGCGGAAAAAAAACGTGCATGGACTCTTCCCGGAAGCGGTTGCTAACATGTGGGTGTAAGATTCAAGCGGGGGTCATTCCCAATACAGACCTATAGGAGGAAACGGAACGTGAAAATGAAACGGGCAACTACAATCTCGGCCGTATCGGGCGCGGTCGTGATTCTGATGGCAGGCTGTTCGAGCGAGAAGCAAGCAACAGCAAAAACGCCGGCAGACTTCCATGAAACCGGGCTGCCGATCGTGGATAATCCGATTACGCTGACCATTGCCGGCAATTTCGACGACAGAACCGGAGCAAAATGGAACGAATTGGAGACGTTCAAGAAAATCAACGAGGGAACGAACGTTCAGATCAATTGGAATCTTACGCCGGGTACCGACTGGAAGACGAAGCGAAACCTGATCATTGCAAGCGATGATCTTCCCGATGTCCTTCTCGATCTCACCACCTCGCAGGTCGTGACGGGCGGAGCGGACGGGATGTTTATTCCGCTGGAGGATATGATTGAGAAGTATGCTCCGAATCTCAAAAATTTTCTGACTAAATATCCGGAGGTCCGGCAGGCGATCACGGCTCCCGACGGGCATATCTACTCCCTTCCGCTCGCCAACATGTCGGAGTATAAGCATGCCGACGGGAACACCCTTTGGATCAACAAAGAATGGCTGAAGAAGATTGGAATGGAAATGCCCAAAACAACAGAAGAATTACTTAAAGTTTTGAAAGCGTTTAAAGAGAAGGATATGGATGGGGACGGCAACCCCAACAATGAGATCCCGCTGACCGGCGTATATGGAGATAGCCAGTATGGCTTCGGCAATCTGTTCGGCTCCTTCAATACTTTGGACCGTCAGTTCATCGTGAAGGATGACAAGGTTCAATTCGTTCGGGGAACGGAAGAGTTCAAGAATGCGATCAAGTACCTTCATTCTTTGTACGAGCTAGGCCTCATCGATCCTGATAGCTTTACGCAAAATTCCACGCAGCATATTGCCAAGATTTCGGCCGGCAAGAAGGCGTCGGTCGGCGCATTCTTCGCCTGGAGCGCGGATCAGATCACGAATGCTTCGTTCCGTTGGGATTATGGTTCTCCTATGGTTCCCCTGGTCGGTCCTACCGGAGCACAGGTCACGGCGTACAACAACCTGCAGATGACGCCCGGCATGTTCACCATCACGAAGGTTAACAAGCATCCGGAAGCGACCATGAGATGGGTGGACCGGGCGTACGAACCCGAAATGTCCCTAATGCTTCGCGAAGGTCCTAACCGTCTGAAGAAGCTCGATAACGGAACGTATGACATCATTGAGAATCCATCCAACTTTACCGCCGGGGAATGGAAGGTTAAGGAGACGCCTTACAACAGCTTCGTCTACGGATTCTCCGAAGAAATGCGTAAGAAGCAGAACCTTCCGAAGGCGGAGCCCGGTCAGTTGGATCCCGACTTCGACGAGTGGTATGAAGCCCTCAAACCTTACATGAAGCATTGGATCTTCCCGAATATCATGTTCACCGACGAGCAGTACAAGCAAATTGAGCGTTACCAAACGGACATCAAGAAATATACGGATAAAACGGAAGCCCAATGGATCGCCAAAGGCGGAATTGACGAAGAATGGGACAACTACCTTAAGACGCTGGACAAAATGGGCCTGAAGGATTTCATCAAGGTCTATCAGGACGGCTATGACACCAACAAAAAGAATCTGGCCAAAAAATAACCGCAATCCTTTATCTAGCGGGTATTTCTCGGCTTGCATCATGCAAAGGACGGTAGATAACGGATGAATACCAAAACGGAAAGGGCGATGTTAGCGCGTTCCAAACCGGTTGCCAAACCGAGGGTCGTCGCGCTGCGGCTGCGGATTCTCCGCAGCTGGCAGCTCTACGTTTTACTGCTGCCGCTGCTTGCGCATGTCGCCATTTTTCAGTACGCGCCTATGTACGGCCTTCAAATCGCCTTCAAAAATTTTAGAGCCAGCGCCGGCATTCTCGGGAGCAAGTGGGTAGGCTTGGAGCATTTTGAACGCTTCTTTAATTCCTATTCCTTCTGGAACACGCTCAGCAATACGCTGTTGATCAATCTATACGAACTGATTTTTGCTTTCCCGATCGCCATCCTCTTCGCGTTAATGTTGAACCAGGTTACCAAGCTCCGGTTCAAGAAATGGGTGCAGACCATCACGTACGCTCCCCACTTCATATCGACGGTCGTCTTGGTGGGCATGCTGTTCATCTTCCTTAACCCGCGGACGGGTATGGTCAACAACCTGATCGATCTCCTCGGCGGGGAACGAATCAACTTCTTTGGAGAAGCCGCCTGGTTCAAGCCGATCTACATCATCTCGGAGATTTGGCAGACGACGGGCTGGAGCGCGATCATCTATCTGGCCGCTTTAACGGCCGTCGATCCACAGCTTCATGAAGCCGCTATTATGGACGGGGCCAACAAATTCCACCGGGTACGCCATATCGACATCCCGTCGATCATGCCCGTCATCATGATCCTGCTTATTCTGAAGATGGGACACTTTGCCTCCCTCGGCTTCTCGAAGGTCCTGCTCATGCAGAACGACCTCAATATCGATGCTTCCGAGGTTATTCAAACCTATGTGTACAAAACCGGTTTGGTCGGCGCGCAGTACAGCTACTCGGCGGCGATCGGACTGTTCGACAATCTCATTAACTTCATTCTGCTGTTATCAGCTAACCAGCTCGCCAAAAAATTTAAGCAGCAGAGCCTGTTCTAGGAGGAATCGGCCATGGCCAAAACGGATGCGTTCGATGCCGTGTCCAGGATTGCCCGTTCCCGGGCCGACAAGGCGTTTGACTATATCAACTACACGCTATTGTCCATTTTTCTCTTAATTGTGCTGTATCCTTTATATTTCATAGTCATCTCCTCGTTCAGCGATCCGACGGCGGTCAATACAGGGGGGGTCAGCTTAATCCCCAAAGGCTTCACCATGGAAGGCTACCGCATCATTCTTAATAACAACGATGTCTGGAGAGGCTATCGCAATTCGCTTCTGTACACGGTGCTGAACGTCGTGATCAGCCTAGCCCTCATGATACCAGGGGGCTACGCCCTATCCCGCAAAGAAATGGCCGGGCGCAATCTTCTCATGTTTCTCATCGTGTTCACCATGTTCTTCAGCGGCGGCATGATTCCGACTTATATCATCATCAAGAAATTGGGGATGGTGGATACGATGTGGGCGCTGTTCGTGCCCTCCGCCGTATCGGCGTATTACGTCATCGTGGTGCGGACGTTCTTCCAGAACACGCTGCCGGAGGAAATGTTCGAATCGGCCAAGGTGGATGGCTGCTCGACATTCCGCTTCTTCTTCCAAATGGCGGTTCCTCTTTCGGCCCCCATTATCGCGGTCATGGCTTTGTTTACCGCCGTGTCCCAATGGAACTCGTTCTTCAGCGCCTTGATCTACCTGCACAATGCCGAGCTCTACCCCTTGCAGCTCGTCCTGCGCGGCATCCTGATATCGAGCCAGATGTCGGCTCACGGCTCCGATGCCGTCGTCGATCCCGAATCCATCGCGGAAGCCCAGCGCTACGCCGAGCTCATCAAGTATGCCCTCATCATGGTCGCGAGCATCCCGGTCCTCGTGCTGTATCCTTTCCTTCAGAGGTATTTTGTCAAAGGCATGATGATCGGTTCGGTAAAAGGGTAATCGTTAAAATGGCTGTAAAAAGCCGCCGTAGGAAAAGGCAGCCGATTTCAAACTTCGGCTGCCTTTTTCCTGTTCACTGAAGTCTCCCTAAGTTGATTAAAGAGGAGTGCGGGAACTATTCGAACACTTCATGGAACAGAAAATGTTCATACGTGTTCGGACTGAAAGCAAACTTGAAAGCGAGCGCCACTCCCGATTCTTCGATTTTGACCGTCCGGAGCCGCGGGTCTCGAATCAGACTGCGCACCAGGAACGTGACCGTCTGGGTATCCCCCCTGCGGATCGCCTTAGCCAATACTTCGGCAAAGGCGGCGTTGAAGGCCAATGCCCTATAAAGCGGCAAAATCGCCCGAGCCACTGCTTGATGGGCTCTCGTTTCCTGCGCGATAAGCTTAAGGGTTCCCGGCGGAAGCGTGGTGCTGCTGCCATAAAGATTGACCGGACCCGTGAATTCAAAATTTACCGTATACCCGCTCTTGAATGTGCCGGGAAGCGGCTTCTTGGCAAAAGGGGAGACTAGACGGAACAACCGCAGCATCTCCGTCACGTTGAGGGTTATGACCGCCCTTCCCCATCGGGTGGCGTAGTCCTTGTTGAGAGCAACGGCCTGGTAGAACGGAAGCATCGCCCTGGCCACCTCGCGCAGAACGCGAGCCGTGACAAACCGGTTGGGGTTCGATTTTTGGATCATTATTGTTATCCTCCTCTTCTATCTGAATTAGCCTCCCTTCAAGATATGCTAGGGTTGCCGGCTTGTTCGGGCTTCCATCATACAAAAAACCGGAAAGGTCTCGGACCTTCCCGGTTTTTTGCCTCTCATGAGCTTCCTTGCATCACGCTACTAAGCATCTCCTAAAAACCCCGGACTTTGTAAGAGTAACGGCGGGATCGCCTTTCTACTGGGTAATGGCATTGCGTACCGCCAAAATATATTTGGATTGGTCCAGCGGGTTCACTCCTTGGCGTTTGCGTTCCGCTCGTACATCCGGCGGACACTCCTGATAGCCGGCAAAAGAGGTGGCGAGTGTCCCGCGCCCTTTGGTCATCGACCCTAGACGCGCCGGGAAATCGAGAGACGTCGCCACGGGCAGAATCCCCTCGAGCTCGAGCCGCCCGCTTCGGATGAACGGCGAATCGAACTCGCCTCTCATGACGACGATCTCGTTAATCACCTTGCCTCCGAACTCCTCCGGCACCGACAAGCGGAATTTCAAGAGCGGCTCCAGCAGCTTCGTGCCTGTATTCGCCAGACCGTTCATGATCCCCATCGGGGTCGCCACGGCGAAATCGAGCGGGTGGGTGTGCCACACATGATGCTCACCTTCGAGCAGCGTGACCCGGAGGTCCGTCACCTCCCAGCCGGATAGCCCCTGCTGCAGCGCTTCGGGGACCCGGCGCTCGACTTCATTCTGGTATCTCTCCAATAAACGCTCCGGCCGGGCATCCGACCGGTACACAAGACCGATTCCCCTCGGACCGGGCTCAATCCGAAACCGCAGAATGGCCCAGCAAGGCTTAGGCATTGTATAAGCAATATACCCTTCCCCTGACTGCGAAGGCGTTTCTTTGTAGATGACCGACGGCGGGTCAAAGGTAACGTCAAGCTTATAGCGGCTTTTCATGATGGCTGTCAACACCTCGGCCTGAATGGGACCCATCACCTTCAGATGCAGCTCTTTTTCCCCCTGCAGCCACTGGACATCCAGATGAGGATCCTCATCCGCCAATTCCTGAAAGGCCGCCACGACCTTCGGATAGTCAACCTCGCTTTGCCAGCGCACCTGAACGGTCAGGAGAGGGACCGCGAGCCTCCGCTCACCCGGAATCCCGTCCGTCGAACCGAGGATATCGCCAATTCGCGTGCGACCGAAGCCGTACACCGCCGCCACGTCTCCGGCTTGGAGCAAGCCGACGTCCTCCGATTTGCGGATGTCGATCTTGCGGATCTGCGTAACCTTCTCGTCTATGCCTTGGCTTACATTGTGAACGGTATCCCGGTTGCGCAAGGTACCGTTATAGAGACGCATGAAGGCGACACGCCCCATCTCGGGATCGCGCTCCAAGCGGAAGACAATTCCGGACACCTTCGCCTCGGGGTCCCCGACCGGGCTTGGGAGCCAGCGCACCATCGCTTCCATTAAAGCGTTAACACCTAGGCCCCGGCTGGAGGCTCCGAACAGCACCGGAAAAAGCTCACAGCGGCGGATTCCCTCCTCCAGCTTCGGAAGCAAGTCCGCGTTGTCCAGACTCCCCTTCTCCAGAAACGCCTCGAGCAGCGATTCCTCCCTTTCAGCCAGCGCTTCCTCCAGGATCAGCCGGTAGGAGGCTGCTTCGGGTGAAGCCGGCAGGTCCGTTAACAAGTCAACATTTCCGGCGAACGCCTCTTCCCTGCCCGCCGGAGCTTGGACGGGAACGGCGCCGTCCGATAGCAAGGTACGAATATGGGCGAGCGTCCGTTCGGGGTCGGCTCCGACCCGGTCCATTTTGTTTATATAGAAGATCGCAGGGATTTGCAGATCCCGAAGCGCCTGCCAGACGACCTCCGTCTGGGCTTGCACGCCCTCGACGGCCGAAACGATGACGACGGCACCGTCCAGAACCCGCATCGATCGTTCAACCTCCGCTAAGAAGTCCACGTGCCCAGGGGTGTCGATGAGATTAACTTGAATCCCGTTCCAGTCAAACCGGGTAACCGCTGCGTGAACGGATATTCCGCGCTCCCGCTCCACGTCGAGCCAATCCGTCTGCGCCGTTCCCGCATCCACACTGCCGAGAGTCCTAATCCGCCCGCTTTCATACAAGATATGCTCCGTAGTTGTCGTCTTGCCCGCATCGACATGGGCGAATATGCCTACATTACGAATAGGCACCGGTAAGGATTGATTCAAGAGGGCTTCCTCCTCAAGCTGGTCTCAGACGATTGTACCATAACCGAGCGGGCGGAACGTGCTAAAGAAGTTGAATCCGTTTTTAACAATCCTTGCCGGTCTGCTGAACCAACCAGTCGTAAGCTACGGCTCCGTTAATGCGATGATCTCCCTCGAACAGATCCAACGCCAGCCGGTCTTCCGCACCGAGAAGCCGGTAAATGCGGGTCAGCTGTCCGTAAGCTTCATGTACCGCCCCGACCGGAAAGATCGGATCCCGGTCACCCGCCTCAATCAGCAAAGGCCGAGGCGCGATCAATCCAATCAAATCGGGCATTTCCGCGATTGCTCCGAGCCCGGGCACATAGTTGTCAACGCAGTGGTGGATCGACAGGATGCTCGATTGAAACGTGTTGACATAGCCGCTGACGACGCTGGCCTGGATCCGGTCATCGAGGGCGGCGGCAAACCCGGCCGTCAGTCCGCCTCCGGAGATGCCCATGCAGCCGATTCGCCCGGGATCGATATCCCCTCGACTCAGGAGGTAATCCAGCACCCGGATCGTTTCATAAACACGATGACCCGCCATGGTAAGTCCCATGTGCAGCAAATACGTGGACAACGAGTGACAGGAATGGGATGCTCCTTCCTTTGCCTCCTGCCGGAGACGGCGGTCGCCGAATCCCAGAAGCTCCGGTGCCGCTACGAGGAAACCGCGGCGAACAAGCGATACGGCAAAGTTTTTCTGGTAGCTCTCCTCCGTGGACTCCATCTCCCCGTCCGGCGAGAGACCGACGATTTCCTTGCTGCCATATCCGTGACCGTGCAGCGCCAGCACTGCGGGCAGGGCCTGCTCTTCGGAATGCTTGGGGATTAACAGATAAACCGGCATGCGCAAGCCTGCATACGTGGTTATCTCGATTCGCTGAAGCGTATAATCCCCGCAGTCCCTCTCCTCCAGCAAACGAGGCTCAAGCGCTGCGCGTTCGGCCGGAAAGCCGCCGAGCCTCTCGAGGAACCGCTGACGCAGCCGTTCCCGCCAAGCCCCCCATTCCGCCAGGTCTGCGGCCCGGAATCTAAGCTCCGGCTGCACCTTCGTATAGAGCTGCTCCAAATAATCGTCCGGATGCCATGACATGACCTACACTCCCTTCTTGTAACAAACCTGACTTCTATCTAACCTGATCCTACTATTTTTCCGGAGCGTCTTCCAGTAAAATCCACTATAAAGACTTTCCTATTGTTTTATTCTGCCTGCTACAAAAACGGATCGGCATCCGTCTTATATACGAAAGGGGGACGGCGGCAGCATGGAAAAAGGCGAACAGGTACCTGAGCTATTCCAGAGTCTGTTCCGGGAGCATTACCCTGGGGTGGCACGGAAGCTCTTTGCGCTGACCGGCGATTATGCGGCGTCGGAGGATCTGGCCCAAGAGGTATTCCTGCGTCTGTACCGGAACCCTCCGGATCGGCTGGAAGCGGTTGGCGCCTGGCTTCACCGGGTACTGACCCGATTGGGCTATGATTATTTGAGACAGCGCTCTTCAGGCAAGACCTTAATGGAAAAGGAAAGCGCGCGTATAGCGGCTGCGGAAGGAACGGTGCCTTCGGGAGAGACGGAGGCAATCCGGGAATGGGAAAAAGGAGTGGTCCGCCGTCTGCTGAAGAAGCTAACGGATCGGGACCGGACCGCCTTACTTTTACGGGAAGAAGGATACAGCTACGAAGAGATTGCCTCCCGACTGGAGGTCAATCCGAAGATTGTCGGCACGCTGCTGGCTCGGGCGGAGGCTCGGCTGAAGAAGAAATACGATCAAGAGGAGGAACCCCACAATGGCGGACGAGACGAAGCGGACCGGCGGGGAGCCGGTTTTTGACACGGATCGGGCTTGGCACCGTTTCGAAAGGCTAGCTGCCCGGGAGCCGGTGCCAACGGTTTGGAAACAGAAACATTTCAATAAGGATGGTGACCGAAGCATGAAGAAAGCGAATTTTACCCCATTCACTCCAGAGTTTCCGGCTGACGTAGCGGCAAAGACTTCCTACTCGGGAAGTTCCGTAAAGATGAGCACCTGGCGGACGGAGAAACCCGTCAGACGCCAAATTCGAAGACTAGCCGCCGGCGCGGCGGCCTCTGTTCTGGTGATCGGTCTTTTCACCACCACGCTGGGAGACCGGGCTCTGGCCGCTATGCAGCAGACCTTCCGTATTCAGCATGTGGTCGGAGTCGAAATCTCCGCGGATGACATGACGGCCATCTCCTCCTTAATAGACCGGGGATCCCCTGACGGAGACCGTAGATTTGATCTTGCCCAATACGGCACCTTGACCCAGCTCGGCGGCGGGAAAGCCCATACGGTTACTTGGAGCGAAGCACAACAAGGGATAGGGTCCTCCCTGCTTCAGCTTGAGGATTCGACGGATCCGCTTTATCAACCCGGAACCACCTTAACCTTTAATTTGAAAGTAAAAGCAGTCAACCGTCTCCTCACCCGTTTGGGCAGCGCGACGAATCTGCCTGCCGAGGCGGATGGTAAAGCCCTCCGGCTGAATATCCCGGACGGCATCTCGACAGAGGGCACTTTGGCGGGCAAGCCGGTACGGTTGCTTCAGTTCGGCAAGCCGGAACTGAACGTGGATGACGGGATCGATGCAGCAGCCGTTCGGGAGGCGGTGTTGGGGCTGCCTGTTCTGCCGGACAGCCTGCGGACCAAGCTCGCGGCCATCGGCGATTGGAAGAACACCCTGCCGATTCCGGCCCGCGGCGGTGTGACCAAGAACCTTAGCCTGAGAGGGCATGATGCGGTCATGACCGTAAATGGCAGCACGCGTTATCTGCTTTGGGTCGATGGGAACCGGATCAACTTGCTGAGCGGAGATACGAAGTTGTTCTCAACGGAATCCGACATGCAGCAAGCGGCGGAGGAACTCATCCGGCCATGATGATCGACACGGTGGAATTAACCAAAACCTATAACGGCCAAGGCGGCTGCCGCGGAATCACCCTGCAGGTGCCGGAGGGGTGCATCTTTGGCCTGTTAGGTCCTAACGGTGCCGGCAAAAGCACCTTCGTCAAAATGCTGGCCGGCCTCCATCGTCCCGATCACGGACGGGCCGCCGTGCTGGGACATCCGTTGGGCCGGCCGGAGGCAAGGCGCAAGCTCGGGTATTTGCCCGAGCTGTTCCGCTTTCAGGATTGGCTGACCCCGGAGGAGGTGCTCCGCTTCCATGGACAGCTGGGGGGGCTACGCCCGATAGAGACGAGGACATCCGCGTTTCGCAGCCGGGTCCGGGATACTTTGGAGCTAGTCGGCTTGTCCGAAGCGGCAAACCGGCGGGTCGGGGGCTTCTCCAAGGGGATGCAGCAGCGTCTAGGCCTGGCTGCCGCCCTTCTTCTCGATCCCGAGCTGGTGATTCTGGACGAACCTGCGTCTGCCTTGGACCCTGTCGGCCGCTATGAAATCCGGGAGCTGCTCAAACGGCTTCGGAACCAAGGCGTGACCATCTTCCTTAACACTCATCTATTGGAGGATGTGGAGGACCTCTGCGATGAAGCGGCCTTCTTATACGGAGGAGAACTGCTGGCGTCGGGTCCGCTGCATCAGCTTCTTCTTAGTTCCGGTGAACTTGGGGAAAGCGGAGCCAACTGGCGCTTCCGGCTCGGTGGATGGCTGCCCTATACCTTAACGGAACTGAACGAAGCCGTCAGAAACGTCCTCTCTTCCCCGCTGCAGCTAGTGGAAGTAGATGCAAGCGGGAATGCTCTCCTGGGAGCACGCGTGACCGGCCGGGAACAGGCCGGCTACCTGTGTTCCCTGTTCATCCAAAGCGGCTTAAGCCTCTACGAATCCGGCCCTGAACCTAACAGCCTGGAGGCCTGGTTTCTCCGGATGGCACGTTATCGGGAAGGGGGTGCTCCGCAATGACCATGTACATTATGGCCACCTTTAAGGAGCTGACGCGAAAAAAGGTGTTTCTGGTCACGCTTATTCTAACCCTCGTCTTTCTGGTCCTCTTCGCCTTCGGAATCCGGGAGTTGAGCTCGGTCTGGGAACAGAACAGGGTCTCCCCTGCCGAAGCCATGCTGAATGGTATGGTTCTAATGATACTGGGGCTTTTTTTCTCCCAGCTGCTGGCCGCTTTCTTCGTGCTGTTTTCCACGATGGGAACGATCACGGGTGAACAGGAAAACGGCCTGCTGCTGGCGGTCGCCGCCCGCCCCATCCCCCGCTGGAAGCTCTATTTGGCCAAATGGCTGGGACACGCCATCTGGATCTCCGTGTACAGCACCGTTTTGTTTGTTTCCGTGGTTTGGGTGGCAAACAGTCTGGCCGGACTTCCCGTATTGATCTCAGACTTGCTGCGGGGCGCCGTCCTGTTTCTTTGGATGCCGCTTCTTCTTCTTACCTTGACCATGCTGGGTTCCGTCTATTTGCCGATGCTCGGGAACGGAATATGTTCCGCTCTACTGTATGGATTTGCCCTGTTTAGCGGGCTGGTGGAAGGGGTTTCCAGCTATGGAGGAAACCATCCGGCATTAGACAAATTCTTCCTTCTAACGGGGCTGCTCCTCCCTACGGATTCCGTCTACCGGAGAAGCCTTTATGAAGCTTTTGGGGGAGCCGACTTTGCCGGGTTGGCGACGTCTGACATGGGTCCTTTTTCCATGCCGAGCGTTCCTTCGAATAGCTACCTGCTGTATACGGTAGGGTACGCCTTGTTTTTGCTTTTTTTGGGATGCCGGGCGTTCAATCGCAAAGATCTATAGAGCCCGAATGCAGCGACATCTTAAGAAAAAAGAGAAAAGGAAAGAATCCAAGGGGCAGCCTGCCAGGGCCGTCACTTGGATTCTTTCTTTCGGCTTTCTCGTCATACACCACAGGTCCCACTTGTTTTATTTGTACAAGATATCGTTTCGCAGGGACTCCACCTTATCCAATGCCGCCGCTATGTCCTCTTCCTTCCCGCCAAAATGCTCCAGTGCGGCCCGCAGGTGTCTGACGATCGCATCGAAATGTTCCGGCTGCAAATTCATTCCTTCATGTACTTTGGCCATCGCTCCACCGCTGTAGTTATTAGGCCCGCCTAATGCGAAGCTGATAAATTTAGTCTGATGGCGCCGCTGCTTCTCCATATCGGTATTTTCGAAGAAGGCATTCACCTTCTGATCCGCTAGAACCAAGTCATAAAAATAATCCACTACTTTCGAAATGTTCTCCTCGCCGCCAAACTTGTCGTATAAGTTACTCATAGGCCCTCCCTAATTTTTTGTTTGGAATAGTTTTTCCCACAAGAAACCATTTCATGTAACGGCTATGTTGTCGATTGTAGTTTCAGGCTGGACAAAGAGTGTTAAGAAGAATAGAAGGATAATGTTGGTTTCCCTTACCATTAAACAAATGAATTCAGTCTGAATCCAATCGGATTACAGGAGGAGAGGAATATGAACTCGAGAGAAGCTCGCGGGCCGCAGCTCAAGAAGTCGGAAGTCCTCCGAATGTTAGAGGAACAAATCGCCATGGAGAAGAAGAGCTTGAAGGAGAAGGGCTCGGAACAAGAAGCTACCCCCGCACTGGAAAAAAGTCTCTCCTCTTACGAGACGGTAGCGAACAGCCGGCAAAGCACCTATCCCGTAGGCAATGCCGAAGAACTCGATGAGTATCTGATGGACCAGGATAGAAAAACCATCCCCTACTCGCTGATCAAGGCTGACGTCAAAGTGGCGACATCTCCGAAAAAAGAGGAAAAGTAAAGAATCCAAGCGGCAGCCTGTGGGGGCTGAGCCACTTGGATTCTTTTTTTGTTAGGCTTATCGCTCTAAGTTTAGATGCTCTTGTCGACGCAAGCGGTCAACCGCTCCTCGATATCCCGGGCAATGCTCATTAACGTATCATTCTCGACCAATCCGATTAGAGCGGACGGCTTCGGCATGCCGATCTTCGTCGTCCCGTTCTCCTCATAAACGGCCAGCTTGCAAGGAAGGAAGTACCCGACCAAAGCATTTTCCGATAGGACCCGTTTCGCTTCAACCGGATTGCATACCTCAAGGATATGATAAGGACGGTCCAGCTCCACTCCTTTTTCGTTCAGCTTTTCCTTCATATCCAGGTGCCAAAGCACACCGAACTTGTCCTCCTTGAGGTTTTCCGTTAAGGCATCGATGGCTTGTTCAGGGGTCTTGGTGGTCTCTACCGTATAATGAAACATGGATATCGCCTCCCGATATTATGACTATCGTTTATCTTTACCCTAATTAGCGGCAAGCTATCGCAACTGCCTGCTTTACTTGCCTGCCAATGGCCCGTTCCATGCGTTGAGGCCGCCCTGCAGGTGGGCGAGATCTTGGTGGCCATTCTTGATTAGCAGCTTCGCCGCATTTTGGCTGCGCATTCCGCTTCGACAGTATAGCAGCACCGGCCGATCAGGAGATACTTCGGAAAGCCTCCTGGACAATTGGGAAAGAGGTAGGTTCTTGGCTCCGGCAATATAGCCGCCTATATACTCGCCCGGCTCCCGGACATCGAGGATCAGCGGTTTATACCCAAACCACACGAGAAGCGCGATGATGAGGATGTTGAGGATAGTCCCGGTATCCATCTCGACAACTCCTTTCTTCATTAAGGTTGCATGGATAACCATTATTTTGGCAAACTCCACAAGAATGCTGCAAAATCACGAGGACATAATAAATCCGAATCAAGCAAGGCAAACTTCGCTGAAGGGGAATGCATAATGCAAATATGGCTGTATGCTTTATTGGCAGTTGCACTGGTCATTTGTGTCATCTCACTTGTTGCATCCGTCAATCTCATGAAGAAGCAGGAACAAAAGGAGCTGGATAAAGGGGTCAATGCCTTCTCGACCAAACACCATATTTTGGGGAACCGCATGCTGCTCACTTACGTTTTGTTTCCTGTAACCGTGGTGCTGTTATCCTTGATCGTCCTGTACTATCTCAAATAAAGGAGTCCTTTCGAATGGATAAGAAGACCTATTATGTTTCCGTCCAAGCAGGTACTATTCACGAAAATCAAGGAGAAGCCTCGTATGAATTTGAAGTTAATGCAAGTTCTGAAGAAATAAACAATCTGCAAATGCTTCTTGAACTCAAGTCAGAGCTTGACGACTCCACATGTCTTCGTGCCATTACTCCAGAAATTCCTTATAGCGACGATATCGAGAATGTTGCCTATGACAACAATTTAAAAGAAATTTATTCTACGATTGGTTCACTTAGCGACCAAGCTACCAAAGACCAAATTGACAGCATGGATTTAGATCATATCGGCAATTGGGCTATAAAAAACCAGGCGGAGTGATTGCTGCCTATATAGTATGGTTTACACGAGTTTGTCCGTCCAGGCATTAAGACCGCCCGTCATATTCACTACATTAAATCCCTTCTCACTCAGCATTTCACAAGCGAGCCCGCTGCGATTGCCGCTGCGGCAGATGACAATGGTTTCCTTCGACGGGTCCAATTCCTGCAGCCGACCGAATAGCTGGCCTACCGGTATGTGCACGGCTCCGGCGATATGTCCGGCTGCCCACTCCTCCGACTCGCGGACATCCAGCAGGAAAAGCTTTTCACCGGCATTCAATCTCGCCGCTACCTCCTGCGGCGTCGTAGCTTTTGGAAAGGTAAATGCCATTTTGCTTCTCTCCTAACTTCGATATTAGTCTGCTCCAATTTAGCGGCTTTTTACGAGAAGCTCAACGGCTTCGTGAACCATTTTTCCGGTATCCTGGGTGCCCTTGGCTTGCTCGGCCATTAGGCACTGCTGCAAATTCTCGGCCACAATATGAGCAATGGCCTTGTCCGAAGCGTTACGGACCGCCGACAACTGGCTAACGACATCTTTGCACGATTTGCCTTCCTCCATTAACCGCAATACTCCTCGTACCTGCCCTTCCAATCGGCGCAGTCGTCTTCTCATCTCTTCGGTATAGTTGTACTCCACGAATATCCGCTCCTCTCTTCTGAATTAGATAAAGAGATTCACTTTACCATTCGACGCATCCCCTAGATAAGCGGCCACACCGGCGTACTCCAAGCCATCGATGAGCTCTTCCTGCTTCAAACCAAGAAGATCCATGGTCATGGTGCAAGCCACCAGCTTCACGCCTTGCTCCCGGGCAAGCTCGATTAGCTGGGGCAGCGTCAAGGCATTATGCTTCTTCATGACATGCTTGATCATTTTCGGACCCAGTCCCCCAAAATTCATTTTGGAAAGACCGAGCTTGTTGGCCCCGCGCGGCATCATCCAGCCGAACGCTTTCTCAAGAAACCCTTTCTTTGTCTGGACTAGCTCGTCCTTCCGCAGAGCGTTTAAGCCCCAGAAGGTGAAGAATATCGTAACCTCATGATCGTAGGCTGCCGCACCGTTCGCAATAATAAACGCTGCGATCGCCTTATCGAGATCGCCGCTGAATAGGACAATGGTAGATTGATCAGACATTAATAAGACCCACCTTTCTCTTATGGTAGAAATTCAATTTTTTCGGTTCAATCAAGAATAGACGACCAAACCTTGACGGCTGTAATGGCGATCAGAACAACAAGGCCATACCGCAAAATCTTCACATTGATTTTCGAGCTGACCCACGATCCGAGCGGTGCGCCGATTACGCTTCCCACCACGGTTAAAACGGTCGGCCAAAGGGGAATATCCCCTCCCGTGAACTTACCTAGAACGCCACCTACGGCCGATAGGAAAACAATGGCGAGGGAAGAAGCGATTGTCGTGCGTGTCGGAATGGCAAGAACGGTCAGCATAATCGGGATTAAGATGAAGGCTCCTCCCGCCCCTACGATGCCGGACACGATGCCGACGGCAAAAGCAGATCCCGCGGCGATCCATTTGTTGTAGGACAGAGGATCCGCCCCGTCTTCTTTGCCTTTACGCGGGATCAGCATGAGGATCACGGCTAAGACGGCCAGAATTCCATAGATCAAGTTGATGATATCGCCGCTCAGTCTGCCGGATAGGAATCCGCCAATCAGGCTTCCCGCCAGGATGCTGCTTCCCATGTACAGAACAAGCCCTTTATTAATGGCTGCTGGTCCGGCTTTGCTATTCTGCCGAAACGCCAAGACCCCGGAGAGCGAAGCAAAAAAGACTTGAAACATGCTGATGGAAGAGACCTCGTTAGCCGAGAAATGGGCTACCCCTGCCATGGCCGGTACATACAATATGAGAGGATAATTGATAATGGCGCCGCCAATCCCAAGCAATCCCGAGAAGAAAGACCCCACCAGGCCGAGGACCAGCATCACAAGAAAAAGTGGAACATCCATCCCTCTCCCCCCCTTCTGCTGTTTTGTAGAGAAAAGGTAACTCTCCCCCTGTACGTAACCTGAAAAAAAGGATATAATTAAACCAAGTAAACTCATTGGAATGTGGTGATAATTTTGTTTTCTAGAGTGAAGGCCCTCTTCCAGGACAAGTGCCCTGTCTGCCGCGGGAAGCTTCAAGCCGTAAACGAAGCCGCCTGCTGCACCAAGCTCTGTCCACAGGGGCACTATAAGGAAGAGAATTATGGGACCCTTGGGGTAACCATCGTCTATGACGGTTGTAAATAAGCGAACACCCCTTCCGGTGTCCGCTTATTTTTTTATATCTTCTTCACAAAGAATTTATAGATGCCATTATCCTCTTCATAACCGAGAAGCTCATGATTGGTTTGCTTCACCCATGCCTGAAAGTCATTAACGGAACCCTTGTCCGTAGACTGAACCTCCATCACCTGACCGCTTCCCAGGCTGTCCAGTGCTTTCTTCGCCTTCACAATCGGCATCGGGCATGCCATTCCTTTTGTGTCTACCATCACATCAGCTTTCATTGTGTAATCCTCCTTTATTTGTCGTGTACGGCGCAGCGGTTCGGACCGATTTCCATCTCGCGCTGCTCCTCTTCGCTTGGTGTTCTTTTGCCCATATTGGTTTCGCGGATTTCCTGGTAGCTATTGGGCTGAGGCGGGAGGTTCTCCGTTACCGTGCGCCGGAAATCATCCTCCTCGGAAATATTTAGCCCGGGATTCTTATGATAGAGCTCCGAGAGCTTCGTCATCACCCTTCCTCCTTCGCCCAATTCCGTTATTTTGCCGAAATGGGCCGGGAGAACAATCAAATCCTGGGGCAAGCCTTTGTACCGGTTGTAGAGGGTTTCCCGGAGATCGCCTACCCAGTCCTCCGCCTTGCCGGCGAGGTCAGGACGTCCGATCGACTCGATGAATAGAATGTCACCAGACAGCAGATACTGATCGTCAACAATGAAGGAAGTGCTGCCAATCGTATGGCCCGGTGAATAGACCGGTTGAATGCGGATGGTCGTGCTGCCGACTGTAATGTCCCGGCCTTCCTCCAGTCTCTCATAATCGAATGTCACCTCTCCCGCGTCTTTAGGCGGCAGCCAGTAGGCGGCACCGGTTTGCTCGGCCAGCTTACGTCCACCCGAAATATGGTCGGCATGCAGATGAGTGTCCAGCGCGTGCTTGATAAGGGCCCCTTTGTCCTTCGCGAATTGCTCAAATACTTCCGTCATTCGAAGCGTATCGATGACGGCCGCCTCCCCATCGGAAATAACCATATAGGACAAGCAGCCTTTGCCGATTCGAACGAACTGGTATAAGGTACCGCCGCCGGCGAGCGCGCCGATCTTTACCGGCTCCAGGTGTTCACTCCAGGATTTCATGCCGCCCTTAAGGTAATAGACCCCTTTCCTGCCTGCTTCCATGAGCTGCTCCGCCACAAATAGGGAGGAACCTTCCTTGGCGCAGACAACCAGCACTTTTGCGCCTTCCGGGATTTGCTTGAGCGCCTCATCCACGCTGTCCAGCAGGTCGAAATACGGGATATTGACAATCTCGATGCTTTCGCCTTCGATCTTCCAATCGTTAAAATCACTTTCATTGCGAACGTCCAGAATAAACAATTCTTCCTTGGCCAGGACAATACGGGTAAGCTCCTTGGCCGTCATCACGTTTAGATTTGTTGTGGCCTCCATCCTTACGTTTCCCCCTTAGTTGGTTTTATCTGTCGGACCGGTCCAACCGGTCATTCCGGGAATAATATTCTTCACATGCTTAAAGCCTTTGTCCGTAAGCAGCCGGCATGCCAGGTCGCTGCGGGTGCCGGTTCGGCAAATGACATGAATGTCGTCCTCTTGCTTCAGCTCGTTAAGACGGCTTTCCAGCTCGCCCAGCGGAATGGATACGGCACCGGGTATCCGATGAAAAGCAAACTCAGCGGGCTCGCGGACATCCAGGATCGTCAGTTCCTTATTCCCGGCCAGCATCTTCTCCAATTCCTCGTTAGTCACCAAATGAGGGTGTTTCTTCTCTTCCTTTACTTCACCCGGGCTTGATTTCCGAATGAAATGCTTTAGAACCTCTCCTTCTTCTACGGTTCCCAAATACTGATGGCCGGTATTCTTGGCCCAGCCCTGCATGTCTGCGAGGGAACCTTTATCCGTCGCCTGAACCTCGATGACCTGGCCGGGTTCAAGCTGGTCGATGGCCTTCTTTGTTCTCACGATAGGCATAGGGCAGGCAAGCCCTTTGCAATCCAATGTTTGATCGGCTTTAATGTCTGACAAGGTAAACCCTCCTATTAAGTTTGGAATTTAATTTAATACTTATACCCCTATGGGTATAATACAAGGGGGTGATCACTTTGTCAATCGTCTCCCGGTGGTTTCATAAATGGAAAAAAGGACAACCCGATTAATCTGGCTGTCCCATAGGGATGGACGAACTATGCTTTTCAAGCAGGCTTACTGCGGCGCTTTATTTTTCCGCGTGGATCACAACGACCAGGCCTTTGTATTTCTTTTCTACCGTAACAATCCGAAAGCCGGCCTTCTGGATCATGTCCACCGCATTCCGGTTCAGGTGGCATCCGTCACAGACACGGCTCCAGGCCGGAGTTAGCCAATCCTGCAACCGTCCCCACAGCGCATGATTCATTCGCACATGCTCCAGGAATACCAAAGTCCCGCCCGTCTTGCAAACTCTTTTCATTTCCAGCAAGGCCGATTCCGGATCCGGAATCGTGCATAAGACCAAGGTACCCACAACGGCATCGAAGGTTTGATCCTCAAACGGCAGCTTTTCCGCTCCTGCGCCGACTACCTCAATCGGAACGGATGCTTGCTCCGCTCGAATCATGGACTTTTCCCGCATGACGCGATTCGGCTCTATGGCGACGACCTGGTCAGCCTCCCGGTAACATGAGAAGTTTAAGCCGGTGCCCGATCCGATTTCCAACACGTTTCCTTTTACCGTTCGCAATAGACGTTCCCGAAAGGACCGGATGATTTTATTTTCCAATGGCCCCATGAGCCGGTCGTAGTTTCTGCTGAAGAAGGTCATTATCGATCCGCCTTTTGCGACCCTATGGACGCCGTTAGTGATGGTGAAATGCTGCGGTGATGCACTTTGGTGTAATAGTAATATTCTTTTGGCAGCTTCTATTTCCTGCAAAAGAAAAAGCCGCATCAGGCGGCTTATAAATGGAGGCCTTTACAGCTTCCCGCTGCTCGTATAGATAGGCTGCCACGTCCGGCCCCCATCCTTGGTCATGTAGTAGCTGCCGTCGGCGAGGGCATAACCGGTTTGCTCATCCGCGAATTGCAGCGATCTCACGCCTTTGAGCGGCAGCGGCTTGGAAGCATCCTTCCGGTTGTTGATTACCTCCGACCAGGATTTCCCTCCGTCCTGAGTTTTAAACAGTGCCTCCCCGTCCGTGACAAAACCGAGCCGCGCATCCAGAAAACTGTAAGAAGCCGGTTCACCGGGAGCAAGAGACAGGGGAGCCAATGGGCTCCAGGTGAGTCCTCCATCGTGGGTCTCATAAAACAGCTGGGTGACCTCCCCCCCATTTCCCTGTACCGCCAAAAAGCCGTCCTTGGCCGATACAAATTGCGGGGTTCCCGTCATGATTCCGTCAGGGCTGTAGCCGGAGGGCAAGCGGATGGTAGCCGGCTTCCAATTCACTCCGCCGTCTGTCGTGGCGTAAAGCCAGATACCAGGTGCCGCGGAATACCCGGTTAAATAACCGTGCTTGGAATCGGCAAACACCAAGCCGGTTTTGCCGCCGCCAAACGGAAGCCCATTGGAGCGGGGACGGTTCTCGGGATCGTTGCCCGCCGCAAGAGTCCAAGTAGCACCGCCGTCGGCCGTGCGGAAGATCTCCACGGGATTCGAGCCCGCCGCGACCCCCCACGACAGCAGCATCCAGCCATGCTCCGGGTCGGCGAAGGTTACTTGGACGATGTCCGGATTTCGGTCCCGGGCGAACGACGATTCCAGCTCGCTTTGCTGCCAAGACTTGCCTTCGTCCTTAGTCCGATAGACCGTCACCCGGGGTTTCCCCGCCTGCGGCACCGCCACGACGGCCGTTTCCTTATCCAGGAACGCCGCTTTAGCTGGACTCTGGGAAGCCGCTTTACCCGACGTATAGTTTGGCGGAGTAACGAGATTCCAGCCGGTGCCTGGCTTGGCCGTCCGCCAAACGTCCGCTGCCGTAAGAAGCCAACCGGTTGAAGCTTCCGTTTTGCTGTCCAGGGCTTCCGTAAAACGGGAATCCAGACCCGGCGCCTCGGTTTCGGTGTTGGCCAGTACTTTTGCCGTTATCCCGTCGACATAGAAAATGTCCTTGTTTCCTGCCGGAAACTCTCCCTCCACTATCCAAACAGGAAGCTCTTGGTGCTGAGCCTCCACCTTCATGGATTCGTTGAAGCGAGCCGTCCACTTCACGGATGGATCCGCATTGTGCTCCTTCGCAACCCGCAGTGCCGTCGCTTCGTCTATATACGTCGGCTTCGGCGTGGTTCCGGCTGTCGGAGCGGGGGAGGCAACAACGGTTTGGGGAGCAGGCTCGGTTACCACATTCATCGGCAGCCAATCGCCCCCGCGCCACACCAGCCCAACTCCGATGGCAAGAACACACACCGCCGCCCCCCAAGCTGCCCATCGTTTGCTCGGCCGTCTATTGAGCTTGGCCTGCGTCACCCGTTTAAGCGTGCCTTCCACATGCCGCTGGGTAAAGGTCGCCCCGGCAAAAGGACCTTTGGCCAAGTGATCGTACCAGTCGGGTCTAGATCGTTTCATAGCCTTCCCCCTCCTTTAACGCATCGGATACTTTTTTGCGCGCCCGGTGCAGCCGTGATTTTGCTGTGCCCTCTGAGATGCCAAGCAGCGAGGCCATTTCCTGCATGCTGAGTCCGTACTTCACCTCAAGAACAAGCACTTCCCGGTACTTGGTTGGCAGTGCAAGCACCAGCGCCCATAGATCATGAGCGTAAGCATGCGACAGATATTCCTTCTCAGCCGACTGTGACGCTTGGCGGTCCGGCCGGAACCCGACGAGCAGCACCTTACGAAAGAACGCGGACTTGCGGTAATTGAAAACCGTATGGCGGGTAATGGCAAGCAGCCAGGTTTTGACCGACGATTCCCCCCGAAACGTACTGATCCGCTGAAACGCCTTAAGAAACACATCTTGGGATATGTCATCCGCCAGATGAGGGCTTTTCGTGAGGACAAAGGCGTAATCCCATACGCTCTGTCCGTAGCTGTTCATCAAATCACGCAGCCCGTTCTCATCCATCCGGCTCATATGGCGCAAATACTCATGCTCCACCCCGATCACCTCATCTATTAGACAATTCATCGGTTCGTAAGTTCCCCGCCGGTCACCCAAATTCTAAAAAAATATAAAAAAATAGCGCCGGCTTGGCGCTACTTCATAAATTTCGAGAACAGCTGGGAGATCCGCTGGGCGAACTCCTCTATGCTTCCGTTTGCCTGGTCGAGGCGGTTGTAACCTTTTTTGATCGAATCCAGCACCCAGGCAGGGACTTTACTTCCTTCCACACTCGGGTAAAACAGACGGTAAGCCCACACCAGATGCTCCCAACGCTTGTCGTCACCGTCCCGTACATATTCGGACACGTCCAGTATTTTGGCGCGTCCGTTCTGAAGGAGAACGTTTTTCAAATGAATGTCTCGCGGATTCAAGCCTCTGCTGCGGACAAGCGTGCGTGCTTCCTCCACATCGCGGATCACCTGCTCGGGAACCGGAATGCCTGACGTAAGACACTCGTGCAGCGTCGGCCCCTCTTCATAGCTGATGACCAGATAATGCTCTCCTTCCCCATAGAACTTCGGAAAAAAGGGAATCCCCGCAAGCCGTTCATAAACCTGTTTTTCGATTTCCTTTTTCGGCAGGGCAAGATCGGAATAGACTTTGTACGCGTACCCGGGTGTGCCGTCATAGGTGAATGCGGCGGCATCCGTCCCGATTCCTATACAATGCAGCCCTTTTGCAGATCCGGTGATTTCGACCATCTCATTAAGCTCACTACCGGTAATCGTAATTTTGCGAAGCGGTTCATCCGCCTCCCGCCAATCCGGTTTCATCCAGCACATCCTTTCATCCTACCAGCGCGGCTGATGCCATCCTCCCCTTAGCTTGCTCGGCTTAAGGGTCATCGTAACCGGACGCTTCCCAAGTTATACGCATGAAAGGGCTCCGGGGTGCCATAAAAAAGCCCGTTATGTCCGAACCTTCATTGTTTGACCGATGGGCTGCACGACAACGCCGGATTTCTTCAAAGAATCTCTAATGGTCTTGGCAAAAGCGAGGGCATGCTCCCCGTCTCCATGAATACAAATTGTGTCCGCTTGAATCCCAACGTCCACGTTCTGCTGCGACAGCACCTTACCTTCGTTCACCATGCGGAGCACCTGAGCCACCGCCTCCCGGTCATCGGTGATGAGAGCATCCGTTTCTCTTCTCGAAGTTAACGCTCCGTCCGCCTGGTAAGTGCGGTCCGAGAAGACCTCGCTTGCCGTGCGAAGTCCCGCCTTCCGGCCTGTCCGGATCCACTCGCTTCCGGCGAGGCCGAACAGGATCAGCTCCGGGTCCACCTTGTACACGGCTTCGGCTATTGCTTCGGCCAGGTCCGGTTTCACGGCCGCCATGTTATACAATTCCCCATGCGCCTTCACATGCTGCAGGGTTCCGCCTTCCGAGCGGACAACTCCCCACAAGGCGCCGATCTGATACACGACGATGTCATAAGCCTCCTGAGGCGAGATTTCCATCCTTCTACGGCCGAAGCCTATCAAGTCCTGCAGACCGGGATGAGCCCCGATAGCGACTCCCTTCTCCAGGGCAAGCTTGACCGTTCTTCTCATGGTGGAGGCATCGCCCGCATGAAAGCCGCAAGCAATGTTCGCCGAGGTGACATAAGACAGCATTTCGGCGTCCTGTCCCAGCTTATACGCTCCGAAGCTTTCTCCCATGTCGCAATTAAGGTCAGCATATTTCATTTGGTTTCCCCCTTACTGGAAGAACATTTGAATGCTCAGTTGAAGCAAGTCCAAGTTCCATTCGGTCCGCAGCAGCGCAGCCTGCGCCTCCTTCAAGTCAACTAGCCGAAAGCGTATCCGGCTGCCGATTGAAGCCTGGGCAAGCAAAGGCAGATCCGCCGTCATGACCTGAGCCACCTTGGGATAGCCTCCTGTCGTCTGCCGGTCCGCCATCAAGACGATGGGATGTCCGTCCGGCGGCACTTGAACGGTCCCGAACGCTACCGGCTCGGACAGCAATTCTTGTGGCTTGGCCATATACAGAGGCGTCCCGGACAACCGGTAGCCCATCCGATCGGATTGGGGAAGGACCTTGAACTCCGACTCGAAAAAGGCTTTCCTGCCGGCTTCCTCCAACCAATGGTACTGGCCTCCGGGCATCACCCGAATTTCGGGGTTGGCCTTGTAGTCGGGGACCATTTCATAGGACACCCGCCAGGCAGGAGCGCTGAAAGGCGCCTCGGGCGACTGTTCGCTTAATCGGCGCATCATGCGCTTCCCTAGCGACGTGGCGGGCTTGAGGAGGAGCCGATCGTCCGCTTGAAGAGCACGGCCTTCGAAGCCGCCAAGCCCTGCGCGCAGATAGGTCGAGCAGCTGTTCATTCGCGGAGGGACGTTGAAACCCCCGGACACAGCCAGGTAACACCGGCAGCCCTCACGAGCCGAGCCGAATTGAAGCGTCCCTCCTGCTCTTACATAAATGGGCCTCCAGGAAGGGATGGGGATCCCGTCTATCCGCGGCGATAAGTCTGAGCCGCACAGCGAGATAAGTGCCGGCTCTTCAAAATACAGCACGGGTCCCGTTACCGTCATTTCCAGCGTGGCTTCCGCGTCGTCATTGCCAACCAGACGATTAGCCGCTCTGTGGGCAAAGCCGTCCATGGCCCCGCCAGCCATAACCCCATATTTCTGGTACCCGTACCGGCCCAGATCCTGCAAGGTGGAAAGCAGACCCGGCCTACGTACCTGAATGGTCATCCTCTTCCCTCCCACCGGTCATACTCCTTGCGGGTGATCGGATAGAACCGGATGCGGTCGCCGGCTTCCAGCAAGGTGGGGGGCTCTTTATCCGGCAAAAACAGCGGCAGCGGCGTTCGGCCGATCAACTGCCAGCCTCCCGGGGTCTCGATCGGGTAGATCCCCGTTTGTTCCCCGGCAATCCCAACCGTTCCCGGAGGAATGGATAACCGGGGAGTTGGTTTCCGCGGCGCCGCTATCCGTTTATCCATGCCTCCCAGATAGGGAAAGCCCGGGGCGAACCCCAGCATATAAACCAAATACTCCGTGCCCGCATGAATCCGGATCACTTCCTCCGCGCTCCAGCCGGTCATTCCGGCGACGTGCTTCAGATCCGGTCCAAGTTCTTCCCCGTAGCAGACCGGGATTTCGACGACCCTATGGTCGGGGACGTTGTCCTCCTGCAGATGGTCCAGCAGGTTCTTCAGCCTGCTCTCCACTTCTTCGTAGGGATACCGTATTTCCTCTAGCGAATTGGACCCGCCGGTTGTCCTAAAAATACGTACGGGATCGTAGACGACGGTAACCGAAGCGTAGGCTGGGATCACCTCCACCATCCCCTCGAAGGAATGATTCTCCAGATAGCGCGACAAAGCTCTTACTTTCGTATGGGTCTCCTCGTCGATCCGGTTACCCAGCCTTATGATAATGGCGCTATCCCCGAGCCGGGTCATGTCCACGTATTGAATACCCATCCCCCCCTTTACCGTCTGTTCTTTCTTGTTAAGAAAGCGCCGCTTTCTATCTTCCGGGCCGTTAAAAAAGGATAGAGCCTCCGGCTTTTCCGGAATAGCCTCTATCCCTATTCTACCATTCTCAGCCGATATACACGACGGCCCCGCCCCGCCTGTATGCTTTCGGCAGCTCCGTTTCGAGCAGCTCGAGCCGGCGCAGCATATGCTCCCGGTCCTCCCCGTCCATACGGGTGTGTGCCCATTCCTTGAGCCGGGCGACTTCCTCGAGTACTGCAGGAATGTCCTCGCTCTCCACATCCGTTCCGTCCTGAAAAAGGGCGGCCCACTGCAGATTGAGTTCCTCGACGGCCGGAAGCCAATATTTCGAATAGAATGATTCCGTCGCTACAGGGAGCATAAACGAGCTTTCAAACTCATCTTCCGGATCGATAATGATCGCGCTGATCGACATGCTAGTTCACCCCAAACCGTATGGTAAATGTGTAATCCGGGAAATCCTGGCGCAGGCGGTTGAGGCTGTTCTCGGCCGCTTCCCGAAGCGCCGGGGAATCCCCGTCAAGCTGAAATTCAAAATGCCGGATTCCTTTGATCTGCTCCAGTGTCGGAATGTCCGACGTCCCGTCCGGCGTTGTCCGCGTCCCGACAGCTTTCTCCAGGTTGTTGATCCGCACCTTCGTCTTCTGGTACAGCTGTTTATCCGTAAACTGCTGGGGTGTTTGCTGGGGTTTGCCCGTTTTCGGGTGGATACGGTCCAAACCCTTGGCCGATTTGGCTTCATAGAAGACACCCTTCTCCAGATCGACCCCATCGAACTCGCCTAGCGCACCATTGCGGCTGTCATACAGCTCCACCCCTTTGTACCTCGCTTGGCTCCAGTGCACATAATCTTCAGGGTCGCTAGGCGGGGGATCCTCCTCCGGATTCTTCTTCGACGGCGGTTCCTCCCCTTCCGGCTTCTGCGGCTTATGAGGCTTCTGCGGAAGATCCGGCTCCGGCTTCGGCTTCTTCGGCCGCTTGAGCAGATTCTCAAGCCATTCCTTGAGCCGTCTGCCTGCTTTTCCGCTTAGGCGTTCGGCGAGCCGTCCGAACGGAACACGGCTGAGCGCCAAAGCGATAAGCGTGGACAACGCGGTCTCCGGCGTCAGAAGCCGCTTGGGATCCCGGATGTCCTTGGCGATCTCATGGCCGCTGGCCGGGATGCTTGCCGCCGTAAGGGCGATGCCAAGAGCCGGCCAGAAGCCGACAAACAGGAGAGAGAGCGCGAACGCCCCCAGGACGATGGCTCCCTTCTCCCATGTATCGAGACGGTCCCACCAATTCTGAAGCGAATCGAACATGCAGGAGAAGCAGGCGGATTCCGTGGGATGCCCACTGATGTGGGAATAGGCGGCAAAGCCGGCCCATACGCCGAGCAGGAGCAGCACAGCGGTTACCCCGGCCGCCGCCCGGTAATGACGCTGCAGCCGCGTGTGCAAGGAATCCCGCAGACTGACCGCTTCCTCGTTGCCATAGAGAAGGGAGAAGCCCATCTCCCTTCGCTCCCGTGTCCATGCCAAGACAGGGGCGAACGTCTCTCTTCGCGTGAACAGAGCCCTTCCCATATACCACAGCTCTGAGAAAGGGGTAAGCCATCCTTCTCCCTCTATCTTGGGAAGCTGGCCTTTGATGCGGTTAAGAGCGGCATAGTCGATAAACAGTCCGAGCGCCAAGAGCAGAATAAAGGCATCTTTGGTGAGGTACCCGCTTCCGGTCCAGTCACTCAGCTTCAAGAACCAGTCCGGCAGGGAATCCTGGCCGTTATAGCCCATGTGATCCAGGATGGACCAAGCCAGCAGCAGTCCCGGCAGCACGAAGACTTTATTTCCCCGCTGCTTGCGGAAGCGGACGGCCAGCCCGAGCCCCAGCGCGACTAGGCCGGTATGCACCGGATGACTGACCGACATGACGGTCGGAAAGAGGCTCTCTTCAAACCGGCCGGGGAAAAGCGTCCAGAAATCCCAATGGATGGTCTCCCCGCCGAGCAAGGTCGTGCTGTAGCCATAGGTCCGTCCGATGATACCTGAGTTCAGCCAGCGCCGGGTAAGCTCCTCCATCAGCTGGAAGCCCACGCCAGCCCCAGCCCCAGCCAGGGTATAGTCCGCCAGACTCATGGAGGACGCGCGGCGGGAGAAGAACAGGAACAACCCGAGCGGCAGCAGCTTCCAGACTTCCTCCGCAATCGGGGTCAGCACGGCCTGGGACCAGGTATCCCTCGTGTTCCCGCCGAATATCCCGTGGGCCGCCAGCAAAGTAAGCGCTGTCAGCGGGATAACAAGGAACACTCCCAGCAGCATGAACAGGGCGGCCTGTTTCCAGGTGAAGGTTTTGCTCCGGCACAAGAACCAGAATTGAAGCATGACGTAGAAGGACCACAAATACTGGACCAGCATGGTGCGGGAATCCCTGAACAGGAAGAGGCACACGATAAAAAACAGCAAGGAGATCCAGCACCATACCGTATAAACGGTTTTGAGCCAGGGAAGCCGCTGAAGCACTTCCCGTATCGCTTGATAGCCGGCTTCCGCAATATCTCGGATCCTTGTTCGGATCTTCCATACTTTTTCCGTTTCCCATCCCTCCTTTGTCGGTCGGCAAAACACACTCTATATTCTACCAAACCGGACAGGAGAAAGGGAAACCCAAGCCAAAAACCGGACTTTCTTCCCACTTCCATATCAACTAAAAGTCATCCTAAGCTCATAGACAACAGCTTGCCGTCCGCCTTGGAGATCCGGTAGGTGATCGGCAGCTTCCCGTCCGGGAACGAAACCTCCAGCCGGTAAACCCCTGTCTTATCATCGCTTAGGTCTTGCAGCTCTTTGGCTTGATAGGTTCCTTGAACGCCGGCCTTGGTCAGCAGCTCGAGCGTTTGCTGCAGCGTTACTCCGTTATAACGGCTATGCAAATGGTCGGTCCAAGTCCGTTCATCCCAGTCGGGTGAGGTCACGCTTACCCCGGCCTTCCGTAGCGTTTCCAGCAGGTTCACGACCATTCGACCATCCCCTTCCTGCATGGCGCTCGCAAGCACTATAGCTGACTGGTTGAGAATTCCCAGGTTATTCGTTTTGTTTTTGGCGGCCAGCAAGCCGAACAAATTATCGGTATTCTGTTCAGCCGTGAACCAGTAGGCGTGAAAATCCGTCGGGTTGATTTCGTTCGTTTTAGGGATGAAATAACGCCCGTCATCCGAGACACGGAACACCTGCGAGCTGTCGAATCTTGAAGGAAACTGCAGAACATACAGCTGGCTGCCATCTCCGCTGATCATCATACCCACGGAAAGGGGCTCATGCGGCCGTTCTCCATTCGGAAGGATCGAAGCAGCGCCCCCTTTGCTGGAATAGTAGAAGCCGCCATTGGTTGCGGTTTGCCGTACAAGGCGGTACATGATCCGACTCTTTCGCGTGACCGGCTTTCGTTCCATTAGGGTGGAATGCCCCTTTACCGAACGAATGTCTTCTGTCACCTGCCATGTAATGTCCGCTATCCCCCTTAGTACCTCCGGCTTCTGTTCTCCGGACAGATCCGGAAGGCTAATGGTCAGGCTATACCCGTTCGTCTGCCATTCGTATGCCGTATAGTTCCACTGAGACGCATAATAGGCATCGGAGAAATTCGACCGATAGGCGACCCCGTCCATCAGCTTATCCTTCCGTCCAATATCCAGAACGCTCAGATGCCTGCCCGAAGCCGCCAGAATTCCTGCGGCGACCAGCACCGGAACGAGCAGGATCATCAAAGCATGGATCCATCTAGGTGCTTGGAACTCTCCCACCGGCAGATTCGGAGCCGGTTCGTCGTATATTCTCAGCTTCCCGGCCAGCTGCCTCATCAGCTCTCCGATCAGCCACGTTCCGACGAATGCATAGGCAACCAGCGGCACGGCGTACCCCCAAGGAGCGGGCAGTGACTGTAGAAGACTTACGGAGAAGGTGCCGATCAAGGCGAGAAGTGACAGGGGCAGCAGCTTGATGAAATAACGCCGCAGCAGGCGCGGAGCTTTCCCCAGTGCCTCGCCAAACGAGATATCCTGAAGGACTACCAGATAAGGCGTCAGCGAATACAGGAATAAGACAAGCATGAGGACGGCTGCTATCGGAAAGAGGGTGACCGCGATGAAAATCATCAGTCCTCCCGTCAAGATTTGAAAAATCGACCAAGCCAGCATCCTCCCGAAATATTGGCGTCCACAGGCAAATAAGGCGGCAGATTTGTTCGTTACCCAACCTTTTAGCCCTCCCAGGTACATCCCTCGGAAAAAGCTATGCAAAACCGTCACAGCCGCAGAGACAAGGAACGCCGCAATGCCCCATCTCTGCTTCCCTTCCTGCAGAAGCGTGTAGGGGATTTTTAGGTCTTGTAAGGAGGGAACATACATCGGAAGGGTAGCTTGAAATCCGCCTGACTGCGCAGCGGATCTTGTCGTCACCAGCGGTGAGGGAGAATAAGGAAAGACGGCAAACCCATAATACATTCCCAATCCGAGTAAAGCGGTGATTAGAACCTCAAAGGCCAACACCAGAACTATCAAGCGCAGATAAGCCATCCCTACCTCCCAGCTTGTTATGGTATTCTTTGCTTCACCAACCTCCTCCCAGTTATTAACGTAAATGGATGCGATTTGTTTCATCAAGCCGTAAGAACGCCACTTGCCGGCAGCCGTCCTGCCGCGTTTTATTGCACCCGGTTAGCTAATCGACTACACTGGGTAGCGAAAGGAAACATCTGGACAGGGAGGAATCAAAATGACTCTTCAGCAGATTACCGATACGACAACACTGAACAACGGCGTCGCTATGCCTCGGCTCGGCCTCGGCGTCTGGCAGGTCAAGGATGGCGACGAGGTCATTCAAGCCGTCCGCCATGCGATCGAAGCCGGCTACCGTGCCGTCGACACCGCGGCGGGCTACCAGAACGAAGAAGGCGTCGGCACCGCCATCAAGGAATGCAGCGTTCCCCGGGACCAGCTGTTCCTTACGACCAAGCTGGCCAATTCCGACCATGGCTATGAGTCCACCTTGCGGGCATTCGACGAAAGCCGCCGTAAGCTGGGGGTGGAATACCTCGATCTCTATCTTATTCACTGGCCAGGCAAAGACAAGTACAAAGACAGCTGGCGAGCGTTCGACAAGCTGTATCGGGAAGGGTATATTCGCGCCATTGGGGTAAGCAACTTCAAAATCCACCACCTCGAAAGCCTGCGTGAGGTGAGCGACACGGTTCCGGCCGTTAACCAGGTGGAATTCCACCCGCTGCTCCGTCAGCAGGAGCTGCTTGACTACTGCCAGGACAAAGGCATCCAGCTTGAAGCTTGGAGCCCGCTTATGCAGGGCAAGCTTTACCTTCCGCTGCTGAAGGAGCTGGCCGCCAAGCACGGCAAAACGCCTGCACAGGTCGTGCTGCGCTGGGACCTGCAGCATGGCGTGGTGGTTATTCCCAAATCCGTACACAAGGAACGCATCGTTGAGAATTCCGGAATCTTCGACTTTGCTTTGTCGGACGAAGACATGACCGCACTGGACGGCTTGAACCAGAACCACCGGTTCGGGTCTGACCCCGATGACAAGCTGTTTTGATGGCTGTTTGGATGGAAACGAAAGACGGAAAAGCGCGAAGCCATCTGGCTTCGCGTTTTTATTTATTCATCATTTACCTAACAGGTAAATATAGATATAATAGGATTGACCTATTAGGTCAATACGATATTTTAGATGGGAAGGAGGATTACATGCCTATATTGCTTTCTAATCTGGAAGCGGCAAGACGGGATGCCATTCTAAACGCGGCTTTAAAGGAATTTTCCGGGAAAGGATTTGATGAAGCGTCAACGAATGTGATGGCGAGAGAAGCCGGCCTATCGAAAGGGTTATTTTTTCATTATGTCGGGAGCAAACAGGACCTTTTTCTGTTCCTTTACGATTACTGCTCGGACCTTATTCATAAAGAATACTTGGCTTTGATGAACTTCAAGGAACCGGATCTTTTTGAGAGACTGCGGCAATCTTATCTTCTCCAGCTGGAGCTGCTGAGACGCTATCCCTGGATTTTTGAATTCCAGAAGCTTTCGGCGCCTACTCAATCAGCAGAAATCAACAAGGAAATGGAACGGAGGCAGCATGAGAAGCAGCCGTTTTGCTATGAGGCGATGTTTGGTTCTATCGACGAATCTAACTTCCGGGAAGGATTGGACGTCGAGAAAGGCAAGCAGATTATTTTTTGGGCGAACGTCGGGTTTACCAATGAGCTCCTGGCCGATCTTCAAAATCCAGACGCATCCATATGGGACTCGGACAGCCTTGCTGCCAAGCTGGATGGTTTCTTTCATGAGCTGCGGAAGCTTTTCTATAAGTGAATAAGGATGGGGGCTTGATTCCGTATGAACGATTCGGTCAAAAAGCATCCGTTACCCGTCAACGGATGCTTCTACAGCGTCGAGGGGCGGCAGTTGTTCCTCCACCGTTCGGGGACGGGAACTCCCGCTGTCGTTTTTATTCCGGCGGCCGGCATGATAGGTCTCGATTATGATAATATTCACCGGCGCATTAGCAAAAGCACGACATCCGTCATCTACGACCGGGCAGGAACGGGTTGGAGCGATCCAGTCAAGCTTCCCCGAAGTGCCGCGGAGGTCACGAATGAATTGCGGAGCCTGTTGCATACCGCAGGGGTCCCCGCTCCCTATCTGTTCGTCGGCCATTCGCTGGGCGGCCTATACGCTTGCCGGTACGCCCAAAGCTACCCGGATGAGGTGGCCGGGATGCTTCTCCTGGAGCCGCCGCACGAGGATTTTCTATCGCATACCCCCAAGCTTAAGAAACGCCACCTGCCTCAGCAGGCATACACCATCCTTCGGACCGCCCTAACCTACAAGCGGACCTTTCGCAGACTATTCGATCGCATGTTCGAAAAATGGCCGGATTCGGTACGCCAACCGCTGGTCGAGTATCATCTCCGGACCCTATCGAGTACGATGACCGAGAGGAAAAACTTGAACAACAAGCTGTACCAAGAGCTTCGCGAAGGAGGAGACCTGCCGGATGTCCCGCTGATCGTGGTGACGGGAACGGGGATCGACCCCTTTCTAACTCCGGTCGTGAGTTCCTCCTTCCTGCGGGAGTCTATGGAACCGTTCACGGAAGCAAAGAAGACCATCTACACCAGATTAGCCCGCTCTGTTCCGCAAGGAGAGCATCGCCTCTTCCCCGATGCCGGTCACACCACCATCCATACGGACAGTCCCGATGAAGTGGTCGAAGCGATCGAGACTTTGCTCGGTCATGCGGGTCATGGATGATTGAGATCCTTTAGAAGCTGATGCGCTTCGACCTCCAAGGCATGAAGCCAATGGGTTGCGGTCAAAGGGGGCAGACCGGCAGCCAACCTTACTAAGGAATCGGTAGCCGATATGGAGTCTCCCCCCTTTTTCTGAGCCAACCACCATTCTTCCAAGTATCCGGCAAATCGCTCGAGCCCCTCCGCCCAGCGCTTGCGATCCTCTTTCGTCAGGACACCCTGCTCCGCCATCGTGACCAGCAGACGCTGGATTTCTTCTCCTCTTGCGTATCCCCGGTTCACGGCATGAAGCAAGTTCCGGTACCTCTCGAGCTGCTTTCGGCGGCTTTGCACGAAAGGACTGAACTTTAAAGCCTGAATCGCCTGTTCCATGCGGTCCGACGCCTGCTCAATCGTACGGCACAGCTCCTTCAAGGTCTCTTGCAGCGCCATGCCGTCTTCCGCAGATTCCTCCCGGTCGAGCCATGCGGCCAGCTTGCGGCAGTGCAGGCTCATCTCCTCTACCGAAGCTTTTAGCGAATCGGCAAATATCCGGGTGTAATCAGGCGGTGCCACGAGAAGATTGATCAGCGTAGCAATGGCGGCCCCGATCATCGTTTCCAGAATCCGGTCCAGGCCGTAGTGGCCGCTTCCCGCCCCGATGGTAAACATCAGCAGCGCGCTAATTCCTGTCTGCGTGACGCTGTACTCTGGCAACCGGAGCACCCGGGCGGCGGTCAGCGCCACTAGCAGAAGGAGGCCGATGCTCCACCAGGAGGGTCCCCCAATCTGAAGGGCCGCACCTGCAAGAATCACGCCCATCACAATGCCGAGCACACGCTGCATGCCCTTCGTCAGCGACTGTTCAACCGTAGCCTGCATGCACAGCACCGCGGCAAGAGGAGCGAAGAAGGGATGCTCCGAGCTGACCACGCCCGCCACGGCCCAGGAGACGGTTGCCGCCAAAGCCGTTTTCCATATCCGGTTGCCGGGCACCCAAGGATGTCTCTCCATGTCTTCCCCTCCCATTCTCCAAGTCGCTGAAAGGATCAAACTGCGATCTCATCGCCCCGGTCCGTCGGTTCCTTCCTGAATATCCAGTATGGCCCAATCGGACCACGCCGCATAAGTCTTTCTTGGAAAGGTCCCTGACCGCATCCCGATTGCCTCTTCTTCTAATACCCATTCCGAGTTGTCGGCAACCTCGTTTAGGAGGGATGACAGACCATTACATGAAGCATACCGGCCATATGAGAAGCCGCCCATTCGATCTTCAAGGGAGACCGGCGGATCAGGGAGAGCACATCCCGGTTTTGGTGGCATCCGAAGAGCCGGTAAGCGAGGGGGTTAACCGTCTTCTGGGCAAGCGCCATCGCTTGGCGTGAGCTCAGTCCATGCTCCATTAGCAAAACGCGGCCGTCCGGCTTGCACCACCGGTTCATGTTAAGCAGAGCCTTTTCGGGGTTATGATAAGCACACAGCGACAGCGTGGAGACCACGGTATCAAAGGACTGCTCCGGAAGGTCAATGGTGTCCACGTTACCTTCCCTGAACTCAGCCGACAGGTTAAAGTGCCGGTTGTTAGCCTCCCTGGCCTTGCTCAGCATCGCCGGACTGAAATCCACGGCCGTTAAAATCACATCGGGACGGTAATACGGAAGGTTGGCCCCCGCTCCCGCCCCCAGCTCCAATACCTTGCCGGAAGCACGCCCGATAAGGGGGGCACGCAGATGAGCCAAATCGCCTTTACTTCTCCGGTTGTCGTATCTGACCGCCTGCTTATTGAATTTGCGGATCTTCTTCGTAGGGTTCATGGTCCACTCCCTTTTTCATTCCGATAATTAGGCTAGATACGCAAGCAAAAAACCTGCTATTTCCAGCAGGCTAATTGTTGATCCCTCTTAATTCTGTACGGTAAACCATAAGTCCGTACGCCGGCCCGTTTCCATGACTCGTGTCTTCTTGAGCGAGAGCGGCAATCCGGTTTCTTCTCGGTTGCTTACTTTTTCAAATCATACCAAAAGAGTACTTCTCATCACGGTAACCGCTTGTCCGGCGATCCGGACCCGGTCGTTCCGAAGGCTTAGCTTCAACACGCCGCCTCGGCTGGATGCCTGATAAGCCGTCATTTCCGTTTTCTGTAACAGGCGGCCCCAATAGGGAGCAAGGCCGCAATGGGCGGACCCCGTAACGGGATCTTCGTTAACGCCAATGGCCGGAAAAAAACACCGCGAGATAAAATCGTAGTCATCCGAGCGGCTGGTCACGTTGACTCCCCTCGTTGGGATTCCCGCCAATAACGAAAAGTTAGGTTGAAGCGAACAAAGGAGATCCGCGGATTCGACCTCAATGAAATAATCGAAGCGATTTCTTCCGACAAAGACAGGCTCCACCGCCAGCGCTTCTATCAATTCTTCAGGATAATCGCTTCTCTCCACTTCTTCCGCCGGGAAATCCAGTTCTATCCAAGAACCGTTCCGGTCCGCTGTTAACCTTCCGCTTTTTGTATGAAACACCGCTTGCCGGTTTGGATCCAAGGTACCGGTTTCCCATAAAATATGGGCACTGGCCAGTGTAGCATGGCCGCATAGCTCCACTTCCGCCAAGGGGGTAAACCACCTTAGGCTGAAGCCTTCTTGTACAGGGACCAAGAAGGCCGTCTCCGATAAATGCATCTCTTGGGCGATCTTCTGCATTTGTTCATCAGGGAGCGGGTCTGTTGTGAGGCATACGGCGGCCGGGTTGCCTCGAAAGGCTTGTTTGCTAAACGCATCCACCACGTAAATGGTTAGACTCATGTTGATAACCTCCTTCCTAAATGTGACAAGGCTATTGCTGTTCGAGCCGCTTCATGAACTCATCGGCCGCGCTGTAGCCCTGCATACGCAAATACCAGCTGTTCGCCGCCGCTTCCACGAGTCCCGCTACGTCCCGACCCGGTTGAAGCTGGATCTCGATATGCGGAACAGGGACATCCAAGTACTCGGTGAATTTGGGCTCCAGCTCCAGATCGTTGTTCAAGGCATGCTCCTGCCAATGCGTCAATTCGATATCCAGCACGATTCGGGTCTCGTCCTGGAAGGCCCGACGGCCGTAGAGCCGGGAAACGTTGATCAGACCGATGCTTCGCAGCGCCAGAAACTCTTTGTTGACTTCGTTATGGGTGCCCAGAATCGATTCGGGGCTGATTTTTTTGAGGACGACCATGTCGTCAGCGACCAGCCGGTGTCCCCTGCGGATGAGCGTATGGGCCGTTTCGCTTTTGCCAACGCCGGATTTGCCACGCAGCAGAACCCCGATTCCCGATACGTTTACGCACACCCCGTGAATGGCAATCTCCGGTGCCAACACCTTCGTCATATAGATGTCGGCCATTTCTATAAATTTATAGGTCGGCTGCGGGGTGCGCAGCAAAGGGATGCCCTCCTCCTCGCAGTATTTCGTTATGTACTTCAAGCCCTCCTGGCTTCGCGTCACGACGAAGCACGGGGGACGGTATTTCACGACGTTACCGATCCGGTCGTTGCGTTCCTCCTCCGTCAGTTTGTGCAGGTAAGTAATTTCTTTGCGGCCGAGCACCTGAACATGATCATGAGAGAAGAAATCGAAATAGCCGGCGAACTCCAAGCCCGGGCGGTGGGCTTTCGGCTTGGAGATGGTACGGGAGGTGTCTCCCTCTACCAGTACCTCCAGCGAAAACCGGTCAATCAAATCCTGAACCTTCAATGGCTTCATCCCTGCTCCCCCTTTTTTCCTTACTCGTCTATTCCTATTATACCTAATCGGGTTCCGAGAAGCAGGGGTTCGTCGTAAGGCTCACTGACAACCCAAACACCTGGGCAAAAGCCTAATCGGATTCTTTCACTGGCTTCCCCGGACTCTCCGTCTAAGCATATGGAAAAAGTACCTCCACTTGTCAGAACGTATTTGGAATGCCTGTCTTTACTCCATAAAATATACAGAATTCTTGTTCCAAACAAAAAAAGCCGCAGATTATGCGACTTTACTAATGAAACCATCTGCCAGGCAATAGCTTCGCTTAGGCATCATAGTTGACAACATAAGGATGCAGCTTCGTGTTGTAATAACCTATGCTGTACTCGATGGCGTCTCCACTTTCCTCATAGGAGTACCGTGTTCTCTTTAACAAGGGGAAGCCTTCCTCCAGCTGCAGCTGCTTCGCCACATCAGAAGGAGCTGCCTCAACAGTGAATTCGTCCCGAAACTTTCCGAGCGAAATGTTCTGCTCCTCCAGCATTTCATACAGCGATTGGATATCCATCGCCGTCTCCAGTCCGTTAATCCGAGGAGCCAGGTAGTGCGTGAAATGAATATAGGGTACGTCGTTCAAGCGGTACAAGCGTTCAATGCAGATACAGCGCTCCCCGAACAAAAGGGAGCATTCCGTTTCCGCTTGGTTGAGTATGGCTTTGGCCTGCACCCATTCCTTCTGCAGCTGATGGCCTTCCTCGACCAAGAGCTCCGTGAATCGTTTCCACTTGGAGAGCTTGGAGGCCGACGTGTTCCGGATAACCTTCGTTCCTTTGCCGCTGCCCGGCTCGACGTAACCTTCCTGGGCAAGCTCTTTGATGGCGTTGCGGACCGTAATTTTGCTGACGCCGAATTCTTTCTCCAGCTGCGGCTCCGACGGAATATTAGACCCGATCGGGTACGCACCGTGCAGAATCCGGTCTTTGATAATCTTATAGATCTGTCTGTATAGAGGACGGTTGGTTCTGGATAGACTCATGGAGCTCCCTACCTTTGCACGTCGCTAACCGACTCGGTCATAGCCCGGCGGATGTCGCTGACAGACGACATGGGCGTATCGCCGGCTGTCGTATGCGCCAGCATGCTCGAAGCCGCCGCGAAACGAACCGTTTCCTCCGGCTCCCATCCCGCCAGTTCCCCGTGAACAATGCCGGCCGTATAGGCATCACCCGCGCCGATCCGGTCATAGACGGAGAAAGTAAGCGTTGGAGAGAAGGTGAACGTCTGATTCTTATAGAGATACCCCCGCAAGGAATGCGAGTTATCCCCGTTGATCGAACGGTGCGTACCGGCAATGACCTGAATGCCGTAACGGTTCGCCACGGCCGGAATGAGCTCGGCGAGCTGCTGATGACGGTCCTGCTGCACCGTGCTCATTCCGAGCGTATGGATGGCATCTTTCTCGTTCATGATGACGAGGTCCGCAAGCTCCAGCATCTCCTCGTAATGCGGCTTGGCTTTCTCGTAGCCGCCTTCGCCCCAGAGAGAGGGGCGGTAATTGCAATCGAAGACCACGTGGCCTCCTTTGGCTCTGACCGCTTGGGCCAATCGTTTCATATGCTGCCGCACGGTATCATTCATGGCCAGCGTAATGCCGCAAAAATGGATCAAGTCGATCTGCCCGGCGATGCTTTCATAATCATACGATCCTTCCGGAGCCGTATTGAAGCTGCTGTCCAACCGGTTCGTATAGGTCACACGGCTTGGCCGGACGCCGAAGCCGTTCTCCAAGAAATACATGCCGACGTATTGGCCCCCCCGTACGATAAAATCCCGGGCGATGCCAAGCTGGCTGAGATAAGCTGCCGCGGCGTCTCCCACCGCATTGTCGGGCAGCCGGGTTACGAGGAAGCCGTCGTACCCGAAACGGGCTAACGCCGAAGCGACATTCACGCCCGTACCGGAGAAGGAAAAGCTTAACGTGCTCGACTGGGACAGCAGGTTATAGCCGGGTACCTGAAGGCGCATCATCACCTCACCGAAGGCTGCCAGCTTCTTAGACACGTTCGTCCACCAATTTCTTCACGATCGCGAGCAAATCGCGGACATCCTGTACGTTCGTTGCTCCCGTCTCCTTGCTGATGATGGAGGAATAGACGTGAGGGATGATTTGCGGCACTCCCGCCTCCAGTGCAATGCGTAAAATGGCCTCAAAGTTGTCTTTGTCAATGCCTCCGGTCGGCTCAAGCGCAAAGCCTTCTTCCGCGCAAGCCTGAGCCACGGCCCGCAGCTCGTCTTCCCGGCTCAATCCGTTCATCGGGAAATATTTCAGCGCATTGCCGCCCATGTCACGGACGAGGGTAATCGCCGCTTTGACCGGCACAATCGCCTGCTCTTCCCCTGCCGCGCTGACCGGACCTGTCGAGATATTGACGTATCCGGCTCGGCCCGTCGGTGAAACCAAGCTATTGATCCAGCCTTCTTTTCCATTCAGATTGGCACGTGTCGCACCGACTGCGGGAAATACTTGATTGATATGGCTGCCGGCATACGACTTGGCGATTTCGGCTACAACGGCTGCCTGCCGGTTATCCCCAGCCCCCAAGCCGATCGATACGGCATCCTCAATCTCTTTGCCGTATTCTTTCATAGCCGATACGGCTTCCTCCACCGTCGGGTAATTCTTCGACAGAACGCCCACGAGCACATACCCTTCCGCCGCCTCGAACACGGCCTTGGCGTTCTCGATGCTGTTCGCCAGCACGTTTAAGGAAACCCGGTCTTTGTAAAATCGTTTGGATAGGTTAGCCATCTTATTTGCCTCCTGTGAATTCCCGAAGTTTGGATGCGATCACCAGAATGTCATCGCCCATGAGCGGGCGGGGATCGATGTCGAAATACCCTTGTTTCACGCCATAATCACGCGTATAGATGGCGATGTCTCCGTTCTGCAGCTTATGAACGACCTCTTTGGCGGTCGTTCCCGACTCGTCCGGATCGATCTGGATCCGCGCGCGGTAGATGGCCCGTCCCGCTTCATCCTGGACGACCGACACTTTGACGCCCTTGATGTCGTTCAGCGGCAGGAGGGCCTGCAGGCTTGCTTTTTCCTGCTCGCTCTTGTCATCCTTCTCCATGTATTCATCCAGCGCCTGAAGCAGCCCGAAGGTCGTTTCCTTGCCCACCTTCATGCTTCGTCCAATGCCGTGCAGCTGGGCTTTGAGCCACTCGATATACATCTGCTTGCCGGCTACAATTCCCGAAGTCGGCCCCTCAATGGCCTTGGAACCGCTGTAGATGGCCAAATCGGAAACCAGCACATACTTGCGGATATCTTCCTCGGCCGCCGCATCGACGATAAGCGGAATGCGGTTCCGCTTGGCGACCTCCCAAGCCTCTTCGACCGTGATCATATTCTTTTGCACGCAGTGATGGGATTTCACATACAGAATGGCCGCCGTATTCTCTCCGATTGCCGATTCGATGTGCCCCGCCTTGCCTTCGTTCGCATATCCGACCTCGACGAGCCTGCCTCCGCCTAAATAGATCATGGTTTCGACGGGGGCACCGTACTGGACATTATGACCCTTCAGCATGATGATTTCATTTCTCGCGATGCTCTCCTGGTGGAGTCGGTCGCTCTTCCGGCGATCGCCTTGCGTCACGACCGCTGCTACGGAGAGCGCAATGCCGCTAGACGCCGAATTGACGACGACCGCGGCCTCGGAGCCGATCGTGCGGGCTATATATTCCCCCGCTTTGTCGACCAGATCGGCGATCTCCACGTAGCTCTGCCCGCCCTGCTTCATGGCTTCCATGACGGTGTCCGTCGGGGCCGATACGCCCAATATGCTCATTCTTCCGCTGGCGTTGATTACACGCTTCAAGCCGTATTTAGCATTCAATGAATTCGCCATGGATCATTGCTCCTTTTGCTTCCAAAGTTAGACCGGCCGTGCGCTTCTTCCCTTCGGAATCCGTCAGCTCCACCGGTTTGTTCTCTACCGTGAATAAGGTTAACCGCGCGGGGTCTCCCGGTTGAATTCGGCCTAGCTCCGGCTTGCCGAGCCAGTCAGCCGCCTTCGTCGTGACCGAGGCTATGACTTCCTCCAGCGGATAGCCCAAGGAGAGGAATTTCGTGAGCACGTGGGACATGCTGAACACGGGGCCGTTCATGCGATTGCCTCGGTAGATGTCCGTGCTGATCGTGCCGAGGGGGATGCCGTACCGCTTGGCGGCCTCGGCAACCTTAAACGAGAAGCTGGCGGTGCCATGGCCAACGTCGAGGTGCACCCCTCTTGCCACCGCATCCCTCAGTACCTGAAGAGGCTGACCGTCCGGGCCGAATAGGTTGTTCTTCTTGCCGTTCAGATAATGGGTGACAATGTCTCTCTTCGCCAAAAGCGGCATAATCTCCTGAATGTCCGGTGGTCCGGAGCCGATATGCACCATAAGCGGCAGAGACAGCTGCTCGGAGAGCGCACGGGCCATAACCAGTGGCTGAAGTCCGCTTTCCTTGACGACGCTGCGGCTGATCCTGGCCTTCAGCCCGACGATGCTGTCCTTATACCGGTGTACGGCATCAGCCGCCTTCTCCCGGTCGATCCACTCCAGATGGGACAATTCGTCGATTCTTTGCAGCCCAATCCGGGAGATGTTCAGGAACGCATACAGATGGGTTCTGGCCCTTTTCCCGCTCGCAACCAGATCTCCGATCCGGTCCGCTCCGCAGCTTCCCGCATCCACGATAGATGTGACCCCTTGCTTGACACCAATCTCATCGATTTCATCCCCATAGGGATCGAATTCAGGAAAAGCATGGACATGGAGGTCAATCCATCCGCTCGACACATAGACACCGGAGAAGTCCATCACCCGGTCGCCCGATCCGCTGCCCGCTTCCGTCACTTCCCGGATCCTGCCGTCCGCTATGACGATATCGACGGTTTCCCCGCTAACCCGCTTTACTCCGCGTAGTACCAATCGCTCGCTCATGATGTTCTCCTTCGGTGAAAATAAGTTATAACGTTATAATGTTATTTTACCACCTGTCATAGCCCGAGTATATATGCTTACCGCTATAAAAATTACGATATTTTCATAGCTTCCTGGGATATTAGCGATACTTTCAATCGATTAGAATGATAGAAGAGCATCATACTATCCGCATTCAACGGGAGGAACAGACATGCACATCGAAAGACATCCGGCCAATCCGATCGTGGTGCCGGGCAAATACGACTGGCGGAAAGTGACCGTCTTTAACCCGGCTGTCATTATCGACAACGGCAAATTCTATATGATCGAGCGGACCGCCGAATCGCTGACACCATGCAAAAACTTCTTGGGTTTGCTCGAAAGCGAAGACGGCGTTCATTTCCGCCATGTGGTGGAGGAGCCTGTCGTCACCCCGGATATGCTCGGATTTCCGTACGGAAGCGTTCAGGATCCGCGCATCGTCAAGATCGACGACACGTTCTATCTCAATTACGCCCTGCGCCCCTGCGCCATGAGCTACTATCCTACCGGTGCCGGAATTCCCGAGCGCTCCGTTCCCAAGTACCCAGACGGATGGGGAGAGCAGCCGGAGCATTGGCTGACCCGCTCGGGCATCATGACCTCCAAGGACTTGATTCACTGGGAGTATCTGGCGGATACGACCCCGCTTGATATCAACGACCGCGATAACATCCTGTTCCCCGAGAAAATCGGAGGGAAATACGTGCTGCTGCGCCGGCCGGAGGAATATGTAGGCGAGAAGTACGGCACGGAGAAGGCCGCCATGTGGATTACCTATTCGGACGATTTGATTAACTGGGAAGAACCGAAGCTGCTGGCCAAGGCGGAAAACATGGACTGGGAATTCAAAAAAATCGGCGGGTCCACTCCTCCGGTCAAGACGGACAAAGGCTGGCTCGTCCTGTATCATGGGGTCGACGAAAACACCGTCTACCGTGTCGGAGCGATGCTACTCGATTTGGAGAATCCGGAAATCATTATTGCCCGGACCCGTAACTTTATTATGGAGCCCGAAACGTACTACGAGAAATTCGGCTTCCAGATCCCGAACGTCGTTTTTCCGACCGGCAACGTGGTGAAGGACGGCCTGCTCTATATTTACTACGGGGTCACCGATACGGCGATTGCGCTTGCCACCGTGCCGCTGGATGAGCTGGTGGAACATGTGCTGAACGAAAACAGCTGAGATAGAGAACCAACTGATCCTCTTGTCCATAATTATAAAACGGCCCCCGGCCTCAACTCGGTCCGGGAGCCGTTTTATCTTAAGCTGTTGTGGAATCGGCAAGCTTGCGGTACTGCGTAGGCGTGACGCCGGTATGCGCTTTAAAAATCGAGCAAAAATATTTGTAATCGTTGTAGCCGACCTTCTCCGCAATTTCGAAAACCCTGTCGTGCGTACCGCTCAGCATTTCCTTGGCATGCTCGATCCGAACCTCGTTTAAATACTCTGCAAATCCTTTGCCAAACGATTGGTTAAAGATAATGCTGAAATAGTTCGGCGTAATCTTGAGCCAAGCCGCCACCTCGGAAGCCTTCAGATCGGTGCTGTGATGGGCTTCAATATATTTCGTAACCCGATCGACCGTCCAATGGTTTTTCCCGCCTAAGGTGGAATGAATCGAGGAAAATAGTGACATCAGCTCGCTCCGAATTAGCGCTTCGATCGCCCGGTAGGAGTTATTCGCATACAGGTCGATGGTTCCTTCCAGGATGTTCACGAGCTCTTCCGAAAGCTCGATGCCGCTCGTCCTCAATCTGCGTTGGATGACGATCTTCAGCTCCTTGTACGCCTGGTCGATTTCCGCGAGCGAACAGCCTTTGATCCGGTACTGCTCCATTATCTTTCCCCATACCTGTTTAAGCTCGTCTTCTCCTCCGTTGAACAGGAAGTTCACCAGTTCTTTCTCCAGCTCCAACGCGGTGACCAACCCGCGATTTTTACGGGAGCGAACCTCTTCTCCGGGAAACGTGACGGTACGCTCCTGCAAGGCTCCAAGCTGAACGCTTTCGATCGCCTCATGGCCATGCACGTACGCTTCTGTCAACGAATGGAAGACAGGCGAAACGCCAAAATGCAGGCGGCGGCCGGAGGCCGCCTGCCCCGCCAGCTTCGTCAGAATCGAGGGCAAGTTTTCCCGACTCGGCTCTCGGGAGTAAACACATAGGACAATCAGCAGATTCGGATGAAGAAAGGCGGAGATCACCTCATGCCCGTGGCCCGCTAAGGCTTCCCTCACTCTCTCTTCCCAATCCCGGCGGGCTGCCCGCCTCTCCTCCGGCGTCGATTGTTCGCGCCAAAGCGCATAGTCCTCCCGTTGGCTGGCTATCAAGCCAAAGCTCAATTCCGATGCCGAAACGCCCGGAATCGGAGACCCCTCCGGGAGAGTTTGGTCGTTCTGCAGCAGACGGCTTAACCAATTCTGCCAGCGGTCTTTCACCTGCTCTCTCCCGCGGCTCACTTCCTGCTCCAGCTCTCCCCCGATTCGTCGTACCATCTCCATCAGCTCGTCAACGTCGACCGGCTTCAGCAGATAGTCCTCAACGCCGATCCGGATCGCTTGGCGGGCATAATCGAAATAATCGTAGCCGCTCAGGATGATAATACGGATGTGCGGATACCGCTGCCGCAATTCTTTGGCCAGCTCCAGACCATCCATGCCGTCCATGTGAATATCCGTCAGCACCAGATCAACAGGCTGCGATTCGATCCGCTCCAGGGCTTCCACCCCGTCGGAAGCATCGCCCACTACCTCCACGCCAATCGTTTCCCATGGGATCGTCTCCCTCAGCCCCCGGCAAATGACCGGTTCGTCGTCTACTATCAGCATTTTGATGGTCATAGCGCTTTCAGCTCCTTCTCCAGAACGGGAATGGTTAAACGGACGCAAGCTCCATACCGGTTGCCTTCTTCCGGGAAGTCGATACCCCAGCCGCTGCCATACAGAAGGGTGATCAGCTCATGAATGTTGTAGAGCGCATGGCCGATCAGCTCCCGTTCCCCGCTTTTCTCGGCTAGGGCATAGCGGATCGCTTGCAGCCGTTCCGGCGGGAAGCCGATGCCGGTATCTGACACGTCGATGATCAGCTCATTCTCCCGGCCCCTATAACAGCGAACTTGTATTCGAATATTGCCCTTCTGACGGGCGGCGAAGCCGTGCTTGATGCTATTCTCGACGAGCGGCTGGATCAGGCGTCTTGGCAGGACCGTGTCCTCCAAGGAAGCTTCCATCAGCAAGGAGAACGCCAGCTTGTCACCCATTCGCTTCTGCTGCAGATTAAGATAAGACCGGACAAACTCCAGCTCGTCCGCAAGAGTGGCTGTCTGTTTCTCCCGGTTCATGCTCATCCGGAAAAATCCCGACAAAGCCTCGATCAGCTGGCTCGTTTCCGGAGCCTTCTCCAGTCTTGCCGTCCAGCGAATCATATCGAGCGTATTGTACAGGAAATGAGGATCCATCTGGCTCTGCATAATCCGCAGCTCCGATTCCTTCTGCTGAATTTCCAGCTTATACTTATTGTCAATCAAGTCTTTAATCGTCGTGACCATGTTGTTGAATTGACGGCCCAATTCGCCGATTTCATCGTGGGAGCGGATGGTCACCCGGGCCGAGAAATCCCCGCTTTTCAAGCGGCCGGTTTCCTTCTTCAATTCCAGCATAGGGCGGATAATCGCCACCTCGAAGCCGATCAGCGCAAACATACCGAACAGGATAACGAGCAGGAACAGGATTTGCAATGTGATTTTGAGGGCGTTCGTTTTGGCCACAATCGTTTTATCTTTCACCAGGGTCACGATATTCCAACCGGTTGATCTCATCACTTTGTTGAAGAGGACATAGCTCTCGCCATCCATCTGCAGTACCGTGTTCTTGCCGGGATGCTGCTGAAGCGTTTTCAGAACATCGGCGTTCGGGTATGGCTTTCCGATCCATTGGTCGTCCTTATGCAGAAGAACCGTGCCATCCGGCCGGAGAATAAAGGTGGACGTCTGCTCCTGCGGGATGGCCGATGCCAGCAGGCCCGAGATTTCCGATTCGTTCAGCCGCACAACCGCAATCCCTACATCCTTTGTTAAATCATCGAAGGAATAGATGACGCGAAACAGCGAAAGGACCTTCTTCGGTCCCGTCCAGCCGCTTACGAGGGAATAGGAATTCGACCAGACGTTGCCTCCGCGGCTCATTCTCGCCTGATCGATCCATGGCTGCTCGGGTCCCTCCACCGGTTCGCCGAGCTGCATTTTATTCCCATTGTTTCCCTGAAGGGTAACGGATTTGATATAGCTCTTGGACATCAGCTGAAAAGTGACGAAGCCTTCAATAGTCTGGCGGTCATATTCCAGCTGTCTTTGCGTATCTGGTGTCTCGGGGGTCTGCATGAAATCACGGAATTCCTTCTGGTAGATCATATAATCCGTAATATCCTGCACGGCCTTTATTTTCTCATAAAGGTTCATCTCAATGGTATTGAGACTCTTCTCGGTGGAAGAGATGAACTGCTGCCGCAAGATCTTGTCATAGCAGTTAAGGAACGCGTACCCCACGACCAGCGAAGGCAGCGTCACCAGCAGAAGGAAAATCGCAATGGATTTTTGCCGTAAGCTGATGCCGGACCGTCCCAGCTTGTTAGCTATCATAGTTGCTCCCCCCTCCCCTTGGCTTCTATTCTTTTATCATATAAGAGAGTGGGAGGAGAAGCTATGGAAATTGTTTGGCTATCCTTTGACCGCCCCTGCGGTCATTCCCTGTACAAGCTGCTTCTCCAGCAGCAAATAGAAGGCCAGCACCGGTGCCAATGCCATGGCGAGAGCCGCCATCTGCATCGTTTGGAACTTCGTTTCCGTGCCGGTGAAGTTCGCCAGGCCAAGCGGCAGCGTCTTGAGGGGCTCCTTGTTAATCAGCACGAGAGCAAACAGGAACTCGTTCCAGTTGTAGATGAAGTTGATGATGATAACGGTAGCCAGTGCAGGCCGGGTCATCGGCAAAATAATCGACCAGAAAATACGGTACACCCCGGCACCATCGATGATCGCCGATTCTTCAATGTCCTTCGGAAAGGATTTCATGAATCCGACGAGGATGAAAATCGTAATGGACAAATGGAACGCAGTGTAGGGAAGCACCAGGGACATATGGGTGTTCAACAGGCCGATTTTCTTCATCAGGATGAAGATCGGCACAAGAGTCGCATGAATCGGAATGGTCATGCCGATGATAAATAAGGCGTAAGCCCATTTGGTGAATTTATAATCGAACCTTGAGATAAAATAGGAAGCAAGCGCACCGAGCAGCACGGTCAGCAAGATGGCCAATACCGTCACGTACAAGCTGTTCCAGAAATAGGTTCCGAGATGCGCCACTTTCCAGGCGTTGGCGTAATTGCTGAAATCCCACAGCTTCGGCCATCCCATCGGGTTGACGGCAAATTCGTTCTCGGATTTAAACGAGCTGATGACCATCCATACCAAGGGAAGCACGTTAAGAAAACATAGGACAGCCAGAAAGGCATGGACGACCGACAATTTGAAACGCGAAGTGTGCATATTTTCTCCTTTCCGCCACATCCTGCTTATTGGCTGCGTCTTGTTAACAGATTAGCGGCATAAATGGCAATCAGGCTGAATACCAGAATCAGCATGGACACCGCGCTTCCTCCGCCGAAGCTCATGTTCTGAAAAGCGTTGTTGTACATGTAAATTGTCATGACCTCGGTGTTATGCGCCGGTCCGCCGGCCGTCATGACATAGATGAGGTCGAAGACGCGGAAGCTGTTGCTGATGGCGAATACGAGAGTGACCCAGATCGTTTCCTTCAGCATAGGCAGGGTGACGTACCAGAACTGCTTCCAACCGGTGGCTCCGTCCATAACGGCCGCTTCCTTGATTTCTGCCGAAATGTTTTGCAGGGCCGCCAAGAAGATAACCATGTAGAAGCCGTAATTTTGCCATATATATGCGACGCTGATCGAGAGCATCCCGAGCTTGGGATTGCCCAGCCAGTCCTGCTGCCAGCTGCCGAGGCCGACGAGCTCGAGTAGTCCGTTCAGCATGCCGTTTTCAATCTTAAACACCATGCCCCAAATAATGGACACAATGACCGCCGAGATGACAACCGGCAGGAAAAGCATAGACCGGTAGGCCTTGATGCCCCTTAGCCCGCGGTTAAGCATCAGAGCGAAAAACAAACCGAGAGGCAGTTGGCCCAGAAGCCCCGTCGCCATCATAATCAGGTTGTTCCCGACGCCTTTCCAGAAGACCGAATCCTTTAACGTCGAAGTAAAGTTATCGAGACCGATATATCTCATGGGAGATAACCCGTCCCAATTAAAGAAAGAATAATAGAAGGACATGCCGATCGGCACCAGCGCGATTCCAATATAAATCACGAGGGCCGGCAGCATTCCGATAAAAACGGTCCAGCCTGTTCTTTTCAACACATGCATGGTACAGCCTCCGTTCCCGGTGAAATTGCAATTTGACGGCAAGAGACTGTGCGTTGGCTGCCCTTTCCTGCCCGCATCGTGCAGTCGTCAAGCACTTTACGGTGCTGCCTGTCGTGACCCGCAGGATCCGGATCCCTCTAGGGGAACCGGACCCTGCGGGTCCTTCGTGGCAGACCGCCCTATCTCGTCAGGCGATTCTAAATAGCGGTACGTTATTTCTTGCTCTTGTCTTGGGCATCCTGCATATCCTTGGCAAGCTGCTCCGCCGTCTTCTGCTTGGTCGTGATAGCCTGAATGCCGTTCTCCAGGACATCCTTCACAGCCGCCGGCATCACGCTGTCGAACACGGGAGCAGAGCCGTTCTTGGTCAGCGCCAGCATTTCTTTCAGATAAGGAGACGCATCGGCGGGAACCTCGACTTTGGCCGGTACGACGATCCCTTTGCTCATCAAGGTTTGATACAGCTCAGGCTGGTAGAAATATTGCAGGAATTTCATCGCGGCATCCTTCTTTGCACCGCTCAAACTTTTGCTTAGGCCGATCCCGTACTGAATGACCCCTGCACTAGCAGTCGGATCCCCCTTGCCTCCGTTGACGGCTGGGAACAAGGCAATACCGATGTTGTCGGCAGCCGCCTTGTCGGAGTTGCTTCCTCTGAACTTGGCGTCAATCGTCGAGCTCGTCATGGTCATAGCGGCTTTCTTCTGCAGGAAATAATCCTGCTGCTGCACTTCGTCCATCGTGTTAATGTCCGCGTTGAAAGCATCAAGCTTAACGAGGTCGGAAATGACAGAAAGCGATTTCACATAGTCCGGATCGGTGAATTTGGCTTCCCCTTTGTTAACCTTCGGGAGGAAGTCGCTTCCCGTAAACCGATCTCCGACGGCGGACATGAAGGTCGACTGCATCGGCCATCTGTTCTTGTTACCCATGGCCAGCGGAGTGACACCGGAGTCCTTCAGTTTCTTCACGAGATCAAGGAATTCGTCGTAGGTTTTCGGGAATTCCTTATAACCTGCCTTGGCCAGCATGTCTTTGTGGTAATAAACAATATCGACGAACGTCATCTTGGTCGGAATGGCATACTGTTTGCCGTTCACTTTATAACCGGCGAGTGCTTGTTCCGGCAGGATGTCCTTCCAGTTGCTCATAATTTCGTCGATCGGCATCAGCACATCGGCGGCAATGTAAGGATCCATCTCTATTCCCGGATAGAGGATGAACATATCCGGCATGCTGTTTCCTGCCGCTTCCGTACGAAGCTTTGTGCGGTACTGGGCGGATGGGATATCCTGCGCTTCAATCTTAATGTTAGGGTTAAGCTCCTGGAACTTCTTGATCCGTTCCTTGTAAATCGTGTTGTCCACGTTAGGAGTGGACCAGTTGTATTCCATCGTCAGCGTTACCGGGCTGTTGGCTGGCGTGCCGTTCTCTTTGCCCTCATCTGTTGTGGACCCGCCGCACCCCGCCAAGGCCGTGATTAAAGTCGTGGAAGCGGTAACGAGCATCGTTTTGCGAATGGCATTCTTCATTCTTCGGTTCCCCTTTCTAAATGTCTATCTGGTATGGAGCACGTCTTTACAAAAACATTATAACGTTTGGTGAGACCGCTTAACTATCCGTTTAACTTACAATAAAGTTCAAATTTTTAATCTAAAGTTATAAAACTGTAATTATTTTCCTTGTCATGTTAGAATAACTGACACCTTTAAGGGAATGATCCAGCCCGAACGCCTTCCTGGATAACCAGCTTCCTCGAAGCCGTCTGACTCATAGGCTTGCCACATTAGTATGTACCTAGTAACGCACTAGCAAAAAAAGAAAATCCCGGTGAGCCTGGCTCACGGGATTTTTGTATTTCCTTTTCGTTTCGTGGAATTTTTAACCACTAAGTCCTCTGTCCCGAGACAACCGAATCATGTCCCGGCAGAGAATTCCATTCTCATAGATCTCCTCCGAATAGTGCCGCGTGAAAAAATCTAAATCCACCCCGACGATTCGGAAGCCGCATTTCTGATAAAACGCCAGCTGCCCGATGCTGGAATTGCCTGTTCCTACCTCGATTGTTTTAAAGCCTTGGGAAGCCGCCGTTTCGATAGCATGCATGACCAGCTGCTTCCCGGTTCCTCTGCCCTGTCTATGCTCGGCAACGGCGACATTCACCAATTCAACCGTATCCGGTCTTGTAGGCAAAAGAACGTAGGTTCCGACTATTTCCTTATCCTCTTCGCAAATATAACATTCTCCCCGGTTAAGGTAACCTTCTATCAGCTTTCGGGAAGGATCTGCCATTAGCAGAAGGCCCCATGGAGTGGGCTCACTTGGAGTAAGTTTCCTGATCATTCTTTATCCCTTCCTGCAGGTAATGGAGTGCGATGGAATCATTTTACCATATCGGGCACACCCTATAGAACGCCAAAAAAGCCGCGCTCCGCGCAGCAGATAGCCTCTTCATCCATACCTTCTGGTCAAGTTCCTCTTGTATTTAAACAGCCACCATCTGTGTGTTTTTCCAGAAACCGTTCCACTTGTACTGATTTAAGAGAATGTCGAGCTCTTGGGAAAGCTGCAAGACGATAGACGACGACAAACCGAACCGCTCGCTGGCGTCGTTCATTTCCATACGCTTTTGTTCGATTGCCAACTCCAAGGGATCTAAATTCATCTTCATCGACCTCCTCTTCTTATATCGGCAGAAACTTCCTTAAACTTGATATTATTTCCAAAGCTTCTTTCTATTTAATACCCAGCAGATAGCCAGTCCAAACGGTAAAAGGCACGCATTCAGAAAAAAGTTTGATAAAGTTGTTCTTTTTCAACATATAGGGAGGGCAGCAAAATAACCAAAAGCCCCTATCCCATAAAGGAATAAGAGGCTTCTGGTTAATAAAGTTCGTTTGCTAGTACCTTATCCGCAAATGAAGTTCTGCTTCCCTTTTGTTTTCGCGCGCATAGAGAAGTTTTCTCGCCAACAAAGTTACCTGATAAGGCACTAGTTGACGGATTGGCTGTCGAGCTTGGCATCGATCTCGTTCACAAAAATCGAAGGGGCTCCCAAGGGATTATGGAAATCGAATTCGACGGACGGCCCAAACTTACCCTTTCCTGTAACCCGTACCAGCATAGGCATAGGTGCGTGCCCTTCCGGCTTCCAGGCAGCGGAGATTTTGTACCGGCCGAGCGGGATTTTATCCACTCCGTGACCGCCTGTCGGGAGGACATCGGCCATTGTGGTGATCGTTTCGCCACCGCTTCCGTCGAATAAGAGACCGACCGGCGTGAGGGTTACCTCCAGGTCTTTCATTTCAAACATCGGCAAGTTGTCGTCAAACGACCAGAAATCGGGATGAATCTCGATATGCCCGACTACCCCTTTAAGGGTGAAATGGCGAATGGCTCCCGTGCTTCCGGCGAAAGGTTGATCGACGTCCGATCTTAAGAAAAATCTCTGTTCCTTCCCGTTATATTCTTTGGTGAAGGTGGTCGTCATGCTCCAGGTGGTGGGCAGCTGAGCCAGCTCGATCCGGTAAAAGCCCTTCTCATCGGTTACCGCCGCCAGGTTGCTGTCGGAGAACAGCATGTTATCCGCATTGATCGTCACGCCGGGAAGGGGATCTCCGTGGGCATTACGCAGGAAGCCTTTGACCACATAGGGCTCCACTTCCCCTACCGAAGGAATGGGGGCCGGAGTTGGAGAGGGGGACGGCACTGGAACAGGTGTGCCGGGAGCCGCTTCTTCAATGTGGATCGTCCACACCTGGCCGCTGCTGGAGAAACCGACCTCGTAGCCGCTGCTTTCCGATACGAAGCGCAGCGGAACCATAGTGCGGCCTCCCATAATTTGAGCCGGCACATCCAAAGCGACCGCCTTGCCGTTAACCATGGCCGTGGTGCTGTCAATCGTCAATTCAATGGATTGCCCATTCTTCTTCCCGATTGCTTTGCGTACGTTTCCTTCCTCCACCCAGTCCACCTTGAAGCCCAAGGTTTCGAACAACTGGCGGAACGGAACAAGCGTCCGGCCGTCTTTTAGGACAGGCGCCATCTCGTCAAAATGAAGCTCCGTCCCTTTAAAGAAGACGCGGATCTCCAGGTCATGCGAGCCCTGCGCAGGAGCCGGGACAGGAGTCGGCGTGGGAACTGGTGTAGGACTCGGTACCGGGGCTGGCGACGTAACCGGACTAGGCGAAGGCGCCGGTGTTTCTCCCGAAGTCATCGGCTGCTTGTATTTGATCGGCTTGGAAAACACCGTGCCCTGAGGGGTTTCGATTTCCAGTACGTAGGATTGCGTTTCCTTGATCGTCCCATTGTCGCTCGCATACAGGTCGAACGTTAGGTCGCCTTCAAACTGGCCGACCGGTTCTTTGATATCCTTCCGGAAGCCCGGATTAACGATGATGCGTTCATGAGTCGTGCCGCTGCCGGTGGTTACCGTTTTATCCTGCACAATGCCGAGCAGCCATCCGGTGGTCACCCGATTGGTTCTCCATACCCCCTGGTAATTGTCTTTGCCATAATCATCGGTGGACCGTAAGACAACGGCGTTAATCGTCGTTTTCTGGTTCAAGTGAAGCTGAAGCTTAAAGTGGCCGTCCTTCTTGCCCTCAGGGGTGAAATCCGCCGCCCCGACCACATCCGATCCCGTGTCGAGCAGGCTGAATTCTTTAATCTTGATTCCCTCCGGCTGCGTTTCCCCGAAAGCACCCGCTATCCCGTTAAACGCCAGACAACCTGCCAGCAGCAGCGAGTAGCCGGCCATTTGTTTTCTCTTTCCGTAACCCTTCATCATTTCCTTTTCTCCTTCTCCCTCTAAAATTGGCGTAAAATCAACCTACCTCTGGTTTCGCTTCCGGCTTGGCGGCAACCATCCACTTGGCTTGAGCCGTGAAAGCCATTTCCGGTTTCGCTTCCGGCTTGGCGGCAACCGTCCACTTGGCTTGAGCCGTGGAAGCCATTTCCGGCTTCGCTTCCGGTTTGGCACTCATGGCTGCCGGAACGGCGTTCGCACCAAGCAGAGTCAACGCTAGCATTGCTTTTACTTTTTGATTCATCTCCATAACCTCCATGTTCTCGTATCGCTTACCCCTTGATCATAACGTGGTTCGGCTTCCGGTTTCATGAGTCATGGCCAGGAAGAGCCGCGGGAAGAAGTTGGGAAGGAATCCGGGAACGGAGTGGGAATTTTTTCTGGGATAGGACGCCAAAAAACCTCCCGGCCGCGCTCTCAAAACGCAACCGGGAGGCTGTAAAGGAAGGATGCCGTAAGGATCGGGAGATTCCCTATTCCTCACGGGCTTTCTGGACCAATCGTTTCGCGGCGTGTCGATCCGTAACCTGCAGCTTATTCAGGATATTCGAAACATAATTGGCGACGGTCTTGCTGCTGATGTGCAGACGGGCGGCAATTTGAGCGTTGCTGCTTCCCTCCGCAATCTGCTCCAATATTTCGAATTCGCGTTTCGTTAACTCTGAGAACGTAGGGTCGTCTGCCGGAACGGCAGGAGACTGCGAAAAATAATGCATCATCCGGCTCGCAATATCCGAGCTGAACACCGCTACTCCATTGCCTACCATTCGGATGGACTGCAGCAGCTCCTCCTCATCGGAATCCTTCAGGATGTACCCTTTGGCCCCCACCCGCATCGCAGTAAAAACCGACTGGTCGTCTCTAAACATCGTGAGGATCAAGACCTCGGTCGCGGGATGCTTTTCCTTGATCAGCCGCGTCGCTTCGATTCCATTCATTCCGGGCATGCGGATATCCATGAGCACCAGGTCAGGCTGCAGCTGCTCGACAAGCGTTAACGCCTCTTCCCCTGATGCGGCTTCCCCAATCACTTCCAGATCGTCCGTCGTCCTCAGCAAATTACGGACACCGCTCCGAAATAACGGATGATCCTCTGCAATCACGATTCTCAAAATTCATGCTCCTCCTTCAAGTTAGATGGGCAATACGGCAAGCACTCTTGTGCCACCCTGCTCCGCTGGTTCTATAGAACAATGTCCGCCTAATTCCGCGGCTCTTTCCCGCAGGGATTGAAGGCCAATGCCTCCTTTGCCGGGAAGCCTTGGCGTATAAGCGGATTGAAGACCATTGCCGTTGTCCGCCACCTCGACAACCAGCTTCTGGGAATCCATCACATAAAGCATGACCGTGCACTCGGTCGCTTGGCTGTGTTTAATCACGTTTGCCAGCGATTCCGTAACAATCCGGTAAGCGGCTACTTCTACCGCCGCCGGTAAAGCCGGAAGGGGAGGCGGTTCCTGCAGCTGGATATGGATAGGGGTCACTCCCTGGTCATCCGCAAGCAGCCTGGCCGGCTTATTGAGCTCGTTAATTCTTTCTTCAATCGCGCTGATCAACCCCAGCTCGTCGAGGGAGGGCGGACGCAGGTCATGAACGAGCGTCCGAATTTCCTCAACGGTTGTACGGATGGTTTTACGGAGATCTCCCAGCATCTCGATGGCAATGTCAGGCTTCTTGGTTACGAATTTCTCCGCCGTCGCCGAATTGAGCGCTAGTGCGGCAAGACGCGGGGCTAGATCATCGTGCAGATTTTTCCGGATTTGCCGCCGTTCCTCCTCCCGGGCCAAGACCAGCTTTTCTCTGGATTCCTGCAAATCCTTAGCGAGCAGCTTCATGCCCAAGGTCATGTTCACATTTTCCACGATCGGGCCGGCTTGGTGCAGGAGCACCTCCAGAAACTTATTGTCCTCCGACGAGAAGGCTTCTCCGGGGGAACGCCTGGATAAGTAGAGCGTCCCCAGCTTTTCCCCGCGGTGGATAATGGGATACGACAGCACCTCATCGAGGGGGGAGCCGGAGGACGCGACTAAAGCATCCTTCTCCCCTACTCCTAGGGCAATGCCGGCGTAAGGAAGGCGCAGTGAATCTTTAATGGTAGCGGCGAGCGCTTCCAGCATGGCCTCCGGAGCCATCGGCCGAACGAGCTGGCTTCCCAGGTCCAGCAGGACCGCATACGGATCGTCGTGGCGGCCTTTCCACATCCGGTTGATGAGCCTCTGTAGCTTTTCTTTCAAGGGAGCGAAAGCGACCGCCACGAGGGCCGTCGAGGTTAAGGAAATGAACAGATTGTTCTCGGTCTCGAAGATGCGGCTTAAATAATAGACCGAGAAAATATAAAGGGCTGCCACACTTAGTGTCAAGGCGCCGTAGATCAACGTTCTCCTGACAAGCGGGTCGATATCCCACAGCCTGCGCCTCAATACAGCGAGGGTGAGGGTAAGCGGAATGGCCAATAAGCTCATATTCAGAATGGCATTGAGGTACACATAGGTCAGGGCGCTTCCGTCATTCAGACGGGGATCGAATAAGATGCTCATGACGACAAAGCCGATCATGCTGACGGCAAGGCCGTATACTACCCATTTGGTCTGCTGGCGCTGAGCCCGCGAGGATACCTTCCGATACCGGAAAACCTGCGAATAAATAAGGATAAGCGTGGATCCGACGTACCATAAGGGCAGAAGGTAAGCGGAGCCCGGCATTCGGTTCCAGATGATTCCCTGGTTGAAGAAGCTGCTTACATCGACCAGCAGAATGAACAGGAAGACGCCTGCTGTCCATCTGGGCACAAACGAACCGTTGGGGAAGATCAAGAACAAGAGGGACAATCCCATCCATCCGAGAGCCGAGACCAGAGAAAACCACCATTCCCAGGCGGCATTCCCTTGAAAGGCAACCGGCGTTAGGGAAGGAAAAGACGTGCCGAACGCGACCAGGGCCAAGGCGGCCAGAAGGGCCATCGGCTCCCGAAAGCCTTTCCGGAATAGAAGCAGCGCCGCCGCGTAGAAGCCGAACGTAAACCCAACGTCGATCATCACAAATAAGGCGGCATAGGTCTCCAGGGAGAGGGAAAGGCCTTGGGCATTAGCAAGGGGCATGGCCGGGACCAAGCTGCCGCAGCCGTTTGAGATGCAAGTGGATAAGAGCTTATGGTAATACTTGGGAACCCCTGATGAATACAAGACGACGGTAACGAGAGAAAACAAAGCGGTAAAGAGCTGAAGGGCAGCAAGAAGCCCTTTGTGCGGCACACGGGCTGCTGGTTCCGCGGTGCGACTGACGATCTGATCCTGCGTTTGCTGCATGAGACCCCTCCGACAATTGAACTCCTTCTATTATAATAGGCAGCCTGCTGCCAGAATACGATGGAAACGGAACTTCCCAAAGGAATTCCCGATTTTCCCAAAAATCTTCCCAGTCTCCGTTCCCCGAATCTTGTGAGAGCCCTGCTCTGTTTCTCGTGATTTCCTCTCCCCTATAATCAATCTCGTAAGCCAAACCACTTCATTCAGGAGGTAATAAAAACATGAAAGAAACACGAGTTATTCAATGGTTAGGTATGATTTGCCTGCTGGCCGGTTTAAGCCGGATGGGGATGACACCGAGCTCCATGATTTGGGGGACGGACAGCATCCAGGAGTTGACTTTCGGAATCACTGCCAGCATTCTCATGTCCGTCGGCACGATCGCCATCTATATGGTACAGGCAAAAGAGACAGGAATTCCAGGATTTGTTACGGTTCTTGCCATAATTCTCGGAAACATTGCCACCACCTGCATGCTCTGGTCTTTGATCCAATCCGCTGCGCCGCCCGCCGAATCTGAGGGAATAGCCGTCAAGATTTTGGGCCTGCTGATGATGGTAGGATTAACCGGAGGAACCCTCGCCTTTACCTTTCTCTCCTACCGGGCAAACATCTTTCCGCGTTGGGTTATCGTTTTGCTGGTCATGATGCTTTTGTCCATGGTGCTGCCCGTAGAAGACAACAAATATATGGCGTTTTTCTGGGGATTGACGTATGTGGGAATGGGCTATGCCATCTGGAGGGGAAGATTAAATCCATCAAAGGTGCTGAATGAGATCAACCATAAAACTTATAAGTCTTGAACTGGTTCAAGCCGAGCATTTGGAATTTACCACATATTTCTCCGTATACCGGGAGAACATTAGACTGCGCAAAGACTGGAACCTGCCGCTTACCTCCGTTCCCCGGAATGGGGTCTGCTATTGGATCATGCGGCAAGGTCAACGAATCGGCCGGGTGCTGGCAGAAGCCAATAAACTAGGCCCCCTGTTTGTCATCCCGCCGAATAAGCTGGAGGACTCCTGGCTGCAGGAGCTCGTCGCCTACGTGATTTCGATCTCCGATTTCACGGTACCCATCGAGGCGGCCGGTATCCTTTCTTCCCAGTTGGAAGGGTTCCGGAGGAACGGATTTGCCCCGATCCTAACCCGTCATGGCATGATCCGGCCTACCGCCCCGTTCCCAGCGGCATTTCCGCACGACTGGACAGCGGGGCAGCCCGATCGGGCGGATATCGACGAACTGGCCTCGGTTCTTCACACGGCCTTTCGACAGGGAACGGCCGATCCTTCCATGACCGAAACCGAGGAGGGCTTGAAGCGGGACCTGGCGGACTTTTTTCTCTTATCGGAGAAGGACCTCCCCCTCCGGCAAGCCTCAACGGTCGTCTGGGATAACCACACCTCCTCGATTGCCGGTGTCTGCTTGATCGGACGCAATGAAGGCTGGCCTTTCATTTCCTATCTTGCCGTACTGCCGGCTTATAGGGGAAAAGGATTGGCCACCGCGATGATCCAGCAGGCCTTGTCCCGACTATATGAACAAGAACCGCTGCTCCTTTTGTTCGTGACGGAGGGGAATCCAGCCAAGAACTTGTACGAGAAACTGGGCTTCTGGTCCGCCCCATCGGTTACCCTCATGTCCTACAACCAATAAAAGGACTTAGTGATAAGTACCCGTAAGATTGTCCTCCGTATCGATTAATAGCTTGGTTAGGAGAACCACTTGCCCTGCATGGTAGCTGTAATGCTCGCAAACTTGAATGAGCAGGGTCGTCAGATCCCTCGTATAATGCGATTCGGTTTCGTAAGCCGGGCGCTCTATCATTTTATTCCAATCCTCGATCGAGTAATGGATGTCGATGCTGGTCTGCAGGTCGTTTTCCGTTATACCTTCAAGGATGCGGGACGCCTGCAGCCTAACCTCACGTAGCCGTGCGACTAATTCTTTTCCGGATAGGCCTTGGTTTAGGGAAAACTCCTCTGACCGCTTCCGCGTAAAAGGAGCTTTCCCTATTCCGCTAACCAAATGCTGGTATTCGTTACCCGCCAGGTGCATACATAGGTTCCCTATGCTGTTCATATTAGGTTTGACGCGGTGCCAAATTTGTTCATCGGACAGCTTGGTTAAGCAAGTCTCGATTCGCTTCAGCTGCTTGTTCATTTCCCTCAGAACGATATCGTTTAGTTTCAAATCAATGACCTCCCTAAATATTGACTGCCTCCGCTCTGCCCGACTAGCGGGTTATTAAACGCCGCGGAACCACGAAAAAAGATGACCTCTGTCCCTCCAGAGATCATCTTCTGTTAATAGCTTCCTGTATGATTTGCTGCTATACAAAAGAAGGCATCCGGTCTATTACCTCGCCGCTCACCACTTCGACCAGCTTCATGGGCTTTCCCTGAATGGAAGGACCCCGCAGGATCTGCTTAGAGGAACATTTCATAACTAGAGCGGAAGGACGACTCCGGCGCAAGCGTGAAGATCCGAGCTTTCCTCCTACCCCCCATCGGTTTCCGGCGGATTTTCCTGGCTGACTCGTCCCTTTTCCTTTGTCGCTCATTTTGAATCCCCTCCGACGATGTGTTTAATGGTGGTTAACAGCTCCGCATTATGATCGACAACCTTTGGAAGATGTTCTTTGGTAAGAACCGAATCTCCTACCAGGTTGATTGACAAAACATGGTTTTCACCTAAAGGATAACATAGCACACTAACCTTTTCAACGTGCTGCTCATGAGTGAAGGACCACTTGTTGCTTTGCTGAACTTTAATGACGATAGGCGGCTCCTTCTCGGAATCAAACGATTGAAAGGGATAAAAAGCCCCTTCATCTATATTACCCGCTGCATAGGCCATTCCATCTGTCCCTCGTTTGGCATATAGGGCGACGTGCGTGACTTTCGTTTCGCCCATAGGCGGAACCAGGAAGGAGACCCGGATGCCTTCGCTTAAGGCATGGTACCTTTTGGAGAGCGGGGCCTCTTCGGTAAGAGGGACAATTCTGCTCATTTCCCAAAATAATTTGACGATGCTTCCATTTCTTTTGGCTTTATCGATTGGATCGATGAAGAAAGATTCCTCCGCGATCACTTTAGCAATACGAGCACAGGCTACGGAAACGGCTGCTTCCAGCTCGTCATCATGACCGTATTCATACTGCAGAATGGTAATACCGGCCAGATCAGACAAAAGGTGATAAGTGCCTACTCGCACGTCTTTGATATGGTCCCCGTCGCTCACTTCAAGATCTTGAGGAATTAGACAGAAAACACGCTTTAATCCCAATTTCCCCATAAACAGTCCCGCTTCGAAAATCGTGTTGTCTCGAGTGATGAATACAGGTTTATGGCGAATAATGGCTACATCATCCGGTGAAAAAATAAACACCCCATAATCGCACTGGCTTAATCTTCTGGATAACGATTCCATCGTATAGTCATTTTCTTGGAACGTACCATTATACCAGGGCAAAACCTGTGCAACCCTTTGGAGATTGGAATGAATAGCAGGCCCGTATTTTATGGATTCGCGAGAAGAGCCAATGAACAATTTCGGTTTGCTTGCCGGCTTCATAATCACAAGGCAGACTCCTTTTTACGAACATATGTACCTATTAATTATACACCATTTCCGCCATTGGGAAAAGCTGGTTTTCCTCTTAAAAAAATAGCCGCGCTTAGCGCGACCAAGATTACTTCGTAATTGTTGTTCCAAGACCTGCCCACCAGCCCTTATCTTATCGTGCGGTCGGCATACTTTTCGTAGTTGTCCGTTACCCCCAAGGCCAGACTCCCTTTCCTATAGAAGTCGTCGCCGACCCTCCAGGTGTGGCTCTGTTTGTCTCTTCTGCGCATATAAACGTAATTATAAGGCGAGGTAGCGTAAGTCTTATACCCTTTCTTTCGGCAATCGATCAAAAATCTCACATCCTCGCCGATGGAACGGTCGGCAAATCGTACACGGGCGAGTACCCGTCTCCTGAATAATATGGTACCTCCCTGAACCAGCAGGGAAACCTTGTCTTTCTCTCCGGGTGACCTAAGGAGGAGCCTTTTGGCAGCGGCCAGGTAAACCAGGCAGGAATGCTTTCCGACCACGTCGCTTTTCGTCCGATAGAGAGCTTTCACCTGCTCCTTCAAGTAATACGGCGAGTAATAGTCATCATCATCAAACTTGGCGATTAACGGGTATCGAGCTTTGGCAATGCCGCAGTTTAAGCATTGGCCTAATGATATGGTTTCGGGAACTTGATACACCCTCACATCATCATATTTCCGGGTTACGGCCTGATACAGGCTTAGCTTCATGCTGTCTTTGTTGAGGATAAGAATAAGCTCTTTCTTTCGGTACCGCTGGTTTCGATAGTTGGCGAGAATGTTTCCAATGAATTCCGGACGATTGGTACAGACCACAATCGAGACTCCGTCAGCAGCCGCTGCTCCGGCCAAAAGCGTCCCCCCTTTAGCTTCGGTCTTTCATAATATGTCCCTCCGCTACACTGGTGAACATGGCCACATAGCCGCCGTTTGGCTCCAGTCTTATAGTCGTCAATGCAGAAGGCGGGACCACCTCACGCACGGTGCGTTCCAATCCCGGCCGCTCTCTTCGATCGGTGATCTCCGTTACCTCATACCTTGTCTTGTCTTCCAGGAAGGATAACGAAAGTCGCTCCAACACGACCTCTTCCGGTTTGCCGTTCAGTATACCAAGGAACCAGATGCCCCCCCTCCGCCGGGCAAAGACAGCCAGCTCGCCAATGACGCTTGGTTCCAGAACCCTGGTTTCCTCCCATACCGAAGGAATCGCTTTGAGCACGTCAAGCCCTGCCCGAACCGATTCTTCTTCCAAGAGATAAGCCGGGTTCTCGGCGACAACTTGAAGCGGCGAGGTAAAGACAACCATCGTCGCCAGCTGATGGGCATACGTGGTCTCTCCCCGGTTGGAAAATCCTAAAGGCGTGTAGTCACCATGACCGGCGAGGAACCGGGTAAACGGCAGCGCGGCATTGTGCCAGGCGGGAATGGGGCCTTCTTTCATCTTGTTCAGCTCCAGCCCTCGGATCCCTTCTCTCGATATTTCATTGGGATAAGTCCGCGACTCACCGGTCGGCTTTGAGATCCCATGGAAATTTATCATCAGCCTCCGTTCGGCTGCCTTTTCAAGTGCGGCTATTTGAAAATCGATGGCGGCTTTCGATTCGTTATCGATGAAATCGATTTTTAAGCCTGCCGCCCCGGCATACCGGGCTTTATCGAAAAATTCGCGCATCGCTCTCCAGTCGTCCTGCGGGTCATTAATTTCACCGGATCTTTTCCAAACAAAGACGCCGATGTCTTTGCTTCCCGCATAGGCGGTCAGCTTCTGCAGCTCTTCCCATGGATTCTCCCATGCTTCCCAGCCCTCGTCGATGGTCGTATATTCGAAACCCAGACGGTCCGCGAATTCGATCATCTCCCGTTCTTGTTCGGGTGTGCCGGTTCCGAGACTCCACCAGCGCCATACGGAGCGTCCCGGCCGGATGTAACTCGTATCCTGGAACAGCTTCTCGGAGGGAGGGGGATTTAGGCTTGTGATCAAATCACTATTCACGAGACCGTTTAAGTCCGAGCTCACGATCGTAACGCGCCAAGGGGTCGTGAACGGGCCTTTCACCGTAAAACCTCTTTCCGCTTCGGTAAAATGAACCTTAACCGATCGGTTCCCGACTGCTTCGAGACGCATGCCGCTGTAGCCATACAAGGCGGCCTCCACGATAGCGGCATAGCCGCCTTGGTCTGGAAGCTCCACCACGAGAGGGGTACCTTGAACGGGACCTTGGCTGGATATGGTAATAAGCTCGTCGGCGTCGACACGGATCCATTCGCCGGCATAGCTCTTAAGCTTCCATGCGTTGTTTCGCTCGAACAGCCATACGAGGCTGCCCGGAGGGAGGCTCCAGCTGGAAGCCTCCTCTTGGATGAGGATGCTCCCTTCCACGTGAAGCTCGTACCGGAAAGCGAATCCGTCATCATAAGCTCTTGCATGCAGCCCGTATTTCCATTCGCTGGAGCCATGCCGCAGCATCAGGATGGCTTCCTGGCCATGATTTACCGCGTTGGTATGCCCTCCTCGAGTCTCATAGGTCTCTAAGACAGTCCTCTGATGAACGGCTTCTACGAGGAGTTTTCCTCCCAGGTCTACCCCATCCGCGGTTAGACCCATATCCGATTCCTCCAGGATAACCGTATTATTTCTTCTTATTTTGTACTTCAGCCGCCCCTCTGGAGTAAGTCGGATGGACGCCGTCAGGCCTCCATTCGGACTTCTAAGGACCCATGAGCTGTCGCCGCTGTTCATATAGTAACCGTCTCCTTTACGAATAGTACGGTAAAAAGCCGGCCGGCGGGATGCCGGCCAGCTCTCTAACGTTCCTTTATGGCCCTTCCAGCAGAACATCTGCCGCTTGGTACAAAAGCGAAGCGGCTTCGTGTGTGATTTGTCCGTCGGTCTCCAAGGATGCCACATGCTGCTTGAAGGCCCGGTACTGTTCGTGAAGCGCCTGCTTCTCTAAGGAATTGGCGATCCCGTCCGTCCCGATCCAGCCCTGCTCCCTAAGCAGGTTTACCAGCTTTTGCAGGCTATTGTTGTCCTGGATGGCGGTAACGAATACCGTCCAGGTTTTCGTTAATCCGTTTTCAGCCCGGATTCTATAGTGTACCGGATCGCTGTAGTCGGCGGGTCCCGTAGGGGTAAGAAGCGACGCTCCCTCGGACAAGCTAACGGTAGGACTTAAACTCGTGAGATCAGAACCATAGACTATCGAAACGACGGTTTTCTGTTCGGTTGAGATAAACGCATTCCCGATTTGATCCTTCACTTGGAAGCCTGTAATATCCGTGCCGGCGGCAAAGGGCTTTAACCGCTTCTCTGAGGAAGTGCGTACCGTTCCGTCTTTTCCATACACATCAAAGTAGAAACGGAACGGGGCATCGGATTCCACCTTGACGGTAAACTCATAAGGATAGGTGGCCTTTTGCGTTACCTGCCATTCCCCATCTCCAATACGATAGTGCAGCGAGACATGATCGGTTGTGTCCGGCATATCTGTCACATAAGTATACGCGTGGTAGAACGTTGGATTCGTCTGCAGCACCGCCCCTGCCCCGAAATCGGCGCCGCCCGCCGCCTGAACAACGGTTTCGCCGACTGGACGTGTCATCTCCTGCGAGGAATCGATTGCCGCGAAGGCCGGCGCCTTCACCTCCGGTTGATTCATGACCAGTCCGACCAATCCATGGGCGGGAACCGTGAGGGTAACCGCTCCGCCGGATACCGTCACAGTCGAGGCGTTGCCTTGGGCGTCATACAATGTTGCGTTCCCCTCCAGCAGCGCTCCCCCCAAAGCCTCCCCAAAATGAACGGTTGTCGTGATGGCCGCCGACTCTTCATTCATCAGCGCGACACCAAAGGCTCCGTCCTTGCGGGCCGCCAGCCAATCGATCTGGATGTTATCTGTCGTCACAAGCCCGCGCTTCAGCCAAGGCCACATTCCCGTCTCACCGAAAAATTTGCCCGGCTCGCTTCCGAACTGGCGGTTGTTGAAGTAAGCGTACCCTTGCTGGCGCAGGAACGGGAAGTCGATCTGCCCGTCAGACCAATTCCAAGCCTGCGCGAACAAGTAATCCGTCAGCATGCCATAATAGACCGGGATATGATGATAATAGATGCTCGTAAGATCGGGTCCCACATAAGGGAACTCCGCCGATTTCTGGTGCATCATATATTGATTTTGATAATAGCCCGGGTAATTGGCGCCCCTGCCGAGAACGGCATTTCGGGCATACATCTCGAACGTATCGTCACCGGTCCATTTCGCCAGGCGCATTAAATCGGGTGCCCAGTTCGACATGGTAATGAAGCCGGAGTCGGTTCCCATAAACGTGCTTGCCTGTTCTACTCCTAGGCCGACGGGAGAAGGCATCCAGGCCGGAACCGTAACGTCCTGTAGATCGGCCAATTTCTCAGGATAACCCAACCGGTCCGAATATTCTCCCTTCCACCAGAAGTTCGCATTATTCAGGAATCCTCTCTCCCGGATCGCATCGGCATCGATCGTCAATTCCCCTTCCGGAACCGGGAAGGTCCGAAGCGTTGTCATCAGCATACGGGCCGATTGCGCCGCTCCATCCAAATATTTCGTCTCTCCGCTGATTTCATACAGATCCAGCAGAGCATTTAGATTCGGATAATAGCTCATGTAGATAAAGCTACCAAAATCAGGCAGGGTTCCTGGAGCAGCATAGACGACGTTCTGTAAGTATTGATCGGCCGCGGCTTTTGCCTTATCGAGATAAGCCGAATTCCCCGTGTACCGGTACATCCAGACATCGTCCGACCAGGCAGGGGCATTGCCGGCTGTTCCTTTAACGCCATTGTCAATGCCAACTTGCCGGAAGGCCGGGGATAGACCCTGGGTCATCTCGAACAAGCCGCCAAAGACACTGGTTCCGAAGCCCCCTATCGGCGACCCGATCGGGAGGGGATTGGGGAACGTTAAGGCTTGATGAGCTTCCGTATTGCCTTTGGACGTGAAATGCTGGTTCTTCCGGGTAAGCATCGAGGCCAGCGTCGGCAGAACCCGGCGTTCGTAGATAGCCGGATCTTCAGTCAACAGGTAAGCCTGCATGGTGGCGAGGGGATTGCTGGTGGTCACAACATTTTGGCCTTCCATGTTATAATGGCCCAACATATCCGAATCCCAGCCGCCGTAGTTATCGTCCATCATCAAGTCTTGAACGTTCAGGATAGTATCAGTCAAGGACGATTCCACGTTTTTGCGGTAATCCTCCAGGCCAAGAATATCTTGCGTCACATGCTGATACGTTTCGTACCAGCCTTGAAGCCGGGTCACGGGGCGATACGTAAAAGTGAAGGTTTCTCCTTGCGCCAGCTGGGAGTCCGGCAGTCCGAGCAGCGGGGCAAACAAGGAAGGCTGCACGCCGCGGTTTCTTCCCATGATCCCAAGGCCGAATTCTGAGTTGTCGTCGTACGCCCACCGAGGCTTAAGCGACTCAGGATCCGGGACGACGGCGTAGGTCACTTCCATCCCGTTCGCCAGCTGAGGCTTACCGGATAAGGTCATGGAACTTGACGCGCTGGAAGAGGTTTGTTCCGTATTGAGTACCGGATCCTCGGGCATTCTCTTGCCGTGATAACGGAACGGATTAAGCAAATAATCGACATCCTCCAAGCGCTGCTCCGTCCCGTTAAACATTCCGATGCTGTAGGCACCAGGCTGTTTGGCATGCAGCTTCAGGGTCACAACCGGTTCCATGGCGTCGTCCGGCAAGCTCCATTCCGCTTCCAGACGGGCCCTGTCATTCTCTGCCACGAGCACCGCTCCGTCTGAACCAAGGGGGGATACCGAAGACGGAATCATCCACTGGGGCAATCCCCCTTCGAAGGCATTGACGGTCACGAGCCGGATTTCCTTGCCGCCATCTTCCACTTCCGTCGAGAAGATCGGACTTTGCTGGGCCATGCCGGCAGGCTCACTTTCCTCCCCATACAGAAGGAGATAGCCGAATTCGTCCGTTCGGGAATCGACCGGCACGAAGGTTCCGTTATGGTTCACATAGGTGCGTTTCTGTATGACGTTCCCTTGAGGAGTGGATACCTCATAAAATTCCACCCGTACATGGTCGTTTTCCAGGGTATGAACTTGAGAGGGTTCGGCACCGGTTTTTGCCCAGGTTGGGTAATCCAAACGATCCTGGAAAACATAACTCGGCTTCGCGATTTCCAATAGTTCCCGATAGGTGCTTGGAGGTGTGAAGTTCAAGTCGTTCGTCAGAAAGATGCCGTCCGTCCGGGCATAATAGCCTGACGTATCATGAAGCTTCAGCACGTTCGTTCCGGGTGTCAGCTCGACTGTGCCGCCATCCTCCCATGCCCAGCCGTTGATGCCGTGCTTTCCGAAGGTTTTGGCCACCGGCTGCCCGTTCACATCCACATTGAAGAAGCGGGTCCCCTGCCGTGCAGAAAAGTCACGGGATCGAACCCATATTTTATAGGTTCCGGAGATCGGCGCTTCAAACCGGGCGACGGCAGGTCTCGCTGTAGACGGATCGAACACGGCGTCATCGTCCTTCGTCATTCCGATCAGATTGACCGTGCCGAAGGCGGATTCATAGCCTTGAAGCGTCCAGGTACCGAACTCTTCGAAGCTTCCCGAGCGCAGGAACACTACGTCCGACGGCGGCGGGCCTTCCGATACCGGGCGGGATGCCGCCAGGTCAGTCTTCAGCGTGGCATAGGTCTCGCTCGGGACGAACTCCGGGTCCGCTGTAAACAACAAGGCGGCCACACGGGGACCTGCTGCCGACGTGTCGGTAAGGGATAACGCCGCGGAGCCTGAAGCCAGGTTCACCCGGCCGCCTTTTTCCCACTTCCAGCCAGCTGTTCCGTGATCCCCTAGCGTTTCAGAGACGACCTGCCCGTTCACAGCTAAGGAGAAGTGTCCGCTTCCCGTCCCATTATCCCGGGTATACGCCCACACCGTATAGATGCCTGGCGTCTCTACCGTTAAAGACGCCTCTGCCGCCATCGCTGAGGCGGGTTGCCCGTCTTCTTTCCCTTTCAGCGCGACACCACGGAGCGCTTCCGTAGTACTATCAATCGTCCAGGTCCCCAATCGGCTCTCGAACTGCTCGGGGACTACGAAGTAATTAGAGAAATACCCGGGCATGTTGAAAATATACGGAACGTCTTCGTATGGCGAGAGTGGAGTCTTGGGCTGAGGAGACTCCAGCTGTGTCTTAAGCGTCGTATAGTTCTCATTGGGTACGAAGTTGGGATCCGTCGTCAGGACGATTCCATCCACCCTTGGATAGTAGGCGGAAATGTCCTGCAAAGCCACAGCCGCTTCGCCGGCGTTAAGTTTTACCCTTCCGCCTCTCTCCCACTTCCAGCCATGGAAGCCGTGGGCCCCAAACTTGTAAGGAAGCGTATACCCGTTGAAGCTCATCGTAAATTGCCTTTGTCCCGTAAAGGTGTTGAAATCCCGGGTGTGGGCCCATACATAATAGACGTCTGATGAGGCAATGGAGACGGATGTGCTGGTGGGCCTCGTGGCGCTAACATTCCGGTCGGTGCGGCCGACCAACGTTTTCCCGCGCAGCGTTCCGTCTGAAGCCTGGATCAACCATGTGCCGAGGTTGGATTGGAAATGCTCCGGAACAAGGAAATAACGTTGATGATCGCCAGCTTGATTGGAAATGTTCGGCATATTTGTGATGACAGGTGTTTCTGCCTGTACCGAAGCGAACGGGGCGCTCAAGGAAATGATCAAGGTCCACAGCAACAAAAAGGACAGCCTTCTTCTCTTCATGCTAATTTAACCCTCCCTATCCTCAAAATCGGCTTGTTGCATGCTCAAACATGGCCGGCCGCAGCTTCTTTCGATTCTAGAAGCTGCGGCCGGCGGCCTAATCTGCGCTGAAAGGATTTTACTTTTGAGTGCTGGCGATATAGTCGTTCATCTGCTTGACATATTCCTTGCCGCCTTTTTCATACCACTGAGCGAGAAGCTTGTCGAAATCGCTGACCGGCAGCTCCCCGATCATGATTTTCGTTATGGTTTCATCCCAGATCAGCTTGAAATCCATAAACTTCGGTTCCTTCGCTGCGGGTGGAATGTAGCCTTGATCCAAGGAGAAAGCAACCGTCTCAATCGACCGGTCTACCCATGGCTTGACTTTGTTCCGGGTGGCCTCATCCAGTTTGGCGTCAATAAAGAAGTCTCCGTCATTCGCTCTTCTGACGATGGATTTTCTCCATGGAGCGCTAACCCCGTCGATGTACTTCCGCTGTCCGTTCTCTTTGTTGTATTCGACGCCCTCCACGCCGTACTTCACCATATCGAAGCCTTCGTCCGATAGCAGCCAATCGAGTACTTGAAGGGCCCGGTCCGGATGCTTCGCGTTGTTCGTTACCCCCCAGACACCGAAGATCGCCGTACCGTAGGAGACCCCCTTCAGCTGGCCCTGTTTATCCTTGATGAAGATATAAGAAATCTCCGTGTTCGGATTGAGCTCCTTCCCTTTCTTCTCTGCGCCGGGAGCATTCCCCGCAAATTCGTAGCGGATACCGGTCATCCCGCGTTGAAAACGGTCTATCGAAGCGTTCCGGTCGATGACGGCCGAATCCGGATCGACCAGCTTTTCCTTGAACGCCATCTGGGTATAGGCGAGTACGTCTTTGTATACGGTGGAATTCTTGTCATACATCGGCGTCATGTAGGCATACTCTCCCCCATTCGTCTTCTGCCAGCCCAAGTTGCCGAATTGGGAAGAAAGAATGGGGTCGATCATCTTCGTCGTGTTTAAGTACCCCGCAAATCCGAACGTATCGTTCTTGCCGTTCTTGTCAGGATCGTTAAAGGTAAACTTGCGCATGATGTCCGTAAACTGCTCGATTGTCACTTCCCGGTTAGCCGGCATCTGAAATCCGATGTTCTTCAGCCAGTCTTCGCGGATTATAAAACCGTCGTTCCGTGCGACAGACGTGCGGGGAACCCCATAAATCTTCCCGTCACGTTTCGTTTCGAGCGCTTCCCAAGAGACATCGTACGTATATTTCTTGATGTTGGGCAGCTGATCCAGATACTTGTTAACGGGAATAACCACCCCTTCGTCAACGGCATTCAGGAACGATTCGTCCGTTTCGGACGGAAACATGACAAGATCGGCATAATCTCCGGACACGAGCGACAGCTGCAGCTGCTCTTTATATCCGCTCGACGGAGGGACGATCCATTTCAGCTCAACATTGAGTGCTTTCTCGAGCTTGTCGAATATAGCCTTGTCGGCCGGCGCAATGTCGGCTGACGAGAAGTTAGCCATAATCTTAATCGTGACCTTCTCCTTCGGTCCGGCGGATCCATCCGGACTCGTCTTTGGAGCGTCGCCTCCTGAGCTGCTGCCAGAGCAAGCCGCCAGCGCAAGCAGGGCCGTGGTCATCCCTAAGCCGATCATACCTCTGAATGAACGCTTCATTGCCGTACTCCCCTCAATCTTTTTTTTCTATAACAAAGGCATGGCCTCTATTACCGAATCGTTAGCCTTTGACCGAACCCAGCATGATGCCTTTGACGAAATATTTCTGGACGAACGGATAGACGCAGAGAATCGGAATCATCACGAAGATCAGCGTGGCATATTGGAGGGTGACGGGGGTGATGTTCAGATTTGCCGCTTCCGCCGCATTGTCCCCCGCACCGGTCGAGATGGAAGTCAGTTTGGCCCCTTCGATGATCTCCCGGAGAAACAGCATGAGCGGCCACTTGTCTACATCCCGGATATACACGATGGCGCTGTAGAAGTTATTCCAATAGCCCACGGCAGTAAACAAACAGAGCGTGGCAATGATGGGACCCGACAGCGGGACGACGATGCGGAAGAGGATATAGGGATCCGAGGCGCCGTCGATGCGTGCCGCTTCTTCGAGTTCTTCCGGGATATTTTCCATGAATGTCTTCATCAGGATGAGATTGAATCCGGTAAGCAGCGCCGGTATGACGAGAGCGGCCAATGTATTGATCAACCCGAGTGAACGCATCAAGTAGTAATTCGGGATCAGGCCACCGTTGAACAGCATCGTGAAGACAACGGCGATCATGATGAGGTTGCGGCCGCGCAGATGCTTCTTGGACAGCGGGTAAGCAGTAAGAATGTAGAGAAGAATGCCGAGCAGCACGCCGGAGACCGTAACCACGATCGTATTCCAGTAGCTGCTCCAGAGCACCGGATGGCCAAAAATTTCCTTGTACGCTTCGAAAGTCACCTGTTTCGGCCAAATGCGCATCGGGTTTTCCACGAAGGCGGAATAGGAGCTGATGGAAACGACGAAGACGTTGACGAACGGGTAAAGCATGAGCAGGGTAATAATGGTGATGACCGTATTGTTTAGGATGTCAAAAAGACTGACCCTTCGCAGCCGCATTCGCTTCCCTCCTACCATATTGATTTTCCGCTGATTTTTCGTGCCGCATAATTCGCCGAAAGGATCAGAACGAAGCCGACTACACTTTTGAACAAGCCGACTGCCGTGGCGTAAGACAGCCGTCCATCCTGTAACCCGATCCGGTAGGTATAGGTTTCGAAAATATCGGCGGTCTCGTAGGTTACCGGGTTATACAGCAGAAAAACCTGCTCGAATCCGTTGTCCAGGATGTTGCCCAGGTTTAAAAGCAGCAGGATGATAATCGTCGTCGCGATTCCCGGAATGGTAATGTAGCGAATCCGCTGCAGCCTTGAGGCTCCGTCAATCTTGGCTGACTCGTACAAGGTGGGATCGATGCCGGTCATGGCTGCCAAGTAAATGATGGTCCCCCATCCGACACCTTTCCAGATTTCGGCGCTCACGATGATACTTCGAAAGTAGCCGGGCTCCATCAGAAACTTAACCGGCTCGTGGCCGAAAGAGGTGATGATCTGGTTCACCAGCCCGGACGTGGGAGAGAGGAAGTTGATGACAATGCCGGCCAGCACCACCCATGAGATAAAATGAGGCAAATATAGAATCGTTTGGGTGATTCTCTTAAAAAGCATCTGCCTGACCTCATTGAGCATAAGCGCCAAGAGAATCGGAGCAGGAAAGCCCCAAAGAATCTGATAAACACTTAACAGGATCGAATTTCTCAATACCCGGATAAAATGGGCGGACTGAAACAGCGTCTCAAAGTTTTGAAAGCCGACCCAGTCACTACCCCAGATGCCTTTCACGATGCTCAACTTTTTGAAAGCGATTACGATTCCGAACATCGGAACGTATTTGAAGATCAGCAGGTACAGAAGTCCGGGAATTAGAAAGACATACAGCCATTTGTTCTTGATCAGGTATCTCATGAAGCTTTCTTTCTTTATCGTTAGCACTCTCTGCGTTGGAAGGGCTCCTTGCCGGATCCCGGGATTGGATGGTTCCACCGTACCTCTCTCCTCCCCTTCTTAAATGACTTACCCTGAGTATATAAGCCGCAGGACCAAATAAAAATTCCCCTCCCTTTACAAATGGTGAGGGGATGTAAACGCTTTTATGAATTCGCGCCTAATCTGTGGGAGAAAATCAAGATTTGGTGGGAGACCGTCAACATTAGGTCTGTTTCGGAATTCGCATTTCGACTAACGTTCCCTCCCCTTCTTTTCCGAATATCCGTAATCCATAAGGCTCTCCGAAGATTAGCCGGATTCTTTGGTTCACGTTGCTGAGCCCGATATGCTCGTCTTCTTTTATTTCATTGGATTGAAAGCCCAGGTTGATTCTATCCGCCAAAGCTTGACTGATGCCTACGCCATTGTCCTTGATCTTCAGCACGACGGCATTCGTTTCCTCGTATCCGATAATCGTGATCATGCCCGGCCGGTCGGATGGTTTGATGCCGTGATAAATGGCGTTCTCAATAATCGGCTGCAAGGTGAGCTTGACCGTTAAGTAGTCGAGAATACTGCCGTTGATCTTCCAGGCCACTTCCAGCTGGTCTTTATAATGAAGCTGCTGAACCTCGACATACAAGCGGGCATGCTCCATCTCCGTCCGCAGCGGAATGATGTTTTCTCCTCGGGAAAGGCTCAGCCGCAGCAAACGCGACAAGGTATGAATCATGACCGACGCCTCGTTCTTGCCTTTGGTCAGCCGCATCACCTTCCAATTCACCGCTTCGAGCGTGTTGTAGAGCATGTGCGGGTTGATTTGCGCTTGAAGCGCTATGGCTTGGGCTTTGCTCATCATTTCGTAGCGTCGCCGTAACTCCTCTTCCATCTCTTTCTTCTGTTCGCTGGAGTCTTGGATGGTTGCGGCTATATATTTGATCTCGTTGACAGCCCCGGCTCCTTTAAAGTCCCTCATCGGAGGCTGGCTGTTCTTCAATAAAGAGAGAATTCCCCGGATCGGTTGGTAAGTCTTGACCGAAACGAGAAAAGCAATAAGCAGGCTGGACACCACTCCGATGGCAATCAGGAGAACGATAAAGGACCGAAGCTGGCTTTGTCTGGATTCGTAATGCTTAAGCGGAACGATGGAAAAGAAGGTCCATTCCCCCCGGGAGGAAGGCACCGCCGTTACGACATGATCCATTTTTTCGAAGGAAAGGATGCTGGAATAAGTGGAGCCGAGGAACGGCATCGGCAGTTGGGGGTGCTGGCTCTTTAGCTGCTGATTGATCAGGAGTTGATCCTGAGTAAAGACAATTCTTCCTTCCCGGTCCACGATATAGATTTCTTGTTCGGGTGTTATCTCTTTAAGCAGGGGTGCCAATTGCTCGGAGCCGATATTCATGATCAGCCCCCCTTCTTGTTTGGAGCCGGTTACCGGCAGCTTACGGAAGAGAACGAGGTAGTGTTCGAACGTATCCCTAACTGGCTTAGGAAGCGTACGGATCCAGAAGTTCCGCCCGTCTCTTCTGGTTGAGAACTCGTCGTACCACCATTGATGATCAAACTTGTCTAATGTTCCTCCGCTTGTCTCGGAGAGCAAATAATCATTCTTTCCGGATCCGGAATACAGCTGTATGGTCTCTACATAAGGATTTGTCAGGATGGAGATACCGAGGATGTGTTGAATTCTCCTTATTCTGGAAATGGTGGAATAGTCCAAAGGGTAATCGAAGAGGTCTTCCTTGAGAAATACTTCAATGTCGGGGTCGTTGCCAAGACGGATGCTGAGGCTTTCGGCTTCCGCCATAATAAGATCAACGTTATCGCGGATTCGGGTTAGTTCGTTGAGGCTGGCGCGGCTGATTTCCTCCCTCATCGACGAATCGTTGTAGATAAACACGAGATAATGCAGGCAAACCAAGGGGACCATGAGAAGAAAGAAAACCACAATGAAGGTTTTGATAAAAATGCTGTTGAATTTGTAAGTCTTGATATCGGTCCACAACGTCGGCTTTCCTTTCATAACCGCCCCTCTTTCGTTCCCGCCGCTTGTTACCCTAAGCCTTCCCGGTACTCGCTCGGCGAGCATCCCTTGTATTTTCGGAACAGCTTATAGAAATGCCGTACGTCTTTATAGCCTGCCTGTTCGCAAACCTCATAGATCTTCATATTGGTACTTTGCAGCAGATGGGCCGCTTGGTTAATTCGGATGTTCGTTACGTAATCGGAGAAGCTCTCCCCTGTCTCCAGCTTGAATAAACGGCTTAAATAGACAGGATTAAGATAAACATGATTGGCCACTTCCTGTAAGGTGATCTCCTTGCCGGCATTGGCCTTTACAAATTGCTTGGCCTGCGTGATGACCCTTCTCTCCGTTTCGGCGGAGCCGCCTGCCTCTCTCCGGCCCAACTCCTTCAGGAGGGAATGACTAATTTGTTTTATCTCCTCCGGATTCTCGGATTTGCAGAGCTGCATCAGCCGGGCGCTGCCGCTGTCGTGCGCATACACGGAATCCAGGCTTCCGAACAGCTGGATTAGAATCGATTTGAGGAGGTCGATCTGATCCCGGCCGTAGTGGACCATATAGTGATCCAGAAGCTGACCCGCTTTCTCATAGCGCCCCTCCTCCAGCAATTCCGTCCAAAGCCGTTTGTCCTCTTTCCACTGACGAAGCCGCGAGACGGACAGAGGCCCTGACTGCATTCGAAGGCTGCGGTGTTCCTCCAAAAATTCCGACAGAGCAGGATAGACGTGTTCCACCTGCCAGTCGATGGTAAGGCCGATCAAGGAACGAAGCCGGGCAGCGGCTAGACTTAAAATTCGGGAAACCGCAATGGATAACGGTTCCTCTTCCGGATCCAGGCTGATGGCGAGCATAGTCAATGGATTCCCTGCCGGGCCGAGAGGCAAAAGCGTAATGGCCGATGAAGATTCGGCCAGGCTGTGAAGCAGGGTGCGCTGCACCGCTTCGGCCGGGGCAGCGGTTGTCCACGAGAGGCGGACAGGAGCGCAGGCGCATGCTCTCGGATCGAGATTCATCCCGATCATCTCGAATTGTCTCCGGATTTCCCCTTCGTCGGCCAGCGTGTCGAACAAGAGATGCGGCAGGTACCGATCCTTCAAATACCGTAGCATTTGATGCCACATTTCCTTTTTGGCCTCCTGCTGATTTTGCTCCGACCGCTCCTTATCCAGCTGCTCCTTCAGAGAGCGGAAGACACGGTACACTTCGTCTAAATCGGTAGGCTTCAGCAAATAGTCCTGCACGTTATAGCGGATGGCTTCTTTCGCCAGCTCAAATTCCTGGTACCCGCTGATCAGGACGACCTTAACGGGAAGGCGGGTTTCATAAATATGCTTCGCGAGGCTGAGCCCCGACACGAAGGTCATGCGGATGTCGGATAGAACCGCATCGACCCTGGCACCCTCGAGGTACTGGATCGCTTCTCCCCCATCTTTAAGAACGGCCGCCACTTGAAATCCGCAGCTTTCCCAATCCACAATCTCCGCCAGCCCGCTTCTGACTTCTTCGTCATCGTCCACGATTAAAATCCGATAGGCCGTATCCTTCATGTCAGCCCTCCACTTTGTTGGGATAAGTCTAGATTGACACAGGGGACAGCAAACAATCAACTAATTTTTGCAGATCATGGAAAAGGCGGCAGGCAGGGAAAAACGTCAAGCATCCGTTTCAGCGGGGAAGGCCGAAACGGATGCCGCACTTCCTATTCTACGCAGCCCTTTACCTTAGCCCTTGACCGCAAAATGCTCCGTTACCACGCTGCGCATGGCCTGCTCGTCGATCTCCACCCCAAGACCGGGATCATCCGGGACGATAATCTGTCCCTTCTCGAGACGGAAGGAGGCGTTCGAATAAGGGGCACTTCGCTGCAGCGCATTAGGCTGGTATTCATAGATGAGGAAATTCGAAACAGCGGCGGACACATGGATAGAAGCCGCATGGCCAACAGCCTGATGAGCGCTTAGATGAGGGGCAAACGTCACGTGGTACGCTTCCGCCAAGTGGGCGATCCTCATCATTTCGGTAATCCCGTTCCTTCCCATATCCGGCTGAACGACCTCGACGGCGCCCGAGCTGATCCACTCCTTGAACGTATAAATCGTACGAAGCGGCTCGCCTACGGCAACCGCCGTATCAATCGCTTCCGCCAGCTTGCGGTGGCCATCCCGATCCTCAAACGTCAAAGGCGCTTCGAAGAAGGTAGCGTCGAGCTCTCCTAACGCTCGCCCGACAGTATAGGCCTCCGAGTGCGTGTATTTCCCATGTGCGTCGAGCATCAATTCCATCTCGTCCGCTCCGAATTCATGACGGATAGCGTACAGCGCCTCGAGGTCGGCTTTCTTGCCCTTGCCAAACGTGTGGAATTTGATGGCATCGAAGCCTTCCTCCTTCAAACGGATCGCACTTTCCACCCGTTCCTTCGCATCCCCGCCCGGCACGCTGGAGCAGTAGCACCGCAGCTTGTCGCGGTATCCGCCTCCAAGCAGCCGATAGACCGGCTGTTTAAGCGCCTTCCCTTTAATATCCCAGAAGGCAATATCAAGCCCTGCCATGGCATCTACCAAATATCCTCCGGTATAGCCGCGTTCACGAAGCGTGTCGAGCATTCGGTCCCACAAGACCTGGTTATTCATCGGGTTCTCGCCAAGCACCATCGGGGCCAGATGATGCTTCAGGATCGCGGCCACGACTTCCGGGTTCGTAGGGGCCAGGATCTCGCCCCATCCGATAATGCCCTCATCGGTGGTAAGCTTCACGAAGACGGTTTCGGCGTTAACGGAGTACACACAGGAACGCCGGTTGCTGTCGCTTACGAAATAGTCGGGCGTAATAAACCGTTTGCCGCCTCTTTGAACCGGTCCTGAAGGCGGAAGCTTTACAATAAAGACTTCAATTTGGCTCACTTTCATGATTACGATCCTCCTCATCGAATTCCCTGTCTTCCACTTCTAGGCGCCAGCCGAATCGTCTTTCTTCTCCGGGAGCCAGCTCCAAGGCGCCTGTCTTGGAAGCGTCCCACGGGAGATTATAGGCATCCGGAATACAGGTATGCGGTTCTAAGGAAACGGCCTCCCCCCACGGAGGCAGGAAGAGCACCATCACCGAAAAGAGTCCATCCACTTGAAAGTGAATCCGCCGGCCGCTTCCTTTGTCGTGGAGCCGGCAAACATAAGCGCCGCCTCTCTCTAAACCGTTATCCCGGCACTGAAAATAATGCAGGCTCTCCTTCAGGCCGGCCAAATCCGCCCCATCGTGGAGCTCGGCTGCGAGTCTCGTTGCTAGGGGCAATGTTTCTCCCACTCCTCTTGGAGCTTTGGGCCATTCCAGGCTAGCCGGCAGCTGGAGCGAGGTCCGGCTCCTGTCACAAGTGAAATAAGGATGATAACCAAGCGAGAAGGGAGCGTATCGGTCTCCCGCATTCAACACGCACCCTTCGAGCTGCAGGGCTCCTTCCTTCAAGGAATAGGCCACGGTATAAATGAGATCAAACGGAAAATAGGCAAACCGCTCGGGATCCTTCCGGTAGGCATAACAAGCTCGGAGGCAGGCTCCTTCCCCTTCCTCAGCCCCCCATGAGATGACCTTCCACGGAAGGGTGCCGAGTTCTCCGTGAACATTGTGCATGCCTGTATTCAACGGAAGCTGGCAACTTATCCCCTGGTATGTAAATCTTCCAAAGCGCGTTCGTCCCGGTGGACACAGCACTGGAATTCCATACCGGAAAGGGGTTTGCCTTAAGGCTGTAAGGGAGGGCGGCGGCAGGATGACCCCCTTCTCTCGGACCGCATATCGGATGACATTCATTCCGAGTGCCGGGATCAGATCGACCTCGGCTTCCGATTGGAAATCCTTCAACCGGCAGACGAGATCCCCTTCCCTTTTCAGCCAAACGACCTCATAGCGGCTCATCTCTCCCTTTCTTCCTCCATTTCCAGCTTATAGAGGCCGGATTTCCACCTACGGCGCAAATCCGGCCGCACCAGACTGGAGACCGCCTGAATGGACATCCCGCCATCCACGACCAAGTTGATGCCGTTTACGAAGGCGGAGAGATCGGAGGCAAGAAATAAGGCGGCGTTCGCGACATCCCTTGGATACCCGAGTCGACCGAGTGGATAACAGTCCCGATCAATAGCAAAAACCGGCTCATGGGATCTTTCTTGCTGCTGTTCTTCGCTCATGATCCTTCCGGGTGAAAGGCAATTGACCCGTATGCGATCCCGAGCCCCTTCTAAGGCAAGCTGCTCCGTCAAGGCGATAATGCCGCTCTTCGCTGCCGCATAGGCAGGCAGTCCCGGATTCATCCGGAAGGCGTTGATGGAAGACATATTAACAATAGCGGGTGAGGGGGACTGCCTCAGAAGCGGAAAAGCGGATTTGGCACATAGGAATACAGAGGTGAGGTTTACATTCAGGATCTCATTCCATTCTTGAAGCGTGCTCTGCAGGTTGTAATGTCCCCGGGTGACCCCGGCATTGTTGACCAAAATATCCAACTTGGCCAACCCGTCGAAGACGCGGTTTACCGATTGCTCGTCCGTTACATCCATAGCAACGGCTTTGGCCTCGTGCCCTTGCTTGTTAAGGAGATCCGCGGCTTCTTCTGCCTTCTGAGAATGGATATCCGCCAGGATCACGCTGCAGCCTTCCGAGGCGAATCGCCCGGCGATGGCCCCGCCCAATTTTCCGCCTGCCCCGGTAACCAGAGCCTTTTTGCCGGCTAATAGCAATATCAGCAGCTCCCATTCATTCTAAAATATAGGCGGACGGTCCCAATCCCTATCCATTGAGATCAGTTCTACGCTTCCATCGCAGCACGTGCGGATCCAACCCGCTTAAGGTTTCCAACACTTCTTTACGCAGGATATTGTCGATCGGGGCGTTCGGGTTACGAACGTAAGCGGATTGAATGACGCCTCCCTCCTTCAGTACTTCTTTATGTACGGACATGGCGAAGCCGGCAACCGTCCCGATCCGGATGAAGGGCAGGTACTGATAGAACAGAGCTCTCGCAGATTCCCTGTCGCCAGAAACAAAGCGTCGATAGATCTCTACGCAGACGTCAGGAAATTCACAGGCAGGCATCGTACCGGCCGCCCCGCGGCACAGCTCTTCGTAGTAGTACATTCCGTTTAAGCCGCCGAAAACCGTTAATCGACCCTCCGATTGCTCGAGCACTTCGGTTATTTTAACCGTCGTCGGGGGAGCTTCCACTTTCACATAGGAGATGTTCTCGCACTCTTTAGCCAGTTTGGCCATGGTGGAGACGGGGATGCTCACCCCGCTTGCGACCGGCGCATCCTGCAGCATAATGGGAATATCAACCGCTTTTGCGATAGCCGAGAAGTATTCGATCATGCGTTTCCCATCGGGCTTCACCATGTACGGAGGAAGGACCATCAACGCGTCGGCCCCCGCCTTTTGCGCCCACTTGCTCAGCTGAACCGCTCCTTCGAGCCCGGTATGGCCGCTTCCAAACACTAGAGGAACCCGGCCTTTCACCTCATCGGTTACGATGGCTGCAATCACTTCCCGTTCCCGCTCCAGCAAGGTGTACATCTCACTGGCATTGCCGAACAAGGCGATGCCGTTTACCTTCGCTTGCAGCTGGAATCGGACAAGCTCACGAAGACTCTCCTCATCCACCTCACCCCTATCTGTGAATGGGGTGGCGAGGATCGGATAAACGCCTTCCAAGGTTACTTGCGATGTGGACATGTCATTTTCACTCCTTCGCTTGGACTAGAGGTGAATGCGTTTACAATGGCTCTAAAACGGAAGCCAACTCCTAAGATAGTCCGGCCCTGGGGAACCTCGCAGAAAGAAAACTCCATGTGGTCCTTTTCATGGTGTCTTCCTCTCTTCTGAAAGCGTTAACCAAATATTGGATTGTCTAATATACAATTGTATTCTATAATGCGAATGTGGATATTACAATACAATATTTATGATCCGGATAAATTGCTAATTACCCTTACCGATTTCAAAAGGTCAACAATTTGAATAAGAGGGATGGATGGATCAGAATGAAGACCGATAACGCAAATCCGATGATCACCCAAAGCGTCACGAGGGCATTGGCCATCTTATCCTGTTTCTCCGACGAGCAGCCAGAGCTTAGGGTCATTGACTTCTCCAAAAAGCTGAATCTGACCCAAAGCAATGTCTCGAGACTTCTTGCCACCATGGTCAGCTTGGGATATGTAGAGAAAGATGAGATGAGCGGGTTTTACCGGCTGGGGCACCAGATTATTACGCTCGGCGGGATTGCCCTGAACAATTCCGAAATTCGAAAGCTCGCTCTTCCCGAGCTGTTCGATTTGGAGAGAAGGCTGGGACTTGGCGCGAATGTGGCTGTTTTAAAGGACCGGCATATGTTCTATCTGGCGCATGTGGACAGCCACCGGTCCCCCCGAATGTACACCCTCCTAGGGCGGAGCAACCCACTGTATAACACCGGCATCGGCAAGGTACTGCTGGCCCACTTGGACCAAGAGGATGCGGTGGCGCTTCTGGACCGGATGGAATGGAAGTCATACACGGAACATACCATTACGGATCGAGACAAGCTGCTTCAAGAGCTGGAAGGCGTTCGCAACCGTGGGTATGCCACAGAGCTGGAGGAGCTTGCCTTAGGGAGAGCCTGCTTGGCGGCCCCCATTCGGGGAAGAAGCGGCAAGGTGGTAGCTGGGATCAGCTTATCCGGTCCTCTCTCGGATATCCGCTTGCCGGAACGGGAACGGGAACTGGCGGGCATCTTGATTGAAGTCGCCGACCGGATCTCCGTCAAAATGGGATACGTGACGGCAAGAATGTGAAGGTTAGTTAGTCAGGGACATGCTGAAAAGGCTGCGGGAATGGCCGGCAGCCTTTGTCGTTTCTCTTTGGTCAACCTTTGCATTAGAACTAGCTGGTGGGGGGAGCATCCTCTTCCTCAAATAGACGCTCGCCCCGATAAAGCCGCCAGGCGATCCTCGCCGTGTGGGGCATCTCCCTTGCCGTCGGGGCATGGGCGGCCAGATAACGGGTACAGGCAAGGAGCAGCGTTTCCTTAGCCTGAGCGGCGAAGGCGTCGGAACGATCGCGCCACCTCTCATACTCGGAGACACACGCTTCGTAAAGCTGGAACGTATGGAACTCCGCGTCTTCCCGCAGAAGGCAATGGCCAAGCGTATTGAGAAGTCGGTCCGGGTCCTTGCCGGCCGCCAGGTATCCGGCCACCCACCGGGCCGACTCGTTCACCTGCTGACGGCGGTCCATCAGGTCTAGCAGTTCTTCTGTACGGTACTCGCGGCCCTTCGAAACGTCTGGGTCCCCTGCAGGTCTAGCCGCCCGGGGTACGTTAAGAAACCGGTCATGGTAGACCGCAACAACCCCATAAAACAACGCGCGGGTCAAGAGCGGCCCGCTGGAGCGAAGCAGCCTTTCATGGACCGCATGAGCGTAGGTAAAGGTATGCAGCACCGATATCCAGTCGCCAAAGTCATTCTGGGTGTGAAACCGCACGAGGCGTTCCGCCGCTGCGAGCGCGATGAGCTGCGCCAAGCGTGCCGCCGGCACACCACCCAAGAGAAGCTCCTTGAGCCTTTGGATCGTCTCCAGGGGACGGTCGCTCAGCACCTGCTCCACGAACGCCCCTTCCTCAAATGTTGCTTCGTTTGCAGGCCGCGCTTCCTCACCCAGCTGCTCGAAGGCTTGCCGCAGGGGGGATACCAAATCGACGGGTGCCTGCCAGTGATGAAGCTCCTCGCTGCGCGACGGATCCCGCATCAGGGGGACTAGCGAGGCAAGTACCTCAGCCGAGGAGTCGGAGCCCATGAGCTCCAGCGCTTCGAAGGCCTTGTTGTGAAAATCGAAGGTATGACCGCCGTCCAAGTAATAATGGTCGGTGACAGCGGTCAGCATCATCTCCGCCAATTCTTCCATAGGTTTTCCGTTCTCTATGGCGGTGAGAAGGACTTTTTCGGCCCCTTGGGTGTCGCGTACCTCGACACAGTTCCGGTACCACTTCACCAAATGGCCGGTAGAGGTACCGGATGGCGGCAGCGGGCCAAGCAAATGCCGGGGAGGCCGCCCGGAGCTGGCTCTGGCCACATGCACAAGTCCATGATAGAGGGCCAGAATCTGTCCCGTCTTATCCAGCTTCGGCAGCACTTTGCGCATCGCGGTGAGAATCGTCAGCCCCGCTCCCCAGCCGTTTCCCTGCGAGGTTCCGAAGCTTATCCCGATGCCAAAGATATCGTCGGCCCGGACCCCCGCTTCGACAAGCCCGACGACCGCTTTGGCTATGACGATCCCTATGTTCTGCTCCAGTCCTTCGCGCAGCCGCCGCTTAAGTTTGTCTACATTGTCCTTGGATCGGGAGGCGGTGTTTACCCAGACGTCCCCGTCTTCAACCTTGACATCATACGCCGGTACATCGTCCGCCCAAGGATCCAGAGTGCCGCCGCTGCACACATCGAAGCGGGCATGGTGCCAGTGACAGGTCAAGATCCCGTCGCAAACGCTTCCCAAATGAAGCGGAAAGCCCAGGTGAGGACAGCGATTGTCGACCGCGGCTACCTGTCCTTCCTGATAAAAGACCGCGATTCCTCCCTTGACGACCTTGGCGCGCTCCTTCTTCAGCTCTTCCAACGTTCCCGCATGAATCCATTCCGGTGTGCTCATCCTGCTCTCCTCCTCACGAATGTGCGTACCTATCCAGTATACACCAGCATGTGGGACCGTGCAGGATCCGCCGGTCCGGTAGCTTCTGTTCCTACATCCCCTTCCCTGGCCTGTCCCCCTACCCAAGCGCATTACAGCTGCAAAACGGTTATGGCCTCCTGGTTGAAGATTTCGCCGTTATCACGGAAGCCGAAGCTTTCATAAAGCTTTTTGGCCATGGTATTCTCGGGCTTGTACGGAATCCAGCAGTACTTTGCAGGACCGGCCGGAAAGGTGCGGATAAACTCCAGAATTTGGACCATGGCTTCGCGACCATACCCTCGGTTCTGGTATTGCTTGTCAATCATCAGCCGCAGGATGCAATAGTTGTCTTTGGCCAACGAGGGCTCGTCGTATCCGGTAATTCCATAAACCAACATCACAAACCCGACCGGCTGCTCCTCCGCGTATATGGCAAACGGAAAGGGATGGCCCCCATTGGTGGAAAGGACATAACACGAAGCCACGCTTGACAAATTAGACGCCACGTAACCGCGTTGATCCTCTGCTACCTCCAGCTTAAAGATCTCACGCCGGTTATCCAGCGTTATTTTTCTGAGTGTTATCATACCGAACTGCTCCTTTCGGATTCAGAAGCTTATCCATTCCACGCCGTGATGAGAAAACAAATCGCCGCAATAAAGGATAAAGGGGTCATGAGCATTTTTTCTTTTCGGCTGGGGGACATGCCGTTCATCACCGTATTCAAGATCAAGTACACGGCGAAGAAATAACAGACCCACTTGGCTGCTTGATTCAGGAAACCTACGTTAATAACATGACCGGCTTGCAAAATAAAGAAGATGGCTAGGAGTTGAATCAAGACTGACACCGCACAAGCCGCTCTCATCGGCCTAGGCATGATCTTGTGTTTTCCCCCCATTGCAAACTCGCCAAGCGGAAACCCCAATGCCAAGAAAACATACAGAATCGCAACACACAGAAAAGCCAAGCTTCCGATCCAGGCAGACAGCATTCCATCCCTCCTCATTTATTTACCAATCCATGACAGGCTGTATACTATTCCACGTTCAAGCCCCTTTTCCTTCTAACCTGTATGGATTAGCGAGCAACGCGGTCAATGGGAAGATTATTGAGAACGGGACAGAATCCGGTTAGCGTAACCTTCCCAATCAGCTCCATCTGTGTTTATCTCCAAGGTAGGAATTGGCGACAGCTTCGCACCTTGGCGTAACCTTTCCTGCTCTTTTAGAAACGTTTGGCAAGCCTCCGCAGCTGTACGGTGATTCTGCATCACATAAGCTTTCCAGTGTTCCCCGCGGCTATCCAAATACCTGGATTCGACAATATCTTCCGATAAGGTCAAAAGAACACAGAGGGCATTCAGCCTGGTTAATCGCTTTTCAAGCTTCTCGATTTCCCTGTCATCTTGGAAGGCGGCCCGATGATTCAGATGAAATCTCTCCAGAAGAAAAAACGTTCCATTGGAGACTTTTGTATTCCCCAGGGAATGAATCCATTCCGCTTGCTGTTCTAGATAATCCACGTGACGACCCAGAAATTGAAGATGGTCTTCCCGGGCCATTTTTCTTAAGCTTCCGTGATGAGAATGCAAAACTTGAGAATAATGCTCGCTTATGGCTACGGTTGTTCGTTCGGCATTCGGCAGATGACTATGTACTTGCTTGATGGCAGCAAAGGTAGACGTTTTTCCTGCTGTGGACATCCCTTCGATGATAACTCCGCGAATCATGGGCTGCCCCCCATTAAGCGCTCTCTTTGGATTTCATGCTCTTCCACGTAATTACGGTATGGCAAGCCGTTATAGTAATTCATAATGTCTTGGCAGATTTCCGGGTAAAGCTGAATCGAGGGAAGCTCCTCGATCGAGATCCATTTGACCCCCGTTTGGTTCGAGTCGGGATTATCGGGAAGCTTGGGCGTAGAGCCGGGCTTCAAATCACATTGGAAGGTAACCGACACGGAATGGGTCTCTCCATAGAGGTTGTTGTTCTTAGTTGGCTGGTATTCATAAACGAATGCCACTGGCCCTACTTCAATGTCAACGGAGGCCTCTTCCCTAGCTTCTCTTATCACCGCTTCGACCAACGTTTCTCCGGGTTCCACACCCCCTGCCGGAAGATTGTAGTGCACCCCGGAATCTTGATCATTCCGAAACTCGATTAACAAAACGGCTCCATTACTAATGATCAAAGCGCAAGAGCGTAGACGTATTTTTTCCAGCACCCTATCCCCTTTCCTGTTGTAAGACTTTTAAATAAAACAAGATTCCCGCTCGATCAACAGGAGAAAAATGCAGCGGGTCCTCCTCCATCCTTCGTCTCAGTTCGTTTACGGCCACCCATCGCGGGTTCTTGGTCTCATCCCCCGAAGATAGCAATTCCCCTTGTGCCTTGCATCGAAAGTAAACTCCAACCGAATCAAAAGACCCTTTGATGGTCTGATAAGCCGCGAAGGGCTTAATGCATTCCACCTCGAAATTTTCCTCCATCCCAACGGTATCTACCCGGGTATCCGCACCTTCTATTTCGACTACCTCAAGACCCGTTTCTTCTTGAACTTCTCTAATTAGAGCAGCGGGTAAAGATTCGAAAGGCTCTATTCGCCCTCCGGGAAGCTCGATTTGTTGAGGTTCGCCCGGTTTATTCCGTGTCTGGACCACGATCTCTAATGCCCCCTTCTCCACTCTTTCAATAATGGCTCGTGAATTGACTAAAAACACCGGAACCCCTCCTTCTATCCAACCAGGATTTCTTCTGCCATTTATTTTACCTGAGCTTCTGCCATACTCTTTCTTACGGATACACCGCAAGCAAACAGCTTTTGCAGCGCTTTATCCCTCTTGCTATCGTTAGCCCCCGCCACCGCATCACTTAGGACGGTTACTTTAAAGCTACGGCGTAATGCTCCTTTGGCGGTATCCGTTACACAACCTTCAGCGAACACGCCTATAATAAACAAATGGCTAATCTGTTTACTTTTCAAAAAAGAGAGCAGCTCGGGGTTTGTGAAGGCATCCCCCCGGTTTTTCGGAAAATAGTCGCCCTCCACCCGATAAATTCGATCGTCCAGCTCGGTACCCGGTGAGCCCTTAAGGGCAGCGTGATTTCGAAACCAATTCGAGAGAAATTGAGTTTTCTCAAATTCATTTCCTATGTAAACGACAGGCAGGTTTTCCTGTGTTGCTTTTTCAATGCATTGATTGATGTTTGCAATGAGGGGCTCCTGTTGATTTGCCGCAACCGGCAGTAGGGCGTGCTCCCCCAAAAAATCTTTTTGTACATCCAAAACAAGCAGGGCAGATCGCATGTGAATTTCCCTTTCTTAAGCTGTTTTTTCGTTTATTTGGTTTAGTATGTATTTCCTATCCCTTAGTCAAGATGTATTCATATATAATGCATAGCTCCACTTCTTCATCCGGGATGCCCAGTAAAGTAGAGATAACCATGCCGTGACAAACGACCATTACTTTGGAAAGGTTGAGATAGTTAGGTAAAACGTTATGGACGCGCTGAAGTACGCTTTCTCTGGACTCTCATATTTTACGCTCATGGGCAGGGTGGAGGCCGTTATGCTTTCTGTAGGCCTCCCACAGTTCCATTAGTTCTTCCACCGATGCAGCCTGCCAGTTGTCGGGGGTCCATTCATGCAAGTCGTACTCGACTTTTATGGGCAAGCTTAGGGATCTGTTGATGATAGCGGAGGTCTGTAAAGCCCGGGTATACGGAGAAGAAAGAATCAATTCACAATCCTGCAAGTGGGGATGACAAGACAAGACTTGCTCCGCCTGCTGAACCCCTCTTTCTGTTAAAGGGACAAAATCCCGTAAAGCATGCTGGAGGTTCCTTTCCTCCTTAAATGCCCAATCGGCTTCCCCATGCCGGATCAGATAAAAAGTCGTCATTTCCCTCTCTCCTTATACGACAGACACCAATAAAAAGAGCAATAAAAAAGAAGTTCTACCTTGGGTGACATGCTATCCTATAAGAAACTAGTAGGTGAGGAGCTGTCAACTCAAAATGGGAAAACTTATTGTACATATGTTCATGACCTTGGATGGCGTTGTTCAAGCGCCCGGCCAGCTCGAGGAAGATCGCGAAGGCGGTTTCGCCTATGGCGGGTGGCAGGCACCGTATCAACATGCGCAGACCGGACAAGTGATAGCGGCCGATTATGCAAGCCTCGACGCTTTGCTGCTCGGTCGCAAGACTTACGAAATCTTCGCCCCCTACTGGTCGAAGGCACCTCTGGATAACCCGTTCACCAAGCTGCTGAATGAGAAACCCAAATTTGTCGCATCCCGGACATTGACCAGCGTCGATTGGAACAATACCAAGCTGCTAGACGCGGATGTTACGACAAGCGTGCCTTTGTTGAAAGAGCGCTACGCAGAGGTTCACGTCGCCGGCAGCAGCGACTTGGTCCAGACCTTGCTTCGTCACGAACTGATTGACCGAATGAACATCTGGCAGTTTCCGGTGTTGCTTGGAAAGGGAAAAAGGTTCTTCGGCGATGGAACGATACCAACGGCCCTCCAATTGGTTGAGTCCAGGGTGTTTTCGAAGGGCACGGTTCTATTGCGTTACGAGCCTGCGGGAAAACCGTCTTTCGGCAACATGGGATGATGCTGACGGAAGGGAAGGTCCGTAAAATTGAGGCCATTCATTTGAGGCTACGGTTCAATGAGATTATTTCTGTTTCTTTCTTCCGATGTACAACAAATGCGAGGAGATGCCCAGGATCGAAGGATCTTTTGCCATATTAATGAGCAATCCCAGCAGTTCCTTCTGATCTCCTTGCTCTTCCCAATATCGCTTTTGGTCAGCGGTTAGCAGCCCGCCCATACTGGAGGAAGCAATAAAATCGACGGTTTCAAATCCATTCTGCTCCATGAAGGGCTTAATGTCGGCAATCTCGTAATAGTAAGCTCCCGTGAATCGACCTTTATCTTGATGATTGAAAACCCCCGTTTCCTGAAACGTCTTAATGGCCTCCAGGTTATCGTTGGGCTTCCAAAACTTCGGGTATTGCAGGGAAGTAATCATCATCCTAGTCCGGCTTTGGAATGCAACGAATACCAACCCGCCGGCTTTCGTAACGCGGGACAGTTCTTGAACGGCGGAAGTTCTCTCCTCTTCCGTCTGCAAATGATACAGCGGGCCCATCATTAAGGACGCATCAAATTGCTCGTCAGGCATTCCTTCCAACTGTGTGGCATTTCTTACATGAAACCCATGAAAATTCTCCGTTACGTTTAGTTCACCGGCCTTTTCCTTTGCCAATTCCACCAGTTTTGGCGTTAAGTCTGAAAGGGTTACTTTGTAGCCCCGCTTGGCTAACTCCATGGAATACTTCCCGGGCCCCGCCCCATTGTCGAGTACATGGCCATGCGACGGCAAATAGGTCTGAATATAATGCCAATTAATGAGAAATTCCAAGGGTTCCCGGTCCAGCCTTCCCCACTCATCGAAACCGGAATAATAGTCCAAGACCTGGTTCATCTTCGCTTACCCCCTACTTGAATTTTGGGAAAAATAAAAAACCTATCACCTGCAAAGAGGCGATAGGTTTGGCCCACGCGGTACCACTCTTCTTGATTCGTGCTGGATAACGACGAACCATCTTAAGTACCCGATCACGGAGGTAATCCGTTAAGACCTGACGATTCAGTCTTACCGCTTACGGGTGAGTTGGGAAGATCTAATGACTGTCTCGCACCATCCGACAGCTTTCTGGACAATAGGTTCTTCTTACTACTCCCGATCATTGCGTTTAAAGTATTGAAACCAAGTATAATTTCCCATAAACATCCTGTCAAACCTATTTTTGTTTCTAGTTATTAGGTTCCGTTCTTCTTTTGTTTTCCGGCTGTTTGATCCAGTAGCGGATTCCTTTACCCGCGTGAGGCTCATCGTTAAACCGCGGAATAATGTGAAAATGAGCGTGGTCCAGGTGCTGATTGGATACTTTCCCCACGTTCCACCCCAGCAGGTATCCATCCGGTGAATGTTGGCCATCTAGAAACTCCTTAGCCCGATGCAAGAGATCGTAGGTTGCGTTCCATTCCTCCAGGGAAAGTTCGAATACATTTTCTCTATGGGCTTTTGGGATGATCAGTCCGCTGCCTTCTAACACTTCTTGCTCACTTTTCTTCTGAATAAACAGGCAGTATTCATTTTCAAACACGATCCGCTGCTCAGGATCTTCATGGACAGTGCATAGCGGACATTTCTTCAAAAATAGCTCCCCCTACTCCTTCTCCCGCTTCAATTCCTTCGGCTCGCACCACAAGCCTCCCGGATCGCCGGTGCTGTCCCCGCAGCATCCGTTCCATTGTCCGCAGTTGAAGCATTTCCATGGCGGGACTTCGGTTGCTCGTCTGGGCTCCATCCTCCAACCTCCCAATCTAGTTTGCCTATTATCTTAAGGGAGCCTAAAGAGGAAAGTCAACTTGACGCAAGCGAGAACTTCTAAGCTTAATCCCAGCCAATTCAATAAATAAATACAAGCAAGCCGGTCAAGACCGGCTTGCTTGTATTTCCCGTTTTCCCGCTTTCTCTTTGATGTAATCCGCCGTGCGCAGCGCAAGAGCCATGACCGTATTGGTCGGGTTTCCGCCGCCCGAGGTAACGAATATACTCGCATCGCAAATGAACAAATTTTCAATATCATGCGTCTGTCCATAGGAGTTGACGACGGAGCGGGAAGGATCCGTCCCCATTCGGCATCCTCCCATCATATGAGCGGTATCCGGTACGACAAATTCGACTTGGCCGCCTTCGGCTTCCAGGATGGAGCTCATCGTACGTACCGCATGATCGACCAGCTGTTGATCGTTATCTCCATAGCTGAAGGTCACTTTGGCCCGTGGAACTCCATATTCGTCCACCTCCTCGGATAAGGTAACCCGATTATCCGGATGGGGCAGCACTTCTCCCACCATGGTTATCCTTCCGTAGTAATTGTATTGAAGCAACGCGTCCCGAAGCCTCTCGCCCCATAGAGGTCCTCCCTGCGCTTTCGAAATGCCTTTGGCAAACTCGACCGGTCTTGATCCATGGGCATGGAGGGTGTATCCTCTGACGAACGATCGTGCCGGATCGGTCCGGTAAAAATCTTGCGTTGTGGCCAAGACCGGCGTACCCTTGTAGAATCGGATTTCATTAGGAAACTTGGCATAGACGTCATTGCTGCTATGGACCATGATAGACCGGCCCACCATCCCGCTGCTATTCGCCAGGCCATCGGGAAAAGCGGAGGTCGCGGAATGGAGAAGGAGTCTCGGCGTTTCCACGACAAAGGCGCTGAGAATGACTAGTTTGGCTTTCTGCTCATACGTCTTTCCGCCATTAACAAATTCCACCCCTTCGGCTCTTCCGTCCGTTCCCATCTGAATCCGGGTCACCCTGCAATCCGGCAGCACCTCGGCGCCTGCCTGGATGGCCTTCGGAATATGAACGATAAGCGTGCTGAATTTGGCATTCGGCATACATCCCTGGTTGCAAAATCCCCTGTTGATGCAAGGAGGCCGCCCTTCAAAAGGAGCCGACAAAATGGCAAGAGGCGCAACGGAGGAACGGATGCCCAGCTTCTCGCATCCCTTCATGAAGAGGTACGCGTTCGGGCTAAGGGGCTCCCGCTCGGGATAAGGATACGGACCGTGATAGCTTCCCCAGGGGAAGTGCTTGGGGCCGGAAACGGCGATTTCTTTCTCGTTCCGGCTGTAATACGGCTCGAGCTCCTCGTAGGAGATCGGCCAGTCTTCTCCGGTTCCCTCTATGGACTTTCCCTTGAAGTCTACATCATGAAACCGAAGGAACACACCGGTAAAATGGGTTGTTCCTCCTCCGATTCCGAAGCCGGAATTGTTGTGCCCCATCGTCAGCGGATCGCGGCCGTCCACCAGGCGGGTATCCTGCCAACCGAGAGTCTTCATCGCCAGCTCATCGCTGGCAAACTCTTTTTGCGGGTCCCGAAAGGGACCGGCATCCAGCACGACCACGCTCATTCCGGCTTCACTCAGCTCCTTAGCCAATACTCCCCCGGCCGCCCCGGCACCGACAATAACGACATCGACTTCCTCGTTAGCCCATCTTCTCTTCATCTCTCCTGCTTCGCCTCCCAAGGGTCCAATTGACCGATCTGCGTTCGAACATAGCCGCGCGGATAGGCCGGTCCGCCATACCCGATTTCTGACCATATTTGCGGATGCGAGCAATAGGATTCCACCGTCAGATTCAAGAGCTTCTGGAAGAAAGGCTTCTGGGGTATGCCGCTCCATGCTGTATGCGGCTCCGCGCTTCCCGCGCTTATCTCCTCAAGCATCCGTTTTTGTCCCGCCCGGTCGAGCTTTAAGAACGAAACCGAATGACCCTCTTTAGCGCAGTTATCCAAGGCCTGTAACCCTTGACGAATCAGCGTCTTCGCTGCCGGAACTCCTTGCTGCCGCTGCCCTTCTCCCGCTGAAGAAGAAAGGGTATCGTCGATATGCCGGACGACATAGCTCAGCACCTCCGGCGAGTCATCATTCACAAGCAAGCCGCAAAGGACGGTGAGCTTATCCGCTTCCTCTTGGGTTAGAAAATGGAGATCCGAAGAAACCGAATGCCTGGCCCTTACGATGCTCTGGGTGTGGTCATCCCATGCGTCCTCTTCCCGCATGACATTATAAGATGGATAATGGGTTTGCCGGCTCATTTCCTACATCCCCTTCCAATAGAGGGCGATGAGGCCCAGCACGCTGACAGCCGTAAACACCATAGGCAGGATGACGGGCGGTCCGATCATAAAATTCCGCAGGGCCCACCCTCCTACGCGTATCCCAACCCCTCGAAAATGGAAATACACGCCGATCAAGCCGGCCACGGCACCGACGTACATCAGAACAAGGAACAACGTATGCAGCCACGAAGCGTTATACCAAGTGAGAATGATCCCGGCGACAAAAAATACAGGAGAGGCCAGGACAGGCAGCCACATGGCTTTGTGATGAAAATTTTGACGATAATGATACAAGGTTACTTGAATGCCAATCAGCAGGAAGGCCAGGCTGACAAACAAGACCACAATACGATCGAGTGACCAGTCGTTCCAATACATGCTTCAACCCCGTTTCCGCAAGATTATGGTTTACTGGTATTTTTTTCAGTTTCTTTACGTCTTATCCATTTTCCTCCACAAAAGAAACGGGGGAGTTGGGAAGGGTAAGAAGACAAAGCAAAAAGCCGCGCTTCGCGCGGCTTTTGCCTATGTCAATATCGCTTACCAATAATGGCTGGCTTTCTCTTTGTCCGCCCAATGCAGCTCGGCGACGGCGATCATCCGGTGAATCACGCTTTCTTTCTGCTCGGCCGCCAAGGAAGCGGCCTGGCCATACGAAATGGTTTCGTTCCGCTGCTCTTGCTCCAACTCTTTTAGCATCATTATCGGATCCTCTCCCAACATGATTTGGATTCCTGTCTCTCCATCATAGTTGGGCGGAAGCAAAAAGGCTGTCTAATGCTGGTGTTTATCCGGCACTTTTCTTGATACCTATTGTCGATTCGTAGCGAAATCCCTCTCCTTCCTTTACCGGCCCGATCCCAAGTCCCTGGGCGAGAGGTTCCTTGAAGGTTCTCTTCTCTTGCCCCGCTTAAGGGAAAGGGTTAACAGGGTCACCCCGATACACGAAATCAGGCATAATCCAAACAGAATTCTCATCGGAACGTCGATTCCGCTGCCCGTGGATGGTGTAAGCCCCCAGGTACCTACCAGCAAAGTGGCCAGGCCGATGCCGGCGATTTGCCCTAGATAGCGTACCAAGGCAAGCATGCTGCCGGCCAGGCTGCTTTTGGAGGAAGGCGCAGCACTCATGATTTCCGCATTGTTGGTGGAATGAAAAAGCCCCATCCCTACCCCGAACCAGGCCAGCTGCAGGCCGATGATCCAGACATGGGCCTCGGGAGCAAGCATCACGAACAGCATCGAGAAGGCACAGCAAATGGATCCGGCCATAACGGGGAAGAACGCGCCATACCGGTCCCGAAACCAGCCGGCAAAAGGAGCTATCGTTCCCATGAGAAGCGGCTGCAGGATCAGGAGCAAGCCGGCCGACTGGACGGATAAGCCCAGCTGGCCCTGAAGATAGAAGGTGATCGGAATAATCGTAGCCATTTGGGCCAGGTTGATGAGGAACGAACCGGCATTGCCGAACAAAACGGCCCGGTTCCCGAACAACTCCCGGTCCAGGATGCCGTTCTCGATCCTTCGTTCATGCAGCCAGAGCCCAACGAACAAGAGGGCGCCCGCAGCAGCTTCTCCGATAACGACTGGGCTCATCCACCCGCTAGCCTGACTGCCTTCGGCAGCCAGCATGAGGAGACAGGTTCCGGCCCCGAGCAGCACCGAGCCCGGAAGATCGAACGAGCCTTTCTTTCCGGTGCTCTCCGTATCCGGAAACCAGCGCAGCCCCAGGCCAAACGCAACGAGGCCGATCGGAACATTGATCGCGAAGAGCCATGGCCATGTGACATAGTGGAGCAGGAAACCTCCGACCGCGGGACCGGACAAGGTCCCCATCGAGATCACGATGGCATTGATCCCCAGCGCGCGTCCGCGCTCATGATCCGGGAAGATCTGCCTGACCATGGCTTGGCTGTTGGCCATGATCATAGTAGCTCCCACTCCCTGGAGAACCCGGGAAAGGAGCACTTCTGCCAGCCCGTCGGACAGCGCAATACAGAGGGAACCTGCGCTGAACAGCAGGAAGCCCCAGCTGTAGACGCGGCGGCGGTTCCATTGATCCGAGAACTTGCCGAGGAAGGGCAGCAGCGTGACCATGGTCAGCAGATAAAGGGTCGCCACCCATTGGATTTGCGAAAGCGGCCGGCCGAACTGATCGGCCATGGTCGGCATGGCGATGTTAACGATTCCGACATCCAGCGTCGACATCAGCGTTCCCATGTTGATGATTTGAAGGATGCCCCATCGTTTCGAATACGTCATGAAAAGTAAGCCCCCTGTAGGTAATAAACTGTTTAATTAGAAAGCCGTAAGCGGGCAAGCAGCTCGGGAAGCTCTTCCCATATCGGAACGGGTATGGGTTCACAGACTGCCGCGAAGCTCTGCTCCACCTCGGCCGGTGTAGAGGCTCCGATCAGGGTCGCGGCAAAAGCCTCCTGGCGCAAGCTGAACTGAAGCGCGAGCGACAGGACGGTAATGCCTCGCTGTCCGCACCAGGCGGCGATTTCTTTGACGGCGGAAACCTCCTCCTGCGGCGGTTTCCAGGCGGAGGTTCCGATCTTCTCCGGAGCTTGTCCGCTAAGAAGACCCATCGCCAGCGGGGCTCCATTGACCAGAGCCGTTCCGTGATTCTGCGCATGACTTTGCAGCTTTAGAGCGGTTTGCCGCATGAGGGTATAATCGCTGAAGGTAAGGGCGACGTCCATTTCCCCCGTATCGATAGCGCGTTGAAGCGACGCATGCTGGCGAACCCCGATTCCAATAGCGCGAATGATCCCCTGCTGCTTCAGGTCCCTCAGCGCCTCCAGGCCTCCGCCGGGTCCGAGGACCTCATCCATATGCCGGGGAAGCGGATCATGGATCAGACAGAGGTCCAGATAATCCGTGCCCAGCAGGCGCAAGCTGTTGTCGACTGACCGGTAGAAAGACTCCGCGGAGTACTGCTGAAACCAGTCAGGGTGCGTCCCGGCTTTGCTGGACAAAACATACTGCTCCCTCGGGACTCCTCTAAGTGCCATCCCCATTCTTCGTTCCGATTCCTTATAGAAGGGGGACGTATCGAGCCAGTGCAGGCCCAGCTCCAATGCCTTTTGAACAGCGGCAATGCCTTCGGCTTCCGGTACCTGCCCAAAGATCCCGCCAAGCCCGGCACCGCCGAGGGAGAGCCGGCTCACCTCTATATCGGAACGGCCGAGCTTCCTTTTATCTAATGGATGAGGACTATGGTACATTGGGAATCCCTCCTTGCTTCTTGTGGTTATGAACTATCTCTATTCTATGACATTAACTCGGGAATGGAAATCATCGGAATACAAGTCTGGTAAGCGATGAATTTATTCCGGGCTATTGTGGGATAGTATGGGAAAATAAAGGAGGTCAGCCTGTGAAAATTCTGGGGCGGAAGTTGCTCTTGCCTATGCTCTTGCTCGTCCCCGCCGGGACGGCATATGGAGCGGATGGTTCCGATTGTTCGAAAATCCAAAAAATAGTAGGTGGCGAAGTTAATCAGAAGGAAAACGTATGCAAGGCGGAAGTCCCCCGCAAGAATCTCCAGGTTTCCTTGATGGGGGTTCCCGTATCTCCTGAGCTGATAGAGCTTGGCTTTGAAGCTAACTTCGAGAAGAAGGATTCCCAAACCGTGGTGACGGGAGAATTCGCTCTTCTGGGAGAAGAAGTTAACCCTGTTGTGGATGCGCTGCGGAAAGGCGGCATAGAGATTACCGCCATCCACAACCACCTGATAGGGGAGCAGCCCCGGATCCTGTATCTTCATTTTCAGGGAATCGGGGACCAGATGGCCCTAGCCAAGACCGTGAGGCAAGCTATTGATGCCGTCCGTAAGGGCTGAACCTCTGCTTGAAATAAAGAGGGAGTCCCCCAGTCGTGTAAACGGCTGAGGGACTCCTTCTTTTTCATTGGGTAACCGCCGTACTCCCTATCATCAGATACGGACCAGGTTTGGACTACTCCGCCTTCTCCAGGGTATCTGTGAGCTTTACCGTAACGGTTCGCCCCTGCGATCCTTCCGTGTTGACCTTCACGATTAGGGAGGTTTCCGTCTTCTCCACCTCAATGGACGGATCGCTGCTCGATACGGACAAGCCCGGCTTGTTTACCTCTATCGTGATGGTGCTCTGGGCTTGAGTAGGGTCGGACACGGCCAAGGTCCACTCGCCCCGATCTTTCTCCAGCAGCACGGAGGCCGGATTGTGAGAGGTAAGGTCATCTATGCTGCCCGGGCTCCAGAAGTTAACGGCCGTGAGATGAAGCCTCTTCTCTTTTACCGCCTGGATATCCGCCGTATTCTTCAAGACAATAACGTCTTGATGCTGGTTGTAGTACTGGGTTTCGGCTGCATTTTTATTGGGAAGCAGGATATACGAATAACTGGCGTCTTGCGGGTGGGATCCATGCTCAAACGCCAGGCTGAGGAAGGCGTTGGTGATAGGCTCCGTCGTCCCTCCCGGATTAATCTCCTTCCAATAACCGGTACGGGACTCGCGCATGCCGTATAGATCCGCTCCTTTCGGAAACACGTATCCGATATCCGAACCCGGAACATTCCCTTCTAGATTAACCCAGGAGACATTGGTCATCGTTTCCGACCAGTCCAACCCATTCGATTTATTTTGGCCGTCCACGATTAGCCGATTGTCCCCGCTGTCCCTTAGCTTGCGGTTCTCCACGATGGTTTCCACCCGAGCTTCTTCTGAGCTGCTAATGCCGGCTCCCAGTGCGACGATTTCATCATCGAACAGAAACCAGGATTTCTTTCCCTGAAGACTGGAGCCGGTCGTCTCCTGAAGCGAGAAATCCATGCCCACCGCTCCATACTTGTTATTGAGAGAAGCCCCCCCTACCCAGCTCTTGGGATTACGGTAGAACTGCCAGTTTTTCAGGATGCCCTGGGATCCGTCCGTCGTCGTTCCGGGAAGCCGAAGGCTGTCGACCGTCGGCCAGTAGCCGCCGCTGAATTGCGTCAGGTCGTTGTTATATAGAGACGTAGCACCTATTCCCGTGTACCATCCCTTGGGGTTCTCATTATTGCCGTATTCAAAAGCGGAGATTCGGTCGGAGAACATCGCAATCCCGAATCCGAAGCCGGGCCGCAGATGCACCGCCCGGTCCATACTAGCGAAAACCTGATTTTTAATCAGCTCGCCTCTCGGAGCAATGGAGGAATCAGACATCAAAGCCTCGATCAGGCGGATGTCATACAACGACAATCCCGTTTTATAATCGGCATAGGTGGTATCGGTATTGATCCATTCCTTCACCATGCGTTTAATCTTCAATGCTTCGTCCGCCGGAGCTCCCTCCGCTACCCGTAAAAGCCCCACTACCATGTTGCGGCCAACACTGTGGTCATTGGTTAGCGGACGGGCAATTTCCCTGCCCCGCACCATATCCATGATCCCTCCACGGTAGATGAGCGGTTCGAATGAATGGCTGACCCAACGATACACGTTAGCCAGCTGAGGATCCGTGATCTTCCACGGGGAGTCCTGCAGAAGATACATCAGATCCCCCACCCGGCTAATCAGCGACAATCCGTAGCCGCCCGTGTACGCCACCTGGGTATGCTGGATGAACGAGCCGTCCTCATAGAAGCCGTCCCCGCTCTTCACATACGGAAGCGCGGGACTGACCGCATCCCGGCCAAGAGAAGTCTTTTGATTAATATTGCCGATCATCCCTCGAACCGCTGTTACCATGGCCTTATCCAGCAGGTTGGCTCCGGTTTCTTGAGCGTTATTGGTTGTCCGGTAATACGGGGTAGGCACGAACCGGTCCACCGCCCTCATGTAATTCTCGATCTGGGTGCCCGACAGTTTGTCGTACATGAGGATAACCGCGTCATTTAAAGCTTGCGGTCCGCTGATTTCCCAGTGAAACCAGTTGTCGTATTCGGAAGACCGTTCATTGTAACGGTTCGCATACATCCAGTCCAGCCCACCGATAATATCCTCCGCCAGCTGCTCATTCCGGTAAAGGCTTGTTCCCGGTGTGTTGTACGCCAAGGCCATGGTTCTCAACCGGCCGTACCCAACCGGTATATCTCCGGAGCGGGTCGTACTGTCCAGGTTGCTCCACAAATAGGTCCTGTCAGCGGACCGGTTGAACGTATCCCAAATTCCGACCCCCTGCGCGTTCGTAAGGCTGTTGACCAAGCCATCCAAATAACTCTTCACCTGGGGATCGGATAGATCGGGATGGTCATCTCCGATCAGCTTGTGGAACCATTTCTGCCGGAGTTCGGCGAAACGGGCAAATGTATCCGAAGCTTCGACGCTCACCTCACAGCTCGCTGAAAACTTTCCATCCGGTGTGGACGCGGTGATCCGGGTGTTCCCTTCCTTCTTAGCCGTTACGGTTCCGTTAATAACTTCCGCTACCCCGGGATCGGAGCTGGACCAGATTACCGTCTTATCGGTGGCATTCTCCGGAATGAAAACAGGAAGAATGGTAGAGGACGCTCCCTCTTCCAATGCCAAGTAACTCCGATTCAGGAGCAGGCCCGTCAGGCCATTGTAAGGGACCAATTCGATGCCGTCATACCAGGCTCTGCCGGTTCCAGTTTCATAGAAAGGCTCTATCTTCACTTGGCTGGCGTTGGAGGGAACCTTGAAAAGGATTTCTTTCCGGACCCAATCCTGGGTTCCCGTCAGACTATCCGTGTATTGGAGATTCCCCACCTTTTTGCCTGACGTATCCATGAATTGAGCCCGTGTAAAAACTCCTCCGGAGGCAGACTGAATATTATCGGTTTTCATCCAGATGCTCAACCGGTAGGTTTGTCCTGGCGTCACATTCACCGCCGTGGACACGGCCCCCCGCCCCCCAGTTGCCGATTCGAGACGAAGCGCATGGCTGCCATCCCGGTAAACCGCTGAATCCACCGTTGCCTGTATGCTGCCGGAGGCATACCATTCCGACCAGCCGAGCGGCTCCACATTACCCGTCCATTTGTTTCGGGTGGTTACTTTTGTCTGTTCAAAACCGCCATTAGACAAAATATTCTCGGCTGCCGCGGCGTCGGACGGTTCCATCCATTCCGCATGTACGGGCAGGGGATTACTGGGTATTACGGTTACCCCCCCGAGCATCAAGCTTGTTATCATTCCCACTATCACCGTCTTCCTGGCCATTCCTTACCTTCTCCCTTCTGCACTGCCCTTTTTTTGAGGCGTAACGATCGCTTCATGGAAAGCGCTTACGTATAACGCATCAAAGCGATTATACGCTCCGTCCCGTTTCCCTTCCATAACCCTTTCGATGGATGACCAACCGGAGTTATTTTTCTGGATAAACCGATTACATGCGGATAAACCGGTTTTAAGGTCTGATGAGAATGGTACTGTGAAGGTTCTAGTGTCGTCCGAATCGCGAAAATCCTATCCATGAAAAAAGCTCATAAAAGGGGGCACAAAAAAACCGCCCGGGAAAAGGCGGAGGTTACCCTAAGCTCGACCCTTGGTGACGCCCCGCTAACAAAACCTTCTGGATGGGGTCTGTAATATCAGGGACCCTTTGGGAGGAACCGGTCGGAAGTACGGGATGAGCTCTTGGGCGGTTAAAGACTCCGGCTGATCGATCCATCCGGGCAAGTAAGCCAAGGTGCCCAGCAGCCACTCGGGCGGGATCCCGCCTCTCGGAGAGAGACAAGCGTTAGCGAATGGTCGCGCTTGGATGGGCACTGTTATGCCGGACGGGAACGGGCTTGATCGATGTCTTCTATCCGCAGCAGGAATTCCCCGCCCGCTTGGCCTTTGCAGCCATGCCGTAAGAGCGGTGAAGGCGTTGCCTATATGAAGCAAGCCGGTAGGGCTCGGGGAGAAACGTCCGCGTCGTCGATTCATACGGTCACGCTCCTTGCAGAATACAAAAAAAGAGCAGGTACTTCCATTCTGCTCGTCGTTGCCAAGGGAAAGACAGAGGCACAACAACTTTTTAAAGAGTAAGGCTCTCGGCATCTGCCTGTTTTCGAATGGAGTCTACCGTCTGATTGAAGGCTTGGGCCGCTTTGTAGACATCCAAGGCAGCCTGAAGCCGCTTGGCTAGATGATCCAACTCGCTTGGATTCTCGGCCTGCTTCACTATCGAGCGTGCCGCCAGAATAAGCTCCTCCTGCGCCGCTCTAACCGAACGATGGTGTACTTTCTCAATGATCTTAACGGCCATATGAGTATAAATCGCTGAAAATTCCTTATCCTCGATGGACTGCTCTCGAGCCGCGAGGTCGCTCTCCTTGATTTCCCAATCGCCGGAATCCGACTTGGAAGCTGCTAAACGACCGTCATTGATCATGTTCAATACGGTCTTGTAATGAACACCAAGCATTAGAGCCGCTTCTTTAGCATTCATCTTTGCCCACTCTCCTATCCACTATTATCCATATGATAAGAGATAACGAGGGATAGGTAAAGAAGGAAGCTTCACCGAACTACGTGTTTGGCACAATTCAGAAGGTCACAGAACCACTCCGATCCGTTGTAAGTAATCGTGGTAATGGAGGTATTGTGATAATGGGCAACGTCCGGTAATGCGGGCACAAGCTCTTTCACCGTTAAGCCGATCAAGGCTCCGTGACTGACTACGGCTATTCTTTTATCGGGGAAGGTCCTTACCATTTCATTGACAAAGGCTAACCCCCGGTTCGTTACCGAATGATCGTTTTCGATCCCGAGTGGCTGGCTTTCCCACCCAGCGCCCCATCGTTTTATTCGCTCCTCTAATGTCGTTCCTTCCGTTTCGCCCTTGTGCATTTCCCTTAACCGGGAATCCGTTTGCACCTCCAGACCAAGCGCTCCGGCTAGGATGGCTGCTGTTTCTTTGGCCCTGGAAAGATCGCTTGAATAGATAAAGTCTACTCCTTCCGCTGCCATTCGAAGGGCCAAGGCTCGTGCCTGCTGACGACCTTGTTCGTTCAGAGGGATATCACTTTGTCCTTGCGCCCTTCTTTCCGAATTCCAGTCCGTTCTGCCATGCCTAATCCATACGAGCTTCGTCATGATATTCCTCCGTTTTCCGGCAGATGAAGTACCGCCTGCTCCCTCAGCATGTTCGTGTAATAGGCTCGTTTATTCTCCGCGTACTCCTTGCCGGCCTGAAGCTGCTTCATTCGATGATCCAGATCGTCCAGGTGCCGGTCCAGCAGCTCGATCCGTTTCTGCAGCATCTCTTTCCAATCCGTTTCCTCCGGCAGATTAAGAAGACAACCGTCCTCCGTAAAGCTTGCAAGATCCTCCAGCTTCATTCCCGTTTGCTTCATGCTGTGAATAAACCGGATAAACCGCAAATCCTCCTCGCTGTACTGCCGGACACCGTCCTTCCTCCCTTCTTGCCTACGGGGGTTGGGAAGCAATCCGATTTTTTCATAGTAGCGAAGCGTAAAAGCTGTCACCCCGGATAATCTTGCGATATCCCCGATCGAATAGACCACACTAGCACCTTCTTCAAAGACATGGATTTGTTAAAACTATTTTACCAGCGGTTTGAGAGGTTTCAAGCAGCTGATGAGCCCGAACGGCTTCCGTTAACGGGATACGCTCGGCAATTACCGGGTCAATCCGAGCTTCGACCAAGAGATGAAACAGATGGGCAAGGTCTTCGCGGAACCAGTCCGGGCGTTCCTTTCTAAGCGTGGTAATGGAATAAAGACAGGCGGGATTTCCTTGAGGAGTCGTCTGGTTAGTCATCAGATACGTCCAGTTCTTTGCCCATTCGCTGGAATCCTCCTCTTCGAGAACAGAGGTATACCCATAGCCGACGAAGTGTCCTTTCTTGTTCAGCGTTTGAAAAGACCGCACCCAATGGCTTCCCCCGATCGGATCAAAAACCGCGTCCACCCCATCCGGTACCCGTGACCGCATCAGCTGCACAAAATCTTCGCTTCGGTAATCGATCGGCACGGCCCCGTATCCGGCGACAATGTCGTGCTTGGGGGCCGACGCCGTGCCATACATCCTCAGCCCTGCAAGCCGGCCGAGCTCGAGAAGCGCCGTCCCCGTGCCTCCGCTTGCTCCGTGAATCAAGATTTGATCTCCTGAGACAACCTTTGCGACCCGATGAAGCATTTGATAGGCCGTCACGTAATTCAGGATAACGGCCACCGCTTTACCCATATCGACCCCCTCCGGTACGGGATAGAACTCGTCGGCCGTTGCATAGACATACTGGGCATAGCCCCCGGCTCCGTTATAAAATACGGCACCTCGGCTTCCTTTTGGAATCCCCTTTATGCGCTCGCCAACCTCATCGACGAAGCCGACCGCCTCATATCCCGGTGTAAAGGGCGTTGCCGGACCTCCCAGAAACTTACCTTCTCTCCGCATCACATCCCCAAGCGCCACACCGGCACTGTGCACCCGGATACGAACTTCATGCGGCTGAGACGGACGCAGAGGCTCCTCGTGGATCTGCAGCTTTTCCGGTCCTCCGTATTCCGATACCATCACTCGCTTGTTTCCCATTTCGTTCGCTCCTTTGTAAAGTTCGCAAGATACCTAGAACTCTACAGGTTAGAGTAAACTCTAAGTCAAGGGATTTGGGGAAACCCCAACTTGTGCCTTATCCGCAAAGGAAGTTCTACCCTATTGATTCTCGTGCGCGTAAGGAGGTTTTCTTGCCAACAAAGTTACCGAATCAGACACTTGTTATAGAAAATAATCCTTTTTCGGTCTATACTTCGATCTAACAGGTATTTCCATAAGTTGTTCACGAGGAGGAAGGAACCATGGACACCAAATGGCTGGAATGGGCCAAGCAGATCCAAGCCATCTCTCAAATCGGCCTGACCTATTCGAAGGACCCCTACGACCTCGAGCGGTACGAAGCCTTAAGGGAGTTGAGTGTGGATATTCTTGCCAACTATACGACGGCGGGCCGGGAGCAGATTAGTCTTACTTTTGCCAGCGAAACGGGTTACGCTACGCCAAAAGTGGACATCCGGGCAGTTATTTTCGAAAAAGATCAGGTTCTATTGGTTCGGGAAAAGATCGATGGGGCCTGGTCCCTGCCGGGGGGCTGGGCGGATATCGGGTACTCCCCTTCAGAGGTAGCGGTTAAAGAGGTCAAGGAAGAATCCGGATATGACGTGAAACCAATGCGGCTGCTCGCGGTCCTCGACAAGAAGTTTCATCAGCATCCCCCGGAGCCATACCATGTCTATAAAATGTTCATCCAATGCAAAATCATAGGGGGAGAAGCCATCAGCGGCTTGGAGACCAGCGAGGTCGCCTTTTTCGGCCGGGACCGGCTGCCCGAGCTTTCCGCGGAACGAAACACGGCGGCTCAGATCCAAACGATGTTTGAGTTTCTGCATAACCCGGCCAAAGAGACCCTTCTCGACTAAAAATAAGGGGACGAGAAGGACGGGGACTTTTCCAAAAAAGGGATGGGAGACATGGGCAAAGCTATTAATCTTACCATACGATTTATATTAGAATTGGTTATACTCTTTGCACTGGGCTATTGGGGATTTCATTATGATTCGGAATTCATCATTCAGATTCTTTTAGGACTTGGACTGCCGCTTGTTGCAGCTATCCTATGGGGAAAGATCATATCTCCAAAAGCGACGATCAAGCTGCCTCTACTTGGCGTCATTTTAACGGAATTGCTGATATTCGGTGCCGCTTTTCTGTGCTTACTAAGTGATGGATTCAAGGTATTTGCCATAATCTTTCTCTTGGTATCTTTTGTGAACCGATTCATCATTCTCAAGTTCAAGCAAGGGATTGAACTCTAGCCTACCTATTGACTAGAAAAAAATAACGTGAGTGTCCGTATCCGAGCCAGAGATTACTTGAAACCCCAAAGAACGGTAAAAAGCATCAGCAGCGGGATTGTCCGTTTTCAAGGTTAAGCACTTGTAATGCTTTCTTGCTTCTATCATAACGGCCTGCATAAGCTTTCGGCCAATTCCCGACCGGCGTGCGGAAGGAGAGGTATAAAGCCGGCGAACCCGTCCCCTCTCCTTACCAGCGGTGAAAGGATCCCGATTCAGGCCGCCGCAAACGCCCACAACTTCTTTATTGCGCATGGCCATGAATAAGGCTTCCCCGTCCTTACCAAATCGGTTGACTCCGGATGCATACTCGTTCACCAGCCTCGTCAGGTGACGAAAGCCTTCCCTTACACTTTCCTCCACCAACAAATCGAGGCGGTGAATGTCGTGTGATCCGATTTTTCGGATTTCTATCAACTTCATGGCCTCCCTACCCTTCCAATGGACTTTTATCCACGTAGAATAAATAGCTTTTGGGTGAAAGCCTAGAGAATTCCTTGATGAAGGGCGACCGTTCCCTAACATCTACCCTTTGGTCCTTTTCCCAAACGAAAATGCCTCCCGTATAATAGCCGTATCTCGGATTAGGCACCAACACTTCCGTTTGGAAGTGCCATTCCGGATGCTTCACCTTCTCCAAAGCTGCTGGACTGGTTTCGTCATCCACTTCGGTCCACTTCAAGGTAAGCACGGGATTAAGGTAACAAGCGGAAAGTTGAGACAACAATTCGTCTTCCCGTTCCATCCAACTAACGACGACCTGGTTAATAAAGTCGTCATTCCACTCGAGGTAATGGTCAACCGGCCAGTGGGCGGAAGGGTCTAGGATAGGAAGAAGACGGGGTGGAGTGGGCTCCCACCCTTTTGATTTATGCAAGAAGGAAGCTCTTCTAAAAATCAGCTTCAGCAAGAGATCCTTTCCCGCAACGAACGGATGGCCAAATCCTCGCTCAAACCAGTCCTTTCGGACCTTCATAAGATTTTCGATCTCCGGGATCGCCAGCCGGTCGATAACCAAATGATGGTCCTTGTACGTAAGATGATCGATCAGCTTTTGCAAATTGAAGGAATCTGTCTTAAGCCCGGAATGCCAATGATCTCTCTTATTATAATCCAGGGAATCTGCACCGAGCTGGGAGAATATCACGTTCTCCATGACAGGAAATCTTCCGCTCTTGCTTATGACATCCGCGACATCGGTCCGCAATCCGGGTATTCTATCCAAGATTCCGCCAACCTCTTCCTCCTCCTGGATAATCCTTATGCTCCATTCTTCATGGTGCCTGCCCGTCATGTACTCAAAGCAATGGGAATAAGGTCCATGCCCGATATCGTGCAGAAGAGCAGCCATTCCCGCGAGTTTTCTTTCATAAGCGGAAATTTTAATCCCGTTCCCCGTGACCAAACGATCAAGAATAGCAGCCGTATTGGCGTAGACGCCTAAGGAATGAGAAAACCGCGTCTGAATCGCATCGGGTAGCAGATAGTAAGTGTTTCCTTGCTGTTTCAAGCCTTTTAACCGTTGAAAAGCTTTGGTTTTCATTATATCCAGCATATCCGGGTCGTCTATTTCTATGAGTCCGTGAATCGGATCGGATAAAATCAAATCTTACTCCCTCCTCTTGATTCCCTAAATCTTCCTATAGATTCGGCTTCCTCGAGAGACTTTCCTTTCTATGACGGGCGCACGCCTACTCCCGGTTCCACGTGTCCTTTAGCGGAACGATCCGGTTAATGATAAGCTTGTTTCCCGCGGACGATTTCGAATCCACACAAAAGTATCCGTGACGGAAAAATTGAAACCTCTGCCCGGGCAAAGCCAGTTTCACAAACGGCTCGATCCTTACGTCCTTTCGGGTAACCAGCGAATGTGGGTTGACGATACTTGACCAAGGCTCGCCATTCTCTGGAAGGTCATCGTTCAGCAGCAGGCTGTCATAGAGGTGAAGGTCCGCTTGGACGGAGTGGTCGGCCGACACCCAGTGGATCGTTCCTTTTACCTTGCGCCCGGTAAAGCCCGTGCCGCTTTTGGTAAGCGGATCATAAGTGCAGTGAAGCTCCATTACCTCTCCGGTAACAGGATCATGGACGACCTGCTCACACCGGATAAAATACGCACCCTTCAACCGGACTTCAGCCCCCAGGCTAAGGCGGTGGAAGCCTTTGGGAGGCTCTTCGTTAAAATCTTCCCGCTCGATATAAATGGTTCGAGAGAACGGAACCTTCCTCTCCCCTAATGCTTCATTCTCGCTGTTGTTCGCAACCGTCAACCACTCCACCTCACCCTCCGGGTAGTTGGTAATGATCACCTTTAACGGCTGTAATACGGCCATTACACTAATTGTTTGGTCCTTCAGCTCCTGCCGGATACCGTGATCCAGAAGGGAAATGTGCACCATGCTATGGGCTCGGATGCTGCCGATCTCTTCCATGAACCTTCGAATGCTGCCCGGGGTGTACCCTCTTCTTCTCATGCCCCGGATCGTCGGCAGCCTGGGATCGTCCCATCCATCAACGTGCCCCTCCTCGACCAGCTGCCTCAAAAAACGTTTGCTCGTCACGACTCCCGTCAAGCTGAGCCGGCCGAACTCCCTCTGCCGCGGGGGCTCAGGAATTCCCAGCTCGTTCAAGACCCACTCGTACAAAGGACGGTGGTCTTTAAACTCTATCGAGCAGAGGGAGTAGGTAATGCCTTCGATCGCATCCTGAATCGGATGGGCAAAATCGTACATAGGATAGATACACCAGTCCCGTCCCGTCCGGTAATGCTCAGCATGAATAATCCGGTAAAGAACAGGATCACGGAGGTTCATATTGGGCGAAGCCATATCGATCTTCGCACGGAGAACCTTAGAGCCGTCCGGGAAAACGCCGTTCTTCATCTTTTCCAGGAGCTCCAAATTTTTCTCCACCGATCGGTTCCGATAAGGGCTGTTGCGGCCGGGTTCTTTAAGGGTCCCCCGGTACTTCGTCAGCTCGTCGGGGGGAAGATCGCAGACATACGCTTTTCCGCGTTTGATCAGAGTGACCGCGGCCTTGTAGATGTCGTCCGAGTAATCCGAGCCGTAGTAGATGTGGTCGCCAGGATCGTACCCCAGCCAACGGATGTCCTCCATAATGGCATGGACGTATTCCAAGTCCTCCTTACGTGGATTGGTATCGTCAAGCCGCAAGTGAAAAGCTCCGTTAAACCTTTGAGCCGCGGTATAGTTCGTGTGGATCGCGTAAGCACTTCCGATGTGAAGGTAGCCGTTGGGCTCGGGAGGGAAGCGGGTGCACATATCCCGGCTAAACGGACTTTGCTCCAGTTCCTCTCGAATAAGCTTTAAGATAAATGACTCGTTGTTGTCCCTTGGGTGGACCATGGTGGATTCCTCCTTGTGGAATATTCAGCGAAATAAAAAAACTTCACCTCCAAGACGGTTAAGTCTTGGGGACGAAGTTCTCGCGGTGCCACCCCAGGTTCATTAATATGTCGCCATATTAACCTCTTCAAGTACGGCAGGGTCGAGCCCTGCTTATACTCTAGCCCTATAACGGGAGCGCCCGTCCTGCCATCCCCATCGAAGGTTCCGGCAGGCTGCTCTGAGGCTTGGTTCAGGGTTACGTTCCTGCCCCTTTTCAGCTGCCGGGGCTCTCTGCAGAAGAACGGCTTCCCTTACTATTCTCGTCATCGCGTTTCAAGTTGGTCCTATAATACCAGTTCCTTCCTTTCTTGTAAACGGACATTTGTTTAGTCCTGCTTCTATCTTCTAGGGGGCCTCACCGGGCAGGTAATCCTGGCAGCAGATCCGGGTACGGGGCTCTTCCCAGGGTAACGATGTATTCGTCCAGCTCCCTCCTCGCGGATTCCGGACGGGCTTCGTACTGGGCTCTGTTTAGGTAAAGCCCGCTGGAAAAACGGATATGTGTTGACCCGCTCTTCATTTCCAGTTGATACAGCTGTCCGACCCCATTCGGTTCTGTTCCGACCTTGTGTAATCGGATACTCTTCAAAAGGCTGGTCACCTTTCCAAGTGTCTCTTGATCGGTAATGATAAGCTCACGGCCATCCCCGAAACGAACTATCATCTCCTCGAGGCTGAACGAATCGCTGTCCCCTACAAGTAAGAATGGCTCGATCTTGTCTTTGCTATTCCCGCATCCCATCATTAGCACAAGGAAGACAGCCAGGATGACGCGAAATGATGGTTTTATGGGCATAAACATAACTCCACCCCTTTCCTAGCCTCAGACGTAAAAGGGATGGAGAAAGTTACCTGGAACCCAATGGCCAGGCTTATTTTTCCTGGACCGGGATCCAAATTTCGCTTTTGTAGTTGGGAGCTGTGGTATCCTTGTGCTCATTCCAGAGGATTTCCGGTCCTTCTTTGACTTCATAGCCTGAGGAGGGGAACCACTCCGAATAAATACGGCCCCAGGTTTCCTGTAGCGTTTGCGGGAAAGGTCCGATTGCTGTGAAGACCGCCCACCGGGAAGCCGGAACTTCCAGCTGAACCATCCCGGGACCGGCCTGCTCCGTGGTGGCCACACCGATATAATGGTCGCACTGCCCCTTTTCCTCCATCCTTCCTTCAGAAAAATTCGTAGAAGCGCTGATGATTCCGGCAGGCTCCATGTTAGACAGCTTCTTCATTTCCTCAATAAGCTTGGGCGTCAAACTTTGAGACATTGAGGCAATCTCCGGATTCACTCCGTCGAATACAACGGACACCCGCTTTTGGATCCCTACGATACGAAAAGCTTCTTTGTTCTCCAAACGGTAATTCATTTCTTCTCCTCCTTGAATGGTCAGCTGAAATCTCATCCGAGGGAAGGCTTTGAGGGAATGCCCGTGAATCCGGGCTTCCGAAGGTGTGATGCCATGGACCCCCTGAAAAGCCCGGGCAAAGGAATCTGGAGACGAGTAGCCGTACTTCAAAGCGGCATCTATGATTTTGAGATCGCCATGACAGAGCTCGTGGGCCGCCAAGGTTAACCGCCTGCGCCGGATGTATTCCGATAACGTAATCCCTGCCAGGAAGGAGAACATCCGGGTAAAATGATATTCCGAGCAGCAGGCGATTCGGGCAGCCTCCTTATAGTCAATCGTATCGGTTAGATTCTCCTCGATGTAGGACAAAGCTACGTTCCAGTTGGCCAGCAGATCCAAGACATTCACGCCTCCCTCGTTACCTCAAAGATAACAAAACTTCCTTTTCGTTTCCCGACAATGCTTGCACGGTTCTGTGGGGTTCCTCGAGTATGGTAATCATTCCGTTTCGAGCGATTTAACCAAGGTTAACCGATGGTAACCTGGTTGATAATAGTCTTTCTCCAGATGCACAGCCTGGAACCCCAATCGATCATAAAAAGCGAGCGCCGCCTGATTCCGCTCATGGTCGAGGGTATACAGGACAACTTCGTCATGTCCCCGTTCTTTTGCTTTTTGGCATATGGCAGCAATCAGGGAAGCCCCTACTCCTCTGCGGAGCCAATCCTTACAGGTTACAACACCTACGATTTCATAACGGCCTTTCGAATGCTGAAGAAGATAACCGGCATGACCAATCACTTCATTCTGTGCGTTGACCATCACGAAATAACCGCTGCTGTCATCGTTGGCTTCCAGGAAAGAGCTCCATCGGCAGGGATACTGTTCCCGGATGAAGGTGGGAAAGGAGAAAGAGCAGCAGACGAATCTCCACCTTCACCGCTCCTCTTCTTGTGGATCTATCTGCCCATAAACGTCGCCTGTCTGGCCAGCCTTGTAATAGGGATAGACCAGCTTCTTCTGAACCTGACGAACCGTCTCTGGATCCGTCAGATTCTCGACCATGAAGAGGCCCAAATCCACCGAGGCCGTGACGCCGCCTCCGGTAAAGGTATCTCCATCCCTCACCGCCCGGGCTTTTACCACTTCCGCACAATAAGGAACCAGCAGATCGTAGGCGGAGGGATTGGTGGTGGCTCTTTTGCCTTCCAGGAAGCCGGCTGCTCCCCATAGCAGGGCACCCGTGCAGACGGATACTTTATACGGCACAGACTCGGCGGTTCGGATCCATTCCACAAAAGCATCGTCTAACCGCAACTTCCTGGTCGCCATGCCGCCCGGCAGAAAGACCAGGTCGAATTGACTTAAAGGCGGCAGCACCAGATCCGCTTTTACCTTCAGCCCCCGGTCATCCTTCACTTCCGGTTGGTCGGCGCAGAACCTCCAGGTGACATTCTCCTTGATCTTCATAATACCCAGCCACGTGATTGCTTCGTAGAACCCCGCCAAATCCATAAACGTCATTCCGTCGAACAATACAAACGCCATCCTCATTTCTTCCACCTGTCCTTTCTTCGTTAAGAAAATAAAAAAAGCATTTGATCGAAGGATCAAATACTTTGCCCAGGCGTACGGCGGTTGTTCCATGCGCTCCCTCGTGGTCCTCCACGTTTACGCCAGTCACGCATTCCATATATTTACTTTTACTATACAAGGGAGATGGTTATTTTGTCTATGTTTTTTCACAGGATAGTCACGGCTTTGGGCCGCAGCTATGACAACGCTACGGAACCCGCCGGCTGTTCCCACAGTCTGAATCCCGCGGAGGACCTCATTCGATTTCCAAGCTTAACGTGCCGGATGATCGCTTTCTGCAGGGAGGTAACGGGTGTAAACTGATCAAGCTCCACATGGGGATCGTCGAAAACAAGTTCATAGGTTTGCCTCTCGTCCCCTATAACGGGAAGCGGCTTAAACATTCGTTGAAATTTGACGAGGTTGGACTCCGGAGGCAGGATGAGGGAAAGTGCGGGATCCATAATCCAGGATTTGCAGACGAACGCCTTAAACGGAATTCCTGGAAAGTATCTGGGAAAGAAACGATACGCCTCACGGTAAGCGTCCTCGCATTCTTTAAGGGAAAGCTTGCTGCCGGACGGGATGTGCACGTCCACGACGCGATCTCCTTTTCGGAGAACCACCCTCCACTCGTTCGGATCAAGGGCGATCGTCTCCCTCTGCACCGTTCCATCGGATGCGACCGGATGACCGACTAGCGAGAGGTCCGACTTCTGAAGAACCGGCAGCCAGGATTCCGCCTCCCTTCGGTTGTTGGTCCCATCCGGCAGGCCATCGGCCCGATACGGGACGTCCCCGTCGCATAACGTTATGATTTGGGATTCCCTGTTGCGGACCGTCATAAAAGGCCAGGAGTAGGTGCCGGTATTGAAGACAAGCCTGCCTAACCGGAAAATGCGGGCCTGGACGTGGCGCCTGAGCCAATTAAGTTCGGATAACCCCCATCTTCCGTTTCTTCGGTAATAGTCACGTGTATAAAGACCGCCGAATGCAAGCGTCTCCAGCGCAATCCGGTTTTCCATTCCCAGCTTGCGATAAGCCTCAAATGCCCGTTCGGCGCCGGAGACCAAGATAGCTAAGGGCCAGATCCCAGCCTGGTCCCCCAGCACGGGCACAGGGAGCGGCCAGGTGGAAACAGCGCCTGCCGTTCCCGGAGGTTGATGGAAAATGAGATAGGACCAGAATCGCGCGAGCAGGGACAATCCGGGATTCGCGCCGATAACGGGATAAAGCCCGGCTATCTCGGCCATCGCTTCCTGCGGTAAATCATAAATAAGGGAAGCGTTCTCCGGTATTTTTTGAAATGACATCTTGTACTCTCCGGACTCCACTGCTTTAAGATAGGCCGGCCAATGGTCCGGCCAGCCTGCTGGGGCAGGGCTTCCTGTCAATTCCTGCGTGAGGTGCTCCAAGTCCATCCCTGTTCCTTCCTCCTCGATGAACGAGAGGCCGCCGAGTTGCCGGCAGCCTCCCTGTTAATGGTTTTATGGTTTGAAGACGATGTCGCGCAAATAGTTGTTTCCATTAAACGTGCTGGTCGGTCTTGCTCCGAGCGTTGTCGTAAAGACACCCGCATTGGCCGTCCAGGACAGATGGTTCGCGTTGCTGCCGGAGTTGGTTAAGTCGCCGGCGACAGCGGCATAGAGCTTGCCGGAATCCGTTCCCGTCGTAACCGACACGGTATAGTCGGTATTCGCCGCTAGGTTGACGGGAGTGGCCAAATTGTACTGCACCCAACTGTCATTACCGCTAAACTTGAACGTGTACGGACCGCCGATGACCGTATTGTCCGAGTTTCTCCATATCCGGATGGTATGGTTTCCCGACTCCCCTTGCACCCCGAACAATCGAACCCCGGTTACCTGACCCGCAACCGAGGATGTGAACACCGTGCCGAGTTCATAGGCCCCTCCGTTGCCCCCGTTTCCCGTATCCGCCTTCACGCCGAACATATTCTCCGAAGTAAAGGATTCCGGATAGAAAATAACATCTCTTAAATAGTTCGTACTGTTGAAGGTGGTGGTCGGTAAAGTTCCCATTGTCGTGGTAAACACACCGGCGTTCGCAGCCCATGTCAGGTTGCCGCTGCTCCCGCCGCTGGTTAGGTCTCCGCTGATAGCAGCGTACTTATGCGACACATCGGTACCTACTGAAACGGAGACCGTGTAATTCGTCGATGACTCAATATATAGCGGAGTAGGCAGATAGAAGGTTTTCCAGCTGTTTGAGCCTGTAAAGGTGAAGTCATAAGGACCGGCGATCAAGGCTCCGTCCGAATTCCTCCATATCCTTATTTTATGGACCCCCGATTCCCCTGTAACCCCGTAAACCTTTACGCCCGCAATGTAACCGTTAGTCGCTGCCTGGAACTTCGTCCCGAGCTCCACTTGCTGTGAGCCTGTTCCCGTAGGTACCTTCGTTGCGAACATCGTATTGATCCCCGGTACCGTGTAGCCGTTCCAATAGCCGACATTGTCGTACCCGCCCTGCCGATTGGTATTAAACCAGAGCTTTCCGTCGGGGGCAACATTGACGGACTCAATCTCAATCCAGGTGCTTTCCTTAAGGCTGAAAGTCAGATTAAGATCCAATGAGATCGTTCCCGATGCTGTGGATATATTATGATAAACCAGTACAGCACTCTCGACCGGGGAACCGAAGGTCATAGGAACATAGATGCTGTCGTTACCGCTCCAATACCCCAACCCCTGATGCTGGGATCCCGTGTAGCTTCCAAGATCAATCACGAAATCAGGCGCTGCGGCTACCGCTATGGTTCCGCTGGTCGCACTCATGCTGAGCGATGCCCGGCGAAACTCCGTTCCCGATTTGAGGAGTAAATTTATAGTGCTGCCGGTTTGCCCCGTAACCTCAACTCCCGACATGGCCCAGAGTTGACCGGTAGGATCTTGAATATTGAACTCCCCCACTAGAAAATAGGTGTTTCCTACCACCTTCAGCTTCAACAGCTGAATAGTTCCGGGACTGTTCTTCAAGGTGGCGACGAAAAGATAGGTCACTCCGTCGATTACCGTGGCAGCCATATCGTTGGCATGGCTGAAATACGAAAGGATGGTAGTATTGTCGCTGCCATTCGTCATGAGCGTAGTGGCCCCGCTGGTCATGTTCGTAGAGTAAAGGGCCATTTGGGTATCGTTAGGTTCGACTTTTGCGGAATAGGCATAGCCGTTGGCCAGGGCCAATCCTTCCGTTGCGGTAAACACGTCATTGGGCAGCAAGGAGACCTGGGTATAGGTGCTGTAGGAAGCGGCACCGGCTGTGACGGGCATTAACGTGGTGAGGATCAAGACCAGTACGATGGCGACAAAACGCTTGATTATCTTCATTTCCTTTCCCTCCATTTGGAGGATTGCTTCTATAAAGCAATCCTAAGCTTAGTCAATAAAAGGGGAGGCACGTTTCATCTATGGATGGGGAGAGCACAATAGCGCTGCTCCCCATTTCTTGCTGGCTGCCTATTCGTTTTCCGGATGACCTATGGGGTAAACGCACGCCCCGGCTTTGGACTTAAATTAGTTACCGGAATGTTCGTGATTCCTTTCACGGGATATCCGGCATAATCATTCAGCGGCTTGGTCCCCGGCGTGTAGGAGATGGTAACGGTTCGATCGAATAGGACAGCCTGGGAGAGAGTCAGCTGAACCTCGTTACCGGCGGAATAAACCGAACGGACGACCGTGGGCTTTCCCTGTACCTGTACGCTAAAGTCAGCGGGATCAGCGGCTGCTCCGTCCGCCAAAGGTTTATCAAACCGTAGAACCATCTTATCGCCGTCTACCGAAGCGGTATCCAGGTAGGCTGGTTCTTGGAACCTCCACAGTTCCGAAGAGGTGGCGTTCCCGTTCGAGTCAATCAGCTTCACGAACCACTCGTTTGCGTTCCCCACTGCAACGGGTTCCAGCTTAATCGAGGCCGGACCGGTCTGTACGTTCGGGAGTGTCCCGAGCAGCTCATCGTTCCATTCCGTGCTGATGCCGAAACGGTCCGTCATCAGCGTCATCTCCCCTTTTGCCGTATCAAGCGGAAAGGTCGCCTGCTCCTTGTCGTCGGCAAAGAAATTGTAGTCATCCTTATAAGGAGAGTACGTGTTCATGTACATCCGCTTATTTTTCGCGTCGAACTGCAGCAAACGAATGTAGCCCAAGCCACCTTCCGGCCCCTCCTGATAGTCGGACAGTACTTCATAGACCACTTTCCCGTTGATGCGTTTGACATTGTAGAACGCGCCGTGATAATGACCGCTTACCACCATGAACACATTCTCGTTGGGGGCAATTACCTTCTCCATGATTTCTTTGCCGTTGACCCCATATTTGCCGCTTCCTTCAATGTAAGCATGAGTCCCCACAATGGCATAACGGTCTTTGTATTTGGATAATACGCTGTTTGCCCAATCGACCGTTTGTTGGTCCAGCCTTCCATACACCCCGAGATACAAGATAACAAAATCCATGCCGCCGGCGGAAATCAGATCATAATGATGACGGTTGTTGCTCAGGTCGCCTCCGTACCAAGGCTGCCCGGCAAACCGGTCGCGGCCGAAATAGTTCCAATAGTACTCGTAATCGTTGACATTATGGTTAATGTCGTGATTACCGGAAACCACGCCATACGGAATGCCGGCCTCCTCCAATATTTTCATGTTTCGGTCCGCCACTCCCCACTGGTCCGCCATGTTCCAATTCTGCACGAGGTCCCCGGTGTGGATGACATACTTGATCTTGAGCGGGTCTTTGTTGTCGGCAATCCAGCGGTTCATCTTCTCAAAAATGTTAGGATAACTCCTGGAATAATACTGGGTATCCGTTTCCCAGATAAACGTGAAATCGTACTCGTTCGGGGCCGGTTTCTTGGAGGGTTCCGTAATATTTTTCTGTGCGGCCGCCACCATAAAGTGAGCTTTGCCTCCTTGGACGTTCGACGTACCGAATTTACCGGTTAATTGGATATCCCGCAGCGGATTGCCCTCCCGGGAGGTCAACGCCACCCAGTTCGTTATCGCATAGTCCCATACATACAGCGTCGCCACCTGGTCCGTCCGCCCTTCCCAGGTCACATATAGCTCCCGTTCCACCGGCTGGTCGAATTCCAGATCGAAGCGCTGGTAAGGAGAATTCTCCACGGACTTTGTAATCTGGTACTTGTCGTCCGATTGGGTTATCTTGGCCATTTCTTCAGGTGAGAGGCTGATATCCCCATATTCTTGCGGATAATAAGCGGGAAGCTCCTTCGCATCCGGATTCTGAAAGGCGGAGACGCCGTATTGAGTCAGGTCGGCGGGAATAAGAACCCGTTTGTAAAATTGGGCATCCAGGGGAACGCCGGACGAGTTCTGAACCTCCAGCTTCAATTCGCCGTTCTCATGAACGCCTTTTACCGCTCCGAGCCCGGAGGCCGGATCGCCGTATACTTCCATTTCGGAGAGCTGCATGCCGTACATCCACGTTTTCACGCCAAGCCCTTCCACCCGAACATATCTAGCGCGTTCAGCAGGGAAGTCAAAGGACTGCACGCCGCTTGGGTTCAGGGGGTAATCGCTGAGCTTGCGGACAACCTTCCAGTTAATGTTGTCCAGTGATACCTTGAGCTCGAAGTTGACGGGAAAGTTATTACCGGTGAACGAGCCGTCATTCCTCGGATATAAATCGATGCGTTTGACATTATAGGATGCGCCCAGATCTACGGTGGCCCACACCCAAGTGGTATCGCCGGTATTGTAGACGTCGCTGGACCAACCAAAGCTCTTGCTCGTCACGCCCCGGACGCCATCGACCAAATACTTCTTGCCGATGACACCGGCTTCATAACTGGATGATGCCGTGACGGTTTTGTTCAGGGCCAGGTTGACCTCTCCGGCTTGCGCGGTTAGGCTGCCGCCGGACTCTTCCGATTCCGCTCGCGGGAGCGGAGCTCCTATCATGAGACTGACTACCATGGCGGCTGACAGGATGGTCGAGATGAGCTTTTTGGCTTTCATTCCAGATCCTCCTCTTCCTCATATCCACTTTTAGTAATGCTAGGTCAAAAGCTTCTGCATAGCCGTTTGCAGCCACTCCTCGGTCTTCGGGAACTCTCCATACGTCGTGATCGATTGCAGCCATTCTTCCTCCGGATTGACGCCTAGCGTTTGGAACAGCCCATAATCCTGCATCGCTTCTGCGAAGATTTCCCAGCGGATGGAATCAATCGGCCCGTTCGGTCCTGGATAGACGACGAAGCCGTCTCCGTATGGTGCCTTGCCCCCTGACGAACCGTCCGTATACGGATCGATCATCACCTGGGTTTCCGGATCGAAGCCGTCGTGAAGCTCATACCAGTAATTGAAGCCCCAGTGCAGGAAGCCGAGGGTCCGCAGCTTGTAGAAAAGAATCCCCTGCATCCGGACCTTGATCAGCGGCGTATCGAAGAAGCGGTTGATGTAAGGTCCCTGGGGGCTCATACAGTAATACACCCAATGCGGGATTCCTTTCTGAAGATAGTTCGTGGCGCCGGCCGCCTGCGGTACCGGATAATCCGTAAGTCCCGGAGCCGCATATTTATCGCTAAAGACGGCGTCCATCACCTTGATGGAGGGATCGATCTGTTCCAGCAGCTTGCGGGCGCGCCGGTAGCTTTCGATCGCCTCGGGAACATCAAGCGGCTCGTCACAAATGTGAAAAAGAGACTGCTCGATGATGTTCTCTTCCACAAGGAACTGCTTGAAGGCGGGAAGAAACTGCTTCATATAATTCGCGAACACTTCCCCGGTCGCATCCAGATCCGGAGGGAACAACAGCTCCATGCGTCCTTCCCGTTCCGTATAGATCCGGGTCGGAGTTCCGGCGGAGACTGCTTTTTCCGTGTAATGGCTGTAAGCCCAGAAATGGGTCCATTCGAAATATTCGAAGCCCAGCTCCTTGCACATATGTACGAACTTGCGGATAAGGGTCCAGTCAAATTCATATTGACCGGGCTCGGTTTCCTTCACGCGAAGCAGCTGCGGGGGCCGTTTCATGATTTCGCGCCGGATGTTAAGGATAGGGACATAGATCACATTGGAGCCATGCTCGACCATGTTCTTCAAATACAGACGCAGCATGTCGAAGCATTCGTCACTGAACGGCTCCATCTTGTACCAGTCGTAGATACAGTCCGGGTTCCACCAGTGAGTGACGGGGAAATTTTTCTTCGGCTGCAGGACAGGTTCGCGCACATCCACCAAGGCGGTCAGGACTACGTCTTCGTCCACTCCTTCTCCGGTAAGCTTGATTCGCAGCTCGTGCTTGCCCGGGACGGTCTCCTCCGGCACCCGCAGACTGATCCAGAACGACTGGTTCACGAACGGACGGATAAGGGCTCTTGCCTCCGGATACAGGGGATCCGGCACAAGACCCGGGATCATCCCGAAGCCGTCCAGCTCCTCCTCGGCCGTATCGTGCGTAATGTACCCTTGCGGAACGTAACCGACCCGCCGGACTTGCGCTTCTATCCCACCGGCACTTTCGACTTCACAGGTAACCCAAACGTGCTGGGCTCTGTGATTCTTCACGCATGCCTGAAACGAAAGCCTGGCATTGCGCGCGGTTAGGAGCTCAATGGAATCACCTCCTTCTGCACTCGAGAGCGGATAGACTCGTTTCAGCGAGCTTTGCAGCCAGAAGGCAAGATGGGCATCCTCGCGCACGAGCCCGTACCGGCTTTTCGCTCCAAAGGGAATCACTTTCGGTTGGCTTTCCTTAGCAGTCGACAAGTTCAATCCTTTCCACTCCTTTAGTCATCATTTGATAAGCTGCTTCATCGTGTCCAGGAACCATTTCTCCGACTTAGGGAAATCGGCATACGACTGGATCGGCTTCAACAATTCGTCATCCGGGTTTATTCCAAGCGTCTGCAAGAGCGCATAATCCTGCATGGCTTCGGCAAACACTTCCCAACGGATCGAGTCGATCGGCCCCTCGGGACCGGGGTACACGACAAACGGGTCCCCATAGGGAGCTTTGCCGCCGGCGGAACCATCCGCAAACGGATCCAGCATCTTTTGACACTCCTGGTCATACATGCTGGTCAAGTGATACCAATAATTGAAGCCCCAATGCAGAAAGCCCAAAGTTCCCAGCTTGTAGAAAATGAGCCCCTGCATTCGGATTTTGGTCAGAATCGTATCGAAAAAGCGGTTAATATATGGACCCTGAGGACTGAGGCAGTAGTACACCCAGTGGGGAATCCCTTTCTCTAAATAACGGCACGCGCCTGGCGCCTGCGGAACCGGATAATCCACCAAACCCAGAGTGGTGTACACGTCATGATAGAGGGCATCCATTACCTTGATGGTCGGATCGATTTTCTCCAGCATCTTACGGGCCCGACCGTAGCTTTCGATTGCCTCGGGGTATTCCGGCGGTTCATCGCAAATATGAAACAGGGAGTGGTCCAGGATGCCTTCTTCGAGCAGAAACTCTTTCATGGCCGGCAGAAACTGCTGCATATAGGCTTGGAAAACGTCCCCCGTCGCATCAAGGTCTTCCGGAAACAAAAGCTCCATCCTGCCCTCGCGCTCCGTATAGATTCGCGTAGGCGTTCCGGCCGGCATCGGCTTGTCGACCAGATTGCCGTATGTCCAGAAGTGGGTCCATTCGAAAAGCTCAAAGCCGATTTCTTTGGCCATGTGCACAAATCTTCGCACACGGCTGAAATCAAACTCGTACTTTCCGGGCCCCTGAGCCTTTACGATCAATAATTGAGGCGGCCGGTCCGTAAGCTCTCGCCGAATATTTAAGATAGGAACATAAATGACGTTGCTGCCGTGCTCATACATGTTCTTCAAGTAAGGCCTCAGTCGGTCGAAAAACTCGTCGCCGAACGGCTCGACCTTATACCAATCGTAAAGACAATCGGCGTTCCACCAATGGGTGACGTGAAAATGCTGCCGCGGCTTCAGCACTACGTCTTTTACATTGACAACGGCGTTCAAGGTCACGTCTTCCGCTAATCCTTCACAGATTAAGCGGACCCGAATCGTATGCATGCCCGGCCCGGCTTGCTCCGAAACGTGTAGAGTAATCCAGAAGGCCTGATTGGCGAATGGCCCGACTAGAGCTTGCGGCTCGGGAAAGAGCGGATCCGGAACAAGCCCCGGGACATGACCTAGTCCATCCCGTTCGGACTCTGCTGTATCATGCGTGATGTACGCCTGCGGGACATAACCAACCCGGCGTACCTGCGGCACAATGCCGTCATCCCCTTCCACCTCGCAACCGACCGAGATCGGCTGGCCTCTGTGGTTTCGAACGCAGGCTTGAAAGGAAAGTCTGGCTTTGCGGGGCGAGACGAGCTCGATCTCCGCTCCCCCCGCAGGCTCAGAAAGCGGGTAAACCCGTTGGAGCGAGTTTTGAAGCCAGAAGGCGAGATGCGCATCCTTTCGTACGATACCGTAACGGCTATTGGCATCCAGTGGAATTTTCCTTGGTCCTTTTTCTTCCAAATGCCCTGTGTTCACCCCTTCACCTCCTTATGTGAGATCGTTTATGGTTAACGCATCAATTGTTTGTGCCCGGCTAACCGAATAAACCAGGCTCCCGCAGCCAGTACGAATACCGATGCTGCAATCCAGAGGAAAGCCCGATTTCCCGATTCCCGCTCCGAATGTCCTCCCTGCGCCTCACCGGAGATCCCGTTAATCGTTCCTTGGAGCACGCTGCTGCCTTTCGAGAAAATTTTATCTTTGCTGGTGCCCGAAGCTTTCACGGCGGCAAAGTTTTTATGATCGTTATCAAACTCGTTGAAATAGAGGCGATAATCGACTTCATAGCTGCGGACAGGCTGATCGAATGTGTATCGGTAAGCAAACCGGATTAAAGACTGTTCGTTTCGTTTCACCTCCGATGCGCCCGTCAGCTCCGGCTTTCCTTGTATGCCGTCAGCGCTGACCGTAATGTGATCGGCCATAAATTCCTGAATCATCGTCGTATTGTCCCATTCCTTCTTATCGACCGTACCATTCCCGTCTTGATCAATAGGCAAATAGGCAAGGAGCTGATCATGATCGAGGAGCAGCTCATAGTCAATCGTCCGGCCGCTGATCGAAATCTCCGAATAGCCTGCGGTCCCGAAGGAATGGGCGTATAGGGAAGGCGGCATCGCGTACAGGAGCAGCAGGACAGCCAACAGGAGGAAAGCGGCAAGGAATCGGCTATACACACGAAGAGCTCCTTTCATTCGGCAGATTAGAAGATCGTACGCTCTACAAGCCAGACCAGACCGAAAATTCCTGTTACCAAAGCCAGTGCATGCTTGAACCATTCTTTTCGGGTCGTTTGCCTAAGCAAATAGTGCAGCACCGGAAGGATGATCAGGAGAACCGCCAGCTGGCCGATTTCCACGCCTAAGTTGAAGGAAAACAGAGCAAGCGCGAAATTTGAGGAAGTGAAGCCTTGCAGCACCCCGGCGAAGCCAAACCCATGAATAAGCCCGAACGGCAAGGTAAGACGCCATCGGCCGGCGAGGGCTGGACGAAACAGGCTCTCTAACGAGACAACTACGATGCTCAGCGCGATAAGAGGCTCGATGATAGAGGATGGCAGCGAAACAAGATCCAGGGAAGCCAGTGCCAAGGTTAGGCTATGCCCGATCGTAAACGCAGTAAGAATTTGGATATAATGCGCCGGCTTCCCCGTCCCGATCATCACGGCAAGCAGAAACAGGAGATGATCATATCCCGTCCAGATATGCTCCACTCCCAGATTCACGTAATCCCAGAAGCTGCTCCACTCCACCCTCATCCACTCCCTCTTCCTTGTCCGGGCTGCATCCCTTTCCCTCGTCTCCGGCTCAACCTACAATCTTTTCTTCCTGGTCTTCCCCGTTCTCCGTAACCACTTCAATCTGCTTTCCATCCGACACCAGCATAATGTTCCCGTGAATGCCGACGTGATAAGGCTTCACTCCAAGTGATCTATACCGGGCGAGAATTTCAGCCGTAACCGGATTGTTACGGTGAAAGCTGACGATTGCCACTTGCGGATTAACCGACCGGATGTAGGCGACCGAGCTGGAGGACGTGCTTCCGTGGTGCGGGGCATGCATGACATCGGCTTGTAAATAGGCTCCATATTTCTCGATAAGCAGCTGTTCCCGTTCTTCGTAAATATCGGTTGAAAAAAGAAACGAGTTGTTCTTATAAGTCACCTTATAGACCATGGAATGGTTATTGAGGATCGAATCGTACCGGTATTCAAGCTCGGAAAGCTTAAACTCCTTCTCCGGGCTCAGCACTTCAATCGAGACATCCGCCCCTAGTGAGAACTTTTCTCCCTCACCGACAACATGACGGGAAATCTGCTTGCGGGCCAGCACCTCTTCGGCGTCCCGGTACGCATCCGAATATAAATTCTCAAGCGAAACGTTAATCGTGTAGAGTTTCTTAACATGCTTCTCCTCGAGAATGCGGGCCATCCCCCCAACATGATCACCGTGAGGGTGAGTCAGCAGAACGAGATCAATCGTTTCCACTCCAAGCCGTTCCAAATATTCGAGTACCTGGTCTGCCGTATGCGACACCCCCGAATCGATAAGCATCGTCTTCCCGTCAGGCGAGCGAACCAGGATGCAGTCTCCGGTCGGGTATTCCCAGCGCATGCACAAATAGCGAACCGTAAAAAGCCCTTCCTCCCGCCTACGGTCAAAAATATGGCTATCGTTCCGGATCAAGCCCATATCTACCACCTCCCGCAAAATAGAGAGAGCCGCAGTGTACCCTCAAACTAAAGATCCCTTTCTGTCTTTAGGAGGAATTGTACCGTGGCTCTTGATGTCCGGCTTTGTATTAAAGAACTCCGTACTTCTCGTAAACGTCCCGCAGCAGCTTTCCTTCAAGCAGCTCCCGGCGGGTGTTGTTCTCGCGTTCCACCTTTTCCACCGCCCGCTCTACGGTATCGTAAACGACCGCGGCCGGGATAACCGCAACCCCGTCGCTGTCCGCGAAGACCAGATCGCCCGGCTGCACGAGGATGTCTCCGACTTCTACCGGGCAATCGTAGTCGATGACAAGTCCGCGGCCGCGCGAATCCACTGGTTTGAACCCCGTGCAGAATACCGGGAAACCGAGCTCCTTGATTTTCTTCGTATCCCGGATGAGACCGTCCACGATGGCACCCCGGCCGCCGCGCATATGAGTGGCGGTCGAGAGAAGCTCGCCCCAAATCCCGTTATTCTTGGATTGGTTCGTACAAACGACCGCGACTTCGCCCGGCTTGATGCTGTCCATGGCGCTAATCTCGGTGTCATACGGTTTCTCATGCACGTGATACACATCGGCAGCCAGGATGGTCTTGGCTCTGCCCACGATGACCGTATCGTCTACGATAGGCCGCAGCCGTTCGTTCATCGCCTGATTCCGGTAACCGAGTTCATCGAGCGTATCGCAAATCACTCCTGTATAAAGCTTCTGACTCATAAGCTCGAAGAGCTCCTCGTCTGTCATTAGAGCCTTGCCCATGCGGTTCCCTCCTTCAACATTTGGCATCGGATCGTGATAAGTGCGCTTGGACTCCCTGCTCCATGGCCTTCGTGAGAAGCAAGCTTTGAAGCCCCTCCTCGGTTCCCGGAACGCATGGCTCGTCACGTCGAATGCTCACAATAAATTTTGACAGCTGAATGCGGAAGCACGAAGCCGCCCAGTCTTCCTCCAGACGAACGGTCTCGGTCTTCGTTCCCGTGCGCAGGCTCACGTATTGTTCAAACCGATCGAATACCGCGAGACCGAGCGGGCCGGCAACTTCAAATTCCCCTTTGGGAAAATGGGGCAGAAACCAGCCGATCTCCACCTTGGCCATATCCCCGTTCTCGAAACGAATGACGGAGACGTCGTAATTGGAGGTGGGAAACTCCGGTCTTGTTTTCAAGCCGTACGATTCCACGCTTGCCACCTTCGATTCCGCCAAAAAATGCAGGAAATCGGCCACATGAGCCCCGTCATGCACCGACGGAGAGCCGTGCTGCATGGTTCGGAATAGGCGTTCGTAATGCTCGGGATGGCCTTCCGGATCCCACACCTCATCAAAAATGCCCAGCCGGAATACAAGAGGCGCGCCCAGCCGGCCTTCCCGGATCCACGAACGCAGCGATTCCAGAAGGGGACCGTGACGGTACGTAAAGCCTACCTGCACCCTTTTCCCCGTCTCCCGTTCCGTTTCCTGGACCAGCCTCGCTGTGTCCCCGTCGACCGCCATCGGCTTCTCGCACAAGACGTGCTTGCCGGCCCGCAAGGCTTCCATCGTGATGAGCGGCGTCACCCAGGGCGGTGTCGCAACAATAACCGCATCGATATCATTCCTTGCGAGCAGGTCCTTATAATCCTTCTCCACCGATGCCATCGGGTATTGGGCAGCCACCGTTTCCGCACGCGAAGGGTCGGCATCGCATACGGCAAGCAGCATGGCATCGGGATGGGCGTGAATGGTCGGGATATGCCGGCTAACCGCGATATCTCCGCATCCGATCACACCCATACGAATCGGCCGATCCAGCATGACCGTGTCCTCCTTGTCTAGTCTCCTTTAATGGCCGTGCATTCCACTTCCACAAGGAAGCCGTTCAACTGGCATGCGACAACCGTTCGGGCCGGAAAGCTTCCTTCGAAATACTGCCCGAACACTTCGTTGAACCCGCTCCAATCGCCGATGTCGCTCAAGTAGACGGTAGCCCGAACGATATCATCCATCGTGAACCCGTTGTCTTCCAGCAAATGCTTAATATTTTTCATGGTCATGTGAGTCTGATCCGTGATGTTATCGCCGACCAGTTGCTTCTCCCGGTCGAACGGGCCGAAGCCTGACAAATACAAGTGACTGCCGCGAAGCACGGCAGACGAATAGTTGCCGAACGGCGTATGGACGCGTGGTGATTCCAGAATTTGTTTAGAACTCATGGGTGGAACCTCCTCTTGGCTTAAAGTTGATCGGAAAAGGCTAGAAGCTTGTCGGAGATCGCGGAAAAAAGCCGTTCCCCCTTCTCCTCAGACGCGAGCGTCGGCCGGCCGAACACCCCGGACGCCGTCAGCTCCCGGAAGTTGAACACCCTGGCTGCGGGGCCGCCATGCAGCATATCCTGCCGGAACAACGGGCTGTCCGGTTGACGGCCGTCATCCTGAATGCGATCCTTTCGGACCTTGTCTCCATCCAAAAAAAGATACAAAGACGTCTCCAGCTCACAGGCGTGACCCAGGCCGCCAAGTCCCGATTCCCGAATGCTTTCAATTTTCTCCCTCGCGATCGTCCAATAGTCCGATGCTATGACAGCAACCTTATCATGCTCATTCTTCAGTTCTTGCAGCACGATCGAAAGAGGACTCCGGTTGCCGCCGTGACCGTTAAGCAGCCAAATGCGCTCGGCTCCCATGCCGATGAACGACTTGCAGACCGATACGAGCATTTGAATATAGACCTGGTGATGCAGCGACAAGGTGCCCCCGAACGAGAGATGGTGCGGGGAATGGCCGAGCCACACGGTAGGCGCGAGCAGCAGCGTATCCGGCTTCCGGAGTTCCACCTCTTCCGCCAGCTTCGTCACGAGCCGCGTGTCGGTATCAACCGGAAGATGGGGGCCATGCTGCTCCATCGCCCCGGTGGGGATGAGCACGATCGTCCGGCTGTAATCCACTTCCTTCAATTCCATCCAGGTCATCTGTTGATAAATCATGGCGGAGCACCTACCCCTTCGAGCGAGTCTCGAATTTGGCCAAGAGCTGACTGGCGTTGCGGTACAAAATCTTCTCCTTCCAATCATCGGAGATCGGCAGATGATCGATCTGCTGAATGCGCTCCTTCGTATCCCGTTTCGAGGCAAGGGGGTAATCGGAGCCCCATACGATGCGTTCGCCGCTCATTCGTTTCGCAATTTCCGTCATGCCCCAATGCGGACAGCCGCAGAAGCAGAGCCACATATTGTCGTATTGCAAAGCGGAAAGCATCGACTCGCGCCATAGATCGTTCAAACCGCTATGGCCCATCACCACCGTCAGCTCGGGGTTGCGTCTCGCCACCTCGGCGATCTGGAACGGTTCCGTATAAGGCGGAGTTCCGTCGTGGAAGAAAAACAAGGTCTTGCGGGCGTTCGCCTCCGCCGCCACTTCCATGAAGCAATCCTCCAGCGGGCTGAACGCTTGCAGCCAAGGATGGAACTTGATGCCGATCATGCCTTGGGACAGGCAGCGGTCCATCTCGCGTACGGCCGGTTCCACGAGCCGCGGGCTAAACGTGCCGACCCCGGCAAAACGGTCCGGGCGCTTCGCGATGACGTCGAGTATGCGGTCGTTGTCTTCTTCCCAGTTGCTGAAAAAGCCGTCAAGCGGAAGCAGCAGGCTTTTCTCAATCCCGTTGCTGTCCATCTCCTCCAGAACGGTATCCATGCGTGACGCTTCTTTATAGAAGTAAAGCCCCCCGGAGTAATGGGTATGAAAGTCGATCACCATGTCAGCGGCCTCCCCTGCTCAGCAGCTTCTTCATATTGTCATAGCCGATCATACGGCGCTGCTCCTCGGTAATCTCCAGATCCAGGAGCTTGCCCGTTTCATGCTGAATGGACAAATAGGGAGAGTCCGTCGAGAAAATAACGCGTTCGGCTCCGAACAGCTCAATCGCATTCTCAATCGAAGTCAGCATGTTGTAGGCGGTATCGATGTAGATATTGCCCGATTTCTGTACGGAAGGAACCGCATCGATCCAGAAGTCCGGGAAGCCAAAATGTCCTTGTATGAATACGCCTTCCGGGTATAGATCGGCCACATAGGAAAGTGCCATGGGAAGGGAAGAAACCGGCGTCCCTGTGGCTATGTAGATCGGCAGTCCGTAGGAGACGGCCTTCTCAATGACCGGAAGGATGAAGGGGTCCGTCAGCTGGTAGCCCTGGTATACCGGATGCAGCTTCAGGCCGCTCATCCCGCTCTTGGCGCAGCGCTCCAGCTCGTCCAGAGCTTGGTCGCCAAACCAGGGATTTACGGTACAGAAGGCGGCGAACCGGTCCGGGTGTTTCTCCGTCAACCGGCGGACGTAGTCGTTGCCTTCCCGGTTATGAACCGCAATCGCTTGATCCCACGGCACGATGACCGCCGTCTCAATCGCATAGCGGTCCATCTGCTCCAGCAGCTCCTCCTCCTCCATTCCGTTCATCAATCCCTTGCCCACGTGACAGTGGGCGTCTATCCATTTCATCTCTTCCCCCTCCTTATGGTTTCACTCTCAGCTTCTCTATCTGATCCCAATCCACTGTAACGCCGAGGCCGGGCTTATCGGGCACGTGCAATTCTCCATGGATAATGAGCAGCTCTTCGACGGTGACATCCTCCGCATATCCGGTAAAGCCGCGGATGTCCGAAGCATGCCGGGACAGATTCGGCATCGCGGCTGCCACATGGGCGGAGGCTGCCGCGCCGATTCTCCCCTCGGGCATGGAGCCGATGGTGCAGTCCTGCCGATACAGCCCGGCGAGCTCAAAAATTCGACGCGATTCCCGGATCCCTCCCGCTTCGGAGATATAGAGGTGAAGCATATCCGCCGCCCCGGATTCCAGGTGGCGCTTGGCGTCCTCGGCGTCCCACACGCCTTCGTCAATTAAGATTAGAGCCTCCGTGTGCTCGCGGAGCCATGCCAGATCCTTAAGCTGCTCACTGGGCAGCGGCTGCTCCACGATCTGTACGCCGTAATGGACCATTTCGTCGATCAGCCGTTTGGCATGTTTGGCACTGGTCCAGGCCATGTTGACATCGACGCGGATTCGAATGGAATCCGGAATGGCTTTGCGAATGCGTTTCAGCGTTTCCAGGTCCGTTTGCTCCTCCAGCCCGACCTTCAGCTTCAGCTCTTTGTAGCCCTCGGCCGCCTTCCGGCACGCCACCTCCACCATGGACTCTACCGTTCCCATAGAAATTCCACCGGTAAGCGGCACGGTATTTCTCAGCTTCCCGCCCAGCAGCCGATGAACAGGAAGCCCCGTCTGTTTTCCCCACAAGTCCCAAAGCGCCATCTCCACTCCCGCTTTGGCGAGAAGATGTCTCTTGGAGAATGCGCAAAACCCGTCCATGATGGTGCATCCCCGCGTAATGTCCCCTACCTCCAAGCCAACGAGCCGCGGGGCCCACCTTTCGTTTACTTCCTGGCAAAGGGCATGAGCTCCCCCGAACCAGGCGAGCGCTATTTCCCCGGCGCCATAGTCGCCGTTCTCGCTGCGAACAATGACAATCCCGTGGTTGGACGAGTGGTACTTCCCCCAGCTGTCGCTTACCGGTTCGCGAAACGGTAGATTGATGGGGATGGCCTCAACCGATACTATTTTCAAACCGTACCTCCTCCGTTCTCACCCTTTATACCGCCGCCCTATGCCAGCCCCAGCAACTCCGGCGTATTTTTATGAAGAATCTTCTCGATGACCCGGTCGGGGACATGCGGAAGCTTGGTTCCTTGGGCCAATTCGTTGATGTTCTGGAGAGCGTCGACCATCCTCTGGACGGTGAAGAAGGGAAAATCCGTACCGAACAGCAGCTTGTCTTCGATTCCGTATTCGATCGCTTCCACCAAGGCGTTGTACATTTGCCAGGGCCGGCTCGCTAGGGCGGAAATGTCGGTGAAGACGTTGGGATTTTTGCGGACCACACTGATCGTCTCCCCGATCCACGGATGGCCCATGTGCGCAATGATCATCTTCAGGTCGGGGAAGGCTCTTGCTACCGGATCGAGGTAAACGGGACGGGACTTTTCCAATGGCCCCTTATGGACGAACGACGTGCCTTGATGCCACATGATCGGCAGCTTGAGCTCCTGCGCCTTCGAATAAAGCGGAAAGCATATCGGGTCAAGCGGATGAAAGTCCTGGTAAATCGGAGCCAGCTTAAGCCCTTTCATATTCCAATCTTTGACGACTTGCTCCAGAATACGTTCCGGGCTGTCCCGGTTGGGATCGACACTCGCGAAGCCGAACAGCCTTGTCGGATCTTCCGCCGTATACTTCGCCACCCATTCGTTCGGTACATTAAAGCCCACGGCGGGGGCATCCAGGGCAAGCACAATCGCACCGGAACAGCCGGCGATCGATTGCCGATGCTCCTCGGGTGTGCTGCTCAAGGTGAACTGCTCTCCCCACGCTTTCTTGGCATCCGCCAGAAAATGGCCGGAAAGATGTTCTCTTTCCACCAGATGAGTATGACAATCGAATATAATGGGAATCGTCTCCTTTGATTCGAAATGGGGTGCAAGTTTAGCCTTTGATGGAGCCGATCAACATCCCCTTCATAAAATACTTCTGCAGGAAGGGATACACGACCATGATCGGAAATACGGTAATGACCGTCATCGCCATTTTCAAACTTTCGGGAGTTACGAAATGCATGGCCTCTTTATCCATCTGAAACTGTTCAATGGAGTTAATGGACTGAAGCGCTATGTACAAGACGTAGGAGAGAGGAAACAAGTCCGGGTTCATGGCATTGTAGTACTGGGTATCGATAAAAGCATTCCATTGGCCGATGGCTGAGAAAAGAGAAATGGCCGCTACCACCGGCGTACTTAACGGAAAGATGATCCGGAAGAATAAGTACAGATCGCTTGCCCCATCGATCAAAGCCGCTTCCTCGAGCTCCTTCGGTAAGCTTTCCACATAGGTTTTGAAGAGAATCATGTTAAACACGCTAACGGCTCCGGGTACAATGTACACCCAGAACGTATTGGTGAGCCCGAGCTTCTGAACGAGAAGATAGGAGGGAATCAGGCCGACCGAGTAATAAAGCGTCAGAACAAAGAATCGGCGAAATAAACGTATCCCGATCAAATCGTCCCGCGAGATAACATAGCCGGCCATAGAAGTGATGAAGATCATCAGCGCGGTTCCCAGAACGGATCTTGCTATCGAGATATAGATGCTGTGCAGGAGATTGGGGTTCTTAAACATGGTTATGTACGATTCGAAGGTCGGGCTTCTCGGCAGCAGCAGGAACTTTCCGCTTACCTTGGTGGCATCGCTCAAGGAATAGTTGATCAGGTGAAGGAAAGGGAACACCATAACGACAAACAGGAGAAGCATGATCAAGGTATTCAGGATATCGAACAGCCGGTCTCCAAGAGAGGGTTTATACATGAGAGATTCTCCTTCTTCAGAAAATGGATCTTTCCGTAAATTTCTTGGATAAGGCATTCACACTGAAGACGAGAAGGATACTGACGACGGTCTTGATGATTCCGACAGCGGTGGCGTAAGAGTAATCCAGCTGCTTCAACCCGAATTTGTAGATATACATATCCAGGACCTCCATCCGCTCCCAGTTGGTCGGATTGGTGAACATGAAGTACAGCTCGAAGTTGGAATTCAGCACCCATCCGCTGTTCAGAATGAGAATGACAATAAGTGTCGGCATCAGGTTGGGAATGGTTATGTTCCATATTTTCTGAATGCGGCTTGCTCCATCGATATCGGCCGCTTCGTACTGATCGGTGGGAATGGCCGATATGGAGGCCAAGAAGATGATGCTTATGTACCCGATGGATTTCCAGGCTTCCAAGGCCACAACGAGAAACCACGCATATTTGCCGTCTCCGAGAATATTGAGGCCCTGCGAGAGAATGCCCCATTTGACGAGCAGCTGGTTGAGAATGCCCGAATTCTGAGCAAGGAAGCTGTTGGCGATGGAATACGTAATGACGTAGGAGATGAAAAAGGGAAAAAAGGAAACGGTTTGGATGGTTTTCAGGAAGAACCGGATGCGGATTTCGTTGAAGAGGATGGCCAGGATCAACCCGAAAGAGAGATTGATGACGATGGACATGAGATTCATGCTGAGGGTATTGCGAAGCAGGTAGATGTAATCCTTGCTTTGAACGAAGAACATTTTGAAATTATCCCAGCCGACCCAAGGAACATCCCATATGCTCAATCCGACTTGGTACCGCTTGAACGCCATCGTCCAGCCGGCAAGCGGGATGTAATGAAAGATGAGCACCGCTATAACGGCGGGTGCCAGCATGAGATACAAATACCGTTGTTTATAGAGCTTTGCCGCCACCTTACAGCACCCCCCTTTCCGAAGATTGCCTGACAACCGGTTACCCGACCGGTTGTCAGACGTTTTGCGCAACTAGGATTTATTACTTCTTGACTTTGCTCATTTCTTCTTTGTACATATCGTTGAACTTGGCGATGACTTTATCCGGATTCAATTTGTCATATTCCTTGACCAGGTCGTTGTAGATCTGGTCGAATTCCGCTTCCCTCTTCGCCATGATGAGCTTCGGCGTGTTCTTGACACGCAGATCGACCATCTTCTGATACGTTGGAGTCAGCTCCGAGGTTGGATCCAGCTTGATGTTGCCGATGATGCCCACCTTGGCGCCTTTGCCGTTCTTCTGCCACCAGTCGATGGACGATTTCCAACCCAGCTTCTGGAATACCGCCATGGACTCAGGCGATTGAATGAGCTCATCGCGGAGCTGCGGATCGTAGGTGAACCCGTAAGGCTTGCCGTCTTTACCCGCACGCACATCTTTGCCGAAGACTTCGAACAGATTGAGTCCGATTCGGTTATCCGGATTTTTCGTTTCCGTCTTATACAGGTCCGTAGGTACGCGCTTGCCATTCTGCACGGTGAAATGCTTGCCTTCGATGCCGTCCTGCATTAGGATTTGACCTTCCTCGGAGGCAAACCAGTCCAGCAGCTCGACGATCCGTTTCGGATCTTTGGCGTTCTTCGTGATGACGGTTGAGTAGAACGGATAAATATCCAGCTCCATCATCAGGCGCGGTTCTTTGTTCTGCACTTGCCGGTTGCTCTGGATCGGCATCATGACATACTGCTGGTCCCCGCGACCCGAAGCTTTGATCTTCTTATTGTCTGCCGTACCACTGGAATACCAGGAGGTAAGCGCGCGTCCGCTGTTCATTTTCTCCCCGACCTGCGCTACCTTATCCGTAAAGCTCTCGGGATCGAGGATGCCTTCCCGGTATAGGCGGTTGAAGAACTTAAAGGAGTCGACAACATCCTGGTTTTTGAAATAGTCCAGAAACTTGTTCTCCGCACTGCTGAACAGGACGCCTTCGTTGCCGGCTACGCCTGTTGTTTTGCCGCCTTTCTCATACATAATTCCGGCGATCCCCGCCATGCCCCAGGCTTCTCCGAAGGGAGCGACCATTCCGATGGTTTTGGAGCCGTCCGGAGCGGTCGGGAAGTCTTTCATCGCCTGCTTCAGGAATTTAACCCAATCGTCTTCCGAGACGAGGCTGGGATAACCTTGCTTCGCCAGAGCATCGATTCGGGTCCAGACATCATTCCCGGTTCCAAGGGAAGTGGAATCATAGTTCCGGAATTCCCACTTGTAGAGCTTGCCGTCGGTTGATAACGCTTTCCAAAAGGGGATCTGTTCTTTCCAGCGGTTGGAGAAATTCGGCATCTGCGGAAGGTATTCGTCAAGGGGAAGAAGCGCTCCTGCCTGCTGGTATTTCTTGAAATTGATGTTCCCTTGAATCCACATGATCTCCGGGTAGTCCTTGGCCGCGAGCATCAGATTGGTTTTCTCGTCATAGTTTCCTGCATAGGGGACATATTCGATGACAATATTGAATTTATCCTTAATCACTTTTCCGATTTCCGTTTCATCGCTGCGTTTGATCTTGCCGTCCCCGCCCGGCACCATGTACTTGATGACGTATTCCGATTTAGCTGCAGAAGGCGCGTTAGATGGTGCATTGGTGCCGGCCGCGCTTGGCGAGGGTGCAACCTCCCCTGTTTTCGAACAAGCCGCTAACAAGAGAACCGGAAGACACAAGGACCATACGAACGCTTTACGTTTCCTATGTAGCAATCCCATTGCAACATCCCCTTTTACCTGTTTTCGTCCAGCGGTAACCATACTTTCCTTCCTGAACCAGCGGCAATAAAAGCCGACACCTCCTTTGTAAGTTCTTTTAGCACGATCGTTCTGTTCCATATGTTGAACATTAATATGAAGTTGTTCTAAATAAAGGATAATCCGCCGCCATACTCCTGTCAACGGGTTTTTTGTAATTGATGTTTAGATATTGTAAAATGAACGATAACGCACTATGATAAGGATTATTTCCTCAAAATATATTCAATAGGTGGAACGAAAATGAAAATGGATACCGAAATTCAGAAAGCCAAATACTCCGTCCCCGCTCTCGACAAAACGATGGTCATTTTGGACCATTTGTCGAAAAACAGTAAGGGAGTAAGCTTGTCGGATCTTAGCAGCGAGCTAGGTCTTCCCAAAACCAGTGTTTTTAATATTATGCAGACGTTGGAAGCTTATAATTGGGTGCGCAAGGATAGCAGCGGCTTGTTTCAGCTTGGACTAAAGCTTTATAGTTTGGGGATGTCTTCGCTGCGGAACATAAACATCAAAGATTCTTTCGTTCCTTATTTGGAACAACTGCGGGATGACACTCATTTCACCGTTCATCTCTGTGCTTACGAGAAAGGCGAAACCGTCTGCCTGGAGAAAATCGAAGGCCCCGGTACCATCCGGTTCCTCTCCTACGTGGGAGAACGGAAGCTGATGAACACGACCTCCGTCGGAAAAGCAATAGCAGCGTATTTACCGGAGAATGAGCTTCAAGTGGTTTTCTCCAAAGGATTCAACAACCTGACCCCCAACTCCATTACTAATGAACGGGAGTTCAGGGAGCATCTCGTTCAGATCCGCCAATTCGGATATGCGGTGGACGATGAGGAGGGCGAGATCGGGGTTCGCTGCTTGGGTGCGCCCATCTTCATGGAAGACGGGCTAATGTTCGGCGCGGTGAGCGTATCGACACTGAAAAGCAACCTGCCCGTTCAGAAGTTCCAGGAATACGGCCAGCTGCTCATGCAGGTTGCAGAGAAGCTCTCCCGCAGCCTCGGTTACGCCGGTTCCTATCCCAAGCCATAAGAAGAGAGGTCGTTCCAAAAGTCATCATCGATGACCGGGACGGCCTTCTTGAGCTAAGCTTACTTTTTTACGATAATCGATAACCCGCTTAGCTGCGTTCCAATATTTTCACTAGAGGTTCGTTATTTTTCTAAAAATAGGCGTGAATTCTAGGACGAGAGGATGAGGGAGCATGAAGATCTACATCATGACGGACATGGAAGGCGTCAGCGGAGTTATTAATAATAAGGATTGGTGTGAGCCTGGCGGGAGTTATTACGAGGAAGGCAAAGAGCTTCTGACCCAGGAGGTCAATGCGGCCGTGGAAGGATTTTATGCTGCAGGCGCGACGGAAATCCACGTGGTCGACGGTCATGGCTGGGGAGGGGTCAATCATCTTTTACTTGACCCCCGCGTTTCGTACATAAGGTACTTTCTTCCTAAGCCCTATCCGTTTTATCTGGATAGCACCTATTCGGCTATCGCTTGGGTCGGGCAGCATGCCAAAGCGGGAACGGACTATGCCCACCTGCCGCATACGGGGTCCTATGACGTGCTCGACTGTACGATTAATGGTCTATCGGTAGGAGAATTCGGCAAAGTCGCCCTTTGTGCTGCCGCTCTGGGGATCCCGTCGATATTCGGCTCCGGTGACGAAGCGTTTGTAGAGGAGGCGAGGAAGCTGACCGGCGGAATCGAAACCGTCAGCGTGAAGCAGGGAAAAGTCCCCGGATCAGGAGACGAATGCGAAACCGACGCTTACCGCAGCCGCAACCTCTCTGCCATCCATCTCCACCCTGCCGTGGCGAGGGCACGTATCCGAGAAGGAGCAGAGAAGGCGCTGGCCCGCTTCCTGCGCGATCCCGAATCCTTTCCTCTGCTGAAACTGGCTCCCCCCTACCGGATGATCACCCGTTACCGCAAGCAAGGGGATTCGCCCGCCCGCACCTTGGCAGCCGACCATCCCTCCGATCTCATTGAGTTGATGAACGAGCCGGGTAGACCGGTTGATTGCTAAAAGATGTCACTGCGATTATCCCTTCCCGAGAGAAGATCCTCATTAGAGCCTTCTATCTTTTCTAGAAGATAAGGCTGAAACGGCTGCAAAAGTCGATCCACCTCTTCGGCTCCCGATGAAACCAGGCTTTCCAGAAGCTCCATTTCGAAAATGAGGCCAATTCCCTCCACGCTGTCCAGGTGAAAGATCGCGTGACCTTTGGTCCATACCTCCCTAACCTTTGTAATCAGGACAGGTTGACCATAGAGAGTGTCAAACATGGAGACAATTGAAGGATCGTTCAACTCAAAATAATCAAATTCGATCTCTACTTCTCGATCCCGCCTGCTATAGATGTACACCATAAAAGGCTTGTCCTCTTCTTTTCTTACCTTGATCCGTTTGGAGTAGGTCCCGGTGAGAGGATCAGGAACCTTGTAAATCCGATCGGTCTGCTGCTTTTTCGTAACATATCGAGCTTGTTGGTCTTGGAGGACTTTTCGAATTTCTTGGAAATCCTCACAGCGGTATTTTGCCTCCCGTCGAAGAGAGATAATCATATTAAACCTCCTTTAGGAGAATAACCTGTCACGATTTTTTCCATATTGCATCTCCAGATCATATGATCCATCCCGGCTCCCCAATAATCAGGTAGGAGATAGGCCGGCTCTCCGAGCTTCTTCGTCCATAGCTGCTGCGCCCTTGGATACCCGCTGTCGAGACAAAATTCGGAAACCCCTTTCCCTTGCAAGTGCAGCAAAATGGCATTAAGAAGAAGAGTTCCGACTCCCTGTCCCTGATAGCCGGGATGAACGAACACCGTCCCCACCTCGGTCACCTGGTCCATGGCCCCTTGGGTAAGGTCATGAATAAGCCTGCTGGAAGGCCCAGCCTCCACCGTTCCGATGATCCGGTCAGCATGGAGAGCCAAATAAAAATGCCTCTCTCTCCCATCCGTTTCCAGGTCCAATCGAATGGCTCTTCGCTTGGCTTCGATTTCTTGCTGCCGCTCATCCGTTAAATGGGCGATTCCTTCCTTGTCAAAGGTATCCGTGATCACGAGCTCCATCAAATGATCCAGTTCGTTTAGATCCTGGTAAGCGGGTCTTCTTATCTCTACAGTAGCCGGCAGGTTGGTTCCCTCCTTTTTGCTTTTCTTGAATCACGGACACGGCCCTGCTCTATATCAGGCAGGGCCTCTACAACCCGTCTCCTAATGGGATAAACGTATAATTATGTCGTAATTAGAGGTGTTCAGAGGGCTCAGACTGAATGAAATTCAAATGTTTCATTCGGTTTAGGACAGATAATACCTCATTAATTCTTGGTAATTCAAGCCATCTTTCGAAACCGGGAAAAAAGGAAGAAAATACAATGTCCACCCCTTCCTTCTCCATATCATCAAGAACTTTTTTGATCTTATCATGAAGGAAGATGAGGCGATCCTGATTGCTTACAGCGATTTTTCGAAGTAAAAAGGCAATAGCGGCAAGCTGGGCGTGCGATGTGATATTGTAAAGCCCTCGGAAATCAATTTGTTCATCACCTATCATCAGGTATCCCATGGATGAGACCATCAGCTTTTCTGTCCCACTACCCTTTGGATAGCTCGAAAAGTGATCGGCGGTTATTTTTCTTTCTATCTCCCACTTGGTAAAGGGGACCCGTTCGCGTGGTTTGTCGTGTTTACATAACTGTTTTGCTTCCTCGGTTACGTTTTTGGGCACAAAATTGTCCATCAGGATGATTTGATCGGCAACGGATAAAAATTCACCGCTGCCTCCAATAACAAGAACGGAAGATACGCCAACTGCCTCATAAAGCTCCCTGACACGTTCCGTAAAAGGGGTAATGGGTTCATGCTTGATTAAGGAACGCATTTTGATGTCTTGGATCATAAAATTCGTGGCACTTCTGTCTTAATCTATAAGAAGAAGTTTACACCCGATGTTGATGGCTTCCATAATATTTGCGGCTTGTGAGGTGGAACCGGAGGCGTAGTCCGTCGAGAACTGTTCAGCCGAACCATGGGGTATCCATTTTATGAAAGGCGTAATATTGATATTTTTGATGGAACGGCCTTCCTCCGCCGATATTTCCATGGCACTTTGTTCGGTAACCACAAATTCTCGTCCATCGCCCAGGATATGATTGTAAATCCCTGAATTAAGTGCGTCCAGCAAGGTGCTTTTCCCCGAATAACCACCGCCGGTGATGACCGTCACTCCCTGTTTGATCCCCATTCCGCGCAAACCACAAATTTCAACTTCAACATCTTCCGGGGATGTAAAAGGCAAGGCACCCTCCAGCGGCCCGCTGTTGTCTTTATTTCTTGGCAAAATGCTGCCATTCGCAATAAACGCACAATAATCACTGGATTTCAGCCATTCTCGAATCCTATTTTGTTTATCTGCCAATTCATAGGCAGCCTGCATTTGGATGAGATCGAACTCGGCAATAAGCTTTTCTACCGCTTTTGGAAGCATTTTGCAGAGCATGCGCATCGCTTTATCATTATTCTGGAAGGGGAGCTGAACCGTAATCATCAAGCATAAATAGCAGTTGTCCGGCAGGACTTCGACAAAAGAGGCATTACGGTGCAGAACCGCATTCGTTGGACGAAAGCAATAAAAAGCACCGTTTTCTTTATCGGGACGTGAGCGGTTATAGATGGATTCATTTAATGCCTCGATATGAGGAACCCATTCCCTTAGGGCAAAATCGGAGAGAACCACCGGATCCCTATTTTCATCTAAGCCTAGTCGGTCAAATGGGATTTTTATGGTGATACATGGTTTATCCAGGGTGAGTTTATGGGTCCGGTCAATGCAATAGGCAACATCATGGTTCCAATAGGTTGGGTCTTCGTAAATTATACCGTAAGAGGACTGGTTGGATTGTAAGGAGCGAAAATATTGAGCGAGTCTTTTAATAAAGCATCATCCTTTCTTATTAGCAAAGCGGTGAATAACGGGAAACGATGCCGAAGTTAAAACGATACCTCAAGAAGGGGGCCCCTTATCCTTTGGAACAAGGTGACGACGAAACGGGTCCTCCCCTAATCTCCAGGCAGGAGCCTGTTCAAACATAATATCTATTCCCCCTAATGGAGTGGTTGCCTTGACCGACTTTTTGTCCTAAAAAAAATGACAGCCACTCTGGGAGTGGCTGTCATAGACCAGTTAGGAAGCTTAAGCGCTCCTTCTGCCTAAATATAAAAGCCCTGAGAGTGAATCCTACCCTCAGAGCCTAATGAATTCGTAGAAAAATAACTAAAAAGCACCATGAGGATAAAACGTATATTTTTTTGTTTTCATTGTCCTCACCTCGTTACGATTTATTTTTACATCACAAACATATCATTAAGATCGTCCACTATAAAGGGAAAGATTAATTATAATTAACTCAACCCCTGGCAGGCTTTCGCCATAAATTCGATAGCCGAATAGGACACCACCTGCCGGTCCCGATAAACCGAGCGCACGGCATCCGGGTCTTGGCTTAGAAATCCTTTCTGGAGAATGGCGACCGGAAACCCCCGTTCCGCGGCGCCATTGGTCGTGAAGGTGACGCAGTATTCCGCGGAGAAGCCCGCCGTCACCACGAATTTCACGCCGCGGTCGCGAAGAAGCTGCTCCAGATTCGTTTGCCAGAAAGCGTTGGAGTATTCTTTCTCCACCCGAAGATCGTCCGGTTCCACGGCAATCTGTGGAATAATGTTCCGGACTTCCGGATTGAGATCGTGCTGACGGCCCTCCATATCTTGAATGTGAACCACGGGATGGCCTGTCTTGCGCAGGATATTCGAAACATAGTTGATATACTCGCACGCTGACTCTATCTGGCGCTTGTCTACGGAATCATCGAGGAACAGCTTCTGCATGTCGATGATCAAGAATGCGATTTTCATGATCGGCCTCCTTATCCTAATATCCTATTGTCGCCACTCGCCTACTTCTCTATTAATAGCGACTGAGAATGATCTTTAGCTTGGTCTTTAAAAGATCCTCCAGTTCCTTTATGTGTTCGTAGATTATAGCGGTTTCCGACGGGTTTAGAATTTCAATACAATATTTGCTGAATCCGGCTGGCCAGGTATATCCCAATTCATTCAAGGATAGGTTTGCCTTGCAGCAAGGCAGGATGGTCATCAAGTTACGGAACTTGGTCAGGTAAGCTTTATTCATTTCCTCTTGCCACCAATTGGGATCTATCTCCTTTGAGCAAACGGGACAGACAATTTGTTCAAAATTGCTCCCCTGGTCGATAAATTCAATCTCTTCGAAGCGGTTTACTTCAATGGTCTCCTTAAAAAGCGTCTTTAGTAGGGAGACGGCTTGGTCCGTATCCTCCAAACGAGGAACAAAGGTTTCATCGATTGGAATTAATTTCACGATAGATTGCGTCATGTTTATTCTTCCTTTGGGTCATGAACATACTGATCTTAGGGATCCGTGTTTGCTTCCGATCGTCGGTACTTTAATCTTACTATTAATCGGACCTACGCTCAACGGAAGGAAGATGTCTCCCTCAACCAAATTCAAATAATTAAAAATACAACCGCTGAAGGGAAAATTTCGTCCCTTTTCTTCTACGAATCTTTCTCATACTTAGACCAGGGAGGTGACGGACAGCAAGCCAACATTCTTAAGCAATCTATGGCTTAAGATCAATCTGAAGGAGGTAAGCTCACTTGAAGATGAGAAAGGGCCATTCCTGGAGTAAAAAAATTGTCATGGTGCTTGTTGGTTTGCTGCTTATGGTCTACTCCGTCCCTGCTTATGCATCCGGCAATCCATGGTACGACAAGTATGCAGCCTATGATAACGCTTATGGAAATCAATATTACACCAGCGAGGACTCCGCTCTCCTCGCTTGGGGAGAAAGTTACGTATTGGAAGGGTATCTGGCCTTATATGAATTGACCAAGAACACCAGCTGGCTGACCAAATTCAAAACCCATGCCGACACGATGGTGGCAAATGCATCCGATCCCGATGGTGACGGGTATCTTGGATGGACGGCTCACCGGTATTCTCCGGTGGTCACGACCAACGGAACCTTCGCAAGCCGCTCCTCGTCCGATACCACTCTCCCGACAGGCTGGACCCGCTTTCAGTCGACGAGCTCCACCGCTTATGTGTCCAGCACCTCGGGTGACTACTATCCCGGATCGGATTCGAACGGACTTGTTTTGAAGACGAATGGCACCTCCTGGCAGAAGCTTTACCAGCCTCTCACCGGGTATGAGGCAAACACGAAATACAACCTTCGCTTCCAGGCGAAGACCAACGGTTCTGCCGCCAAGGGCGAAGCCTACATTTACGACCGGACGGCGGGCACTATTCTGACAAGCGTCGTGGTAGACAACACCGCATGGAAAGATTACAGCGTTAACTTTACGACACCGGCAGCCGGTCACACACTGGAAATTTGGCTGGGTCACGATACCTATACGTATACAAACGGATATGCCTATTTCGACAATGTCTCGGTCTCGGGAAGCTTCCCTTATCTCGTGCACGAAGGAATCATCGGCATTGCCATGGCGAAATTCATCAAGCTCGTCAATCAAAATTCAACCGCACTATCCTCTTATGTAACGACAGCCGGCAGCTATCAGACTTTCCTTGAGAATGAGATCATCCCGAAATGGCAGACCTCCTCCAGCTATGTCGGCAACACCTGGGTGGATTTACCATCCACCAATGAGGGATATTACAAGGAATCGACTAATATTAATGCCTTCTCTACCTCAACGGTTTTGAACCCTCTGCCCTTCAACCAATTTCTCGTTTTCTCGGAAATGATGCTTCTTCTCTACGATGTAAATGGCAATACCGGCTATTTGGACAAAGCCACGAAGATGGGGAACTACTTCAAAAACCACCTGACGGCAAGCGGATCCTCTTATGTGTGGGACTATGCCGCCTATGCAGGATCTGCTGTTGAGGACGCTTCCCACGGGAACATCGACATCAACGCCGCTTTGCAGCTCTATAACCATGGGCTTGTTTTTAACGGGACCCAATTGGAGCAGCTGACCGATACGTTAACCGCTAATTTGTGGAATGGCTCCCTTACCGCTCCCAAGCTTCATAATTACGTAAACGGGACCCAAGGAAGCGCCTCATCGGATTATCTGTATACGCTGGATATCCCGGGCTGGACCAAGCTTGCTCAGTTTGACAACACCGCCTGGAAAATAGCCGCCTATCAGTATGATGACAGCGGGCTTGCGCTGAATAGCGGCATCCGCGGTCTCGTCCTTGCCGAGATAATGAGATGGGACCCGGTGAAGCTCGTAAACCAAGGATTTGAGCTTCAGGCAAGCGATGACAGCACCCGTCCTTCCCGCTGGACCCGGGCAGGATCTACCTCTTCTACTGCGTACCGGAACGCTTCGCAGAAAGCCTCTGGCGATTATGGACTGACTCTCGTTTCGAACGGCTCTACGGCCCAGACCGTTTACCAGCGCTGGGATGAGGAGCAGGCTTCCGCCGCTTATGTGGTAACGTTTGACGGAAAGACCGACGGATCAGGCGCCGGCGGGAAGGTGTGGATGTACGATGAAACCACGGGAACCACACTTGGAAGCCTTACCTTTACGGGATCCTCGTGGCAAACTTATTCCTTTACGTTCACGGCTCCCGCATCCGCGACCGATACGCTCAAGCTGTATTTGGGACACAGCAATATAGCGGTTACCAATGGGCAGGCCCACTTTGATAATGTCGTCATCAAAAGACAAGGGGATACTTGGTAGATAAACGAAGAAGCGGTCCTAAGCCAACAAGGCCGGGACCGCTTTTTTTGCCGGACGGAAACCTCCTCTATAAGACAAGGTTTCATGCTATAATGAGGCCGAAAGAGCTTCTTTTTGGGCTCAAGCCAACCTAATGAGGTGAGGGTATGGTTTCCGTTCTTCCGGTTTACCAAGACGCGAAGCAAACTAACTTTTATCGCAGCGGTCAGCTCCCTCTGTACGTTCTGCATAACGTTAAAGTCCGCTCTCCGCTCCACTATCATGATTTTGCCGAACTCTCCCTGGTCATTGAAGGATTGGGTTCGGAAAAGATTCACGGCAAGACCCACACCATGCGAAGAGGCACGGTTTCTTTCCTGATGCCTCATCATATCCACGAGATTCAAAGCCATCCCGAGACCCCGATTGTACTCTATTCCTGCATGTTTGACTTAGCTATTCTGACCCATTCCCCTGATGAGCAGGAGTGGATCGGCGACCTTCTTAAGGTTGGTCTCGAGCTTCCTTCCTACTATCAATTGAACGAAAAGCAAACCCTGGAAATGGAAAGCTTCATGGTAAACCTTAAAGAGGAATATGAAAGCAACCGGTACGGCCGAAACACGTATCTTCGGACGAAGCTAACGGAAGCCTTGCTTCTTATGCTGCGCTGTCACCTAGCCGGTCACACGGAGACGGAAGATCCTCCCCGGCCCAAGAAGCGCCATATCGGAGAATTGGTACCTTATGTACACCAGCATTACAACGAGCCGATCAATCTTCGAGAAATCTCCCAGGTCTTTCATTCGAGCTCTTCCTCGATCAGCCGGCTGTTCAAGCAGGTGACCGGCCAGAATTTTACCGTCTACTTACATACCCTGCGGATTCACCGTGCCCTCAGTCTGCTCGCCTCCACCGATATGAGTGTAACGGATATTGCTGAGGAGGTTGGCTTTCAGCATACCCGTTCTTTCTCAAGGGTGTTCAAGGAAATTGTAGGCATGAACCCCAAGCAGTACCGGGTGCTTGCGGAAGAGAACGGAATATCCAATCCATAGAGAAAAGGGATTAAGGAAGGCGGTTCGCCTGCCATTAATCCCTTTTTTATGAGCCCTTTATTTACACTGTACTAGATCTCACTCGACTTCATCTCAAGGTTTGTTGCCGGGTGTACAGCTGCCATCGCCGCATCCCTCGGACGAGATCGTCTCATTCAGCACCTGCAGCGGCTGCGACTCGCTCCATGCCTTCTGCAGCGCTTCGAGAAACAGAGGGCTTGGCTGGGCTCCGGAGACCCCATACTTGCGGTCGATCACGAAGAACGGGACCGCATTAATGCCTAGCCGGCCGGCGTCTTCCTCCTCCTCCCGTACCTCGGCGGAATAATCATCACCGGCAAGGATCCGGAGAGTCTCCTCCCGGTCCAGCCCGGCCTTCCCGGCCAAGTCAGCCAACACCTGCGGGTCGCCCAAATGCTTTGAGTCGGTGAAATACGCCTGAAAGAGCTCTTTCACTATCTGTTGGTCTTTGCCGAACTTCTTCGCATACTGAGCCAGCCGGTGAGCATCAAATGTGTTAGTGAGGATCAGCGTGTCCAGATGGAACTCCAGCCCGGCTTCCTTGGCTTGCCGGGTTACGTTCTCGTTCATGGCGACGGCCTGTTCCCGGCTCATGCCGTATTTACCGGCAAGCATACTATGGACATCCTGGTCAACCTCTTTCGGTGCGTTCGGGTCAAGTTCGAAGCTCCGGAATGCCACCTCTACCTCATCTTTATGGGCAAATTGGCTTAATGCTTCTTCAAACCGCTGTTTCCCAATAAAACAGAAGGGACATGCAAAATCGGACCATATTTCAACTTTCATGACACTACCACCTTTCCTTCTCTCCTTTAACGGAGCGGCTGTGATCATTGTAGGAACATTAGAATAGCTATGTCAACTAAACCAAACTCCACCCATTTCCACTAACGGGCAAATTAATACTTGCAAGAATCAACTAATTCATGTTATAACTATCTCAGGTGATAATAATGAAACAGCTTCCTCCATACGTAAATGTCCGAGAAGTTCTTCAAGTTCTGGTCAGAAGGTTCGGCCTGCTCCAGAAGGACGGCGCCCAATGCTGCGGCGTAACGGTCCTACAGAGTCATGTTCTGTATGAGCTCCTTAAACGTCCTAACCAGTCCTTGAATGATCTGGGCCACATTCTTTGTGTCGATACGAGTACGCTTAGCCGGCAGGTTCATCAATTGGTGGAATGGACATTCATCAGCCGGATTCCGGACCCTAAGGACCGCCGCTACGTCGTTCTATCTCTTACCCCTGAAGGGGAAGCCCAAGCACACTCCATTGCCCAGTCCATGGAAGACTATATTCAGGAGATTTTCAAGAATATCCCCTCTGACAAAAAGGATCAGGTCTTGGAAAGTCTTCACCTGCTGAGCACGGCCATGAGTAAAAGCCCCAACTGCTGCACCCCTCCTTTATAAAAAGGAGTTTCTTTTTAACCAATAGTTGCATTTATCAATTATTATTAAACGGGAGTGATTATCTTGAATGAAAATTGGTTTCTTACCGAGAGTCTTATGCACCAGCGTGAACAAGAATTGATAAAAAAACTCCAAAACACTTGGAAATGGAGCACCTTGCCCATCCATTCTCCTTCTTGGATTCGTATAGCCGCACAGAAAGGAATTCCACAGAAATCACCTGCCGTTTGCTGCGCACCTTGCTGCTAATCCATACATAAAGAGAGGATGATTAAGTTGATGAAAATGCATGTTGTCCTTAACGTGAGAAAGTTAGAAGCTTCCCTAGCCTTCTACCGAAAGCTCTTTGACGCCGAACCGACCAAAGTAAAGGAAAACTACGCCAAGTTCGAATTGAATCAGCCTGCTCTTCATTTCTCCCTGAATGTTCGTCCCTATGAAGACAAAGGCGTACTAAACCACCTTGGTTTTCAGGTAGACAGCAAGGAAACGGTCCTGGCGGTTAAAGAACGCCTGCAGAAAGCCGGTCTCGTATCCTTCGATGAAATGGACACCACCTGCTGCTATGCCGTTCAGGACAAAATTTGGGTAACCGACCCGGAAGGCAACTCCTGGGAAGTATTCTATACGAAAGCGGACTCGGAATTCGAATCGGCGGAAGCCCGATCTCTTCCCGACGTTTGCTGCACACCTGCTCCTGTCCAAAGGATCCCTGTCTCTAAGGTTACAACGTCCATCAAAGGAAATAGCTGCGGCTGCTCGGAATAGCGGCAGCTCATCCGGATCCCCTTGCGGGACCGCACATGCAGCCTTAACAACAAGGTAGCCAGGGAGCCGATGGGTGTTATTTTCGGTCCGAGGTCCGATTCGATCACGTTGGCGTAGATCAACACTCCCCGGAATACTCCTTCTGCCCCTGTACCTTGAATGGCCAAAGCATCGGTCATCACTAATCACACTTCAGGCATAACAAAAGACGGCCGACTTATCGGTCAGCCGCCTCGTTAGGCAAGGTTCATTTTGAGATTATGCCTTACTTCTTCTCCATCACGGCAAAGTAGTTTTCTTCATAATCGGAGAAATTAAAGACTCTTCCTGTAGGGAGCTCGACGATCTCGCCAACGGTTATACCTTTAGTGGACAGGTCATGGTGGAGTTGATCGAACTGGTCGGTAAAGAACATGAGCGATGGCGTCCCAAGGTTCAATCCCGGAGACATCTTGGCAACGAAGTCTTTGTTATGCAGAATAAGGCTGGTTTCGGAGCTCTTGGAAGGAGCCACCTCCATCCATCTCAAGCCCTCCCCATTATTCTCTTCATAGAGAACTTGAAATCCGGCGACCTCCGTCCAGAACTTGACGGCCTTATCCTGGTCGTTCACATACAGCATAATCTGTCCAATTCTCGTAATCATGGGCCTCTCTCCCTTGGTTAATTTACTTAACGGAATTCAAATGCTCTTCCAGGCGATCCCATGTTTCGGTAATGCCCTGCATCATTCCCATATCCATAACTGTCTTGAGGGCTTCCGCCGAAACATACTGAGCGCGGTTAACGAGCTTCGTCTTCCCGTCCATTTCAATAAATTCCAACGTGATCTCGGTTGCGGGAAGGGTCTCGTTAACGCCGCCTTCGGCATCGGAGAAATAATCCTTATATTGGAACATTTCCGGCTCGGCAATCTCCCCATAAATGCCTTTCCCCCAGGATTCCATACCGTAAAAATCCCCCTGGTTCTTATCGACACATTTCATGCAGTAGTGCCATACGCCGCCCGGACGGAAATCGATGTTGCATACGGGAAGCTCCCAGCCACGTGGTCCCCACCAGCGCTTAAGATGTTCTGGATCCTTAAACATTTTGAATACAAGCTCACGCGGCGCATTAAAGACTCGTTCCAGCACCAGCACCCGTTCATTCTCCACTCTTGAAACCATCGTTTGATTAGCCATTTACCTTCATCCTCCTTATTTTCATTCCATTATAGGTCTTCTTTTGTTTGAACTTCCCTTAAGTAATTCTCCAAGCTGTCGAATCGTTCCTCCATTTCGCTGCGGAAGGTTCTAACCCACGAATCCATCGCTTGAAAAGGTCCGGGCCGCAGCTTATAGTTCCGGCGGTTGGCTTCCGCCTTTACTTCGAGCAGACCCTTGTCGGTAAGAATCTTCAAATGCTTCGAGGCATGAGGCTGGCTTACCCCCAACCGGCCGGCAATTTCCCCCACAGTCAAGGGACCGTGCCGCAGCAGTTCCACGATATCCACTCTGATCCTTGCGGCTAATGCGCTTAGTGTTGTCATCTCCAATGCCTTATGGTTCCCTGGCATGCCGCTCACCTCATCATGTGCTGGTCTATCGGATAGGCTTCTCTCCTTCCCATCGGGTTCGTTTTCCTGATGACCTAAATATACACTTAAAGGAATATTCCTGTCAAGGAATATTTTAAAGAATGCAAGGCACCGGTTTTAGTCCGGTGCCCTTGTAGTTTTTGCCCGTTCTGCTCGTCTTTATGTCAGAGGTCAGGAACGGATCGGATTATTTAAAGGTTTTTTCAATAAACTCTTTTTCTTCAACTGCACTTAAAATTCCTTCCGCTTTTCCCAAGTTGCCGCCTTCCAGGCCCCAGAAGAAATTATGGTCCTGGTCGACGGTTGAGAAGTCTCCTGCCTTCCACTTACGGGCTATCTCCAGAAGCTTTTTCTGGTGCTCCCACTCCGGATGGTGCTCCACGATCTGGACAACCGTCTCCACTCGGTCGGGCAGCATTTGAACGCTTGTCCACTTGGCGTCCGCTTTAACCTTTTGATGGGTCATGTGGTGCATAAGCGCTACTATGGTGCTTTCCTCCTCCGGTTCTTTCCGTTCGCCATTCGCCAGTTGAAGAAAAGCTTGCTTGGCGAAGGGTTCGCCCATGGTAAAATCGGCCGTCGCTTCAGGAGCTCCGGAGGCCGCTGGAGTCGGACTTGGACTGGAACTTGGACTAGGAGCCGGAGAGGCTTCGGAAGGAGGAGTGGCAGGGGAGGGCGCCGCCTGATCGGTGATGCTGAAATAGGCCAAGGCCCCTCCAAACAGAACAACTATGACAGCGAGAGACGTAAGGACGACTTTTTTCGTTGAATTCATGGTTGCATATCTCCTTGTTGGATTGAAAAGGTTTTGGCCCTCTCGTGGTTATATCCATTATACCTTAAGAGCCTCATCAGAATTTTTTGCCATTAGGGCCGTAACTCTAACTACTAAAGGATTCGTAATCCGGCTCCAAATTACGGGCCGAACATGAAAAGAAGCCGCTTAACAGCGGCTCCCTTGTTCTCAACTCGATTCTTCTTTCATGCGGCTGCATATGACCTCTTTCGCTTCTTCGCGGTCATCAAAAGGTATGGTGCGGTCATGCAGGATTTGGTAAGGTTCATGTCCCTTTCCTGCTATAAGAACAATATCCCCTGGCTCCGCCATGAATATGGCGCGCCGAATGGCCTGCCGCCGGTCGGGTTGTTTTTCGTAAGGGCAAATCACCGCCTGATTCTCATATAACCCGGGCTCCATGTCTTGAATGATTTGGTCAGGATCCTCTTTACGCGGGTTGTCGGACGTCAGAATAACATAATCGCTGTACTTGGCAGCGATTCGCCCCATGATGGGTCTCTTGGCGCGGTCCCGGTCTCCTCCGCAGCCAAACACGGTTAGGATTCTCCTCCCGGCAAATTCCCGTAAAGCGGAAAGAGTCTTCTCTACCCCGTCTGGAGTATGAGCATAGTCGGCGATAACAAGATAATCCTGGCCTTCTTCCACCACTTCCATGCGGCCCGGGACGTTCTGCAGGAGGGACAGCCCTTCTGCACAAGTCTCCAGTGGAATTTGCTCCGCAAGTGCGGTGCTTATGGCGGCCAGGGCGTTATACACGTTAAACTTTCCTATCAGGTTCATGTCCACGGTTCCCTGACCCGCATAGGATTCTACAGTAAATCGGGTGCCTCTTGAGGTGAGCTGAATGTCTTTGGCTCTCACATCCGCCGCGTTATCGATCCCGTAGGTTATCACCTGTGCCGGAGTCACCTTTCTCAAATAAGAGGAGGCCTCCTCGTCGGCATTTAGAACAGCAAACTTGCGTTTGGATTGATCCTTGGAGAAAGAATTGCCCAGCCTTGAAAATAAAAGTCCTTTGGCGGCCAGGTATTCCTCCATGGAGCCGTGATAGTCCAAATGGTCCTGCGTAAGGTTGGTGAAAACGGCCGTCCGAAACTCACAACCGAGCACCCTTCCCAAATCCAGACCTTGCGAGGAAACCTCCATCGTACAAAAATCAGCGGAGATCTCCTTCATTCTCCGTAAATTGGATTGAAGGCGGATCGGATCTTGCGTGTTGATATCCGTCTCGTAAAAGGTGGACCCGATCTTGGTTCCGATATTCCCCATCCTTCCCGTCCGGTAACCGGCATGGGAGAGGATGGCATCGATGAGGTAGGTGGTTGTGGTCTTCCCGTTCGTTCCGGTTACCCCAATCAGCTTCAGGTTGGAGCTTGGATAATCGAAGAAATGGGCAGAGAGAACGGCAAGAGCATAGCGTGCATCCTCTACCCGGATGACCGGCACTTCCGCTTCTATTTCCCTTTCGACAACCAAGGCGGCGGCCTCCGCCTTTAACGCATCTTTAATAAAGCTGTGCCGGTCTTCCTGCAGCCCCTCTACGCCTGGAATACAAATAAACAGCTCTCCTGGTTGAAGGGTACGCGTGTTAATCGAGAGGCCCGATATTTCGATCGCGGTATCACCCGAGATCCGGGCGGTCGGCAGCTGTTGTGCCAGTTCCTTGAGTTCCAAATGATCCCTCCTCATCATTGTAGTCCTTTATCGATTTTATTCCCTTTCAGGGATAATGGAAACCCACTATTCAACGGGGTAGTTCAGGGACCTGACTCCAGACGGCTGAATACACTGAAGGCAAATTGCTTCCAGGAGGGATTAGTCATTGATTCGGGTAAGAAGATCACGTCTGGTTAAAGTGTCGGGCATCAGCCCTTATCGGAACTGCAAAATCGGCGGACCGGGAACCAATTTTCTTAATACAGCCGTGGAGCCATGGGTGGCCGTCAACCCCCTCCCAACGAAATCGGGGAAGCCGCACCTGCTAGGCATCTGGCAGCAGGACCGTTGGTCCAACGGCGGAGCGCGGGGACTGGTTGCCGCCTTCTCGAGGGACGGAGGAAGAACCTGGAGACGTAGGACGCTGCCCTTCAGCCAATGCGCCTCACTCAACGTGAAATTCGAAAGGGCTTCCGATCCGAATGTTTCCTTTGGCCCCGATGGGAAAGCCTATGCCTCGGCCCTTTCCTTAAGTAAAAGCCCGAACGGCACCGACGTCTCCCAGTCAACCATCACCGCCGCCACCTCTTCGGACGGGGGCCAAACATGGAAGAACCTCCGGTTCATCCAATCGGATAAAGGGCCTTGGATCCTCAATGATAAAGAACTCATCACGGCGGATCCCACCAGGGCCGGCACCGCCTACATCGTATGGAACCGGGGAACGGCAACGACTGTCGCCACTATCTTCAGCAAGACGACGGACGGAGGCCGGTCGTGGAGCAAGCCGAAGGTCATCTTCCCGCCCGGGGAGGGAAACCAGACGTTCGGCAACCAGATCATCGTGGATGCGAGGACAGGCACCTTGTACAACTTTTTCAACTGGACCAAGGGGACGTCTTCAAAGAACCCCGAAAACTGGATTACGGTCCAAACGTCCAAAGATGGAGGGCAAGCATGGTCCAAGGGCCGGATTATCGCTCCCTTCGACTCCGTGGCGGTCATTGATCCGGTGACGGGCAAAACGATTCGAGGAGGCGGAGATATGATGCCCGAAGCCGCCATCCATCAGCGGACCGGAGAACTCTTTGTCGTGTGGCAGAGTGCGAGGTTCAACGGCGGCAAATACGATGAAATCGCCCTCACCCGTTCGACGGACGGAGGAATTACCTGGAGTTCTCCCATTCGAGTCAATCCCCCTTCCGGGACGGCTGCCTTCACCCCTATGGTGCGCATCAACTATGCCGGCGTGGTGGGCGTGACCTACTACCGGATCGTGAGCAACCGGCGCAGTCCCAAAACGCTGCCCGTCGACTACTGGTTCGCCTGCTCCACGGATCACGGCCGTACCTTCCGGCCTCCCCTGCTAATTACCAAACCGTTTAATCTGCTGCGAGCCCCCGAGGCTACTTCTCCTTTTTCGCCGGGTCTCTTTATTGGGGATTACCAAGGGCTGGAAACCTTCGGCAACGACTTTCATTTGTTTTTCTCCAAAGTCAATCGCCCGTCAGCCAAGGATCCCGTTGGAGTGTATGCAACCGTGGTTAAAGTCAGCCAAATTCGCTGGCCGTTCTGGAAAAGACCGGTTAAATGAAAGGAAGCCGCTCCACCAAAACAGGCGGGACGGCCTTCCTCTTTGTCGAGCGGATAAAGAGGTCTCCTGCTTATTGCGGCAGACTTAAGGTTAAACATCATCCGGCAGTAACTTTTTGCGGGTTATCTCGTCTAACTACATATGGAAAAAGAATCCAATCGAAAAGGAGTCCTTACATGAAGATCCGCAAGTTCTCTTTGGCTTTGCTGGCCTTATCCCTTGCTCTGCCGGCCGGAGCCTCCGTTCTGCATGCTGAAAATCACGCCCCGGCGTCCGCTATCGGAACCCCCTTAAGCCGCGTTCTCTCTACGGACATTGTGGCTTATGTGAATAAGCTGCCCATTCCGTCCTTTAATGTCGACGGCTATACGGCGGTGGCGGCGGAGGATCTTCGCCATTACGGATTCGAGGTGGCGTGGGTACCGGCCGAGCATAAAGTGGTCATTTACCGCAGCGGGGAGAAGCCGCTCTCTCCCCTGCCCGCCCCTTCTTCCCCGCTTCCGGTCGGAACTAAGATCGGCGACGTGCTCTACACGGATATCCAAGCCTTCTACGGGAATACTCCGATCCCTTCCTACAACATAGGAGGACGGACCGCCGTTCGGCTGAACGACCTGGATCCGTTCGGAGATTTGGCCTACGATAACGGAAGCCGGACCCTTACCTTTACGCCCGAGGCGCTCCCGGAAGCAGAGCATGCGCAGGTGCAAGTTCCTCTGACGATTCAAGAAACCGGCTCAGTCCGGCTGGATTCTATCCGTTATGGAGAAGAGGTTATTACCTATAAGGGAGAAGAAGTGGGCCTTATCTCGAATGGTACACCCCTCTTGGACGTCCAATGGATGGCCGGAAAGCTGGGTTACACGGTCTCCACTTGGGCAGATGACCACCTCTTGGTTCAGAAAGGCCCTTACCGGTTCGACCTGAGCAAGGGGGCCTCCTCCGTTCCCCTTACCTGGTTTGGCGGGGTCGTGCAGGAGTACCCGACCATCACCCCTCCTGTCGAGAGCAGCGGAAGGCTGTATGCCCACGAGCTCGATCTGAAGCAGCTGTTCGGCTATGACTATGACTGGCACAACGATACGCGAACGCTGAATATTGAATACCGGGATTTTCTCGTGGAGGACTGGGGAGTAACCGAAGGCTTGACCAATTATGCCTATAAGGTCGAGGCGGAGGGCTTCCTGCAGGGGAATAAGCTGATGCCGGAGCTGCGGGTCGGAAATTGGCTGAACGGCAGCTACACCAGCGGAGGGGCCACGGCCTACCAGAAGGCGGAGAATCCCGGCGCCCTTCCCTTGTATGGATTTGGAGCGGTAACCCCGGCAGACCTGGGCTCCAACGAGATTAGCGTAGTCTTCAGCTCCAACCAGCGGATCCTCTACCAGAAATCGATCAACGTGGATTTGACGATGCAAACGGTAGAGCCCATAATCGACTGGAGCGGCCCGGTCGGCCACGGCGATTTCACGGAGCTCTCCTCCGTAAATCCCTCCAAGGCACACCAAACCACGGAAGGGAATTTATTTGAAGTGAACGGCCAGGCGACGAAAAAAATAGGCAGTGGGATTACCTTTAAGGTGGAGAAGCAGCAGGAGAACGGAGAGTACCGTTTCCTCTCTCAAACAAGCGCTCCCTTTGAGGGGAATGACTTTCACACTATTCTTCCTCTGGAGAACGGGAAGGGGCTGTACCGGATTACCGCCGTTAGCCTGCTCAGCTATCCACGCGGAACCGGCTCCAAGGAAATCGCCAAATGGTATGTGGAGAAGCCATAACACAATCCATTTGGAAAAGCCAGGAGTCGGCGCTGCTACCCTTCCACCATTTTTAGATAACAGATTTGTTTTCCATCGGCTTTTGCGATCAGAATCGTTGCCGCTCGCTCCCGGGACTCATACAGCTCGGTACCTACCGGAAGCCTGGTCGCCATTCCTTCTTCGAAAGGGAAACTGGACCTATACCGTTCCGCAATCGTGCCCACCTTCGAGCCTATGGTCCATTCCGATTGTTGAACCCATTCCACTTCCCTTGCGTTGAGATAGACAAATCCGTTGAACTGGAAAAGATCCGCATCGGGAGATTGATCCAACACCTCCTCGGCTGTTGGATTATGGGTGGCAATAGCTAGGGAGTCATCCACGGAACGACTCTTCTCGGACGGCATGCAGCCTGTAAGAGTTAGCAAAAGGACAAGGAACGAAAGGAATGGTTTCATTTTTACCGCCTCCTATAGCAAGTAAGACGGTACGGAAGGTTATTATGTTTCAGAAGCATATAGGGCACAACCAACAAAAAAAATCCTCCTGCTCAGGCGGGAGGATTTATCATTTTGCAGAACTGAGATATGGTCGGTTCGGCGTTCCTTATTATGGTGTAGCGCTGTACCCGTTGAAGTAATGCACTCCGTCGTGGGCGGTATCCCCGGGTGCTGTCCTTCGGTTGGTGTTAAACCAGAGCTTATCGCCATTGGCGATTCCGACGCTCTCGATCTCAAATAGATCAGGGTAGGTCGATGATGTAATACGGAACGAGAGATTGTCATCCGAATAGATGGTACCCGAGGCCGTAGAAATGCTCCGATACACCAGAACGATGCTTACATTCTCATACGTAAGGGGAACATAGATGGTATTGTTATAATACCCGAAGCCTTGGGAAACATACGAGCTGATATTCGAAATGGTACTGCCGTTGACCAAAGCATCGGACGTGTTCAGGGTGAAACCGTAGGTGGCATTGATCGTGCCGCCGTTAGCGGTCAAAGGTAGCGTTCCCCGATAGAGAGTAAGGCCGGACTTGAAGAGGAAGTAGATGTTGCTCGCGTCTTTGCTGGTGATGGCTACACCCGACATTCCTTTGTCTACCCCGTTGTACTGGATTGTGTAGTTCCCTACTTTGTAGTAGGTCGTTCCGACATATTTCAGCTTCACGAGGCTCATGCTTCCGGCTTTCATGGTGATAACGAACATGTAGTATTCTCCGTCAATCGTGCTGAGCACCATATCATTGGCATGGCCGAGGTAGGTATTGTAGGTGGTCCCGTTGTCTCCATTGGTCATGAGAGTGGTCGTTCCGTCGCTCATTCTGGTCCGGTAAATGACGGCCTTGGTGTCGTCTCCGTTAATTTTGACCGAATAAGTGTAAGAAGACCCCACGGCAAAACCTTGAGCAGCATAACAATCATTGGCATTTCCTAGTGTGGCCATCGTGGTGTAGGTATTGTAATACGCGGCGCTGGCTGTAATCGGCAACAGAAAAGCCATACATAAGAGCAGTACCAGAAAAGTAGTAAAGCGCTTCCTTCTTGTCCATGACTTTATCCTCGTTCCCGTTCCTCTTGCCGGCATAATCGTCATTCCCTAACCTCCATAAAATGGATTTGAGTACGTCAATATATATTACCCTGAATCCGTCCCCATTCGGTGAATTTAGCCGTAAGAATTTTTGTTATTTTCGTAAAATTCTCATTCTTTTTTTGGCACAAAAAAAGGAGCCTGCCCTTAACGGTCATGGTTCCTTTTCCTACCCGAATCAGCGGCTTTTAACCAGCAGTTCCACAGCTTCCTTCACCAGCTTGCCGGTGTCGTGGTTGCCTGCGGCCTGCTCGGCCAGGATGCATTGCTGCAGGTTCTCCGCTACGATATGGGCGATGGCTTTGTCCGACGCATTCCGGATGGCCGACAGCTGTGCCACCACTTCTTTGCATGGCTTCTCTTCATCCATCAGCCGGAGGACTCCCCGGATCTGGCCCTCGATTCTTCTCAGCCTTGTTTTCATTGCGTCCGTGTAGTTATAATCCAACGATTTCCCCGCCTTTCACATGATACAGGTACAGGTATCCCTATTGCTAGTATACCCTCAGAAGGATAAAGGGACAAATGGTATACGATAGTGTCGGAAGACGAATCCTAATCGGTAATCTGCTGAAGAAACGCCTTTATGTCCCTATCTCCTGGAGCCGTTCCCGGCTGAACCGGATCCATTCCCGGGCGGCAAAGGACAGATACCCTTCCTTGCGCCACATCATGGCGAGCCTCCACGGAATGATAGGATCGTTCAAAGGTACGACACGGATCCTCCCGGGATCCAGCTGCCGGCAGATGGTCGTCGGGAGCAGGGCCACCCCCAGCCTCTCCGCTGCCATCCGGCTGATGAAATCCCATTGGGCGCTTTCATAGGCAACCCGCGGCTCGAAGCCCGCCTCCCGGCAGGCCGCTAGAATCCGGTCGTTAAGGGCAAAGTCTTCCCTGAACAGAATAAAGGGCTCCCGGGCCAGCTCGGCCAGCCGGATGCTCTCCTTGTCGGCAAGCGGATGTAAGGGAGAAAGCACGAGCTGGAGGCTTTCTTCTACGAATACATAGCCATCCAAGGCGGAATCCCCTGTGGGGAGCAGGATGACCGCGACATCGAGACCTCCCCCGCGCAGCTCGTTCTCCAGCTTCTTGGACCCGTCCTCCACCATGCGAATCGCAATGCCCGGGTAGCGCTCCCCGAATCTTCCCATCATTTCCGGAAAGAAGCTGACGCCCACCATAGGCGGAAGCCCAAGCCTTATCGATCCTTTCCGAAACCCGGTAAGGTCGTTCAGCTCCTCCTTCAGGCTGCGGAAGGAACTAACCATCGTTTCCGCATGGGCGGCTACCGCCTTCCCGGCATCGGTGAGCTCCGCTTTCTTTCCCGTTCGGAGGAACAAGGTGACGCCCAGCTCTTCTTCCAGTCTTTTGATCATTTTGCTAATGGTGGGCTGGGTGACGTGAAGCGCTTCGGCCGCTTTGGTGAAGCTGCCATGGCGGGCCACCTCCCAAACATAGTTCATATCCCGGATATCCATGTGAAAAAGCTCCTTTGCCACACCTGTACAATAGACAAATGGAATGAAAAACATTCCATCTATTCATTTTACCCATGAAAGCGGGAGGTGTACAATTTTCATAGGAGGGATCTTCTTGATTCGTTTCGGTAAAGGCGTTCTGCAAATTTTGTTTTTCGTCCTGGTTTCTTATGGAATGAATGCGTGGGTGGGCTTCATGGGCTGGCCGGTTCCGGGAAGCATTCTGGGGCTGGGCTTCGTTTTTGTTCTGCTTCAACTAAAAATCCTCCCCCTGAACGCCGTCGAGCTAGGAGCGAAGTGGCTGCTTGCCGAAATGCTCCTGTTCTTTATTCCGTCCGCGGCCGGGGTTGTCGAATATAAGCCCATGCTCCTCAGCAGCGGTCCGCAAATTCTGCTGGTCGTCCTAACCGGTACCGCTCTCGTAATGGGTTGTGCCGGCTTGGCGGCGGAGCTGATCATCAGACGCAAAGGGAGGAAGATGCCATGATCGCGTTGGGCTGCCTGTTGGCCACGCTTGTCATCTACTGGGGCGCGAAGCGGGTCTACCGGGCTTTTCCGCGGGTTTACTTGACCCCGCTATTGGTCGCACCCGTGATCATTATCGGGATTCTCACTCTGGCCCATCTTCCCTATCCATCCTATGAGGCGGGCACTCACTGGCTGACCCGGATGATCGGGCCGGCAACCGTCGCCATGGCGATCCCGCTCTATCAAAACTTCGGCATGCTTAAGAAGCATGCGGCGGAAATAACATTGAGCGTGCTTTTCGGTTCCGCCGCTGCCTTGATCAGCTCCGCCTGGATGGCACGCGAGCTTCATCTCGACAACCGGCTGGTGGAAAGCCTCGCCCCCCGTTCGGCCACCACCCCGATCGCCATGGCGGTTTCCGAAAGGATCGGCGGCATTCCGACCATGACGGCGGTCTTCGTTATCTTGACGGGCTTGTCCGGCATGATCCTCGGTCCTTATATGGTGCGGCTGCTGCGCATCCGCAGCGAGGTGTCACGCGGCGTTCTGTTCGGAACGAGCTCGCACAATGCGGGAACCTCGAAGGCCTTCGAGTCGGGCTCGGCCGCCGGAAGCATCGCCAGCATCTCCATGATTCTTACCGCCTTCTTCACCCTGCTCCTCGCTCCGTGGCTTATGCCGTGATTCGTCAATCCGGAATGGGACACCTGGGAAGAAGGCAATAACAAGGGGCTTTCCCGGCGAGTCGGCTCGCTAGGAAAGCCCCTTTTGGGGTAGGGATCAGATAGGGGACGGCCACTCCACAACCAGCCGGACTCCTTCCGGAATGCCCGGGTAACGGAGCAGCAGCGTGGCCGACGCCGGATCGTAAGCCGAGGCGACCTCGACGGGAACGGAAGAGGATCCGCGCTCATCCCGCCCTGTCTTCTGCGATTCAACGTTACCGCCAGCTCCTTCCTCTGCTGCCCGGTCCCCCGCTCCAGCCAAGCCGGCGCTCCTCTGCTCGGCGGTTATGCGCAGAGGAGCCGAGGCCGAGCGGATTCGGGTGCTGACCGTCAGCCCGGCAGGAGCCTCGGAGTGGAAAAAGAGCCGCCCCTCTCCGCGCCGCTCGTTACGCACGCGCGAAGAACTCACTAGAACAGCGGGCGTGTTTAATCCGGCTTCGTCAATGCCCGCCCCACCGGACTCGCCGCAATCGTCCGATCCGAACGGTTCTCGGCGCTCATAAGCGAGATCATACAGCAGAGCGTCCTCACCTGGCTGGAGCTTGACGGACGCCACGACCGGCAGGTCCGCTTCGAACAGGTCCAGGAACGGTCCCTGTAGAACAGGCGGCTCCCCCGTCTCCGTTTCGTCGAGGGCATGGGCGATGACGTACGGGCCCCGCTGAATCCGCAAAAGCCCGCTTTCCCGGTACTCCTCTTCTTCCCCCCGCCGCTCCAGTGCCCAGCGGACATCCTCCGCGACAAGCCCGGCTCCTTCCTTCGTCCGGGCAAACGCCGCCGGATGAATTCGGCGATACCGAAGGGCACCGGCGCCTGCCGGATGATCCCCCTCCGCGGGCTCCCGTCCGAGTCCCAAGGCCTCGAACAGATGATGCTCCGGCCGCTCGTAGGTTCGGGAGCCGGAGGAACGGTTCCACCATTCGCTTACTTCGTGGAACGGGTCCGTCCCATCTCCGTAATACAGCAGAATTCCGCCTTCCCGTACCCATTGGGCCAGCACCTGATGGAGGCCGGGATGTTCGGGCTTCATGAATTCGTAGCTGAGCAGCAGCACCCGGTATCCTTCCAGATAGCCTGGGAAAGCAAGAAGATTATCCAGCTGGACGGGACGGAGCGGAATCCCCTTCTTCACAAGGGGAAGAGCCAGGCCGTAAAAAGCCGACCAATCCAGCAGTTCGCGCTGTGCCTCCGGCAGAACCTCCGACGTGTCCGTGCCGTCATACTTGAAGGCGCTGCTTTCGTCGTCAGCCAACACGTCTCCCCGCTGGAACATCGCGGAATTGGCAAGACAGAGGCCGATGCCGCGGGTATATATCGCTTCCCTTCCCTCCCCCTCCGCTATTTCTTCATGACTATGCATATCGCGCAGGACATTCATGACCGTCAAAAGAACGGTTCCATACTCCCCGGGAAGGGGCTCCTTCCCGGTGCCATCCTCCTTCGGGTAACTCCCTTCGAAGACGCGGTAAGGCCAGGGGCAGACCTCATACTGCTTCACGCCGGGATGCAGCAGCGAGGCGGTGACGGTGGCCCGGTAGTTGCGCCGGTAATCGCTCCAGGTATATCGGGGGTTATCCTCGATCGGATCATGCAGAAACCACATCTCCCGTCCGGTACCGCGCGTCAGCTCCTGCATGATGCCGTATTCCAGGTACGCCGTCTCGAAGGTCCGTTCCCGTCTGATTCCCTGATAGATGTTGGGCGTACGGGCCGTGCCGGTCCAAATCTGGGCGATAAAGCCGTCGCAGGCCGGCATATTCACGAGCAGCGCCTCGGGACTGATGATTCTCCACTGGGTGTAGTTAATCAGACTGTGAGTCGGCACATAGAAGCGGATCGTCCGTCCGTAGGTTACGAGCGAATAGTCCTTCAGCTGGCTGCACAGGCGGTCCAAGGCCCGGTAGTACATGACAGCCTTCAGCTTCGAAGCTCTGTACTGCGCGTCCGGCGAAGAGTGAGGGGGAATCCATTCCTCTCCGTAGAAGGTAAGCCACTCCCGGCGGAACGCCTCCGAATAACCCGACTGCGCCCAGAACTCCGGCTCCTCCAGATGGATCGCCTCTACGCCGCAATCCACCGCCTTTTTCAGATGGGCGGCCAAATAATCGGCAAACGCGATCGTCGGAACCATATAAGGCACGTCGGGGCCGTGCTGCACGTATTTCCCTTTACGGTCCATTTGGGCTTCGTCCCAATGGCTGCGCCCGTCGAATCGCCCGTAAAGATAATCCTGATACTCCCCCCAGGAAACGCCGGTCATCAGGTGAATCGTATAGCCGGCCTTTCTCCAACCTTCGATGCGTTCCGGCAGGTCGTCCGAAAGGCCATACACCATAACGAAGTCGGTTCGCAGATCATACTTGGCCCCATAGGGCCGGGACTCCTGAAAGCCGGTCCATTCCGGACTCTTCTGGCTCAGACGGGTCATACAGGCAGATCTCCTCTCTTGGAAAAAAGGCCCCCCGGGTCAAAAGCAGGCCCGGGAGGAACGTTTACGGGTGGCGAACTCTCAAGCAAAAATAACGGCCGTTAGTTCGGCATCTGCACCTTCACCACTTCTTTTCCCTTCAGGTTGTCGTTGACGTACTTGATCGCTTCCGGATAGTTCATTTTGTTCAACTGCCCCCGAAGCGCATTAAGCACATTAAGAGCCGCTTCGTCGGACTTGGCGAAGATCGCTTCCTTCCACACATCGTTCATCTTATCCATTGAAGGCTTAAGCGTCTCCCAGTTCGGTGCCTTCGTGATGACATCACCCGCGTTATAGGCCGAGATTACCTTGATTCCGTTCGGCCTCAAAATTTTGCGCGCATTCTCCATCGCCTTCATCCGGTCCTGGTCCATCCAGATGTCGCCGCCGAGGGAATTCGTGCGGTCCGGTCCCGTCAACGACTCGAAACCGATGCCGAACCCTTCGTTCTTCTTCTGCTTGCCGGTCGTGTCAGCGGCAAACTTGTCGAAGATTTCCTTCTTCGCGACCGGCTTGCCGTTCGCCATGTCATAATGGACGCCTTCCACCCCGTAATGGACCAGCTTGAAGCCTTCATCCGAGGCTAGGAAATCCAGCAGCTTCAGAGCCGCGTCCACATTCTTGCACGATTTCGTGATAACGGTGACATTGTTGCCCTGAATGGCTAGATCCGCAGGCCGGTTCGGCTCGGCTCCGGCGCGCTCCAGCGGACCAACCGGGATATAGTCGCTGCCCGGATGGGCTTTCACGTAATCCTTCGAAGCATCCAGAATGGCCGGGTAGTGAGCGGCCAGAACGGCGATGCGTCCCTGCTTGATTTTCTCATTGGCTATCGGGTCGGTCTGGGTGAAGGCCTCGGGATCGAGCAGCCCTTCGGAAAGCAGCTTCCGGTAGTACAGGGTATAGTCCTCATAGGCCTTCGTGAAGAAAACATTCTCGAGCGTGCCGTCTCCTTTATCCACATAATTGGAGCCGTAGAACATTGTGCTGCCGATTCCAACCGCCCAGCCGTTGTGGAAGCCCCCTAGCGGGATGACCGGCATTCCATTCTCCTTCAAGCCCGCATCCTTAATCTTCTTTAGAAAGGCATACAGGTCGTCCTTCGTCTTCACCTTCTGCGGATCGACCCCAATCTTATCCGCTATGTCTTTGCGGACGTAGAAGCCGTAAAGCCAATCCAGAGCATCCTTGTCGGTGGCCGGCTGGTTCTGGTACAGCATATATTTCTTGTCGCCGAAGGCTCCGATCGCTTTCTCATAGAGAGCGGGCGGCACGTTCTCCTTCTTGATGCCTTTGGCCAGGTTCGGGTACTGAGCCAGCTTCCCGGACAAGTCCACCAGCTGGTCTTCCTTAGCCGCCTTGATGATTCCGTCAAGCTCTCCTCCCCAAGCGGGGCCGGTGTAGATATCCGGCAGATCTTGAGTAGCGAAAATCGTATTGACCTTCTCCACTTCGCTGCCTTTCGTGTAATCCAGCTTCACGTTGACGCCCGTCTTCTCCTGAATCGCCTTGGTGATCGGAGTCAGGTCCACATCCCCGGCGCTGGAGCCGTTCCAGTTGTGAAGGATTTTGAGCGTGACCTCCTTCCCCGAACCTCCTCCGTCGTTCCCGCTTGACGATGTTCCGCCGTCCTTGCCGCCCCCGGTACAGCCGACCAGCGTGCTTCCCATCAAAGCGGCGGCAAGAAGAGCTGAAGAGACTTTTGCCCGATTGGTTTTCATAAGAAACCCTCCTAAGAACGAGATTGGATATAAGATAAAGCCCCCGCACCTAACGTTTCGATGCGCTCTGCACAGGAGCATTCATCCGGTGACGCTTCGATCATGATGGCGGGCGGCCGGAGGGATCAGCCCTTCACGGAACCCATCATCACCCCTTTGACGAAATAACGCTGCAGGAATGGATAGATGCACAGAATCGGGAAAACGGTAATGACCAGAAGCGCCATCCGGAGCGATTCCGGCGTAGCCCCCGCCACGTTATTGTTCATCGTCTGACCGCCCTGCTGGGCCGCCCGCTGCATGGAGGAAGACAGCGCCTCCGCCTCCGTCAGCATCTGCTGAAGAAGCGTCTGGACGGGAATCAGGCTTTTATCGGATACAAAATAAGTCCCGGTGAACCAGTCGTTCCAGTGGGCCACTCCGTTAAAGAGCGAGATGGTGGCCAGCACGGGCCCTGAGAGCGGAAGGATGACGCGCAGGAAAATTTGAAAATCCCCATAGCCGTCAATCCGTGCCGACTCCTCCAGCTCCTCGGGAATCCCCTGCAGGAAGGTCCGGATGATCACAATATGAAAGAAGCTGAACAGCATCGGAATGATATACACCCAGAAGGTGTTAACGAGATGAAGCTTCTGCAGGGTAATGAAATAGGGGATGAAGCCGGCGCTGAAGATCGTCGGCAGGAAGATGTAGAACGTGAAGAAGGTACGACCGGGCAGGGTCTTTTTGGACAGGGCGTACGCCATGAGGGTGCAGAGCGAGACATGAAGAATCGTACCGAGCAGCGTCCTCATAATGGTGATGCGGTATGCCTGCCATATTTTGGGATTGTGGAACACCTGAGCGTAGTTGTCCAGCGTAAACTGGCGCGGATAGAAGTACAGCGCCCCCAGCATGGAATCCTTGCCGTCATTCAGCGAATAAATGAGGATATAAAGAAACGGATAGAGCATGGACATGCTGAACAGGATCAGGAACGCCCCGTTAAGAAGGCTGAACAGAGATAGTTTGCGCTTCCCCATTAACGCAACACTCCTTTCGGATTAGAAGAGCGACACGTCGCTGATTTTGCGGGCCACCCGGTTAACGGTCACGATGAGCACCAGGGCGATCACGCTCTGGAACAAGCCGACGGCCGCCGCATAGCTGAGACGCCCTTCGCTGATCCCGGAGTTGATGACATGCACGTCCAGGACACTGCCAATGGCCGCCGTGGCGGGTCCGTTAAGCAGAAGCAGCTGCTCATACCCGGCGCTCATCAGGCTGCCTGTCGCCAAAATGAACAGAATGACCGCTATGTTGCGGATGCCGGGCAGCGTCACGTGCCACATCTGGCGGAACCTCCCCGCTCCATCGATGCGGGCCGCCTCATACAGCTGCTGGTCGATGCCTGCGATGGCCGCCATGTAGATAATGGAGTTCCACCCGATGTTCTTCCATACGTCGGATCCGAGGATCACCTGGTAGAACCAGGTCGTGTTGTTCAAGAAGGTAATCGGCTCTTGGATGAGACCGGTCCCCCTCAGGAAATCGTTAACCGGTCCGCCGTAAGGCGTCAGCAAGCGCTGCATAAGCGTCACCACGACAACCCAAGAAACGAAGTATGGCAGATACGAAAGCGTTTGCACGACTTTCTTGAATCTAAGGTTACGCACCTCGTTAAGAAGAATGGCCAGAACAATGGGCATCGTAAACCCGACGGAGAGCTTCATGGCGCTGATGAGGATCGTGTTGCGGATGAGCTCCCACGCCTGGTAGTACCCGAAGAATTGATGAAAATATTTCAAACCGGCCCACGGGCTTCCCGAGAATCCTCCCGAGAACCGGAAGTCTCGGAAGGCGACCTGGATGCCGAAAAGCGGAACATAAGAAAACAGAAAGAACCAGACGATCCCGGGCAGCATGAACAGGTAGAACAATTTATGCCGCCAGATTCGCTTCACAAGCGGATGTGCCGTCATACGCGTATCCTCCTTCCTGGAATGAAGGCGGCGGACATTAAGTCGAGCGGTTTCTTGAGAAACTGCTTCCGCCTTGGCCGACCGGTTAATTTTCATAAGCGGATGCCCGGGCAAGTCTCAGCGTGATGATCTCGAAGGGGCCGAATGTTAGCGGAAGGGATCTGTCCTTCACTTCCACCGGCTGAAGCTTGTTCTCCATTAAATCGGAGAGCCACGCTTCCGAGATCGGGAAGCCTGCCGTCACGGTCGTCTGCAGCCGGGTTCCGGCCGTTTCATACAGGCGGACGATGAGATCGGAGCTCTCCTCCGCCTTCTTGACGGCCTCCACCATGACATGCGGATGGCCGGTTAGAAGGAAGGAGCGGCCCGGGGCCAAGGCGCAGCCGGAGTTGGCGGAGCCAGCCGAGTCGCGGCCGGAGCCGGGGATTTCGCCTTCAGCCGGATAACCGGCGGATGACGTCGCAGTACCGGCCGCGGGCTGCCGGCCGCGAAGCTCCTCCCCTGCTGCCGCTGCGTTGGAAAGCACCGCTCCCTGCCCTGTCCCTCCCGCTGCCGGCGCTGCCTGCACCGTACGCAGCGGAACGTTAAGCTCGTATCCGCGCTTATACACTTCCGCTTCAATGGAATCTCTCCGGTGGGGAAACAGCGAATACGTGAAGGTATGCTCCGCCCGGTCGGCTTCGGGATCCGGAAAGGACGGGCTGCGCAGCAGGTTCAGATCAAGCTCGTTCCCTTCCGCCCGATGGCCGTATTTGCAGTCGTTCAGCAGGGCGACGCCGTAATCCGGCTCGGACAAGTCGATGTAATGATGCGCGCAAATCTCATCGCGGGCGTAATCCCACATCGTGTTCCGGTGTGTCGGCCGCTGGTAGAAGCCGAACTGGATGTCGCAGGTGACGGAGGGCGTCCGGACGTTGACCGGGAACGACGTGCGAAGCATCCGGCCCGATTCCCTCCAGTCGACGGTCGTCTCAAAATCGATCCTCCGGCTTCCTTCCGTCAGCACCACCCGCTGGACGAGCTCGGAATGGCCGTAGGTGTACCGCATGATCAGCCCGACCGTCGGGCCGTCGGCGAATTCTTCGACCTGCCGGAGAACAAAAGGATCTCCGCCGCTCCCAGTCAGCCGGTATTCCTGACGGAAATCCCAGGCATCGCCGTCATCGGAGTACACCGTCAGCCGATTCGCCTTCCGTCCGTGCGGCACGATCTCCCGGCTGTTCTCCTTGTCGAAGATCGAGACGGCCGCCCCGTCCGCACCGAAGCGCACGGCCACCCTATCATTCTCCAGACGAAGCTCCTTCGCCGAGGCGCTCGGTGACGGGGCGGCCGCCAACCGGTTATCCGCCCGTTCCGGCGAACTCGCCGGGGCGGCTTCCAGCGCGTGTGCTTCCACCAACGCGAAACCCATAGGCGGAACGCTTACCTCCTGCCAGCCTCCAGGCAGCTTCAGCCATTCCTTGCGTTCCCACGGCAGGGAATTGAACACGGCCGCCCCGCCGCCCGCGGCAGTAAAGCCGGAAACCGCCTGCCCATAGGCCTCCGCCGTCATTCGTTCCGTCCTCTCGGCGAGCACCCGGTACCGCTCCAGCGATTCGTCATAAACCCGCTTGATGGAGGAGCCCGGAAGAATATCATGGAACTGATACAGGAGCACTTCCTTCCAGATCCTCTCCAGCTCCTCCGCCGGGTAAGGGCTGCCGCCGGCCATTTCCGCCAGAATAGCGGCGAATTCCAGCTCGCGCAGCACTTTCTCCAGCTTCCGGTTGTATCGTTTGTTCCGGCCTTGGCTCGTCAGCGTACCCTGATGGCGCTCGAGATACAGCTCCCCGCGCCAAGTCTGGTAGCGGTCCTTGCCTTCTTCAAGCCGTTCGAAGAACCGCCAGGAAGGCTCCTGCTCGACCGGGCACAGCCCGAGCAGGTTCTTCTCTCTAGCTAACCGTTCCAGGTGCTCTTCCCCCGGCCCGCCGCCTCCGTCTCCGATGCCGAACAGCAGGAGGGCCCGGTCCGACACACCCTTATCCAGATACTGCTCCTCCGTCTTCACGATAGACCGGGGGGCCGCCGGGCTGTTGTAGGTATCCTCCGGAGGCATGTGGGTCAGAACCTGCGAGCCGTCAATCCCTTCCCACAGAAAGGTGTGATGAGGGTGCCGGTTGTAGACGCTCCACGACAGCTTCTGGGTCATCATATATTCGACGCCGGCCTTGCGGAGAATTTGCGGCAGGCTCGCCGTATAGCCGAATACATCCGGCATCCACAGCGACTTCATTTCCAGGCCGAACTCCTGCTGAAAGAAGCGCTTGCCGTATAAGATTTGACGGACGAGCGATTCGCCTCCCGGCACGTTCGTGTCCGACTCCACCCACATGGCCCCCTGCGGCTCCCAGCGCCCTTCCCGGATCCTCTCCTTCACCCGCGCGTACAGCTTCGGATAATGCTCCTTCATCCATTCGTACAGCTGGGGCTGGCTTGCCCCGAACACGTAGTCGGGATAACGCTCCATCATCTTAAGGGCGGTGGAGAAGGTGCGGGCCCCTTTGCGGATCGTCTCCCGGATCGGCCACAGCCAGGCCAGATCGATATGGGCATGACCGACTGCGCTGATCGTTAGAACGGGATCGCCCCCTTGCTTAGCGAGCTGTTCGCCCAGAAGACTCCGTGCCTCCTTCACCTGATCCTCGGACAGATCCGTTAACAGAAGGGAAGCCTCGTACAGCTTCCGGAAGAGGCGTTCCTTGCGGGCCGAGCCCTCCGGCAGCCGTTCTGCCGTTTCGAGCAGCACCTCCGCATCGTAGTAGAGCTGCCGAACCTCCTCCCGGCAAACGGCAACGACCGCTTCCTTCAAGGTTCCGCTCCGATACTTTCCGAACAGGTCATTACAGCCGGCATCGGCCCATACATCGATCGTTTCTCGGCCGGTCGAGGCCTCCGCTACCTCCACCACCCGCTTGCCCGGGAGTCCCAAAGAGTAATCGAACTCGGAATTGACATTAGTCAACCCCTGGACAGGACTACCTTCGCCGTCCACCAGACACATCTCCCCGTTAATATCCAGAAGAAGCACTACTTTACGGCCTGCGGCCGATTCGGGCACCGCACCAGCAAAATGAAACCAGGCACAGTCCCACAGGCTTCCCCACCGGTCACCGGCCTTTAGGTCAACTCTTGCTCCGGACGTCCGTTCCTCGTAGGGTACCGGTTCCCGCGTTACCCAGGCGCTAACGGTAAGCTCGGAAACCGGCTCGTAAATTCGTTCCTGCAGCCTTTGCAGCAGGGCTCTTAATTGGTTGGATTTGATGACTTCATAGGGCATCGGCTCTCTCGTCTCCTTTACACATCGAAGTGGGATGGAGCTGCCTTTCGTCTCTCCCTAACTATAATCTAAATATTGTATATATTCAATATATTTTTAATACTTGACTGAATGCACAAAAAAACCGGCCCCCTTCTGGAACCGGCTGCTGTTACGGCTAAATGCCATCACAGAGAAATAAATCATTCGGAAGACCGCCGTTCTACAGCTCAGGGGGACCGGCAGTCGTCTGGCGCACGACAAGCTCGGGCGTCAGCAGCGTTTTGGCATCCTTTCCTATCTTGCCGCTCCCCTTCTGGATCACCTTCAGCAGCTTCTCCGCCGCCTGCACGCCCATATTGTATTCAAACTGCTTGATGTGCGTAAAAATACTGAATTCCTCGACGATCGAGGTAGGGTCATCGAAGCTCACGATCGATAAATCCTCGGGAACCTTCAGGCCTGCCTGTCTCGCCATCTGATAAATCTGCACCCCGAGCGTTCCGTTCAGGGAAATGTAAGCCGTCGCCATCCGGTTGCGGATGTACCGGTAGAGCGGATGAGTCTCCGCATCCTTCAAGCTTTCCACCCGGAAATCCGTAATGATATGAGCGGGATTAATAAGCGCCCCTTTGTTCTTCAGGGCATTCATATAGCCTTCTATCCGCTCCTGGACGGTCACCGTCTGCAGAGGGGAATCCGAGCAGATCGCGATGTCCCGATGACCCAGTTCCCACAGATGATCGACTGCGAGGGCGGTGCCCGCCCGGCCGTCCGCCGCGATATAATTCGTTTCTACCCCTGGCAAATAACGGTCGATCAGCACAAACGGGAACCCCGTAAACTTCATGGCGAGAATTTCCTCGTTGTACTGCTCCTCGTCGACCGGAAAAATAAGAAGGCCCTCGGCCCCCATTTCCTTCAAGGTTTTGATGGCTTCCTTCTCTTTCTGGATGTCGCCCTCCGATAGGAGAATGACACTGCGGTAGCCTTTCGATTCAAGCCCCTTCGAAATTCCGTCAATAAGCCGGATGGCGAAATAATCGCAAATGGAGGGCATGATCAGTCCTATGATGCCGGTAACCGGTCCGCGGTCCGCCCGCTCGGCAGACGTCTTGGCTCCGCCCGGCTGCTTGGAAGGCGTTTCGGCGCCGGTTTCCTCGGACTCTCTTCCGCTTACGAAGCTTCCGCGTCCCGGCACGCGCGTAATGATCTTCTCATTGGCAAGGCCTGACAAGGCGTTGACCACCGTGATTTTACTGACGTTAAACAGCTCCATCAGCTCCTTCTCGGTCGGAATGCGGTCGCCTTCCTTTAAGCCCCTGGAGTTGATGAGATCCCGGATATAATCTTGAATTTTCTGGTATAACGGGGTTCTTTCGGTTGTGTTGATAAGTCATCACCAAATTTCCGTCCAAATTTATATATATAATATATCCAATTATTGCCCAATGCAACCCGCCCCTCTGTACGCGTAGGAAAAGAGGGGGAGCACCCCGGCTTAAAGACTTATGACTCTTGCCTCATTTGTTTCAAAATGAAGGGGCTTTTTTGACAACCTTTGTCGAATGACTTGAAATTAATATATACAATATATTAAATATTACTTGTTGGATGCTGTCTCTCGCTTATCGCCTTTTTTTGGAAAGATCAGTTCGGAAAGGTCAGGAGGTGAAGCGATCCCCGCAAGGCAGGTGTTTTTGGCTACCCATACCCTAATAAGACGAGGTGTTCCGAAGCATGATCCGTAAGCTTACCGCCGTCACTCTCGCTTGTGTATGCACACTCTCCCTCTCCTGGTCCGCATTCGCCGATTCCGGCGCTTCCGGCGAGCCGTCCTCCTCACGGCCGGGAGCAGGCTCTATTACATGGCCCGCCCAGCAGCAGCTCCCCACGTTCTCCAAAGCCAAAGAGCTGGAGGTGGCGGATATCTATGACGCGCCAGGGGATATCAAGCTTCTACTCTCCACCCTCCAAGGTCTCGTTAACCGTCAAGAGCCCCGCCTCTACTTGCTGGAAAATAAAGAAGAAGGGAAGTTTACTTGGCTGAACGATCTGGACATTCCCTACAAAGTGCGGGACAACTACTGGGATATCGTTGAGCGCTTCCGGGAGGAAGCGAAGGGCGTCATCGTCTATGACCCGGCCGTTCCCGATTCCATCAACGTCGCGACGACTCTGGCCGGCATTAAAGATGCCGTTGTCGCCAGTCCCGAGCTGGCGAAGAAGCTGGCAGCCGCCCCTTATCGCCTTCCTGTGCTTGAAGATCTGCAGGGCCGCTTCAAGAACCGGCTGGACGCGTACACATGGCAGTTCGACCATCTCTGGAGCCAGACCACCCACCGGATGCTCGTTGGCCTGAGCCCGGACACGTCCATTCGCCTGCCCTCCAGTCTTCCCCCTTCCTTCCGGATCGTTGCGGAAGAGACCAAGCAGGAGCGGGATGCCGGTAACCGCCAAGTCTATTCCCTAGACCTGTCTTCCTTCCTCGGCCAAGACTCCGTCTACCTGCGCTTCGAGGATGCTTTTCCGCAGGACGGCTGGGGAACGGCCGTTCATGAAGTGACCGTGGAAGCCGACGGACAACCCATCGCCCATTTCATTCCCGGGACGCCTGAGGAGGAGCCCTATCTCTTTGACGCCCAGAGCTCCCAGCTCTCTTCGGGAAGCGGCGGGCACCGTTTTGCCGATAACGGCCGTTACTTTGTTTACAAGTTCACCCCGCCTGCCGGAACCAAACAGCTGACCGCCAAAGTGGACATGTGGAACCAGTTCAAGGTCTGGGCAGGCAATGAGCAGCCGCCTTCCTCCGGGCAGAAGGAGCCTTATGGCTATTTAAGGGATTATGCCGTTTCCAACAAGGCGATGGTGTTCTGGCTGGACTCTAACGTTCCGGAGCAGCGGGAGCTGTTCGAGCGGATCCTCTCGTCCGTCGATCCGGGAACCCCTTACCTGGGCTGGTTCAGCAACGACGTGGAGGGAGAGTTCAACTCCGTGGAAATTACTTCCCGCCACAGCGTCTATGTGCTGGCAGCCGACTGGTTCAGCAACCTGACGGTATTTTCGGGAACGAAGGCGGATGCCGCTCCTGCGAAGCCGGTTCAAGCCCCGAAGCTGGAAAACAAAATCTATGTCACCTATACGATGAGTGAGGGAGATAACCTCCAATACAACCAGCACCGCATGCGTATTCTGTGGGACGATCCGAACCGGGGCAAGGTTCCGATCAACTGGACGTCCAGTCCCTTGCTGGACGACGCGGCTCCGGCCATTCTGGGGCATTACCGGAAGACGGCTACCGCCAACGACCTGTTGATCGCCGGTCCTTCAGGAGCGGGATACTTCTATCCCAATGCCTGGCCGGATGACACCTTCGCCGCCTACCTGAAGAAAACCTATCCGTATCTGAAGAGGACCGGCATGACCATTCCATACGTGCTCAACCGCATCGACGGCCAGAACGTTCCGCTTAGCAAAGCCAAAGCCGATGCCTACGAAGACGAGTACAAGGTACCGGGCCTTTTCCTCAGCTGGGAGGATCGGCACGGAGTCGAGCTGGCGAACGGTACGCTTCCGGTGTCGACCATTCAAGGCATCAGCACGGTGCAGGACGGGCAGCGAATTCTAGCCGACGCGAAGGCCAAGTGGGACGGAAAGTCGCCGTTGTTCGTGTCCCTCGGGGCATTGGCGTGGAGCATGACGCCTACGGATCTGATGAAGCTGACCGATTCCCTTGGTCCCGAATTTGAAGCGGTACGGGCCGATCACTACTTTACGCTCCTGCGTGAAGCTAACGGTCTCCCTCCCCGCTCCGCTTCGGAAGAAGCACGCTGATTTGCTTGTGTCTGACTTGGGAAGCGAATAAGAAGCTGATATCATGAAAAAAGCTCCGAGGGCTTTATCGCCTCGGAGCTTTTTTGGTCCCTTTTGTTTATTGAAGCTTCTCAAAAGCAAAGTTAGGTTAATCTTCTTGCAATCCGCTTCTGTTTGCGCCATTACGGCTATATGAAGCCGGATTTAAAGCTGGGTTCCGATGACGGTTAACCCGTCATAGCTGTTCGCCAGATAGAGTTCCTTCTCCCCGACCGCTATTCCAAACACATTGTTGGTCGTCGTAAAGTCCCCTACCTTGACCGGCTGGACCGGGTTATCGATCCGGTAAAGATGAAGCTTGTTGAAGTAATCGCCTACATATAGTATGTTGTCCTGCACGGCCAGCGTGCCGGGAGCCCCCGCCGTATTGAAGGAGCCGGCGATAACTGGGTTGGCAGGGTCCTCGATGTTCACGATCTGAACCCCGTTCAGCTTATCCGTCGTTCCGTCTGCGATATAAGCATACGACCCGCTAAGCACGACGAATTGCGCGTTCCCCGGGGTGTCCGCCTGCCCGACGATGACGGGATGAATCGGATCCGCCACATCGACCACCTTAAGCCCGGCGCTTCCGTTAACCACATAAGCATAGTGATCCCGGACCGTGACCGAGGTGGCGTTGCCTGTCGCTACGATGCTTTTGACGGAAGGCTTGGTTGGATCGGAAATATCGATAACCCTCAGGCCTGTCGTGCTGTCCGCAACGTAGGCATATTGGCCGCTTACGTAAACCCCTCTTGCATAGGTGGTTTGAACCTTACCCGCCAGATAAGGGCTTACCGGATTGGAGATATCGATAACAAGCAGCCCGCCCGTCTGGTCAGTCACATAGGCCAGGTTATCCTCCACGTACACCTTACCGGCACTGACCGGGGTATCCAAGGTGCTGACCACCGTTGGGGCCGCCGGATTGGAGACGTCCACCACGAGAAATCCGTTTTCCGCATCCGTTACATAGGCATAGTACGTGTTGGTGGTGACCGAGACGGCCCGTCCCGGTGTGTCGACGGATCCTTCCTTTGCCAGCTTCAAGGAGGAAGTGACCGTGATGGGGTAGCTTTCCCCGAAGGCATTGACCGCGGTAACCCGGTAGGAATAGAACTTCCCGTCCGCCGTCTGGTCCTTGTAAACATTAGAAGTCACGCAGCCATTCAGCTCCGAATAGGGCCCGGATGCCTGTTCGGCCCGGCTTAGCCGGTAGGTTACATTTGGAGCCCCCGCCGCCCAAGATACCGTTACATCGCCCTTGACATCCATGGAGGCCTTCACCTGCTGGGGAGCGGAAGGCAGGACCTGGTCTCCTTCGATCTGCAGCGTCCCGATGCTCCCTTTGTCATCGTACTCGGTTCCGTTGCCGCTGAAATCATTGTTATGAAGAACCGTGTGGTAGGCGGTGTTAGCCAAATGAACGCCGGCAATGGTATTGGTGACCCGGTTGCCCTCGACTATCATTCCCAGGACACCGGGATAGGACAAGGTAGAAGGAGTCGAAACCATAATTCCGCTTCCGTCGACGAACTTCTTGGACATGCTGGCCGTGCTGACATAGAGGGCGGCCGCATCCGTGCCGATTCCGGTCAGCCGGTTGCCGCGGAATTCACTTCCGTAGATTCCTGTTGAAGGCAGGGTGATATCGAGGCTGGTCGCCACCCCGCCGTCGCTGGCCGATCCGATCGTCACATGATTGGGCATATGGCCGTTCGGGTCGGACGCTCCGCTCACCTGGTTGTTGGCTACATAGGAGAAGTAGGAGAAATCCGCCCGGTTCTGTCCCGCACTCTGTGTCGTGGTCATCCAGATTCCTCCGGTGTTAGCCAAACAGTTGCCGAAAATCACATTATCATAGTCCTTCGTGTAGAACATGATGCCGCCCTTCTTCGTCTTGCCTTCTATCGTATTGCCGATGAGGAGATTGTGGGTGGCCACATACCGGTCCACCGTATAGACACTCGTCGCATCCGGAACGATCTGCCAAGGAGTGTCGACGGTGAGAGCGTGATTCGTATTGGAGGTGACCGTGCGCATCTGCCCCACACCGGTTCCTCCTACGATGATCACTTTCATGCCCGTAAAAGCACCCGGGGTAAACGTTTTGACGTTATCAGTCAACCCTAAGGTATCGGAGGCGCTTACCAGGCTGTAAACCATCCGCTGGGTTCCCTGCCATAGGATCCCTTCTCCGTCATTGGTCGCCGTTCCGAACTGGCCCGTTACATGATTGTTGGCCACATAGCTGTGGGTCGGGGACATCTCCATAATCCGGTGCTCCTGGGTCGTCGCATTCTGCGGAGGTTCGCAGCCGATATCCGTGCGGTTGCTGCAGCTTAGGGCAGACAGCTCGTTCCCTTCGATCCAGGCAGAGGGCCCGGCGAAGACCAGCGGTCTTTGGGAATTGAACATCGTGTTGTTCCGGACACGAATGGATTTCTCCCGCATATCGTTCTGGACCGCGCTGTGCGTCACGTTAATATCGGAGTTCTGGACGATCAGATCCGATAGAGCCACGGTCTGAATTCCATTGCCGTCCGCATTACGGATCTTCACCTCGCTTACAAAATACCCCCGGTTAACGTACTGTGGAGTATCTCCTACCTTGAGGCTGGCATCGAAGCCAAGCGCCAGAGGAGTCAGCCATCCGTTCAAACGTCTCCTCGTATCGTCGGCCGGCCGGCGCTCCTCGCTTTCGATCGTCAGGCGGGCGAAGCCAACCGCGTCACCCTTGGTATGGATGAGAGGGATCGCCTCTCCATAGTTCCAGCCCTGCTTGGTCTGGTCGGCCGGAACGCGTCCGCCGATATAGCGAAGAATGGTGTTCGTCTCCTTGTTTCCCAGAAGCACCGTTCTAGCCGGGACGGTCAATTCGGAAATCAGATAAGTCCCCGTGGCGAAATCGACGATTCCCCCGCCCATGCTTCCTGCAGCGTTCAAAGCAGCCTGAATGGCCCCCGTGTCGTCAGATAAGCCGTCACCTGCCGCCCCGAAATCCCGAACCTGAACATGCTGGCCGTGCGGAATGTCGGCTACCCACGCGGCATCTACGCCGAGCTTGTTCCGGAAGTAATTTACGTTTGAGTTGGCTGAAATGACTTGAAAGTTTTCATTCACGGGAAGAGATACCCAGCCGAATTCTCCTCCGGCTCCGTTCGTCACTTTAAGCGAATAAGATCGGCCGGGAACGGCTTGAGGCGGAACGATGAAATCCAGGGCATAGTCGGTGACCTCCGCCGGAACGGCGCTGATGGTGCTCCCGTCCACCGTGTCCACAAGCTGGACTTGAGTCGTATGTCCTTCTCCCGTTGCCGGGTTCAGGAAGTTGCGACCGAAGACCCGGACCTGCTGTCTGGGATAGGCCAGGCGCTCCGCAAGCCAGAACGGCTCCGCCTGCCCGACGAAGACAGGATCGCTGTATCCCGCTTCCGTTCGAATCCAGAGGGCATAGGTGTCCTTGGGAGCGCTCTCAGGAATCAGCGCCTGAACCATTTGGTCCTCTGCCTTTAGAGGGACAAGCTGCAGCGGCGCCTCTTCGGGCACCAGAGGGCCGGTGAGTCCGGATAACGGCTGAAGAAGCACCTGCGTGGGCTCTCCCCCGGATGAACCCGTTAAATGCCCGCCGTTTACCTCGATGACTTCTCCCGGACCTGCTTTCCAGGAAGCCCGAATGACCACCGGGGGATCTCCTGCAGCGGAAGCCCCATTAGGCTGAACCCATCCTCCGGCCAAGCAGCCCAGCAGCATGACAAACGACAAGACGAACGGGAATGCTCGGCGCTGCCTGTTACGCCGCGGCTTCCAGTCAAGGTAACGCATCCGTATCCTCTCCTTTAGGGATAATAATTTTATATGGTTCTCCCTCTCCGCCTTGTGGCTATTCTACCCTGCCAGGTAGAAACGAAGACCGGTCCTGTCCGGCCGGTCTCCTTCTATTGAAAGGGCTTACTTCTTGACCTGCTTATACATCTCGTTTGCCTCTTTCTCGAGCTGGGCACCTCCTTTATCGTTCCATTGTTTAACAAAATCATCAAAGGAAGAGACCGGTTTGTCTCCCCGGATGATGGCGGCATAGGTTTCCGTTTTGAGCTTGATCAGATCGGACCAGAACTTCCCGGACGAGGGCAAAATATCGGATTTCCCAAAGATATCGGAGACGGAGTGATTATAGAGCTTGGCCTTCTCCTTGTTGGCATTGTAGTTTCCGTTCAAATCCAGGTTCGGCTGGCCGCCCCAATACATGGTGCCGTTAGAAAGCTCGGGCATCCCTTCCGCTTGAAGCTTGTTAACATCATCATAGGGAGAGAGACGCTTCAATCCGCCGGACGGGCTTTTGGCCGGATCCTTGAAATCCCAATGCTTGCCCTTCTCCCCCCACGCCAGAGCGAGCCAAGTCTGCTCGTCATTCTGAAGCGCATCGAGGATTTCTAGAGCCTTCTGAAGCTTGGCCGGATCCTTCTCGACCTGCTTGCCGAAGGCCCAGATGTTCCCTGCCGTTCCCCATGCCCAACCTCCGGTTTGTCCCCGTGGGCCTTTGGGAAGCGGTCCGAATTCCACCTTGCCGTTCGGATCTACCTTCTTTACCGCGCTGATGACGGAGTTCGGGTCGCTCTCATCGGTAGCCGTCGCGCTGGCAGCATCCATGAACGCATACTTGCCCGCAGCAAATTTAGGAATCAAGTCTTTGCCGGTGACGAATTCCGGATCGATATAACCGTTTTTGTACCAGTCGCTCAGCACGGCCAACGCTTCCTTCGCTTCCGGCTGTACGGCTCCATTGACCACCTTTCCGTCCTTCTCCATCCATTGGGTCGGCATCACACCGAAGGCCCCAAACAAGGAATGAAACTGGTTGTAATAGGACTGCCCGTTGGAGCTCATCCCGTATACGCCGATCTTCTTCAGAGCGGCGAACGCCTGCGTCATTTCGTCGATCGTTTCGGGAATTTTGGTGATGCCCGCTTTTTGCAACAGATCGGTTCTCCAGGCCTGCTTCGTGTGAAATTGGCCGGTGTAGTAGAACGTAGGCACGCCGTAATTTTTGCCCCCGGATTGGGAGTAGAACCAGCCCTGGGGAGCTTGTTTGTCCAGATTGGCCTTCGTACGGGGGGCGTATTTCTCGATGGTCGAAAACGGAACCTCGGCCAGCAGCCCTTGAGACGCATATTTGTTCAGATCGCCCGGATCGAAGACGAACAGGACGTCCGGCACTTCCCCGGAGGTGAGCATGAGCTGCTGCTTCTTTTTGTAATCGTCGTAGGCGATGGGATAAACTTTCTTGAGCTTGATGTTGAATTTGTTCTCGAGAAAGGTTTGCCCGTAGGAATTCTCCATTATCGCACCCGGGTAGTTCATCCAATCGATCACGATAGGCTGCTGCTGCTTCCCGGAATCCGCCGGTTTTCCTTCCACCTTCGTCCCTTCGTTTGACGCACAACCGCTTACCAGAGACAAGCTTGCTGCCCCCGAGACGGCCCATAAAGCGATTTTCTTTCTTTTCATACCGTTGAATCCTCCCCTGTGAATATAGAAATTTATCAAGCTATTATGTTTGGTAAGCCCATTAGCCTTTGACGGAGCCCAGCATGATGCCTTTGACAAAATATTTCTGTGTAAACGGATAAGCAAGAAGAATGGGGAAGGAAATGATCATGATGAGCGCCGCTTTCAGATTTTCCGGCACCACCTGGGCCATGTCATTCAGCGCAAACTCCGAGCTTAGGTTAGCCGTCGTCGGATTGTTCGGATCGTTGATGATGTAATGCCTCAGGAACAGCTGAAGGACCTGCTTCTTGAGGTCGTTCATGTAAATCATCGCATCGAACCAGGCGTTCCAGTGTCCGACCGCAGCCCACAGAGCGATGACGGCCAGCACCGGCGTAGAAAGAGGCAGCACGATCCGCATAAAAACCGTCCAGTCCCCTCCCCCGTCCATCTTGGCCGATTCATCCAGCTCAACCGGAATCGCTTCGAAGAAGTTGCGCATGACAATCAGATTAAAAGCCGTCACAGCCGTGGGCAGAACGAGAGCCCACACACTATTGATCAAGCCCAGCTGCTTGATCAGCAAGTAGCTCGGGATCAGCCCCCCGCTGAACATCATGCTGAAGACGAGCAGCTTCATCCACAGGGATCGGAGTGGAAAGCTCTTCTTGGCGAGCGGATAGGCGGTCAGGGAAGTCAGCGCGACCACGCATGCCACTCCGAGTCCCGTACGAACCATCGTGTTGAGATAGGCGGTGTACAGATTCGGATTGGCGAGGACCTTACGGTACGCCGTCCAGGTCGGATCCAACGGCAGAACATGCAGCCCCAGCCGGTTAATGTCGGCCGGCTTGCTCAGGGAGATGGTCAGCACATACAGGAAGGGATATAAGGTGGCCAGTGCCAGCGCCGTGAGCAGGAGAAGATTAACCACATTAAAGAAGCGGTCTCCTTTGGATGGAATCATGCCGTCACCTCCTACCATAATCCTTGGTCTTTGTCATAGAGCTTGACCAGCCCGTTGCAGCCGACCACAAGCACCAAACCGACCAAAGAAGAGAAGATTCCGGCCGCCGCCCCAAGCTCATAATCCATAGTAAGCAGATGGCGCAGCACGTACGTGTCCAGAATGTCCGCCCGGCTGGAATTCGTCGGTGTCGTCAAGTTGTAGATCTGATCGAACCCGACGGTGAGAAAATGCCCGATGTAGAGCAGAAACATGATGATAATCGTGGGCATAAGGGATGGAATCGTGATATGGGCAATTTGCTTCCACCGCCCCGCCCCGTCGGCTACCGCGGCTTCATACAGCGTTGGGTCGATCGAGGAGAGAGCTGCGAAATAAATGATGGAGCCCCAACCGATACTCTGCCAGATTGTGCTGATCACGATAATGGGATAGAAGGAATCCGGATCGAGCATCCAATCGGCCGGTTGCAGCCCGATGAACCGAAGCATCTGATTGAAGCCGCCTTCGCTTCCCAAGAAGGAAAAGAGAATCCCTGCTAAGATAACCCAGGAGAAAAAATGCGGCAGATAGGATACCGTCTGGACGATGCGGCGGAAGGCCGCCTGCCGGACCTCATTCAAGAGAATCGCCAATACGATCGGCGCGGGGAAGGTGAACACCAGCTTAAGGGATGCGATGACCAGCGTGTTCTTGAGGGCAAGAAGAAAATCCTCGCCGGTAAACAAACGTTGAAAATGCTCCAGGCCGGCCCACGGGCTGTTCCAGATTCCATCGACGATACGGAACTGCTTGAACGCAAGGAGAATGCCGTACATCGGGACATAGCTGAATAATAGGAACAACAGGAAACCGGGAAGAAACATCAGAATCAGACCGGAGTGTTTCCTTAAGAGCTTTCGTCTCCAGCCCGATTGAGCCGCCGGCCGGCTTGCCGGATAAGGAGACCGTTTCCATTCCTTGCTTGGGAGATATAACTTTGACATGGGGGCAGCAACTCATCCTTTCCCTGGTGTGACTACAAGGCGAAGCATAGCAGATACCCGGATTCCACATCGATATTCATTTTTTTAGGGCGTAAAAAAGCCGCATGAGGAGCTAAATCCTTCACGCGGCTTGCCCATTGCTCCTAATTATTCGGCCGATGCGCGCGACCGGTATTCCCCGGGCGTGATCTCCTCGAGCTTCTTGAAGACGCGGATCAGCTGCTGGGCATTGCTGTACCCGATTTCTTCCGCAATTTGAGAGATGGTGAGCTCCGTCTGGAGCAGCATGGCCTTCACTTTCTCGATGCGGAACCGGGTCACGTATTGAATAAACGTCTCTCCGGTTTTCTCTTTGAAGACTTGGCTGATATAGGAGGTACTCACCTGAAAGTGGTCGGCCACCATGGCCAGGGAGAGGTCACGGGAATAATGCTGTTCAATAAAAGCGAAGGCATGGGAGACGATCTCATTCGTTCTGCTCTTCTTCCATTGGTCCAGGTAGCGGGAGACCGGAACGATCAGCTCGCGGTAGAACCAGTCGGACAGGTCCGAACCCTGGTCCAACGTCATCATTTCAGAATAGGGGTTGCGGTTCGGGAACACCCGGTCGAGCTCATCATACAGCTGCAGCGAACGGAGAAGCGCCACCAGCAGCTGCATGTAATAAATTTTCAGCAGGTTGAACGGCACCTGCTCATGCTGAAAATATTCTCCGAATAGGAGAAGCTCCTCCCGGATCTCCCCTTCGTCTGATGTTCGAATCCGTTCCATGATCTGCTGCTCGATTCCAGCTGGATAAGGCGGTGTCTTAGGGGCAAGCTTCGCGCCCTTCTTGTACGATACGACTTCATGCCCGGTCCGGAACCAGTGGAGCTGCAGAGCTTGAACCGCGTCATTGTACGACACATACAGATCCTCGAAGGAATCGACAGGACGCCCTACCCCAATGGTTACGGTCATTTTCAGAAAACGTTTAACTGTATCCCTTACCATTTCCGCTGCCTGGAACGCCGTTGATTCCGAACCATCCGGAAGACTCAAGATCATCACGACATGCTTATGGAGGAGAACGGTTTCCGTCGGATGGACGTCCTTCATCAGCTCTTCCACGATATTTTTTACCGCAAACTGGAAAAGTTTCTCGTCGCCGGCCCGAAAGCTTCCTCCCTCCTTGACTTCATCCATTTCAACCGCCATCACGATTAATTTAGAGGAACCGAACAGGCTTCCGATCGTGGATTCCCCGTATGAGGTTCTTCCAAGCCTTTCCCCATTACCAAGCAGCGCCGATTGCAGATAGTGGTCCCTCAGCAGAGGTAGATGCTCCTTCCACTGTCCCCTGACCTCATGCACCTCCTCCAGCAGACCCGAGATCCCGCGCTCTATACGGACGATATTATCTTTGTAGGGAGCCAAAGAAATATCCGTATGGGCTTCCGGCTCTGTTCTTCCGCTCTTCCAGAGCACCGAAGAGATGCGTTGAATCCCTTTCTGAAAGCGGTTAAAGCTGATAAAAGACATAAGGAGCGCCAGCAGGGAAAGAAGAATGGTACTGGAGATGACGATCTCCTTCAGCTGCTGGACATGGCGGGACGGCTGATCCGCGGGTATAAGCATGGCGTAGGTCCAGTTATTCTTCGACGACTTCTCGATGGTGAGGAACATCGTCTGATCCTTCAGCTTCAGCTTGGGAGACCGGTCGGAGGAATCGGCGGCTTGAACCGTTTCGACAACACGGTTGAGGTCCTGAGCGTTTACCCGGGAATAGGATCCCGCTTGGACAATGGGCTCATAGCTATCGGAAAGGACAAGCATGCCACCTGAGGTATGGAGAGGAAAGCTCTTGACCATCTCGGCAATGGACTGGGTATCAATGTTGATAACCAAAGCTCCGTGCATCTCGGTATAAAAAAGCGGAAGCAGTTTGACATAAGTAATCACGCTGCGCTCTTTGCCGGTAGAGTCCGGCACCTGCCGGGGGGCCATCCAAAAGTTCATTTTATGCTGACGTGCGGCTTCCCGTACAGCGGGCAGCCAGCTCTGGTCCGGAAACAATTGGCGCTCCCCAGCATCGGTAATGGTTTGGGAGGTGATGACGACATTTTGGGCATTATGAAACAAATAGGCGGAATGAAGGGCAGGATACGAACCGACCAAGGAGGATAAATCGCCGCGCAGGACGTTGCTTTGAGGCAGCGCCCCAAGCAGCGGTGAGGATCCGAGGTTCATGATTTCCCCCACATTCGCCTGCATGGCAAGCTGCCCGGACAGCTGTTCCGTCTGCCCTAACAGCTGGTCCACCTGATCCTTCATCTGGCCGAGAGCGAGCCGGGAGGACCGGTCGATCTCGGATTCAATGATCCGGGTGCCCATGACGTACACCGTCGAGCCGAAGCCCAAGACGGGAATGATCGACAGCAGCAGAACGGCAATGATCAGTCGTTGATTAGCCATTCGGCGAAGCCATGGTAGCCTTTTCATCATGATTTCCTTCAACTCCAGCCTCTTGTTTTCCATACGACACACGTTCTGTTACTATAGTTCTGTTACTATATCGAACCGGGTTTTCCATTACTATGATCAGTTCTTAACCCGGCGTTTGCATAGAAAAAGGAAGAAACCGCCCGTGTGGAAGAAGGCGGTTGTTCAGATTCCTTAATTTGGAATAATCTTCTCCCACTTAGCATGATTAATCTAAGCTTACAGGAAATGGATAAAGGACTCAACGACATTTTTATATTGGCTTGGAAAATCCCCGGACTATGAATCGAGGACTTTCGCCGTATATTCCGAGGACTCCGCTGAATGTGGCAGGATAAAAACGTAAAAATCCACGCAGCGCGTGGATTTCTTCCTTCTACTATTCGAGGTAATCGAAAAACTTTCTCAAAGCGTCACGAACTTGCTTCCTCGGCTCCAAGACGTCATGTCCCGCACCCTCTCATGTCCAGGGCAATCACCCGCCTGGCGTTCTCCTCCGTTCCGGAGGAAAGCTCTTCTCCTATCCAGTCATAGAGCCTTGCATTGGACAAAAGGCCATGAATACAGAGGATCGGCAGCTTATTCGTATTCTTCGACCCCCAAACTTGATAATGTGTCTGGAAGCCCTCCGGTCTGATTAGGTAAACCTTTTTCACGATGTCATCCCTTCCGCTTATTAACATCGTTAGTTATTCATTCTAATGGATTGTACCTCTCTGCCTGCCCTTCAAGTCACCTCCCGGTACCTTACCCGCCAATGAAGTTCTGCTTTCCTGTTGAATTTCGTGCGCATCCTGAAGTTTTCTTGCCATCAAAGTTACCGGATAAGGCACTAGGTGTGCTATCCTATAAGAAGCGGCTCCCCCTCTCCCCCATATGGAAAGTTTTCAACGAAGAGTATACATAAAAGGGTAAGTTAGGAAAGGAAGGACACCATGGAAAAGTTATCACCGGTCACCTTGGAGGAAATGAAATCGGAGGCCAAGCTGTTTCAATCGGTTTATCCGGAGCTCGTGGGCGAAATCATCCGCATCGAGTCATCCCGGGGACATCTGAGCGAGTTCCAAATGATGGCGGCCGTTTCACATGCCAAAAAAGGACTTGGCGTCCTTAGCTACGAGCGCAGGCAAAGCATTAATCTCATCTTCGAATCGTACAAGCAAATTTACTTGGAGCATGGCTTCGACCAGGCTCATCAATGGGCCCAAGAGGTGTTTGGCTGCGGGGATGATCTTCCTTATGCAGGCAGCCAGCTGGACCAGAAGGATAGAGAGGATCGGCTCCGGAAGCTATCCTTCTTGATTCAGGTGAAGGAATCCGAGCTCTTGGAGCTTTACCGGGAATTTTATCAATGTCAGAAGGAACAGCCCGAGTGACGGGCTGTTTTTCTTTTTTGCGGATACGAATGCTGGAATCCGGCGTAAAGCTTTTTCTTGTTGATTGCATAAATAATAAGGGGGTTAATGAAATGTTAGTTGATGTTAAGGTGATGGATGAGAACGAATTTGTAAACAAGTACCTCTAAATAATAAGTAACCTTGCTATACGATTCGAAAAAGAAGAATTTACGGATGAGAAAGAAACGGCGAAAAAGTCTGGATATAACAATGCGATTGTCTCTATCCTGAGTTGTATAAACCCGATTTATGAATTTGATACCCTACACTCATGAGGAATAGGAGCAGAACTCCCGGCTGCGCTCTCCACTATGCTATACTTAGAGGGAGTTCTGCATCCTTACGGTCGGAGGGTTCCAAATGACCCGGTATAGCAATGACGCCTTTCTGGAAAGCCCGGAATTTCCGTTTCATGCGGCTCCTTACCGCCTCGAGCCGGGTCAGCTTCTCGAGCCGCACTCGCATGAATTCATCGAATTTGTCTATATCGCCGAAGGCTCGGGGATTCATACCCACCGGAACAACCGCTATCCGATCCGGGAAGGGGATGTTTTTATCATTGAGCCCGACGCCGAGCACAGCTATCTCGTCCATTCCCCCACCGGCATGACTGTATACAACATCTTGTTTCATCATACGTTTCTGTCCCACGAATTGGAATCGCTTTCGAAGGTTACCCCGTTCGTCAATTTCTTCTTTGTCGAGCCGTTTTTACGGCCGTCCGTCCAGTTCCAATCCCACCTGACCCTCGATCCGGCCCAACGGCTGGACCTTCTGCAGCTGCTAACCCACCTGGTCAAGGAATACAACGACAAACGCATCGGCTACCGGATTCTAGTCAAAACCCGGCTCATTGAAATCCTCATCTATCTCAGCCGCTGCTACGATCTTTTGCAGCACCGCCCGATGGCCGCCATGGCTTCGGAGCATAAAATGATGGAACGCGTCTGCGAATTTATCGAGCTGCATCATGCCCGGCCGCTCTCGCTCGCGCAAGTGAGCCAGATGTGCGGAATGAGCACCTCTTCGTTCACCTCCAAGTTCAAGCAGGCCATCGGCAAAACCTTCATCGAGTACCGGAACGAGGTTCGCATCCGGGTCGCCAAGGAGCTCCTCCTCCACTCCGATGACAATCTGCTGTCCATTGCCCATGAGGTGGGATTTGACGATCTCAGCTTCTTTAACAAGCTGTTTAAGCAGCTGCTCGGCGTCTCTCCCGGCAAATACCGGCAGCTTCATAGGGACCATTAGAAGAATTCCTTGGTACGGTTACCTTTCAATAGACGCTCCCGTCTGGTAGATGGCCTTACGGAAATAGCGGCCGACTTTCTCCAGCTCATTCATGACATAAGCTATGCGGGCTTCATCCTGAAACCAGTTGTCCTTGGTCGTTCCGGTCAGGTCCACAACGGGGCTGACCTGGAAGATCGTTTCTTTTGGGAAATGAAATTGATAAGTCAACAGCGCTCTTCGAGCATGATAATTTTTACAAACCAGCACGACTTTTTTCGGATGAATCCCTTTTCGTTCCAAGGTCTCCCTTGATAACCGGGCATTGTCGAACGTATTGGCGGCTTGATCTTCTCTTAGAATGGCCTGTGCCGGAACCCCTAACTGCACTCCAAGGTCCCGCAGGAATTCCCATTCCGTCGTTTGGACTTGAGCTGTAGCCCCTCCGGATGGAAGAATATAGGGAGCGATGCCTTGATGATAGAGCTCCGCCGCTCTCTCCATTAGTTGAGGGTGACTGGCCCCTGGGATCAGAATGACATCGGAAAGGGAAACCTCTGTTTCAAAAAACATAAAGTCGCTGATACAGTCAAAAGGATAAGACATGTTCATTTTCTCACTCCCTGGAAACTAGGGTTCAGAAAAAAAGCCGCAGGTGATCAGCGTAAGCCGATTGCCCTGCGACTGTTTGCCGCGTCTTCGTGGACGCCTTACTCGTCGGCCGACGGACCGTAAAGGCCCGGCACCGGAAGATCGAGAAGCCGCAGATACACTCCGAGCTGCGCCCGATGATGGATCATATGGCTTATTCCGAAGGTACGAAGAGCAAGGGCCCGAGGCTGACGAAGGATAACATGGTCGCCGTTCCGTAAGGTCCATTCCTCCCCGAGCTGGTTCTCGTCGCTTTTAGCTAACAGCTGCTCCAGCTTGGCGCGGTTCGTATCAAATTCCTCCAGCACGTCTGCGCGTCTTTCTATAGCTTCCCGACGAAACGGCACGGTGGAAAGATCCAATTCCGGATACTGAAAAATGGCCAACTGCCAATTCAGCAGGTTGGTTAGATGTGTTGCCAACTCTCCTACTGTCATCGATTTCTCGTGAGGCTTCCAGGTCATATGCTCGTCCGGCAAGCGTTCCAGAATCCGGCGCGTGCTGGCCAGCTCCTGCTGGACATCACCCATGATCAATTGTTTCCCCATATATTCCCACTCCTCCCATCTCTGCTTAGCATACTATAAACCCGATCAAGTGAAAAGAGTTCCAGGGCGTGCGAAAACATCCTTCATAGTCATATCCGGTCTTCGCTATTTGACGTCTGTCTATTTCTATTGTGTTAGCACTTGCCTATCCTTCAGCAGCTGCTCCGTCAGCTTGGCGAGATCGACCCTTTGCACGCTGCACTCGGCCTCGATCGCCTGGACCGCGGCCGTTGCTGCCGATTGCCCAAGAACCATGAAGACGGGTTCCATGCGAATCGAACCATACGCAATATGCGAAGCGGACAGACAGACCGGCACCAGCAGGTTCGCGCACTCCTCCGCTTTGGGCACGATCGTGTGATAGCTGATCGAATAGGGCTTTACACTCAACATCTGGACATCGCCTTCATTGGTCACATAACCATTGGCATCCAGATGACGCTGTACATTATGGGAATCCATGGCGTAAGACCCCATTCCGATAGGAGCCTCCACCTTCTCCTCATGCCGGACATGCTTCTCCGTCATGACAGAGACACCCAGCATCCGCCGCGATTCGCGTATGTATAGCTGCGGAGACCAGTGACCGTTCTCGAGGAATTCGTCTCTTGGCAGGCCCCAGGGCCGGTAATACTCCCGGATTTCCTCCGGTACGCGCGGATGGTTCTGAATCGTCCAGACCAGACCCTTCTGGTAGATTTCATGCTCCTTGCCTATCCGTTCCCGTGCTGCATAATCCCCTTCGGGATAGCCGTAGTTCCTTCCGATGTAATCCGTAGAGAAGCCGAAATCGTTGTTGGAATCCGTCTTGCGATTGGGGAGCATCGCTAATTTGAAGAAGCGGGTCTGCCCGGCCTCAATGGAGCGGAAGAGCAGCTCATACTCCTTCTCGTCATACCCCTCCGGCTTTTCTACCGCAACTCTATTATCTGGCCGATCCGTCAAACACATGCGGTAGCAGTAGGCCTGGATTTTGCTGTCCCCATCGCCATCCGAGCCGCCTGCATTAGCATTCACATGAGGAAGAAGCCCGCTTGCAGGGTCTCCTGGAGTCCAGTAGGGGTCGATGCCGGTCGGCAGCTGGTTCTTAGTGGCTTGCTCCGTCTGAATGCCGTTCAGCCGCTCTCCATATAGGCTGTTCGGCTCGCGTCCTGTGGTGTAGCGGATGCCGGCGCCTGCCATGAGATCCCCCTCATAACTGGCATCGATGAACATTCGGCCTTCGAATGTAAGACCGGATTCCATTCGGATGCTCGTAATCCGATCTCCCTCCTTAACCACACCCTTTCCGGAGCCCCGATCCAGACGTTCTCCGTTGACGACCTCGATAGCATATTCCCTGACATAATCGTGAAACACTTCCAGCGCCATCTTCGGCTCGAATAGCCATACCGCCTCCGACTGACCGTATTTGCGGCCTAACCGTTCGTAAAACTCCCGCGAGAGCCCCCCAATGACCGACTTCTCCCCGGAGTCCGTATCGCCGAGACCGCCGGTGCTGAGTCCACCGATCCGGTTAGTCGGCTCGATAACAATCGCTTTTCTTCCCATTCTAACAGCCTGTACGGCGGCCATAATGCCTGCCGAGGTTCCCCCGTAAATGATGATGTCTCCCTGCCGGTTAGCCATGTTCCAGTTCCTCCTCTACTCCCGTTCTCTCCGTTAATTGGTGAATGGGTCTTCCCTCGTCATCTAATGGAGATGGGGGTACCCTGTGTATCCTGCTGCCCACCCTCGTATTTACAGCCCTTTGTCCACTTGCCCCCAACGCTCCAAGGCATCATGGGCCACCGATTGAATGTTGGCCGCAATGGAATGTTCATAGGTGCCGTACGGCATATGGGTAATCCGGGGGAGGTAAGTGCCGTTCTCCACCGCTTGTATCAAAGCTTCTCCGATAGCTTCCCGCTGCGCAGGATGATGCTCTCCGATCTGGATCAGGGCCATGACCGCATGGGAGAAAAACTGAAAGTACACATCGTTGTACTTCTTCGCCTTCCCGTCCGTCCCTTCCCCCAGCCGGTACAACGGCCTGTCGTATTCCTCCGGGTTCGTGACAATAGCCGCCAGCTCCTTCACGCTGTGCACATCCTTGATCCGGCCGAGCAAGTAGATCGCCACATGACCACGCATCTGGTTATTTTTCCTTACATCCTGAAGGACAACAGAATCGCGCTCCTTAACCATCTCCCTCAGCACCGGAAGGCACGCCTCATCGTCAAGAACCGCGAGTGCAAAAGCACTGTGCTTGCGAAGCGTTTCTTCCTCCGTAAGTACCCATTCCCGTAACGAAGCTACGATCGTGGAGCCCAGCCTCCGGCAAGACCAGATAGCGACTCCCGGCTGAAGGGTCGACAAGCCCACGCGGATTTGTTCGGGGTCCGTAAGCCATGCAATCGGCTGGACAGGCTTGTTGCCGGAGGGATAGGCAAATTGGTAACCTTTGTTGTTCTCTGGATTATAACAGCCGGTTTCCGTTAGGAGGGCGATCAGCTCCTCATAAGGCACATCTTTTACCGGCACTTCCTTCGTGATGGCCAGCCAAGCCGCCGTTGAAGCCGCCTCGCCCGACTTCTGCATATCGCGGTTCATTCTGACACAGGTAGACAGGTCATGGTCAACGGCTAAGCAGCGTCCCGCCGCAAGCAAACCGTCATAGCCTCTCGGAATCAACGCGCCCAGCGGGATCGGCACTGTGACATTCACCGCCCCCAGATTGCTCGCCACGAACCAATCCTTCAGATGCTGGCTCTCAAAAGCATTATCCCGGCCATGCTTATCGATATCCGCGTAGGCATAGAATACCGGCTTATCGGATATCCGGTCTGCGAAGAAATCCTCAATCGTGATCGTCTCCTCACCTTCGATCAAACGCCCTTCCCTAATGCCCAAGTGAGGGGCCAGCTGCAGCAGGCGGTTCTCGTCCGTATAATAGTCCTCGAGATGCTGGGCATGCGAGAAGAGGAGCGCCTGTGACAATTCATCTCCGTCCGTTTGGTTGGTGCAGCCGGAATCGAAATTTCTCCAGCTCACCTTGTTGCCCGCAGCAAAGATCTTTACGCTTGTATAAGGCTGCGCCCTTCCATCCAGCTGTCGGCCGAAGGACGTTGAACAGCCAGCCAAATGACAGGCTTCCGCATCGCCCGAGCAGTCAATCAGCACTTTGCAGTCCGCCGATTGCAGCCCGTCGGGACCAATCCACTGTACCCCCTTGACCGTTTTGCCATCCATATAGATGCCGGTGACGGTCGATTCGTAAGCTAGGGCTGCCCCATGCCTCACGGCTTCCTGCTCCAGCACATACTTCTTCGCTTCCACGTTGTAATAGCTGGACCGAGTGTAAACGGTTTCCACCAAAGAAATAACTTTCCGGTCGATTTCCTCATATAAGCCTCCAGGCGATCCGAAATAGTATCCGTTAACCGAGCCGGCCGTTCCCATTCCCCCCATGCAATTCAGACGTTCGATCCCCAGCACCTTAAGGCCTCTGCTCGCTGCGGATATCAAGGCGATGGCTCCTGCGGTCCCGAGACCGGTTACAATCACATCATAATGCTCCGAAAATGCAGGTGCTTCCCTATCCGTTACGGTTAGTTGTCCGTTCACCTTCTGGGATAACAACAAGTTACTTCCCCCTTCCCGCGGCAAGGCCTGCCTCGAAAGCTTCTAACGGATTGCGGTAGGCTGATGACGGCAGACTCACCCGGCCGGGTGAAGCGGAAGCCGGCTCTCCTTGGTCATGCCGCCATTCGAAGCAGCCTGAGATGGCGGAGATCGTCCACGCCTTCCAGGCTTCCGGCCGGTTCACCCAAAACTGATGCAGCTTTTGTCTGGACACAAACCAGTCATCCTTAACATCAACTGGGAATTTCAGAATGATTTCCCCTTTCAGCTTCCCCTTCACCAAGTGGGCCTGCCCCCTGATCTCCTCAGGCAGCACCAGCTCTTCCTCCCCGCAGTTCAACAGGGCATTAAGGCTCTTCGATCGGAGCAGCTCGGTCGGAGCCATCTCGGGCCTCGTATCGATGACCCGGTCGGTCTTGATCCGGCGGAAGCCGGAATTGTTGTAGACCGTAACCTCCCAGGAGTTTCCTGCGGAAACGATCTCCGTCACCTCCGTTTGAAGCAGGACGGAAAGGGAGTCCTGAATAATTTTGTTATACAGAATCGGGGCGACGGCAGGTATATGAACGCTCCCCTCATCCGACATGACGCCGCGCTCCATCAGCTCCTGCTTGAGCTTCATGCCTTTCTCGGTAAGGGCCGTTTCGTGCCAGCCAACACCAGGATGAAAGCTGTTAATAAATTCGTGGCCGACAAAAGAGGTTCTTTCCATGACCAGCGATTCTTCATTCGCATAGGCTGCGCCCAGTCCGGCAAAGGTCGCACCCAAAATAACCGTGGGAAAGTAGTCTCGGTTTGTTATCAACACGTCACCTCATTTGTTTGCGCGGCAAGTCCAGCTGGACTTGATACTTTTTGGCCTCTCGATAAGCACTAGGTGTCACGCCTTCGTACTTTTTAAACAAGCGGATATAGGTGCTGATGCTATGAAATCCGACCTTCTCGCTGATATCCCGGATGTAAATCTCCTCCTGCAGCAGCTGGACTTTCGATTGCTCCACCCGATAGCGGTTGAGGTATTCGGTCAAATTGTCTCCCACCTGTTCTTTGAAATAGCGGGACAAATAAGAAGGATGCACATGGAAATGCTCGGCAATCATGTTGATGCTTAGCTCGGTGTCCCGATAGTGCTCCTCGATATAGGCAATCACGTTTTCCTTCAGCCTGATCTTCTTATTGTTCTTCTTCCGCTCTTCCACAAACCCGCATACCTTCTGCAAAAAGAGCGTCATCCGTTCCCGCAGGGAGGCTACTGTGCTTCCGTTCATCAATTCCCGGATGGCTTCCAAATTCTCCGAATAAAGCTCGACCGGGTCCAATTGAGACTCCATGGCCACCTTCATCATGGTGCTGCATATATCGAACATCAGACAGCGGATCATATCGACGGAAATGTTCTCCTGCGCCAGATTGCGGTCTATAATGTCATGCAGCATCTGTTTCGCTCCCGGAAAATCCCCGGCCATCACATAATTGAGCAGCTGCTGCTCCTTCTCCATCGTATAATCGTACGACGGCTTCTGGTCCTTGATCCGGTCATGCCAAATGATCGTTTGGTCTCCGAACAGCATGCGGTATTCCATCGCATCGAGCGACTCCTGATAAGCGACAGGAAGTTCGGCGGCGGATCGATGCATGGAGCTGACCGATACGGTAAACCGGATATGAAAGCGCTCTCCGATAAACCGTTGGGCTTCCTCCGTCAGGCTTTTGAGATGCTCTACTGACTCTTCCTGCGGGGTACCCGGCTTGAGGTTGACGATACACGCCAGCATCTCGTCGATCTCCGTCATCCAGCCTTGATGCTTCTGGCCGGCCATCTCCTCTATGATGTTAATCATGATAAGGTGAACGAACTCCCGATTCTTCTCCTCATCTTGTTCATCCAGCCGGAAAAAGCCGCTGTAGTCCTCCAAATAAAACAAGACGACGGCAAACTCCTCGGAATGCAGCTGAATCCCGTATTCAGGCAGAACGTCCGCCATGGGGAAGTCCTGCTCAATCCGCCCTTTCAGAAGCTTGACGAGCAGATTGGAACGTAGCGTCTTGTTCTGCTTCTCCAGCGTCCGGTTCATCAGATGGTAACGGTCGAGCGTGCTGTCAATCGCTTCTTCCAGATAATCATATTCATTGACTTTCGATCCCTTTAACGATTTCAGCTCACTTCGGTTCGCCACGTTGTTGACCAGTTTCTTCAGTGGAGAGTAGTTCCTCCTTGCCAGCAGTACCGCGATGGCAAAGCCGAGAGCTGCGGCAATGGCCAGCATGAGGAGGGCCAGATTCCACACGTACTCGGCCTTTTCGCTGTATATCCTGGCGGGGAGGACATACGCATACTTCCAATTGCTTTTGGCTGACTCGATGTAGGAGATCACGACCGGTTCTCCGTCCCAGACGGCATCTGTCTTCTGAATCCGCTCTCCCGCTACTCCGTCAAAATCGAACTCCCGTTTCTTTGCGGGCTCCCCTTCGGTTGAAGCCAGAAGGACATTCGCGGCATCCAGAATATACACATGTCCTTCGTTATACGATTGAATATTCCGAAGAGTAGCAACCAGCTGTTCCTCATTAAGCTCAATGACCAGAGTAGCCTTAGACGGACTGTTCTGTTGAATGGGCAGCATCTGCGAATATTGGATGCCGGTCTTCCCCTTCGCATCAAGGCTTTCGATGCCCGAAAAAGTCCCCCGCCCTGCACGGGCGAGTCCTTTCTTCCACTCCTCCAGGGACAAGCCGGAAGATTGAATAAATTGCTGGTAGAACAAGACCGTGTCGTAGAAGGAGCTGCCCGTAAGAACAAAATCGCCTTCGGGAAAGTAAAGATAAAAGCTGCTGACGTAGTCTTTGGTAAGGTTATAAGCTTTAAAATCCGCAAGAAGCTGGACGATCGCCATACGTTCGGTGGTCCCGATATCCTTCTGGTTACGAATCGTAGAAGTGACCTTCGGATTAAAGTTGATTACCTCGGATAACCGATAAGTGAAGTCAATGTAATTGTCGATCTCCTGCTGAAGCTGGGACAGCAAGGCAGAATTCGCTCTTAAAATTTCACCCTCCAGAACCCGCCGGGTCTGCAAATGGGTCGCAGCCATCACCAGGATAGGAATAAGCAGAACTACGGCATAAGACCACAGCCACCTGCTCAAGATGCCCTTCCCTTTCCACGGATAGTTTATCCTCACTTATCTCACTCCTGCTGCCAATTTGCCTGTTACTCCTTAATTGACCCAATCATAACACCTTTAACAAAATATTTCTGTAAGAAAGGGTAGACAAACAGGATCGGCAGCGTGGCAATGACAATGGTCGCATACTTGATGCTTTCGCCAATGGCTTCCACATCTTCAATAGAGGCATTCCCTGACATGTAGCTCGTATTGTTCTGGATCAAAATTTCTCGGAGGATGAGCTGAAGGGGGAACAATTCCCTATCCCGCAAATAAATCATCGCACCGAACCAAGAGTTCCAGTGGCCTACGCCGTAGAAAAGCACCATAACCGCCATGACCGGAAGCGAAAGGGGAATCACGATCCGAAACAAAATGCTGAAATCTTGAGCACCATCGATCCGTGCCGACTCGATCAGACTTTCCGGTATGGTCCCGAAAGAAGTGCGAAGAATGATCAGATTCCACGTAGAGATGAGTCCGGGAATGATCAACGCCAGCAAGGTATCTCCCAGATGCAGCCAATTGTTGACCAAAAGGTACATGGGGATCATTCCGCCAGAGAAGAACATCGTAAACACAATCATAAGCATGATCGGCTTGGTCCAAGCAATCCCCTTGCGTGATAACACATAAGCCCCAAGGCTGGTCATGAACAAATTAAGTGCGGTTCCCACCACCACGAGAATCAACGTGTTCAGATAGCCGGTCAGAATATTGGGGTTCTTAAACACCATGGTATATGCCTCCAGCGTAAATCCAAGGGGGGCGAGCAGCACTCCCGTGTGGGAGAGCAGCAGCCGGGAATCGCTGATGGACGAGAAGACGACATAAACGAAAGGGTATAGCGTAATGGCGACCATGAGCGCCATGAATAAGTTGTTGCACAGTTGGAAGGCCGTTTCTCCAGCGCTTCTCTGAATGGTACGGTTTGCCATAAGCGACTCCTCCTAGCTGATCTTCGTTTGCTTAACCGCCAGTCTCGGGCAGCAGGTACTCCAGACGCAGCCGCCTTACCACAGGCTGTTCTCGCTTACTTTCCTGCTGATACGATTCGCTGCGATCAACAGGAGGAAGTTGACGGCCGCCTGGAACAGTCCTACAGCGGTAGCGTAACTAAATTCAAAGGAGCCCTGCAGGCCTTTCCTATACACGAAGGTGCTGATCATATCCGCTGTAACATACGTGTTGGGATTGTAAAGCAGGATGATTTTCTCGAATCCCACATCCAGCATATGCCCGACCTTAAGGATGAACAGGATGATGATAATGGGCAAAATGCCCGGCAGCGTAATATGCAGCGTTTGCTTCCAGCGGCTGGCTCCGTCTATGCGGGAGGCTTCATACAGCTCGGGATTGATTCCGGTAATGGCCGCCAGGTACACGATGGAGCCCCAGCCTATTCCCTGCCAAATATCCGAAACGATATAAACGGTACGGAAATATTCCGGATGGGCCAGCAGCACCTGCCGTTCCATACCCAGAAAAACCAGAATGTCCGTAATAAAGCCGTCTCTGGATAGGAACTGGGTAATCATGCCACAGACCACAATCATCGAGATAAAGTGAGGAAGGTAGGTAACGGTTTGGACCACCCGTTTAAATCTCTGAACAACGATTTCGTTAATTAACAAGGCAAAGACAATCGGAGCGGGAAACGAAAAAATCAGCATGTAAAGATTGAGCAGCAGCGTGTTCTTGATCAATCGCCAAAAATAATAGCTTTGAAAAAAGCTTGTAAAATGCTCGAAGCCCACCCAGGGGCTGTTAAGAAACCCGTCGGCTATCCGGTAATTTTTAAAGGCGATGATGGCTCCGTACATGGGGACATAGTGAAAAATGAGATAATACAGAATGACCGGGAAAATCATGTAATACAAATACTTGTTTCTTCGATAGTCAAGAGCCAGCGATTTCATGCTCTTCCTCCTGTCCGTTGCCGCTCTGGGGCCGCCCCTCTCGAATCGCCCAATGGATGAGATTATTTCCGTTTAAGGTAACGTTCCAATGCCGCTTGCTTAAGGGCGATGGCCCGATCGAGCTTCATGTTCTTCAGCTGGGCGATATATTTGTCGTAGTTATCGAAGGACTCGGCGCCCATGACAAACTTAAGGAACATTTCATCCTTATAGGTCTCGACCTCTGCCATAATAGCAGACAGCTCCTGCGCCTCTTCCGGGGTTTGGGAAATCCGGGGGACGCGGGTTTGCTCCAGATTCTTGTAGTATTTGTTGTAGATGGCGACCGCTTCCTTCTGCTGCTTGAACTTGTAGTACTGCTCCGTATAACGGTCATCCCCGACAAATCCTGGGGCGGGCGTGGCCACTCGAAGATACTTGGCCATGGCTTCGCCCACTGACAGTTTATCGGGATTATTGGTAATCAGGTCCGTATATTTAGGAAAGCCGTTCTCGTTCTTGTAAGTAAGTCCCTCCATACCGAAGGACTTCAGATTGTTTCCTTCCTCGGAGTAAAGGTAGTCCAGCCATTTAGCGGTTTGGGCGGCGTGCTTGTTGGCCGGTGTAATAGCGGCGCTTCCATCTCCCCGATATTCATAAGCCGCCGTGAAGAGGCGCGGTTCCTGCCCTTTCTGCATAACGGGATGCTGCGTAGCGGTGAGATCGAAGGCTTTATCGCTTGGCGCATTCAAATACTTGCCCATGCCGCTGCCGATAAAGGCGGTGAAGGCTCCCGCGCTGCCATTGGTCACTTTTCCATCCTTCGCCTTCGTATCCTGTGTGGCAAAATCCTTATCCAGCAAGCCTTCCTTATACCAGGCGTTCAACTGCATTAAGTAATTCTTGTACGCTTGCTCGTACGGTCCGTACTTGATTTTGCCATTGTCCAGGTAGAAGGAGCTGCCAACGCCATAGGCCCCGTTGAACTTATCCGATTTCAATTCATCCCTCGTCATGGTGAGCGGGGTCTTTGCTCCTTTCTTTTCTTTAAAAGCACGCAGGACCGCAGTCCATTCCTCCACGGTCTCCGGAGTTGGCAAGCCCAGCTCGTTCAGCCAGTCTTTGCGTACCATGAGCCCGCTGCTGACTTGGGAATTGCCGACCCCGATTGCAGGAAAAGAATAAATAACGCCGGAGTCCGTGCTGATTTCTTTCTTCATAGCCGGATTGGCATCCAGATACTTCTTCAGATTAGGGGCATTCTTGTCGATGAGTTCGTTGAGCGGGATGATGACCTTGTCCGCAATGGCCTTCTCCGGTCCGCCCGGGTAGGCGGTAAAGTTGTTTTCAATAACGTCGGGCAGATTGCCCGATGCAATCAATAGATTGAACTGCTCCTTCTCGCTGCCGATCGCCGGATGCTGGAAATCGACCTTCACCCCTGTTTTCTTTTCCAGCTCCTGATAGAAGGTGTTTTCATTGTAGTTTTTCATGAGTCTTGCCGCATCGCCTGGCAGGCCGACCCAATAAGTAAGCTTGAGCGGACCGGGCGAGGATGAATCCGTTGATGCGACGGCCGCTTTCTCTTCGGTACGGGGGCTGCATCCGGCAGCAAGACCTGCGGATAGGGCGAGTAAAGAAGCGGTGCGGATGTACGAGCCTGTTTTCTTTTTTCTCATTGAACATGACCTCCCTTGTGGGCTTCAAAAGATAGGTGTAAACGTTTTCGCGAATTCGCCTTAAGTATATCGTCGCCTCGGAAGACGTGACAATCGGTAATTGGTGATATGGATTCGTATCGGATGATCAGGTCATGAGATGCAAACCGAGAGCAACAAATGGAAATGGAGAACACGGGAATACAAATAAAGCTAGGCCTGGGGGGTGTTATCCCCCTTAGCATAGCTTTGCATAGCTGATTTCTCTTTGGTATAGCGTCTTGGTTCCCAAAATTAGGAGGCTTTGGCTTTAATGAAATAGTAAAAGGCTGTCGTTTTGATCCCCTGTGCACTCGCATGCTTTTCAAATTGAGATACGATTCGTTGGTAGCCTGCCTCCCGGGTATATTGCTTAAATCCGTCGCTCTGGCCAAAGCAGATCATCTCCAACACATCGTCCGGTGACGGAATCGATATGGTTTCTTTCAAGACAGACAACTCGATGACCGTGAGGCCGCTTGTTTCCAGCCTCTCCTGAATTTTATCCAGAATCGGGGTTCCTGCCGAAGGGAGAGCGAACAATCCCGGAAAGATTTTCCCGAGTTCCCCGCCCTCACGTAGCGGACGTTAGAGTTCGTTCGATTCCTTTCCGCCGTTGCAAGAAATCCTTCTGTCATGTCATATCCGACCATTTCTTCCACAAGCTCCGCCCATTGCTTCGTATAATCGCCATGTCCGCAGCCGACTTCCAGTACCTTTCCATGCAGGCGAGAGGTCAGCTTTTCTGTTAAACGGTTCTCCGCCGGCTGCCCTTCATAAATGTAATTCCACGTATATTCGTATTTCCCCGTCATGGCAGCTAACTGATTACACCATTCCCGGCTTTGCCCGCTCAACCATTCCGGATGCTTAGTTAAATCTGGAAACATCTTTTTCCACCCTCTCCCATTAGGAGTTTACCTTATTCTTTTCTTGTTTACAGAAAAGCCTAAAGGCCGCCGTTCTGCAACGGCGGCTTTTTGATGCTCCTTGCCATTTCCATGTCGATATTGCGCCAAGTCATTCGTTGCTAAAATAGGGCCGGATAACCTGATTGATTCCCTTTAGCTCCTCCTTCCCGCGAAGAGAAAGACTTGACGGCAAAGGAGGTTTCAGGGATGGTACAAGTAGGATAACCGGCCCAACAAATTTAGCCAGCCGAGAGGAGAGCATGACAATGAAATTTCTATGTATCGGATACTTCAACCCTGAGAAAATGAATGCGCACCCGGAAGAGGAAATTCAGGCGGTAATGGATGAATGCGGTCCCCACCTGAAGCAGCTGTATGAGAGCGGGCACCTCATCTTAGATGCCGGTCTAGAACTGGAATCGAAAGGGCTGCGCAGAACTAACGGCGAGGTGAAGGTGACGGATGGTCCGTTTACCGAATCCAAGGAAATGATCGGCAGCGTGTTTATCCTGGAAGCCCAGGACATGGAGGAAGCCCTTCGGCTTGCCTCCCTTCATCCCGCTACTCAGCTGGACGCTGAAGAGGAATGGGGCTGGAGAATCGAAATCCGTCCTATTCATCACTTTGAGATGAAGGGCTAGTGCCTTATCCGCAAATGAAATTCTTCTTTCCTATTGATTTTCGTTCGCATACGGGGGCGGTCTCACCGACTAAGTTACCGGATAAGGCACTAGGTCATTCGGGCAGCAGCCGCTTAAGAAGCTGGCTCCGCAGCTGCTCCTCTGTCTGCAGCCGAGCCCAGAAGATCCGCGCTTCCTGGATAACCCCATCCAGCTCGTCGGAGCTCAGGTTCAATTCGGTGTAGAGGCGCGACTGTGGAAGCAGCTCTTCATAGAGGTCAAAATGCTCCGGGCTGTCCGTGGCGGCATCCGTCACGTCCGCTTCTGCGGCGGCTTGGCGGGCGGGGATGCTCAAGGTCAGCTCCCGGATTTTGCTCTGCGCTTGTGCCGAAACCAGATAATCCACCAACGCTTGGGCCGCCACCAATGCCTTGGACTTCCGGTTGACGGCCAATCCGATGGTCATCAGAATCGTATCGCGGTTCTTCCTTCCCGGAAGCGGGGCAATGTCAAATTCCACGCCGCGATAGTGAATCGAGTTCAAAGCGAAATAAGAGGTCATGATCATGGATACCTTCCCCTGCCCGAACAGCTCCTCCGCGTCGGCATCGCTTCCGGCCAGAAAGGTAGGGAAGGTTTGCGAATCGTGGATCATGTCCCGGCACAGCGAGAAGCCTTCCAGCATCCGGTCGACCGTTTCTTCCGCCTTCCTCCGTCCTCGTCCCAGCTTGGCTTCGTTTTGTAGCAGGAATACCGGCCAGCGGTTCTTGGACAGCAGAAAAAAGTAGAAGCCGAATCGTTCGTTCTCGACGGTCAGACGGGAAGCCGTTTGCATCAATTCCTCCCAGCTGTCGGGCTTGAAGGGCAGGGTAACCCCCTTTTCGCGAAAATGCCGCCGATTGTAGCACAGCACCAAGGGAGAGAAAAGGAACGGCTTGGCATAAAGCCTGCCCTCCCGGGAATACGCTCGGAACAGCTCGGGATACACTCCGGCAGCCGGCTCTTGCTCCTGAAGCAGATCCAGCTTGCCGTTCGTACAGAAGTGGTCGAAATTGTTGTGATTCATCGTCACCACATCCATAATGCCGGCATCCAGGTATTCGTGAACCGTCGAGGCATAGCTGTTATAAGAAATCCGGATCGGCTGTACATGGATGGCGGGATGGCTGCAGTGAAAATCGGCGAGCAGCGCTTCCATTTGCGCCTCGGTCTCCAGGCTTGCATGATAACCAAACCGCAGAGTGACGGTATGCTCCCCGGCCTGTTCCGTTACCCGGTTGCCCACGCGCGGAATCTTAACGATCAACCCCTCGGCGACAAGCTCCTCCAGTCCCGTCCGCACCAGCTTGTTGCTCAGATGAAACTGGCGCGTCAGGTCACGCTCGGAAGGCAGGAACTCTCCCGCCTTCCTTTTTCCTGTGAGAATCTCTCCGCGAAGAACGCTCTGCATTTGCTCTAGACGCAGGCGAAACGTTTTGCGGCTTTGTTTTTCAGAAGTCATGAGAACACCCGATCATCAAATTTTTGATCATACGGCCTTTTTCCCTACCAGCATACCGGAGGATAGGCCAGGCAGGCAAGTCCGCCTCTTCCCGCTCCTTTTTATGATAAATCCCAATTGACAGAAAATACCTCCGCCCGTACAATGAGAAGTGAGTCAGATGTGAATCACAAATAAAGGAGATGAGTGGCATTAAACCGATTTATCGCCGATTGACAAGTGTGATGGCTGCCTTAGGTTTAGGTCTGTCCTTGTTGCCCTCCCCCGGATCCGCAGCGGAAGGAATGGCCCCCGCCGTTGTGAACCTGGCTAACCCCGGCTTCGAGGAACCGGCTTCCGGAACCTCTATTCCCGGCTGGAATCAGGTGTTCGGCAACGGGGAATCCGATGTCTACTATTCGGTGAATTCTTCTGAACATTATGAAGGCGCTTACAGTTTACTGCTCGATGACCGCAACTCGGTCCGTGCTTTAGGTCTGGAATCCGTTCCAGTAACGGTTACTCCAGGCAAAAGTTATTCCGCTTCCGCTATGATGAAGGTAGAAGCCGGCTCGATGGCCATCTATTTCCGCTTCTACGACGCTTCCGGAACGAAGGTAGGCGAGGCATCGAATTGGGTGACGCCGACGAACGGACAATGGGTGAAGAACGCCGCCTCTTCCGTCGTTCCTGATAATGCGGTTAGTGCGGCGGTTCTCCTCTATTCGTCGGCTCCCGGACTGACCAAAGGGTATGCGGACTCCGTAAAAGTGCAGGAGAACGAGATCGGCACGTTCGAAAGAATCGGCGGCGTGGTTAGAGGCATGATCAACGAAGAAACCGCCATTGGAATGGAAAATGGGAAAAGCGTCCTTTACACCGTGTTCAAAGGAAGGGACGAGGTTCCGACGGCCTTTGCCGTTATCGACGCCTTAACCCGGGAAGTTCTTCATACTTATTCGATGCCCGGTGTTGAAGCGGCTTGGGGAATCGAAGTGGCAACGGATGGACGCGTCTATATCGGTACGCATTATGATGGCGGTCTTTACCGGTACACTCCCGGAAACGATCAGCTCGAATCCTTAGGCAACTTTACCGGGGAAACGCATGTTTGGTCCATGGCCGCAGGACCGGACGGTAAAATCTTTGCCGGAACCTATCCGAACGGCAAGCTGTACGAATATGATCCGGCCACAAATAAGATTACGGATCTCGGGGAGGTCGATCCCGAGCAGAAGTATTTGCGTTCGCTCGCCTATGATGCCAAGCGCAATGTTCTATATGCCGGCGCCGGGGGCAACAAGAGCCGGATCTATAAGATCCTGCCTGACGGAACCCGCAAGGAATTGCTCAGTACGCTGATCCCAGGCGGAGGAGACAATTACGCATGGCCCTACAGCATGGATTTTGAAGAGGACCGGCTGTTCGTGAAATTCTCCAACGGCGATCTGCTGGTCGTGACCCCCGAGGATACGGTCGAGTACTACGATCCCAACGGGCAGGATATCCACTCCGGCGCGGTGGCCGCCATTCCGGGTCAGCCCGGAAAAGCGCTCTTTACCCTGGGTTACAACCTGTATGTCTATGACAGCAGCACCCGCTCTTCTACCCTCTTGAAAGAAATCGAAGGCGGAACGAATTTTCAGGATGGAGCATTCGTAGATTTGAAGAGCACCGAGTGGCCCGGTATGACCTTTGTCGGCATGGGTCCATACGGCAACATGCTCTACTATAACCTCTCCACCGGCAAGACACTGGTAGAGCCCGCCCATTACAGTGGAGCTCCGATTCTCATCCAAAGCATTCATAAGGGATTAGACAACAAAATGTACGTGGCCGGCTACATGTCAGGACTGACGTCCTATGATCCGGTGACGGGCGCCGTGTCGGATACCAATCCGCTCGGCCAGATCGAATCGTCCGCCATCCGCAAAGGAAAAATGATCCTGGGCGCCTATGCCGGAGCCCGTATTCTGGAATACGATCCGGCTAAGCCCTTCTCGGGCTCTAACCCGGTTCAGCTCTTCGATATGCGTAAGGACAGCCAAGACCGTCCGTTCGCTATGGCCTATGCCGAAGACCGGGATCAGCTGTTCGTCGGAACGGTTCCGAACACGACCTCCCTGCAGGGAGCTTTGGCGATGTATGACTTTGCCACCGGCAAGCTGGATGTCTTCCGCAACATCGTGAAGAACCAGAGCCTCATCTCCATCGTTTACAAGGATGGACTGGTCTACGCGGGCACGACGGTTTACGGAGGGCTCGGAACCGACGGACCTACGGAAACAAGCGGCAAGCTGATCATTTTTGACCCCGCCACCAAGACGAAGATTTATGAGAGCGCGCCGGTAACCGGACGCAAAGGAGTCACGGGACTCTCGGTTGGACCGGACGGTCTAATCTGGGGGGTAGCCGAGGATACGATCTTTAAATTCGACCCCTCCACGCGACAATATGTATACAAGGCCGCCAAGCTTCGCCGGTATAAAGCGGACGGCACCACTTGGACGTACGCCTTCCTGCACCCGGGAACAGACGGCAACATGTACGGAACGTCCCGCGGTCAATTCTTTATGATGAAGCCGGAAACGAATGAATTCATTCTTCTCAATTCCAGTTTCGGCAACTATTTGAACCGGGACCCCTTCGGCAATTTCTACTTTTCCGACAACAGCTCGGTCCTGTGGAAATATACGCCTCCCGGTGTGAAATCGGACTTTCAGGCTCCCGTGACCAATGCCCTTCTGGACCCACCTGCTCCTAACGGAAAGAACGGCTGGTATACGGCTCCGGTCACCGTCAGCCTGCAGGCCACGGATAACCGTTCCGGCGTCACGGAAACGGTGTACAGCCTGGATTCCGGCAGCACCTGGGCAGCCTACACCGCTCCTATCCTGCTGGAACGCAATGGCTTGAATACCGTGCAGTACAAATCAATGGATAAGGACGGGAATGTCGAGTCCACTCAAAGCATTACCATGTCCATTGACACGGCTGCTCCGGTCATCGAGATTAAAGAGCCGATAGGGAAAAGCTACAGCACGTCAGAAGAGCTGGTCGTAAGCATCGCCCTCTCCGATAGCGATTCGGGGATAGACCAAGCCGCGACCCTTGTCCAACTGGACGGTCAAACCGTGTCACCGGATGCCCGGCTTCCTCTCTACACCCTGCCGCTCGGCCAGCATACGCTGTCGGTCACAGCGGTCGATCAAGCGGGCAACAGCCTGACCAAGGAAGTCTCGTTCACAACGGAATCGAACGTCGATTCCCTTCGTAGTCTAGTGGCTGCCTTCACGGCCAAAGGCTGGATCGATAACGCAGGAATCAGCAACAGCCTGACCAGCAAACTGGACCAGGCCGACCCGGCATCCTTCCTGAATGAAATTTCGGCCCAAGCCGGAAAACACATTCAAGAGGAGGCCGCCGGCTACCTGATGCGAGATGCTCAGGCTTTGAAGTAGGGTCAACTTGTGCAATAAACACAAAAGAAGCACCCTCGCTTATCAAGCGAGGGTGCCTCTTTGTGATAGGAACTTTAGGGTTGTATGGCTCAATGAGCTCTACTTCCCTCAACATTCTTCCTCAAATTCAATCACAGAACCTGCTAGAGCGGCCGTTTGCCGCCTCTCCCCTACACCGAGCCAGGCTCCCTGGCGGGTCAACCGCTCCTGCAGCCCTTTGATCTCAATTTCCCGGAATCCTTGACCGCCGCTTGCTGCCATGGCTGCCGCCGTTCCAGCCGCTTGCCCCATGGCAAAGCAATTGGGCATCACCCGCAGCGACCCTTGAACGGGCCGGTCGGAAGAAACGGCACGTCCCGCCACAATCAGATTGGCTTTGCCGACCGGCAGCATGCAGCGGTAGGGTACTCCGTGAGACTCTCCCTTGGGCAAATGCTTGATCGCCATGGCGCTGCCCGCATGGGCCAGGTGGATATCGATGAAATAGGAATTGCGGGCAATATCGTCTTCAAACGTGCGCATGGTTAAAAAATCCTCGACAACCAAAGTATAATCTCCTACAATCCGCCTTGTTTCGCGAATTCCGACTTGGTCGCCGGTATGAACGAGATGGGCGTTCTCAAAGCCGGGAACATAACGGTGCAGAAAGGCCATCTGGCGGGCAATCAGCTGCCGGCCTTCTACGGCAGCTCGTGTAAGATCCTCCGCCTTGGTCCCGTCAACCCCGAAAATATGGCCAAAATTGAAGCCGGCCACGTAAGGAGTCACCCAGGCAATCCCGGAGATTCTCTTCCTCCCTGCCGGCAGATCGCCTCGTTCCTGGGCCTCGACCACCGTTTTCTCCAGCTGCAGGCTTTGTCCGGTTTCTTCCAGGAAGGCCTGAAACTTGGCCCTGTCGGCCCCGGCTACCAAATAACACATGGTTCCGGGCTGCAGTTCTCCCTCCACTCCCCCCTTATGGAAGGGCACTCCGGACAAGGCGGCCAAATCGGCGTCTCCCGTGGCATCGATATACAGCTTCGCTTGGATGACGGAACGGCCTGACTTGTTGTTGACCACCACGCCAGTAATCGTTTCTCCCTCTACCAGCACCTGTTCAACGGCCGTATGAAAGAGCAGTGTGGTGCCGCTCTCTGCCACGACTTCATCGTAAACACGCTTCAACACTTCCGCGTCAATGGGGACCCAGTCGATCTTGTCTTCGTTCAACTCCCGATAGTCGCCGCCGGCTTCTTGTTTCATCCGGTCCAGCAGCTCAAGTCCAATCCCCCGGATCACCGCCTTCTCCCCGTCGGTATAAGGGCAGAAGGCCGGCACCAGGGCGGCCGTTGCCATTCCGCCCAAGTAGCCGCGTTGTTCGACGAGAAGCGTCCTCGCCCCGTTACGGGAAGAGGCCAGGGCGGCGGCAATTCCGGCAGGCCCTCCGCCCACCACTACGACATCCGGGGTATAGGAGACGGGCAGCTCTTGAGAGGGAATGGTAACGGTTCGCTTAGCTTCTATCGTCATTTGGCTCTCCTCCTACTTTTTCGTTTTTCCATACCAGTCATTGACTTCCTTCACGCTTGCTTCGCCGCCCGCCGCCTTGTATTTCTGAACGAAAGCGTCATAATTGGCGAAGCCATCTACTCCCATCACGTACTTGATCGTTTGCTCGTTCATCATGGCCGTAAGCGATCCGTTGTTACGGGAGAACTCGGGAAGGAAGGGACTCTTGCCAAGCGGGTCGGACAAGCGTACTTCGGCCGGCAGCTTGTTGTTCAAGTAATCCCATGCCTCAAACAAGCGCATATCTTTTCTTACCCGGGCCTGCCAATAGGTCGGATAATTTTTCTCGTCCGCCCCCATCAGGAAATTGTTAGCCTGGTTTCTTTCATCCGCGAAGATCGGCAGAATAGGGGTATAAGCTCCGTCTTTGAAGGTGTGATGCTTCCCTTCTTCCCCAATGGCCATGAGCTTGAACGTATCCTTATCCAGCTTGGCGTTCATCCATTTGATGGCTTCCTCGGGATGCTTGGAAGACTTCGGGATATAGGTGATACGGTCCCATCCCGATGCCATCCCCAGTCCCGATTTTCCTCCTGGTCCCTTCAAGGCAGGCAGATAGGTCCATTTGGCATCCGGCTGGTTCTTCTTTAGAGCATCGGTGAGCGACGGCACATCCGACCAGCTCATCGGAATCACGCCGGCTTTCCCGCTGGAGAATTTTTCTTTGACATTGGCATCCTTGTTGATCGCAAATTCCTTATCCAGCAGGCCGTCTTTATAAAGTCCGTTCATATAGGTGACATAGTCTTTATAAGCCGGATCCAGAACGCGTGGTGCCAGCTTGCCATCCAGCGCATTCCAGTTATTGGCCAGTCCGAACGCCCCTGCTAGGTTCTCCACAAACGGAGCATCGGATTTAATGGCGAGCGGAACATTCTTGTCCCCGTTCCCGCCTGGGTCCTTCTCCTTGAAGGCTTTCAGCACGGCCGCAAGCTCATCAGTGGTGGTCGGTACTTTCAAGCCCAGCTTATCCAGCCAGTCCTGGCGGATCATGAGGCTGGCGGCAGCCGATTCCGTCGCGCTGGTCGGAATGCCGTACAGCTTCCCGTCGATTTTGGCCGATTCCAATGTCTCCGGTGACAGAGAGGCTTTAATATTCGGACCGTACTTATCTAATAGAGGTCCGAGATCGAGAAGCGCGCCCCGTTTGGCATAATCGGAATACAGCGCCTTCATGTCCACGCTGCCCAAGGTGGTAATGGCATCGTAGGCTTCCCCTGAAGAAAGGATGAGGTTCAGCTTGTCTTCCGGCTTGTCTTGGGGAAGCATGTCATACTGCACCTTGTACCCGGTTTTCTCTTCCAGCATCTTGGCAACCGGATAAGTGTTGTAATCGTCCTTCATCCAGATTTGCAAGGATTTTAACGTTGGCTTGGCCTGGCTGGCTTCTCCCGCACCGGAACGGAGATCCGCTTCATTGGCTTTGTTTCCACATCCCGCTGCAGCGACGGCCATTAATCCCGCCAAAGCAACAGTGGTCCATTTTTTAGTCGTAGGCTTCATAGAATTTCCTCCTCAAGTATATGAGTTCAATGATTTGGTGTCCCAAGAAACGATGATCAGAAATCGCCCTCTCATCCTTTAACCGAGCCGATTAACACTCCTTTAATAAAATATTTTTGCAGGAAGGGATAAACCAACAGGATCGGAATAGTCGATGCGATCACGGTGGCCGCTTGAACCCCTTCGGAGGACACGTTCATGAGGTCGTCGGCGCTTCGGTCCAATCCGGCGGTGACGGAGTTAGCATCCATCACGATGTCGCGAAGGTACAACTGCAGCGGTTTCAAGGAGGGGCTGTTGATATACAGCATCGGGCTGAAGAAATCGTTCCAGTATGAAACGGCATAAAACAAGCCGATGGTGGCAAGAACCGGTCCGCTCAGCGGAAGAATGATGCGGAAGAGAATGGTCCAATCTTTGGCACCATCCATCTTGGCTGATTCTTCCAGGCTTTCGGGAAGGCTCTCATAATAGCTCTTGATCACGAGCATGTTGAACACACTGATTAAGGCTGGAAGAATGAGCGACCCGAGAGTATTCAGCAATCCCAATTTTCTGACCAGCAAGTAATTTGGAATGATCCCGCCGCTGAACATCATGGTAAAAACGAACAGAATAAGAATGACACTAATACCGGGAAGCTTCCGCTTGGAAAGCGGATAAGCAGTGACGGCCGTGATTAGCAGGGAAAGCAAAGTCCCGACAATCGTTACCCCAACGGATATGAGAAACGACCGGATAAACTGAGGTGAGGTGGCCACAAACTTCATCGTATCCAGCTGGAAGCCGATGGGAAACAAGCCAACCTTACCGGAAAGGACGGCCCACTCCGCACTTACCGCTTTGGCCAGGACATTGGCAAAGGGCAGCAAAGTGGAAAGAGCCATGAGAATCAAAACCAGGTAGATGACGGCATCCAGCGAGTAATCGGCATACGTTCTTTTGTTCATGCGGCCCTCCTACCAGATACTCCGGTTTAATAGTTTTTTGCTTAGCCAGTTGCCGGAAACGATCAGCAGGAAGCCGACAACCGAGTTAAACAGGCCGACGGCCGTACTGAAGCTGTAATCCAGCTTGCCGAGACCGACGCGGTACACATAGGTTCCGATGACATCTCCGGTTTCGTAGACGACCGGGTTGTACAAGGTCAGAACCTGCTCCGTTCCAGCCTCCAGAAGGTGGCCGATCCGCAGGAGAAACATGAGGACAATCGTGGGGGCGATCCCCGGAAGGGTAATATGAATCATTTGCTTGATCCGCCCGGCTCCATCCAGTGCGGCCGCTTCATACTGATCCTGCTCAATCCCCGCAATCGCCGCGATAAAAATGATGGCGTTCCATCCGACTTCCTTCCATCCCGCCGTGAGGACCAGCACGCTCCGGAAATAATTGTTATCGATCAGAAAAGAAATCGGCTTGCCCCCAAGGGCCACAATCATTTCATTGATCAATCCGCCGCTCGGAGAGAGAATGTTGACGAACAGCCCGGCTATAATGACCCAGGACAAGAAATGCGGCAGGTACACGATCGTCTGGACAAGGCGCTTGAACCACATTTTGGCCACTTCGTTCAGGAAGAGCGCGAGCAGAATGGGAATGGGAAAGAGAATAACAATTTTGTAGAAGCTGATCAGCAAAGTGTTACGGAATACTCTGCCAAATTCATCGGATACCATCAGCTTCTGAAATTGCTCCAAGCCTACCCACGGACTGCCGCTGATGCCGTCGAAAATATTAAATTCCTGAAATGCAATCAGAATGCCGTACATCGGCGTGTACTTGAAAAGGATAAGGAAGATCATCCCGGGAACCAGCATCGAGTACAGGCCGAGGTTCCCTTTGATTAATCGCAGGCGGCTGTTGCTCTTGACCCTTTGGTCTGTTTTCGGATCCGGTCTTTTCAGTTCGGCAGCGGTAATGCTCACTCTAAGCACCTCCAATCGATAGGATTTGGTCTATCTTCATCCTACCTTGCCCTTGCTCTTATTCCTATATAACGGCGATGACATCTCCTGTTCGACTCATGACCTGATGGACAAAGGACAAGCCCGCGTCCTTCGGACCGGGCTTGTCGGATATTCCTTCCTCTTCTGCGCCTTGCCGGCTATCCTTGTTTAATTTCGCTGGGAAGAACCCCCCAATACCTTTGAAACAGTTTGGAGAAATAGCCGACATTCGTATAGCCGACCTTTTGGGCCGCATCCTGAACTTTGGATCCGTCCTGAAGATGCTGCTTGGCCCGAATCATCTTGCGCTTGACCACATAATCCGAGAAGGTTTCCCCCACTTCATGCTTGAAAAGCCGGCTGAGGTAGGAAGAGTTGATAAAGAATCGCCCGGCTATCGCATGCAGGCTGATATCCTGATCGATCTCCTTCTCCACCGTATCCAGAATGCTCTGAATGAGCTTGGCTCCGCCCCCCTTAGCCTGTGATTTCTCCAAAGCGAATTTGGCGAGCGACCGGGCGATACGCACCAGACACCCGATGACTTGCTCGCGCGTTTGTAGGCTTTGCAGACTGCCGAAGTAAATAAAATCCTCGCCGGCCGCTTCTTGAATCGCCCAATTGTTCGATTTGGCTATCTGAAAAAAGAGATGGAACAGATGAAGGACGCAGACTTGGGCCTCTTCTACCGTACCGGCTTGGTCCAGGCTTAGCTCCGCTAGCTGCAGGATCGCCGCCTCGGCCTTAGCCAGGTTGCCCGTCTCAATGCCAATTTCCAGCTCGCGTTCAGCTGATGAAGGAAGGGTCACCTTATCGGGGACATCCTGCTCTTCCGAGTAGGGAATGGCAATATCGCGTCCATACATGACCCTTTTCTGAAGCGAATCCTTCGCTTGGCCATAGAGAAGTGGAACAGCGTCTCCTCCTATCCCCGTTCCGCTGATTCCGGCGCTCGCGGTCAGCTTAAGGATTTCCTTCACCGTGGTGAGGACTTTGGCAACCGAGTAGCCGATTCTCAGCTTGAACTCTCCCTCCCCCTCTTCGGTGCTCTGAAACAAAACGACGCACCGGCCCTGCTCATCTTGGAAAACTCCGCCGTTATGATCATAAATGATTTCTCCCGCGATGCTTTTCAGAGAAAATTGCAGCAGGCCGCTGTCCTTTTCCTGGAAGCGGTGTTCTTCTTCCGGCAGAGGATCCATATCGAACAGAACAACCGTATAGCATGACGTGTTGTCCAGTGCGATTTGCAGGTCCCTGCTCTTTAGATCAAGCTCCCACTGCGCATAAGCTCCCCTTATCCAGTTCAAAAAGAAATGTTCTCTCAGACGAGGAAGATGATTCTTCCATTGAAGAGCAAGAGCCTCATGATTGTGGCGCTGCTCCCTCTCCGCCCTTACCTTCTCCGCCGTTTCCACTACCGCGTCACGGATCTCCTCATTGCTGGCGGGCTTAAGCAAGTATTTCTGAACTCCGTATTCCATGGCGGATCGGGCATAGTCAAAATCGTCATAACCACTCAAAATAATAACCCGGATCGTCGGATTATGCCGGGCAATTCTCCCCGCTAGGGTAATTCCGTCCATTCCGGGCATACTCACGTCCGTCAAGACGATATCCGGCTTGGTCCTTTCCATGAGGCGAAGCGCTTCCTCTCCGTTCTCCGCCACCCCGACAATATCAATGCCATGCATCTCCCATGGAATCATTGTCGCCACCCGGGTTCTAATGCCCGGTTCATCCTCCACTACTAACACATTCACTTGGTTGTATTCCCCTCCGCTGAAAGCATAGCTATCGGTAAGCTTAAACGAATGCGGGTCCCTGTTCCTTCCTCACTGTCCACTTCCATATTCGCTTCCTCACCGTAATGCAGCTTGATTCTGGCTTTCACATTCCGCAGTCCAAACAAATCGGCCGAGCTTCGGCTTTCGCTTACAATAAGATCAAAATCAAAGGCTCTTATTTTGGCCAGGCTTTCCTTAATCGCGGCGAGCCGTTCATCCGATATGCCAATTCCATTGTCCCGGATGTCAATTTGAAGAACGCCGTTAACGGCCTGAGCCGACAACCAGAGCTCTCGTGTACCGGTTTTCTTTTCCAAGCCATGCAGGATAGCATTCTCCACCAACGGCTGGACCGCAAGCTTAAGCACGTGAAGGTCTTTCGCCTCCGGAGCAATTCGCGAATGAACGATTAGCTGCCCTTGGCAGCGAATTCTCTGAACGGCCAAATAATAAGCCAGATGCTCGAAGGTTTCCACTACCGTATACGTCTCCCGCCCTTTGCCTAAGCTGTAACGGAAAAATCGCGAAAGGTTTAGGACCATCTCTCCCAACTCGTCCGCCCCGTTAAGGACCGCCTCCGAATAGATCGTATCGAGCGTGTTATACAGAAAATGGGGATTGATTTGAGATTGAAGCAATTTAAATTCCGTCTTGGCCAGGCGCAGCTGCTTCTCATATACGTCTTGGATCAAATGCCGCTGGCCTTGTGTCATGAGGTTGAAGGAATCCATCATATAGCCGAATTCATCCTGACGGTCATGGGCAACAACGGTCTCCAGCTGGCCGTTGCGGACCTGTTTCATGGCATGGACCATCTTTTTAATCGGGCGGGCTATTCCATTAAAGATCGTCAAGGACATCCAGAGCGCCACGATCAGGCTGGCCCCGATAACACCGAACGTCCACCACTTCAGCTGCGTCGTGTCATGAAAAATGGCCTTGGCGGGCTGGATCATCACGAGAGACCAGCCTGAAGCAGCGGATACCGCCTTCACTATCAGCATTTGGTCACTTCCGCCGGGAAGCTCCCGGATTTCTATTGTTTTCTCCGGAGATAAGGGAGGCAGGCTGTTGTCTCCCATCGAATTCACGACCAGTTGTCCCTTGTCCGTCAGCAAATAGATCTGGGCCCCCGAGCGGGGAAGCAGGTCCCGTATCAAGTCGGCAAAGTATTGTTTTTTGATGGGGAGCAGCACGATATTGTCGTTGGGCTGCCTCAGCACGTTCATGAGCCTCATGACGACAAGATTCTCCTTGTTGTAGATAGGATCCGGCTGGTGGTTGGAGTTGAACTTGTTAACAGCGGGAAAGTAGAGGGCCGTCTTTCCATTGGCCTCCATCGCGATCCGGGCCCATTCGCCGGAATCCTTCTCTGAAATATGCTGGTAACCGGATGTCGACAGCAGTATACCGGACGAAGAATGAAACAGGGAAGCCTGCGAGATCATACGGTTAACTGAGGTGGTGACAGACACCAGTTGGTTGGTGGCCTTCTGAAAATCAAGCAGGGATTCCGGCGTCAGCTCCTTTCCGGCGGACACAAATATGCGGTTAAGGTCGTTGTCGTTCGCCAGAACCGTCGTCAGTTCAAATGCATTCTGCATCGAAAGATCAATGTAATTGATTACGGACAGCATGGCGCTGCTGGTCCTCTCCCCGATCTGCTCCTGCAGGATTCTGCTCGAGCGGTAATTCGAGAAGATTGAAACGGCAAAGATCGGGATAAGAATAAACACGAAACAGAAGGTAAGCCGGAATTGCACCGATTCCCGGAAACGTTTTCTAAAAAGTAAAACCATAGGCTCTCCTATCCGTACGTCTTGAAGGGGTCATCCATATGCTTCTATTTTAGGCTATTCTTTGGCCCTGGCAAGCCCAATAAAGAAAGGGCTATCCTCTTGGCAGGATGCCCCTTAATTAGACTATCCTTCGATTAGCCGGTGAAGCCGGTAAATCATAACCGCCGCCTGCGCACGGGTGGCGGAATAGCTTGGACCAAACCGGCCCTCTTCCAGACCGTTCAAAATCCCGTTCTCCTGTAAGACAATAACCGCCTCTCTTGCATAAGGAGAAATGCCGGCTTGATCGGTGAATCGCATAGGCTGATTGGGCTTATTCCAATCGGTATGGAGGATTTGGGCCAGCCGGAAGGCGATCGCCGCCATATCCTGACGGGTAATGCTTTCCTCAGGGCCGAAGGTTCCATCCTCCCGGCCGCTGACAATACCGATCTGCTGAGCAGCAGCCACAGCTCCGGCATACCAGTCACTCGTCTGTACATCGGTAAACGCTCCAGGAGATGCGCTGCCGCCAGGTTCGAAAGCGTTCATCAGCATTTGTACAAATTGTGCCCTGGTCACCTGGAGGAATGGATCGAAGGTTCGATCGGTGGTTCCGTTTACGATCTCACGGGCCGCTAAGCCTTCGATCTCGGCTGAGGCCCAGGCGGCGCTTCCCAGATCATCGAAGGAAACCTCAGGCAATTTGACGACATATCTGCCAAATTCCTTGGTGGTGAAGCTTATACTTCCGTTATCCGACTGGTAGCGGCTGTTCTTGATCAATTCCGCCTCCCCGTCCACCTTTTCTTTGTAGATGACCAGACGATGGGCAGGCTCACCCGGTTTGGGCTTATAGGGTATGGAGACCTTCATTTTCGCCCCATTATCTGCTCCTTCAACGACTTGCCCGTCTAGGCTCAGATGAATCTCCCGCTCTGCTTTAGCCTCCGGTGAAGAAGGAATGCCCTTCCCGACCTCGAACCGAAACGCTGACTTTTGAGATATTGTTAGACCATCCAATAAGGTATAAGGAAGCGAGATGTCAGCGAGCGGGGTTCGAATGGTTATTCGTTCGATGCCCCTGGCGGACGCCGCTCGGAGCGGAGCAGCCGCGAAGGTAACGGAAATCTTCTTGGCTTCCCCGGTGGTCTGTACCTGAATTTCTATCTCATGTCCTTGCGTTTCCCGGATGGCTGCATCCAGGGACTCTCTGGAAACCTCCCCATTCGCCGTTCCGAGGGAATCCGGAGTCACCATTACGTCAAGTCCCATTGAGTTTGACGGCTCAGATGGTAAAGAAGGTGCAGGTGCTGGGGGCCAAGTCGTCTCTCCATCGGATGGAGCCGTTGGAGCAGATGGAACAGATGGCTCAGAAGGCGTTTCCGGTGATGGCGATGGCAACGGAGTTGGCGTCGGCGTTGGTGCTGGTGATGGAGATGGTTCCTCCTCTTCCTCCTGTTGCTGGATGTTGTAATGATATTCCGCTACGGGGCTGCTTCCCCCTCCGTCCCGAATGGCGACGGCTTGGAGAACTGCCGTTCTCGAGATGGAAAGGGGACCGGTATAACGCAGGCTTTCGGCGGTCGGTACCGACCCGTCCAACGTATAGTGAATACCGGCATCTTTGGAATACGTCTCGAGTGTAACCGTCTGGGTGCCCGGATAGGTTCCCGAAGGAAGACTGGCCACCGGCTCCAGCAAGTCATTCTCCACCTGGATCTCCATTAAGCGCGCTATGTTATCTTGAGGGTTAACCGGCTTGCCTCCCCAGGACGGCTTCAGGATGGTAAGCCGTAAGGCGGTGGTTCGGACCGACTCGAACACGATATCGTTGAATTCCCTGAAGAATCCGTCCTTCTCGTTATCCCTAACCGAGCCGGCTGTTTTCCACTCCTCTCCATCGGCATACTCCACCGTATAATCACGCAGGTTCCATTTCTCCCCTGTTAAAGCTCCGCTCCATACCTTGACGCGGTTAATCGTCTGGGGAGTCGGCCACCTAAGCAGAAATTCGTGCCGGGCTTCCGTTCCCTGGGACAGCCATCGGGTGGCCAGATTGCCATCCACGGCATTCTCCTTCGGATTACTGCCCGTTGTCGAGTCCACCGTAATCTCCGCCAATTGTGCGATATTGGTGACGACAATGGGCCCGAAGGCCGGAGAAGGCGACGAAGTCCCACCTTGATTAACGGCTTTCACCCGGTAATAGTAGGGAACTCCGCTGGCGGCCGTTGTATCCCGGAATGGCCGTTGGTTTTCGCTAAGATGCGAACCTACAACCTCCCACGGTCCGGATGGAGAGGAAGCTCTTTCAACATCGTAAGCCTCCGCCCATTTGACCGGCTCCCAGGAAATGGAGGAAACCGATTGGAAGGGGAGGATAGCCGGTGAAGCGGGGACGGGAGGAGCGCTTGCCCCGACGGCCCCTTCCGGATTAGAGGGCTCGGAAACACCTGCCGCATTCTCTGCCAGGACTCTGTAGAAGTAAGGGATGCCGCTTACCGCGGTGTCGTCCCGAAACGGTTGATAAGGAACATCGCTGTCCAATACTTGCGTGCCGACCGTTGTCCAGGGACCGGACTCGTTCTCCGCGCGCTCGATCCGATAGGAATCCGCTCCAGCCGACCCTCTCCACGAAATCCCGAGAACCGATTCAATCGGAAGCAGAACCGGTGCATCCGGTCTCTCCTGGGCGGGAACAGGCCATCCCCGGATCTCGTAAGCCTTTTCCTGTATCCATTGCATCAGGATTCTTTCATCAAAGCTGTCTCCTGAAGAAAAGCCGGGCCAGCGGTAATCGCCTGCCTTGTTATAGAAGCCCCCCTCTTTGTTATGAGATTTCAAGGTCCATAGAAGAGCACCTGGAATCCCGGAGGAGATAACCTTATCCGTCAGATTCTTTAAATTTTCCGTATTGGACTGGCCGAACTCCCCTACGATGAACGCCTTTTTGCCTATGCTCTTGGCTCTGTCCGCCTCGGCACGAAGAGCGTAATGGGCTCCTCCGCTCTCATAATAGTGATTGGATACGATATCGACGTTCGGGTCTTCCAACGAGGCATCGGTGATGCCATAGTGCCCATCCATAACCAAATGATTAGGATCCAGGCTTTTCAGATAGGCGGCCATTTCCTGGGTCCATTCGTCGGGCGAATACAGTTCGTTTCCTGTTTCCCAAGCGAGGATAGCCTTATCATCCTTGTACTTAGCTCCCGTGTATGTATTCGTTCGGTTCACGACATATTGGACCAGATGCTTATAATCATCCTTCAGCTCCGGATCGGTGTAGAAGACATCCTGTGTTTTGCCGCGTAGAGCCGCAAACTGCTTAATCCCTCCTACATGGTCCCACGTATCCAGGAAAGGAATGATTACCCGGACCCCGTATTGATTGGCTAACTGAAGAACCTTGTCCAGATCGCGGAAGAACTCTTCGTCATAGTCCCGCAGCCCATTGATATGACTCTTCTGATCCCCGTTCGCCGTCCCTCCTTTGACGGTAAAGGTATAGATGCGGGTAGCCGTCCCCCCCATCTGCCTTAACGACTTAAAGATATCCTCCTGTTCCCAAGGATCGGCCCGGTGCCAAGCAGGCGCAGGCATATAAGTAAGGTTGGAGGCATTGACGGAAACAAACCGGAACTCTTTGCTGCCGTTCATTAACTTGTCTCCGTTCCGTGTAATGAAATGATCCATTCCGGCAGACGGAGGATCGACAGAGGCATCGGGAGTACCGGATACAACAATTCCGTTCGAGACATTGCCGGAGTGATCCATGGCCTGTATGCGGAACTCATAGGCTGTTCCATTCGTCAGTCCGGAGAAAAGGCGCGTTTGAACGGTTGCCGGAACATATACCGACTCCGTGACCGCTCCGGTTTGTGTGATCCGGATGCTCTCCAAATCTTCGTCCGGCGGGTCATTCCACGTAACCATTAACTGTCCGTCCGCGGGGGTTACGACAGGATTGGTTACTTCCTGCGGGGCTGTCTGGTCAGCCAAAGGAATGGAATAAACCTCTATCTCAGCCAATCTTGCGATTTTGTCGTCGGTGGAGTAATACCCTCCCCAGCTGGGCTTCGTGATATGAAGCCTGAGCTTGGATACGGTCACAGGAGCAAAGACCAGATCATTGAATTGCCCTTGATTGTTATCTTTGTCGTTGTCGACTACAGCGGCGATTGTGACCCATGCGCTTCCATCCCAGTAATCCAGCGTATAATCGCGAATATGCCAGTTAGAGGCACCGTTTCCCGTATTTCCACTCCATACCTTAACCTGATTGATGGACTTGGCCTTATCCCACGTCATGATAAATTCGTGCTCGTACGTTCCACTGCCGGACACCCAGCGGGTGGTTTTGTTCCCGTCTACCGCCATGGTTGCGGTGTTGCTTCCGGTTACCGAATCGACTTGAAGCTGGGCAAGACCTGCGATATTAACGGAGGACGTTTCCGCCACGACCTTGTAATCGCTTCCACAAATAACGCCGCTAACCAGGACCATTATGAGCAGCCAGGCGTTCCATTTTCTCAAAGTCCCATCATCCTTTCTCCTTTGAATTTGAACCGGGTTTAAGATGGTAATTCTAGTCGAGTTGATTATAAAACTCCCTAGTGGGCTTGGTAAGGTCACTACCATGACTTGATCTGTTCGATTCGTGACATTTTCGGAACAAAAATCTGCAAACCGATAAGCCTTTCCCCTTCCCAATAGGAAGTCGGAAAGGCTCTATTCGTGTTCCTGGACAATTCCCATGCTTTTCGATAGTAGCTGGCCGGCTTTTGCCGGTTGAATTTGATTATACAAGTGTTTCACCTGGTAAGTGGATTTAGCAGGTCTCATAATAATTATGGAATACGAACCATGGAAGGGGTGTCTGAATGATGAAGCAAAACAAGTATGATGACGTGAATTTTTATTCGGCGTATGAAAAAATGCCGCGTTCCGTAAAAGGTCTGGAAGGCGCAGGGGAATGGCATGTATGGCAAAACTTATTACCAGATTTGCGAAATAAGAGTGTCCTGGATTTGGGTTGCGGTTTTGGCTGGCATTGCCGATATGCTCGTGAGCAGCAAGCAAGTTCAGTGGTCGGAGTAGACATATCCGGGAACCGAGCAAGATTGGTATTACGATGACCAAAAAAATCGTCTGCATTGGGCGGTCGATACCTATCAGAATGAGGGGGTTCGGGAAACATCATTTCTAACGGATAACGTGATAAAATATCACCGAACCTTATCCACTTATATAAATAACTTAATTGACGCGGGTTTCCGTATTAGAGCGGTGAAAAAACCCATTCCTTCTGAGGAAATGCTGCAAAACATTCCGGATGGATGAGCTGCGAAGGCCCATGTTTTTAATTGTATCAGCCGAAAAGCCTTGAGCCTCACCCGGTAAGAACCATGTGACGCTACATTAAGATCTAACCTAGCCTTTCTTTTAAGAAGCCCAACACCAGTTCTTTGAATCGTTCGGGTTCCTCGGCGCTTGGCGCATGACCAGAGTTCTCCATCTCCACAAAGATGGAATCGGGAATGAGACTGGAGATTTCTTGTCCGTAAGCCGGCGGATTAAGCCCGTCGTATTTGCCGCTTATGATTAAGGTCGGCGTCTGGATGGAGGGCAATAAGGAACGAAAATCGAACCCTTGAAAAGCTTGGTTCGCCGCAGCCGTTTCTTCCATAGTCATGACCGGTTCCGGACTCAGCAGTTGTTTTTGCAGCTCCGGGCTCACTTTCTGTGCGAAACCGGAGGCAAACACCCGCTCCATAAAGAAAGCTCCTCTATCCGGCTCGGTAAGGGACTTTAGCTCGTCCGCATGCCTTTCGCTAAATTCCTGAAGAGACGATTTCAAACCGTGGGCTTTCGTCACGACCAGAATCAGCTTGCCTATCCGGCTTGGCTCCGCAAGGGCCAACCCTTGGGCGATATACCCCCCGCCTGAAACCCCAATCACGTGAGCCCTCTCGATGCCCAGCTCGTTCAGCAGCCCGAGGCCGTCTTGAATATGATCCTCCAATGTATAGCTGGCGGGCTTCTCCGATCTCCCGTGCCCCCTGCAGTCATAGGCAATGGTCTGGTAGGCGCGAGACAGCCATTCGATGGCATGGCTCATCTGGCTGGCATTTCCGCCGTTCCCGTGAATAAGCAGGATCGGCTCCCCTTCCCCTTTCCCTTCCACATAGAGCTGGATTCCATTAATCGTTTTCATGGCCATAGCTTTCAGTCTCCTTATACAGGAATAAAATGTGCGAAAAAAGCCATTGCATTTTGGTGCAAAAGGAGTATGCTGGGGTCAAAACCCCATGGGAGAGTTGATCTTGAGCGTCTCGAAGGAAATCAAACGGCTGCTGGTGATGAATGCCTCGTCCAATATTATTTTCAACTATGTCGGCATTTTCGTAAATCTGTATATTTGGGAGTCGGGCAAGAGCATCCGGGACGTGACCTGGTTCAACTTCATCCTCTTTGCGGCCTGGACCGTCACCTTTATCGCCGGGGCCCGGCTCATGACCCGGTTCTCCAACCGGCTGCTCGTTCGGGCGGTGGCCTTGAGCGGAGCGGCTACCTTCCTCCTGCTTACCTTTCTTCATCTGGATAACCGGTTGCTCTGGATCACGATCATTGCTATACCGGTCGGAACGATGTGGGGAATCTACGCGGCCGCGCAGAACATTACCCTCAGCCTGTTCGGCAAGGGGAAGGATTTTGCCGGCTATTTCTCTGCCTCCACCATTATCGGTCAAACGATTTCCGTCCTGAATCCCATTGTCTTTGCCCTGGTGATTAAATGGATCGGGTACACGGGCTCTTTCGTGCTTATGTTCGTTTTCGTCACGATCCTGCTGGTGGTCTCGTTTCTCATTCCCCCGATCTCCCTGTCGGGTGAGAAAATGCCGTTGTTCCAGCACGTCTCGTTCTCCCGGGTCTTCACCACCGCTTCCTTGAGGTGGATGGTTCCCTCCTGCCTGGCGGCCGGGATCTTCCTGCAGTTTCAAGGCCTGTTCGCCCTGCTGTTTACCTTCTCGGTTTCGAAGGATAAGCTGATCATCGCGCTCTTGAACGTACTGTACACGGGGTCGGCGATAACCGCGATGATGCTCTACCGTAAATTCGCCCTTCGGGATAACGTCTGGCTTACCGGGGGGATGGTTTGTGTGTCCGCCGGTTTTCTGGTCACGATGATCCCTTACGCGCCGCTGCTTATTGTGTCCAACCTTCTCACGACGATGGGCATGTTTTACTTCTCCACGATATGGAATACCCGGCAGTTTGCCATCATCAGCGTGTCTACCCCGGTGGAGCAAGCCCGGATCTTTATTTGGCGGGAATGCTTCCTGAATGTCTCCCGGATAGTCCTTCTTCTTCTGGTGCTGGGACTTCAGGTGAAGGATTTCCAGGGGGCCGGCTTCTTCCTGCTACTATTCCTCGCTCTATTCTGCGCGGCAACCATCCCCTATTTCTCAAAAATGGGAACGGACTCCTTCGAGAAAGAAAAAGGAGAAACCGTTCCCGTCTAGTGGGCTTAGCCTATTCTATTGAAGAGGACTGGAGCGGCTACTCCAGCCGGAAGGTGGAAACCGCCTTCCGGGCCTCTCCAAACATCCGCGTGAATTCCTCGGCTTCCGCCCCTTGGTACGGATTGTCATAATCCAGAGGATCCAGATAGTAATATCCCCTCCCGTTATGTTCCCCCAGCTTATGAAATAGGCCGTTTTCATCCTGCTTCCATTCCTTGGCGGGAACGGAATAGATGACGAGGATCGTGGCCTTCAGCCCTGTCTTGGAATTGTAGACCAGCTCGGTCTTGGTCTCTTCTTCAACAGCAAGGAACTTGCCGAACCAGGACTTGGGCAAGGTCAAGCTATACGCCCAATATTGGTTCTCATAGGTCACATGATCGAAGGGGAATTCCTCGGTCGAATCCCCCTCCCCTGCCGGATTCTCCGGAATCTGGGCTACATACCAATGCTCTTCCTGCTGCTTAACCCGGATGGTCGCCTTCTGCTCGCTTTCCTTCTTGGTAGAATCGGCATAGACGAACGTAATCGTATAGCTGACCGTTCCATCGGCATTATCTGTCCCCTTGCTCACGGTATATCGGTCCACCCATGGCGAGGAGGTGCCGGTGACCCAGAAGGAGGCTTCCATCTTCTCCTTCTCTTGGGCCCGCAGGTCATCCGTCATAAGGGCATATTGGAGGGCCCCGTTGCGCTTCTTAACCGCTTCGGCCCACTGCTTGGCGGCTTCTTCCGGCGATTCGGCCGCTACAGCCGCCTCCAGCAAGGAGATCTGCTGCTGAAGCAGTTTATCGTCCGGACGGTCGATATGTACGGTTCGGGTCTCGTTGTCCCACGTAACCTTCGCCCCAAGCGCTTCCGCCAACGGACGGGCAGCGGCCATCGTGACTCCCTCTCTAAGCTCTGCTTGTCCTTCCACCCCAAGCAGGCTGCCGTTGACGACAACCTTCAATGCTCCATCCGCCAGAGCCGTAGCCCCCATCACACTGGAGAGCAGGACGGATCCTGCTATTACATATTTCTTCATTGTCATCCCCCCTGGATAAAGTTGGTCTTTCCCCCTTATAGACGGGGAATTCCCCGAATAGGTTACACTTTACGGTAACTTTCCCCGTAAAACATGACCAGAACTCTCCCTTTGCCGATTGTCATTTTGTCGGACAAGCCGTAAACTGAAGGCAACAGGAGGAAACCATGGGCAGATTAAACGAATACCCAAGCGAATACGCCGAATTTCTGTTTCATACTCCGGATGAAGAACAGCAATCCCTAGGCCTATGGCCTGTGCAAGCCGGACGCAACATGGCCAAGCCGCATTATCTGTCCGGACCGCGCCAGATCCGGTATTACAATGTGCATCTGATTCTGGACGGTAAGGCGGCATTCCGCAGCGGGACGATCGAAGCCACCCTCGGCAAAGGAAGCCTGTTCGTCTTATTCCCTGGAACGACCTTTCAATATTCCGCCGTTCCGGGCGAACGCAAGCTTCGTATGACGTGGATCGGTTTCAACGGACCTGCTGCTGGACCTCTGTTAAAGCAGGCGGGTCTTGAAGAATCCCGGCCTTTCTGGCCGGAGGTTCCCGTGAGCGGGCTTCCCGCTAAATTCCGCGAGCTGCTTCATGAATACCGCCAGCTCGGCATAGGCGGCAGCTCCCTGCAGCTCATCGGCCACTTATACGGGCTCTTCTCCCAGCTGGCGGCTGCAGGTCAAAAAGACATGGAAAAGCAGGACCAGCCTGCCTGGCTGAACCCATGCCTTTCCTACATGAACTCTCATTATGCCAAAGGCTTAACCGTTCAGGATGCCGCGTCCTTCGCGGGTCTGCACCGCACCCATTTTTCAGCGGTTTTCTCGGAGAAGATGGGGCAGTCTCCTCTGCAGTATTTGCAGGGGCTCAGAATGCAGCACGCTTCCCATCTGCTCGAGGAGACCGATTGGACCGTAACGGACATCGCCCTTTCGCTCGGGTATCCCGACCTCTATTCCTTCACCCGCGCGTTCCGCAACTACTACGGGCTTCCCCCCACGGAGTTCCGCGCCGACAGGCTAACGGACGGGTACGTTTAATTCGCCGGCAAATGCTGCAAGATCCACGACCTTGCCGCCGTTAACCCTGGAATGCTCCGCGGCGAACGCCATCATGTGGCTGCGGACGGAAGCCGAGGCCGACGTTAAAGACTCTTGACCGTCGTAACCCCGGACTTCCTTGACGAAGCTGTCCACCACTCCCTCATCTCCGCCGCCATGGCCGCTGGAGGGAACCGGGATCGTGATCTCCATCTTCTCCCCACTGAGGAAATCCCACCAGATGATCTTGTTCTCTTCCCCTCGAAGCTCCCCGCGGGTCCCCATAATTTGGATGCGGCGCTCCGAATTCATCGTAAACGCACACATGCTGAACATGGCCGTCGCTCCATTCGCAAACTCCATATTTACCACCTGATGATCCACGACGTCATTGTCGCTCTTGTATACGCATCGTCCGTAATCCGTATCGCGGAGGCCTTGAATGATTTGCGCTTCGGTTAGCTCGGGGGCAAAATGGCGCGCCCAATGCCGGTAGGTGTCACTTAGATAGAAGCGCGGGGCGGCATAGGGGCATTCCCCCTGCACCCGGCAGTCCAAGCAGCGGTCGGCGGCCCCTTCCGGCGCCTGATCCGGTCGGAAATGCTTAAGGGAACCGAAGGAGCTGACGCGCTCGCAGGGCTGGTCCACCAGCCAGGACAGCACATCCATGTCGTGGCAGGATTTAGCCAGGATCATCGGGCTCGATACCGCCGAATGGCTCCAGTTTCCGCGGACAAAGCTGTGGGCCATGTGCCAGTAGCCCACGTTCTCGTTTAGCTGAACCGATATGACTTCACCGATCTTTCCTTCGGCTATGATGGCTTTCAGCTTGCTCCAGAAGGGAGTATACCGCAGCACGTGACAAATGGTAAGCAGCCGGTAGTTCTCCTTCGCCGCTCTTTCCATCTCCAGGCATTCGGCCGGATCGGGAGACATCGGCTTCTCGAGCAGCACGTGGTATTTCTGCTTCAGCGCCCGCAGGGTAGGCTCATAATGCTGACGATCCTGCGTGGTAATCAGGGCGATATCCGCCAGCTGCGGGTTAGCCAAAAGCTCCTCCCACGACTCATACCGGTTCTTGGCGGGAATGCCGTGGGCTTCGGCAAACGCTTCCCGGCGTTCCCGGTTAGGTTCGGCAACGGCGATAAACTTCAGCTCATGCGGGTACTTCAAGGCATAAGGGGCGTAGCATCCGGCCCCTCTAGCTCCGGCTCCGATCAAGATGGCGGTCAACGGACTCATGATCTCTTCTCTCCCTTTCTCTCATTGGCGGCATGCCTGCATTCCCCTTTATAGTAAGGCAGCTCGGGAAAGGGTGAAATATCATTATGTCTGCCCTCTTGTCATTTTGTAGGGCGAACATTGGCTCTCATAGAGCTAGAAACTTTTTCATTGGGAGGAGGTATAACGTTAGAAGGAACTTTCCATTCCCTTACATAAATAGAAGGAGTTGAATTTAATGAAGAAGCTAATCACAGGATTTGCATGCGGCGTCATCGTCTCCTTGGCCACTACGGCGTTGGCTTCCCCAACCTTGGTGACCAGCCTGTTCCCTATCCACTTTACCTTCAACGGACAAAGCAAAGAGCCCGACGCGGACAGCGCCATTCTGAATTATAACGGACATGCCTATGTTCCTGTTCGTTTTATAGCAGAGAACATGGGCGGGCTGGTGGGCTATCATCATGAATCCCAAACGGTTTCGATCCGGTACCCGGACCCGCGGCCCGTCTCCTCCGAGCTAAGCTCAACTCAGACCGATGGAGCCTTCCAGCTTGCTCTCTACTCCGCCAAAAAGGCATATTCTGCAGGAGAGCCGTTAACCATCTGGAGTACGCTAGAGAATGTAGGACAGACGGCCGTTTCGCTTGCGCATTCCACCCCGATCCTTCAATACTCCATCAAGGACCGTTCCGGAACCGTCCGGACCGAGGCGTCCTTTGACGCAGGAGGCTCCGTTCTGGAGAAAGACGCTCAATACCTACAGAGCTTAACGCCGTCCATCATCCGCTATTTTAACTTTCAGCGCAGCGGGAGCCGTGACTTCGAGGCCTTCCTCCAGTCTCCGAATACGGACATTTTGGAGCCTGGTATCTACACGGTAGGGGTGCAGGCGGTCATCCGTCCGCAAAATCAGGAAGAAATCCGGCTCTACCGGGAGATGGACATCGAGGTCAAATAGAACGGGGCCGCTCCCCTCTCGGATCCCCGCCTTCTTCTCTTTCGGGAGCGCTCTTCTTCTCCTTCAGGATGTAGGTAAACGGAGTGGCCAGCAGGCAGATCACCGCGGCCGTCAGGAATACATCCTGCACGCCCAGCGTCATGCCCTGCTCTCTGAGGAGCGGAGTTCCCGCCGCAAGTTCGGTAGCCTGCTGGCGCGGCTGAACCGCACCTTTTGAGCAAATCCTTGCCGCAAACTAAAGGAAGCCGCGAGGATCGCAGCCTCCTCCTGCCCGTCCCTTGCCGATCCTACGCGAACTTCAGGCGGTGCTTTACGGCAAAGTTACTTTTTTGAGCTCAGGATAAGTCTCGGACAACTTCTCTAGAGACGCCTCTGATTTCCCTTTTAGGTGCCGGTCCATAAAAGCCGCGGTCAAATCTTCGGTAATCCTCAGGCACCGCACAGGCTCAATTTCTCCTCCTATTCCGATCCTCTCCCGGAGCGGCTGAAGTCCGAAGTAAAGGCCGATATCCGTAAACTTCATATGATCGCTGCCCTGAATGGTATACAAGGCCCCGTTCTGCTTGACGGCATCCGCGAGCCCAAGCAAATTCTCATTCGCCTTCCGATATTCCTCGTCGTACGCCTCCCTGCTTCCATAAAGCTCAAGATTGATTTGTTGGTCCAGTTCGGGCAGATCCTCGAATTTCTCCATTAAAGCGCGCCGTTTCTCGAACAGCTGAACATGGTACCGGTCATTAGCTATCATAAGGAGGGGAGCCAAAGATGCGGCGTCTTTCGGCGGCGTCCGGTAAACAAATCCGTCCACATTAATGGCGGCCTTGACTCGTTTATCGGTGAAGGCCAGGTCATAGACGGCGGCTCCGCCGACGGAGTGGCCAACGGCTCCAAGCCGATCGAGATCGAGCTTGTTCTTAAACCGGGCATCCAGGCTTCCGGCATTGAGCGCTTCCAGCTTCCCGATCACGAATCGGGCATCCTCCGCCATGATTTCCGAGATGATTCCCGCCGGTTCAACCGCCTGGAAATCGGTTGTCGCCTCCTTTTGCGAAACAATGCGATCGGGAAAGGCCGTTGCAGCCGATACATACGTATGATCGATCGCCGCCACGATATAACCGCGGCTCGCCAAGTCTTCGCAAGGAGAGGTTTCGACCTCCATGGACGTACCGGCGCCGTGAGAATACAGCACAACCGGATAACTCGGTTCCTTGTCTGCGATCGGAGAATTCGGCAGGGCATTCGTCTTAACCAGCTTTAGATGATCGAAGAGAAACGAAGGTAAGCCTTGATAGAAGCCGGTGAACGCCCGAAGCAGTTCGCCATTGCCGTCGAAATAGCGTAGAGGGGTCCCTCCCTTCTCCATCCCAGCCGGATAGTACAGCTTGACCATAAGCTCTCTCTTCTTGGGGGCCTTATCCAAAAAGGGATCCTGGCGTTGCTCATCCACCAGGTGGAAGCGCTGCACCCCGACCGCGTAACTTCCCGATGGCCGGGGAAGCTGGAAGACCGGCAGCGCATAAGCCAGAAGCACGGAGAAAGCCAACAGTAGTATGGCCAAGCCATAGGCAAAGCCCCTCAGGGCCTTCGACAGGGTAGTCCTCTGAAGGCTGCCGCGCTTTACGACGGCCAGGTGTGCCGCAAACAGAAGGACCAGAAGATACGAGAACGCCAGCTGATAACGGATGCCCTCCACGAGGGCATGAAGAATCAAGACCGAGACGTTAAGGGCGACGGCCCAACTGCGCGTGCGGCGGCTGGCTTTTCCCAAAAGAAGGAATAAAGCAACAAGATTAGCGGCTATAAGCAGCCATTCCAATAATCTCATGTCCACCCTCCCTTAGGATCCGCTGTGGACGTCCGCCTTCGTCGTATAGACGATGCAGAAAGCGGAAGAAACCACAAAAACGGATAGTAGGATTCCAAGAGCGGCAGGTCCGTAAGGATTCGGCCCTACGTTATTCGCGATGCCCTCCGCCAAATGCCGGACCGGCCAATAGGGGGTCAGCCAGGGAAACAGAATGCCTCCCCGGCCATGACCTATTTCCCCGATGACCGTAACGATGGTCGCCATTCCGCCCACTACCGCAGCGGGAATGATGCTTTTGCCTACAAAGCTGAGAGCGGCCGCAACCGGAACGGTTCCGAAGGAAAGCAAGCCGATGAAGAGATTCATCCGGATGCCGAGCCATACCGCTTCGGCTTGTCCCGGGTGCCGGAAGAGATGCACGCTTCCGAACAAGAAGACGAACACGCAGGAAATCAAGACCGTTAGAAAAATGAGCGGGAGAACAACCAGCAGCTTAGCCGCTACGATCTGCCACCGGGGAACCGGGTAGGAAAACAGCTGATTGATCGTTCGCTCCTGATATTCGCGCGCCACGATATAACCCGTCATCAAGGTGAAAATCGAGGGAGCCATCATGACGAGCATCATCCCCTGCCGGTAAAATAGGCTCTGCAGGTCGAAGCCAACCGGTGTTCCATCCGGCGCCGTTTTCGGCAAAAGCTCCATTAAGGATATTAAATTGGAGGGCAGCGCCCCGATCAGAACCAGCCAAAGCATCCTCGTATGCTTAAGCTTTCTCCATTCCGTAAGAAGTAAGCTAAGCATGGGCGTTCCCTCCAGTCAATCGGATAAAATAATCCTCCAGGCTGTCCCCCGACAGCCTAATCTCGTGTACTCCTACTCCATGGCTGGTCAACGCTTGAGTAACCGAAGCCGGGTGATCCAGAAGTTCATAAAGATGGATAACTCCGGATTCTGTCACCACATAGTCGGAGACACGAAGCTGCTGCTCCAGTACATAGGCCGCCTTCTTGTCTTCGTCGACTTTTATGGCCAAATAGCGTCTCGACTTGATCTGCAGGTCCGCATAATCCATTTCCTCTACCAATTTGCCCTGATGGAGGATTCCGATCCGGGTAGCCAGCTGCTCGACCTCGCTCAGCTGATGGCTGGAAATCAGAAAGGTGATTCCCCTCTGCCGGGCCAGCTCCTTGAAAAGCTGACGCATTTCCTTAATGCCTCCCGGATCCAGTCCGTTGGTCGGCTCGTCCAGGACAAGAAGCTCCGGCCGATGAAGCAGGGCTCTCGCCAGCCCAAGCCTCTGCTTCATCCCAAGCGAGAAGCCCTTCACCTTGCTATGCTTCGCATCCAGCAAGCCAACCGTGCTTAAAGCGTCGTCGATGTATTCCTTGTTGCCGATCCCCATCAGCCGGCGGTGAAGGTCCAGATTGTCGGCCGCACTCAAATTCAAATAAAATCCCGGATATTCGATAATGGCTCCTATCCGTTCCATCACCCGGCTGCTGCCCGGCCCTCCTTCCCCGAATAATTCCATATCTCCCGATGTCGGACGGATCAGGCCCATGATCATCCGAAGCGTTGTCGTTTTGCCCGCTCCGTTCTGCCCGAGGAACCCGTAGATATCCCCTGTCCGTATGGACAGATTGACGAAATCTACGGCCGTGTGCTCCCCATACCTCTTGGTCAGCCGGTTGGTTCTTACTATATAGCTCATCACCCATTCGCTCCTTTCGGAACCTATTATGGCGGAGAGTTCTAACAAACCTTTAAGAAAGGTCTTACAAAACTCTTACATTTTTCGAGAAACGGATAACGAGGGAAGGCCAACCGAGAAGACGGTTCGTTCCCCGGGCAGGCTTGACACTTCGATCCGTCCGCCCTGCTGCTCCACCAGATGCTTCACGATGGTCAGTCCCAGGCCGGTACCTCGGATATTCCGGTTACGGGAAGCTTCTCCCGTATACAGCCGGTCAAACACACGGGACAGCTCCTGCGGAGGGATCCCTTGTCCCCGGTCCCAGACCTCCATCCAGGCCAGACCGTTCTCCTCCCGCAGCGAGAGTCCAATCTCGCGGCCATCCGTGCCGTAACGCAGGGCGTTCGAGAGCAGATTGTTCAGAATGCGCCTCACGTAAGCGGCATCCCCTCTTGCATAGACCGGTTTATCCGGTAAGTCTAGGGAGGGAGTAATCTCCACCCTGGTGAAGTCCGGATAGAAGCCAAGAACCACCTCCGGGAGCAGGTCCGTCAGGTTGATTTCTTCCAGCTCCGGTGCGGAACCGTCCGATTCCAGCCGGGCCAGCTCGAAGAATTGCTCCAGAAGCGTCATCAGAGCTTGTCCCTTATCTGCTGCTATGCGAAGAAAAGCGGCACGTTCCTCCTCGGTTAAGGAGGGATCGGTCCGGAGGGCTTCCATATAACCGAGGAGGGAGGTAAGCGGAGTACGGAGGTCGTGGGAGAGATTGGAGATCATCCGCTTGCGCTCGTCCTCCAGTGTGCGGATCCGTTCCAAAGCGGCCTGGAAGGAATCAACCATCCGGTTAAGTTCACCTCCCAGGTCCTGCAAGTAATTGTGTCTGGTGTAGAGCCGGTACCTTCTGTTCAATTGGCCGCTGCGGATGTCCTTAGTCGTCCGGGCAATTCCTTCTATTTCTTTGCGAAGCCGGATGTGGTACCTAAGAAGAAGGGAACAGAGGAGAAGGATTGTTAAAAAGAGGCTGGGGATAAGCATGCTAGTCCCCCTTTCCCAACCGGTAGCCGATCCCCCATACCGTAAGGAGATAAACCGGGCGGGACGGATCCGATTCGATTTTGGCCCGGAGCCGGTTGATATGGACCATCACGGTATTATCGTCGGAGCGGCTGTCCTCCTGCCAGACGGATTCGAAGATTTGCGGCTTGGAGAAGACCTGGTTCGGATGGGATAGGAACAGCTTCAAGATGGCATACTCTTTAGCTGTGAGCGGCTTCTCCTCTCCGTTTACGCGAACTTGATAGGTCCCCGTGTCTAGCTCCAGTCCCCCATGCTTGATAACCGGAGGAGAAGCGGACGTATGGTCCGGTTGGAAGGCCATATAGCGCCTAAGCTGAGCGTTTACCCTCGCCACCAGCTCTCCAATGGTGAACGGCTTGGTCATGTAATCGTCCGCTCCCAGCCCGAGTCCGTCAATTTTGTCCATTTCGCGGTCTTTGGCCGACAGGATGATCACGGGAATCGTCTGGTTCTCCCGAATTTTCCGTAATACCTCGCGACCCTCCACTATAGGGAGCATCATATCGAGTATCACCAGCTGATAATCCGGCCGGGCGATCCGCGTAAGCGCTTCTCGACCGTTGTAGACGGACTCCGTAACGAACCCCTCTTTGCTTAAATAGTTGGCGATCAATTGGTTGATTTCCCGATCGTCTTCTATGATCAGAATGCGGGCTGCCTTCATGCCTAATCCCCTCTTCCCGTCTAATGAAATCATCCTCTGTATTGTAGCAGGCCCCACCAGAAATTGACATGACGGACGTTAATCCCGGAAAAGAAAAACCCGCCGGATAGGCGGGCTTTTTAAGGTTACTAATGGGCTTATGTCAGCTTGCCGCTAAAAAATTCTAGACTTCCAGCCGCTCAGCTTCGCTATGGCTTCCACATAATAATAGTCGCCATAAATCAGAGACACGTTAATATTCTGGCCCGCCGGCTTGTTGCCGGTTCCCGCCACTAGAATTGCCTCATGGGCCGGATTCTCCCACGTTCCGTAATTCCGGGTCAGCGACAGCAGGATCCGTTCGGCCTCACGGCGATAGAGGCTGCCCTCGATTCCCGGAAGCGCATCTGCGAGCTCCAGCAGACCGGAAGCCGCACAGCTTGCCGCCGACGAATCGCGCGGTTCCTCCTCCAGGTTCTCGGATGCGCGGAAATCCCAGGCGGGTACGGCATCCTCCGGCAGGCAGGCAAGGAAATAATGAGCCACTCTCTGGGCCGCTTCCAAATACCGCCTGTCCCCCGTATACCGGTAGACGTTGGCCATGCCGTGCAGCGCCCACGCCGCTCCACGGCTCCAGGAGGAGTGAGGCCCGGCCCCCTGCCCGCCAAGCGATTCGATGAATTCTCCGGTCGCCGGATCGAAGCTGACAATATGGTTGACGGAGCCGTCCGGCCGGATAAAGCGGCTGACGACCGTATCCGCATGCAGACGGGCAATCTGGCTGAAACGCGGATCTTGGGTAACCCGGGAAGCCCAGAACAGCAGGGAGAGGTTCATCGTGGAATCCACGATCGCCCAGCCTGTCTTCTCCTGGTTCCATGCCCGGATGAACGAGCCGGCCGGGTTGAACCGGCCGCTCAGGAAGGTCGCCGCTTGAACCCCGCGCCTTAGAGCATCTTTACAGCCGGTTAACGCATGCTTGATGACCGCAGTCGGAAGGAACTGGAACCCCACATCGTGATGAAAATTGTTGTCCTCCGCGAACTTCCCCTCGATCCGGATGTCCCAGTCCCAAGCGGCCTTCCGGTAATGCTCTTTCCCCGTTTGCTCGTAGAGGATCCACAGAATACCCGGCCAGAAGCCCGATGTCCACCAATCCAGACGCAAGTCGTCGTAGATTCCATCCGCTTTCGCCACATGCGGCGACTTCCCTTTCAGCTGATCGATCATCCGGTCGACTTTTGCCGTTAAGGCCTCTCTTACCTCCGGCAGGATTTCCTCCAGCCGTTCCGCTTTCTGCCATGCGCTTATTCCGTTACCCATCGTCATTCCCCCTTTCTTACAGGATAGCAGATGCCGGCTCTACCGGTGTTTCGTTCGCTTATGATAAAATGTTGCTGTATTACGATATCCTAAAGCAGGGAGCGCCCATGAATTCCCTAAACTATATGAACTTGAATCAGCATCCCGTTTATCTGTCCTTCTTCAAGGACCGCACCCAGGAATTTACGGAAATTTACCACGCCCACCAGGGAATGGAGTTTCTTTATGTTCATGAAGGACAAGGCCATGTGGTGGTCGACCGGCAGATTTTCGAACTCCAACCCGGAACCTTGTTCTATTTCCGCCCTTATCAGCTTCATCGCATTCAATTGAAGCTGCAGCCTAATCAGCGATACAGGCGTTCTCTGTTCGTTTGCGAACCGTCGATGGTGGATACCGTTCTGCAGCCTTTTCCCGGCCTTCAAGCCTTTTTCCGAACACTCTGTAAAGATTCCCTTAGGCAAATCATGACTTTTCAGGAGGAAAACGATTGGGAGTCATGGATTCTCCTTTATTCCCGGCAGATAGGGGCCAGTCCTCCCGAACGGCGGCTCGAAGATGAGCTTATATTTTTTGGCGGCTTGCTGCAGCGGATCCGCCATTTCTGGACGGAAGCGTCCGAGCTGGCTTCCGCTAAACGGGCTTCTGCCACGGCCGAGAGCATCATGGAATGGATTGAAGAGCACTATACAGAACCCTTTGAATTAAGCAAGCTTGCCCAAGCGGTTCATTTATCCCCCAACCATGTGTCAAGCTTGTTCCGAAAGGCGGTGGGCAGCAGTATCACGGAGTACTGGATGGCCCGCCGGATCCGCCAAGCGTGCTGGCTGCTCCGCTCGACCGACCAGTCCGTAAAGGCCGTTGGTGAAGCCGTCGGATTGACCAATTTCTCGTATTTCTGCCAGACCTTCAAACGGCATACAGGGCTTACTCCCCATCAATTCCGCCAAACGAGGCGGCTGTACGATGAACAGTCGGGGAGTTAGGAAAGGCTCCGCTTGCCAGGAAGATCGAAACGACACCTGCGGTAGAGCCGATTAACCCGAAGACGAGGGGAGCGATAAATTGCGACAGCCGGTTGGTCGCCAGCCGGACGCCCAGCACCGACGCATAGAGCGACAGGATAGGCCTAGTGCTAAAAAGCATAAACTGGAACGATAACGCGATCAGGAGAACAAGACGAAGAATCATCACAAGGCACCTTCCATGGGGGGGGAAAATAAGCCATTGACACCGGAGCCCGGACATGACTATACTAGGATAACATATCAAACTAAACATATCGGAATTATAAGCTTGATCTTACTTAAGGTCAACCGGAACACCGGAGACTTTCCTCTCGCCTGACAGGTACAGGCGCTGTGGAGAGTCTTTTCTTTTTTTCACATCCCCCGCAAAGGAGAGATCTCAATGAGCATCATTATTCTGGACATCGATCATCTGGACAAAACGTTCGAAACCCCGGCGGGTTCCATTCAGGCCCTTCGCGACATCCGGCTGCAGGTTAAGCAAGGGGAATTTGTTACGGTGATTGGCCCGAGCGGCTGCGGCAAAAGCACCCTTCTCAAAATTATAGCGGGGCTGGACACCGCTCACCAAGGGAAAGTGCTGCTGGAGAACCGGCCGGTGGAACGGCCAAGCATCGACAAGGGATTTATTTTTCAGGAGCACCGGCTCTTCCCCTGGTTGAATGTCGAGAGAAACATTGCCGCCGATCTGTCACTATCCGATCCTCAGGTGCGAAAGAAAGTTGATGAGCTCATTGAGACCGTCCGGCTCAAGGGCTTTGAGAAAGCTTTTCCCCGGGAGCTCTCGGGAGGCATGTCCCAGCGTGTGGCCATCGCCCGCGCCCTGCTGCGCAACCCGAAGGTCCTTCTGCTCGACGAACCTTTCGGGGCGCTGGACGCCTTTACCAGAGGGCATCTGCAGGAGGTGCTTCTCGATATTTGGCGGCAGAACCAAACGACTATGATTCTCGTGACCCATGACATTGACGAAGCGGTGTTCCTGGCGAACCGGGTCGTCATCATGGATCCCCGGCCGGGGACGATCCGTAAAATCGTTGGGATCGACCTGCCGTTTCCCCGCAAGAAATCCAGCGTCTCGTTTCAGGAATACAGGCGGCTCGTTCTGAATGAATTTGAACGCGTTGACGAGCTTGAGCTCGTGGACAGCTCCGGCATTTAATTTAAATCCAATTATTAATCCAATCCGGAAAGGAAGGTATCACCTAATGAGCACATCGGAAACATTGGTTAGACCCGTTATAGAGGCAGCTGGCAAAAGGAACAAAAAAACCGTCCCCCGTGCCGGATCGGCCAAATGGAGGACGGTACGCAGGGGCTTGTATTTGCCCCTCCTTCTCTTGCTGGGCTGGCAAATCTCCGGAACACTCGGCTTGATCTCTCCCACCCTTCTGCCTCCGCCATCCGCTATCGCTCAAGCGGCGTGGGAGCTGGCCGTGTCCGGAGAGCTGTGGCTTCACCTGCAGGTAAGCATCCGGCGGGCGGCCATCGGCTTTCTGCTCGGAGGCAGCCTCGGTCTTCTCTTCGGCGTCCTGACCGGAATGTTCAACCGGGTGGAGCAGACAGTCGACCCCAGCGTCCAAATGCTGAGAATGATTCCCCACCTGGCCATCACGCCTCTTTTTATTCTGTGGTTCGGCTTTGGGGAGGTATCCAAAATATTGCTGATTGCCAAAGGCGCCTTCTTTCCGCTCTATGTCAATACGTTCCTAGGCATCCGCAGCGCCGATTCCAAGCTGTTCGATGTCGCCCGGATCCTGGAATTTTCCCGGTGGAAGCAAATTACCCGTCTCGTGCTCCCCGCCTCCCTGCCCAACGTTCTGCTCGGCCTCCGGCTGTCGCTTGGGGTATCCTGGCTCGGTCTGGTCGTCGCCGAGCTGATGGGCTCAAGCGAAGGCATCGGCTACTTGATCATGGATGCGAGGCAGTTCTCCCAGACGGCCATCGTTTTTGTGGGCATCGTCATCTTCGCGGTGGTTGGCAAGGCGACAGACTCCCTCGTCCGCTTTCTCGAGAGAAAGCTGCTGAAATGGCGGGATTCCTACTCAGGCTGACCGGAACCGTCAAGGAAGCATGGAAGCGGCGTACCCTTTGCCGTAAAGAATATCATATTGAACCAATTCGTATTCATGAAGCAGGTTCGTCTGGTCTTGGGTCAGCTCCAGAAGGGGCTGGCCTTCTTGATTGACGTAGACGTTCCGGCTGACGCCGGGAAGCTGCTGACGTACCGTGTTGAGCATCTGATAGAAAGGCGGCTCGGGCAGCCCGGCCAGCTGGAAGAGAACCGGCCCGAAGAAAGAAGGGGAGAGGGCCCCTAACGGTTTCTGCTCCAGGGGATAGTTGGCCGCAATGAGCAGAGGAGTCTCATGAATGAACTGCTGCTGCTCGGCTCCGGACATGTTACCGGTCGTCGGGAATAAGGTGGAATCCTCCAAAGCCGGCAAATGATCCCCGAAAACCAGCACAAGGGTAGGACGCTTGATCGCCTGCACCGCCTCCACCAGGTAGCCGATCGCCTTATCGGTCTCCTTCACGCTCTGGGAGTAGCTTTCGAGCTCGGTTTTGCCGCTGCCCTCCAACCCGGTAACCGTAACGGTGTTGGGTCCGTTCAAGCCTTCCATAATGGGAAGGTGGTTCTGCATCGTGACCAAATGAACGAAATGAGGCTGGTCCCCCTCCTTTAAGACATCGACCACCTGCTGGGCGGCGGCCCGGTCGGAAATAAAGGCGTTGGGGCTTAATTTGTCCTTGTAGGCGATGTCGTCCTGGGTAATAAAACGGTCAAACCCGAGAACCGGATAGACCCGGTTGCGGTTATAGAACGTTCCGTCAAACGGATGAACGGCCGTGGCCGAATAGCCTTGAGCCTTGAGAAGGCTGACCATGGAAGGAAAGCTTGTTTTGTTAACGAGAAGCTGCTGATACGGGACCGTTCCCTGGTTCAGGAAGGACATGGACAGCCCGGTCAATGCTTCGAACTCCACGTTGGAGGTTCCCCCTCCATACATGGGGGAGAGAGTCGTTCCGGAAGGGTAAACCGCCTGCAGCCGGTGGATATTCGCCATCGGATCTTCACTGAAGGTTACACCGCTCAGCCTGGTCGGGTCAAAGAGGGACTCATCCATCACGACGACAATGTTGGGCTTCTCCCCGTTAACACCGGAGGTGTTGGCGGCAAGGCTAGCATACTTCCCGGCAACCTGACTAACCGCGGCTTCATTGTAATCGGGCGGCTGGCTTTGAATTTTCGAATTGATGTTCTGCAGGAAGGCGAGCATGAATCCGTTCATCAGATAATTTTCTCGCTGGTTCCAGTTATAGTTGACCATTCCCATCTTGGCAAGCGGCTTCGCGAAGACGGAATGCTGAATGTGAAAACAGAAGAAGACCGTAAGCAGTCCCGCCGCCACCCAAGCCATCCGGGAGGGCAGCTTCCGCTTGACTCTGGGCAGAGCAAAGGTTGCGGCCAACGCCAGAACGACGCCCCCCGCGGCCGCCATGAGGACGACAGGGGAAGCAATTCCCCTTGCAATTTTCAGCATCTCGGATAAATTGACCAGCTGCTTTAAATCCCAGGGATACAGGGGCTCGCCCAGAAGCTTAAGCTTATGGTACTGGCTGAAGCTCACCGATCCGATCAAAGCGGCGGTTAAGCCTATAGCGAAATAAACATTGTTCACTAGGGCTCCGAGACCGACAATCAACAGATACAGAATGAATGTACTGAGCAGATAAAGGGTAAGATGAGTGCCCATCCAATCCTTCAGGCTGTCCTGATAGGGTTTGAGGGTCACATACTGAAGCGAAATCGCCATGGCGTTCGCGGCGGCAAAGGTCAATAGGAAGCTTACCATTCTTCTAAGGATCGACAAGGGTGGATCTCCTTTCCCATCTTGATTAGCCGGTGCCCGAAAAAAATAGAGGAACCCCATGGTGAAAGGCTCCTCCTTTGGATCGGGTTTTATGTAGGTATGGTAAAGGTACCCCACTAACCTTAATCTAAGCTTAAAATAAACTGAAGGTTACCTGAAAAGCCGGTCGGCGAGCCAGTCAAAGGAGATTCTTCCGGAAATTTCATGCCCGCCCGGAAACACATCCAGCCCGAATTGGCCGCCGGCTCCCATCCTCTCGTAGACTCCCTCCAGATAGGCCGCCGCTTTCCTCACATGCTCCACCGGAAACAGCCGGTCCCCTTCTCCCGCCTCTACAAATAGCGGCCGGGGAGCGATCAGCCCCACCAGTTCCTGCTGCTCCGCCTCGTTCAGAATCCCCGGCAGGTAGTTGTCGATGCAGTGAGTCACGCTCAGGATACTTCCTTCGAAGGTATTGGTCCAGCCGGTCAAGACGGCGGCCGAAATCCGGTCATCCAAAGCAGCCGTGTAGGCGGCGACCAATCCGCCTCCCGAGAAGCCGATGATCCCCACCCGTTGCGAGTCCACATCGTTCCGGGACTGGAGGTAGTCGATCGCTCTCCTCGCTTCGTAGACCCGGATCCCGGCCAACGTGCTGCCCTGCATCAACAGGTGGGACGACAGAGTAGCACAGGAGCTCAAGTGAGGCTTCTTCCGCATCTCCTCCGTTATTCTCCGCAAGCCGAACCCCATGATCTCGGGGATGACCACGAGAAGACCGCGCTTGACCAGTTCCACCGCAAAGCGGTTGTGGATGCCCGGCTGGTCCAGAAGGGCTTCCTCCGGATCCATGCCGACGGCATCGAGCTGCCCGTTCCCGTGGCCATGACAGGCGATAACCGCCGGCCATGGACCTTCTCCGTCTTTCGGCTTGAGCACCAGAACCGGAACCGTTACGGAAGGTATAGTGGAATAGGCCACACGCTCCATAACAAAATCCCCATAGTCCTTCGTTTCCAGAAGGACCGGTTCAAGCGGCGAAGCCGCATCCTCATCAGGAAGACGGCCAAGCGCTTGACGCAAGCCTCCCAGCAGGGCTTCCCTCCACGCTTCCGTCCCTTCCTCCGGCCGGCCGCTGCGCCGCTGCGCCGCTTCCCCATACAGCCTTTTCACATAAGCATCCATCGAATAATTGAAAGACATGCTTCTTTCACCTCGTTTCCATTATCGGGCCATTCCCTGCAAAAGCCAAGGGGACGCTTCCACGTCCCCTCGGGTTAAGCCGTTATCATAACAGGATCTAAACGTTCAAGGATTGCCTGGAGACCAAGGTGGAGGTGAAGGTATACTTGCCGGAGCCTAGTTCAACTGCCATTCCCTGCTCCTGTCCCGCTGCCGGCCTTCCGCCTTCAGCCGGTTTTCCGTCTAAGAGGATATCCTTGCCCGGAACCTCCACGATGGCCGCTGCGTTAGCCGGGATTTCGACCTCCAGCGTCAGCTGGCCCGAATCGGATAACTGCCATTCTATGGAGTAACGACCGTAAAGCGAATCATAAGAAGCTTTGACGCTGGTTAACCGGCCTCCCGGCTGCGGGCGAAGGATGGCACGGCGGAAACCGGGTGCGTTTGGATCGGCTTCTATGCCCGCCATATAGCGGAACATCCACTCCCCTACGGAACCTAAGGAATAATGATTAAATGAGTTCATGGATGGAGTTTGGAAGCCTTTCTCCTCGGTCCATCCGTCCCATCTTTCCCAGATGGTCGTAGCCCCGTGCTTGATCGAGTACATCCAGGAAGGGAAGGCTTCCTGGGTCAGAAGCGTATAAGCAACTTCGAGCTCACCGCTGTCGGTCAGGGCCGGAAGCAGATAGCCCACTCCGAGGAAGCCGGTGGACAAACGATTGCCGCGCTCCCGGATATCCGCCGTGAGACGGGCAAGGGCAAGCGGCTTCAGCCTCTCGGTAAGCAGCCCGAATTGAAGAGCAAGCACATAAACGGTCTGCGTCTCTCCATGAATCCGGCCGTCTTCCTCCACGAATGCCCGGCGGAAGGCTTCTGCTATACTGGCGAAATGGGCTTCATATTTGTCCTGATCGGCCGTGCGGCCCAGGGCCCCCGCGATTTGGGCCAGCACCTTCGTGCTGTAGGCAAAATACGCGGTGGCCAGCACCTCGTTCGGCGTATCCGCATCAATGGACAGCCAATCGCCGTAGTTGGCGTAATCCGGCCGGATCAGCCCGTCTGTGTTATTCGTCAAGTACTCTACCCAGCGGACCATGGCTCCGTAATGGGTCTCGAGAATGCGCTTATCCCCGTACATCAGGTACAGCGTCCAAGGAATGATAACGCCCGCATCGCCCCAGCCCGCGTTATCCGGAGCGAACCAGTTCAGACGGGTATTCCACATCTTGTGCCGGATCCAGCCCGCATCCGGAGCCACGTCGGTAAAGGCGCCGGACGGCTGCTGGCAATCGATCATGTCCCCTACGAATTTGGTAAAGAACCGAGAAACATCCATATGATAGGAAGCCGTACGGGCAAAAATCTGGGCGTCTCCTGTCCAGCCCAGCCTCTCATCGCGCTGCGGACAGTCCGTCGGAACCGATAGAAAATTTCCCCGCTGCCCCCAGGTGATATTGGAGAACAGCTGATTGACCATCGGATCGGACGTTTCCAGAGTGCCGGTTACCGGGGTATCGGAGTGAATGACTTTGCCGGTAATCGTGGACAAATCCGCCTCACCCGGGTAGCCGATCAGCTCCACATAACGGAAACCGTGAAAGGTAAAATGAGGCTCATAACGCTCTTCTCCGTCGCCCTTCAGAATATAGTGATCCTGCTGAACGGCCTTACGCAGGTTGTCCAGGTAGAGCGTTCCATCCGGATTCAGCATCTCGGCGTGGCTTAAGGACACCTTCGTGCCCGCCTCACCCTTCACGCGGACGTCCGTCCAGCCGACCATGTTCTGGCCCATGTCATAGATATAGGTGCCTGCTTCCGTCCGGCGGACGGATGCAGGCTGCATCGATTGCGTAATCCGGATGGGTGGTTCCACGGCCGCCGACAGGATTCCATTGTAACCGGCTCGGACATCGGGTTCTTCCCAGGCGGCCGCATCGAAGCCGGGTCGATCCCACCCCGTTAGCTCGAGCCTCGCATCGTAGGTCTCCCCGAGAATCATATCCGAATAGCGGATCGGTCCCTCCGAGGTGCGCCAAGAGCCGTCCGTGATGACGAGCTCTTGGCTGCCGTCTTCATACTCCAGGCTGGCCTGCATCAGGAAAAAAGGCCTTTCCCCGTACACATGCCGACCCAGGAAGCCTACCGTTCCAGCATACCAGCCGTCTCCTATTATGGCGCCGAACGCATTGTCACCCTCAGATAGAAGACCCGTGATGTCATAAGCGTGAACTTGAACGCGTTTGTCGTAATCCGTCCAGCCGGGGGCAAACAAATGGCCTACCGGAGAGCCGTTTACTCTTAACTGAAACAATCCGAGCGCCGTTGCATAGACCACCGCCCGCCGAAGTCCTTTACGAACCGAGAATTCCTTGCGCAAGTATGGGGAGGGCTGCAGCTCCAGATCCGGCTTGGCTTTGCGCCCGATCCACTTGGCCTTCCATTCTCCGCGCTCGAGGATGCCCATCGCCCAGGAGGCCGTCTCGCTCCACTCCGAGGCTTGGTTGTCCTCGTCCCATACGCGAACCTTCCACCAATAGGAGGTGTCCGATTGAAGGGCTTTCCCCTCATAAACAATATGGGTAGACTCCCCGCTCTCTACCCGGCCGCTGTCCCACAGGTCCCCTTCTTCCCGGCTGATGCGTTCGCGGGTTGAGGACACCAGAATCTGATAGGCCGTTTGCCGCGCATTCCTGCGGTCCGATTCCAATCGCCAGAACAGGCGGGGCTTCCTTTCGTCCAATCCTACCGGGTTCGTCTCGTATTCGGTCCGGCAGGCCGTCACTTGGATGGTCATGTTGGATTCCTCCTATTGTATGTATGGAACAGCTGCTGCTCGGCATCTTAACCCGGGCTCCAACCTTTCCCCTTCGGCCGGCGCAACTGGCTGCCTCACTAAATGTTTATCTAGGCACATAGTCTTATTCTTCCAAACCTCACCGGTTAACCTCATCCTACCACCGTATTTACTTAAACGTCAACGATCGTTTAGCGTTTATCGTGAATTATTCAGTTTATTTTATATTTATTTAAGTAAAATAGGCTAATTCCGTTAAACTTCTTCGTATACTCCCTTGCTTGAGGGGGAGAACTAATAGTAAACTCAACTTAACGCATTCCCTATATTAAGCAGATTGGAGACTTGCTCTTGAAAATAGAAGATATCGCCAAACTGGCCGGCGTTTCCAAAGCCGCTGTTTCCCTAGCCCTTAACGGTAAGCCCGGGATCGGGGCCGAGACACGGGAACGCATACTCCAGATCGCCCGGGAATCCGGTTACATGCCCAAAAGCAAATCCTCCGAGACCGGACCGCAGAAATCGCTGGTCTTTCTCGCCTTCACCAATTCAGGCATCGTGCTCGAAGAGTACTACCGGCAGCCTTTCTTTCGCGAGCTCATCCAGCACACGGAGGAACGCTGCCGATCCAAAGGCTTTTCCCTTCTGTTTCGTTCCGTGAACATGGAATCCTTCGAACAGGAGATTGAACTCGTGGCGTCGGAGCACCGGGAAAGCGGCGTTATTCTGCTCGGTACAAACCTAAGCCGCCCTGAGATCGAAAGCATTTCCCGAAAGCTGCCTCATCTGGTGGTGCTCGATACGTCCTTCGAAACGCTGCCGGTTCATTTTGTGCAGATCAATAATGGAATGGGGGCTTATCAAGCAGGCTCTTCGCTTTGCCGGATGGGTCATACCGAGATCGGGTATGTGGCCTCTTCCGTCCGAATCAACAATTTTAACGACCGGCGGCGGGGCTTCGAGACCGCCTTAGCCGAGAACGGGATGTCGCTGGCCGAAAAGGACGTTTTCACCTGCTCCCCCACCGTCCTGACCTCCCAGCCTTCGCTCGCCGACCAGTTTGCCGCTTACCGGAAACGCCAGGGAAGACTTCCGGGCGCGCTGTTCTGCGAATGCGATTATATCGCGATCTCTGCCATTAAAACGTTAACCGAGCTCGGGGTCCGCATTCCCGAAGAGATCTCCGTCATCGGGTTTGATAACATTTCCGAAGCGGTCATTGTTTCCCCTGAATTGACCACGATTCATGTAGAGAAGGAGAGAATGGCGCAGTTAGCCGTCGATCTGCTCGTGCAAACGTTGGAAGACCCTTCGCTCGCCCGTGTAAAGACTCTGGTAGACACCACCTATGTGGAGCGTCAGTCGTGCCGCCCGCCGGAAGTCCGGACCGCCTTAAACGTGAACCATTAGGAATCCTTCTCCACCTTATGAACGGCTCGGCCACAGCCGGAAGGCAAAGAGGCTCAACAGAAAGGGAATTTCCCGTTGAGCTCTTTGTCTTTTTTGTTATTCCCGGGCCGCTTTCCCATCCAGGACCAGCTTGATAATCGTATTGACCGGCTGCCACAGGTTCTCGGGAAGGGTTAGGGAAATTCCGGCCTCATCTTGGGTATACGCCAGCTCTTCTCCCTCCAGGGTACGGCAGGCTACCACCTTCTGACGCAGGGGAGGAAGCTTTTCCGAACGGAAGGCTTCGGGATTCCGAACATGCACATAAACCGTCTCGTCACGGAAGGTAGAGCCGTATACGCCGTCAACCGGCTGCCAGGGCCCTCCGCGCGTCCCATAAATGCTTTCACCGTTCTTATGCATCCATTGCCCGATTTCGCGGAAAAGCTGAACCTGATCGTCCGGTATGACTCCGTCCTTATCCGGGGTAACGTTCAACAGAGCATTGCCGTCCCGGACAAACACGTTCAGGATCAAATCCATTACCTTCTCGAAAGGCATCGCCCGGTTCTCCGGCCTCCACGCCCAGGAACCCCCAATGCTGAAATTCTTCTCCCAAGGAAAAGGGATGATTGCCCCGCCAATGTCATGGGGTCCCTCGTCGCAGGAGAAATCCCCTTCCCACCCGGAGCGCTCGTTAATGACCGTCTTCGGGTTATGCTTGCGAACCATCGTGTTCAGCTTAACGGGCTCCCACAGCCAGGCTCCGCCCGCATCCGATCCTTTGTGGGCAAGCCATGACCCGTCGTACCAGAGGATGTCGATTGTCCCATAGGAGGACATCAGCTCTTCCACCTGGTCATAGGCTTGTTTTTTGAGAAGAAGGGCGTTGTCATACTTCTCCACCGGCTCAAAGTAGCCGGGGAACCGCCAATCGAGCGGAGAATAATAGAGCCCGACCCGGAGGCCCTGACGGCGGGCCGCTTCCGTGTATTCTTTCACGAAATCCCGGTGGGCGTCCGCCTGCATGGTGGTGAAAGAATCGTAGCTGCCCGGGCTGTCCCATAGCGAGAAGCCGTCGTGATGCCGCGCGGTCATGACCATGTAGCCCATGCCGGCGTCTTTGGCCAGCTTCGCCCATTCGCCCGCATCGAACGACTGCGGATTGAAGGACATCGCAATCTTCCGGTATTCCTCTTCCGGAATCTGCTCGTGGTGACGCACCCACTCCCCGCGTCCGATGATCGAGTATGCGCCCCAATGGATGAACATGCCCAGCTTGGCGTCCCGCCACCAGCGTAGATCTTCCTCCACCAGCTTAAGCTCCGGGCACTTGATGCCGTCGGTGCTCTTGAACCGGACATTGCTCTTCAGCATGGAAGCAAGCTCCGCCCCGCTCATGGGCGACGGCTCCCCGTTCGAATAGGTCAGCCCCCGCTTCTCAAGCTTGCGCCGGTTGGCTTCGTTCTGCATCAGCTTCTTCACTTCCTGAAGCGAGAACCAGTAGGTTTCTTCGGGGTTCAGCGTCGATTGGTGACGGTTGATCTTCCCTGCATATTCATTCAGCTGCTCTTCCGAGAGATTATCCAGCTGACGGCGCAGATACTCCGCTTTCTCCTCCGCCGGCATTCCCGCCGCCTTCAGAAAGGTATCCATGATCTCAAGCTCGGTTGGCGTAAGCATCCGTCTCACCTCCTTGTACCGGAAGAGAATATTCACGCAGAAGCTCGTCGACCTTCACCGGCCGCCCGGTCTCCCGGCTTCTTTCCATGGCGGCCATGACCGCCAGTGTATGAATTCCTTCCAGAAGATCCGGCTTCGGGGTCTCTCCCCGGTCCAGGCAATCGGCGAAATACTCGATATAATTCTGGTATTCGCCCGCATGGTGGCTTTCCCCCTCGAAGCGGAAATAATAGGGATGCTTCTCCTCGTAGGAATGCGTCATCGGCCCCTCACCGGCAAAATGGGTGTGGTAAAGCAGCTTGGAATACAGCGCCCGGCTGGTCCCGGCCGAGCCGCGAAGCGTGCAGCCGATCCCCGAATCGACCTGGCGGAGCGTCGGCTTCGTATAGGACCCGCTCACCTGGGCAATCCGGCCTTCTCCGTCCCGGAGCAGGAACCGCAAAGTATCGGGTGAGGACAAGCCGTACTCCTGGTTCACCCGGCTGGAGTGACCGTATCCGAAAACCTCCTCAATGCCCGGCAGGTACCATTTGGCCAGGTCCACCGGGTGGCTGAGGAAATTGTGCATCCAGGAGAAGCCCTTCTGCCGGCTCCAGTCCCGTTTCAGAAACCAGCGGGCATCCGAAATGTAATACGCTTCCACGGTATCCACTTCCCCGTGGCGTCCCGCTTCATAATCCTTCCGCTGATGAATCATCGGTTCGAAGAACCGGGAACTCTGGCCCACAAACACGAGCTTGCCCGCCTTCTTCGCCGCTTCCAGGAGGGACGAGGCCTCCTCAAGCGAATGCAGGAGGGGCTTCGTCACGATCACATGCTTTCCGGCTTCCAGCGCTTGCAGGATATGCCGGCCGTGCAGCTGATCCGGAGTATAGATGGCGATAACCTCAATCTCCGGATCGTTTAACAAATCCTCATAACGCAGGGTATAACGGGATAGGCCGAATTCCTCCCTTCTTGCGCGGCAGACTTCCTCGTTCAAGTCACAGACATTGATCAACTCCCAGCGTTCGCTTTGAAGCGCCGCCGAGATGATGCTGCGTCCCTCCCCCAGCCCGATTACTCCCAGCTTGTAGGTTCGACTCATGGGTCACACTCCCTTTTTGCTTACTGGTAAAGCCAATCCAACGAACGGGCGCTTTCGCTAAACGGGGAAACATCGCGCTCGGCCAGCTTCTGGTCCGCCCGGATCACGCCCAAGACAGCGTACGCCCCTACCCCCAGGTTAAGGGTATGCCGGCCCGGCTCATACAGGAAGGCATGCACGTTGACGGACGGATAGAAAGCCGGCTTAACCCCTTTACGCAGAACGGGCGCCAGTCCGCCCCGGTCGTCGGCGTGGGTATTCTCGTCCAGGGTGGGGACCTGAAGCCACTGGCTGTCTTCGGACCGGAAGTACCCCACCAGCACGCGCGCCGGTTCCGCCAGCTCAAACTCCAGGGCAACTCCCTGCTTGGCGGCTTCCTCCCGGCTGAACCGGATCCCGGTCAGCCCGTCGAGCTCCTCCGCCCAGCTTTGGGCGTATACTTCTCCGTCGGTGAAGAGGCAGCTGTCTTTCTGGATGGTATACGTTTCCGCGTTGTCCGACAGCAGCCGGAACTCCGCCTGGCGGTAAGGCTGTATTTTCTCTTCGCTTGCGACGGAAGTAGGCAGCTCCCCTGCTTTCAGCCTCTCCAGCTGTGCCGTAAAGCGGGCAAGCTCCTCTTCGTACAGCGGCAGGCAGTCGGACCAATGGCAGTATTTCTGGCCGTCGGGGAAAGGAATTTTGCGGTGCGGCGTCAGCATGCTGTTGGCATACAGATAAGTTTGCTCCGTCAGCTTCGTCAGTTTCCGGTACCACTCCACGCTTTCCTCGAAATACGGCTGGGCCTTCTCCAGAATATCAAGCGAACGGAGATAATCTCCGCCGGCGGCATGCTTGTAGAGCAGGATCTGAACCGCGGCACGCACCTTGGCGCCATAGAAATAAACCATATCCCGGATCGCTTCCACGTCCGTCGCAATCCGCTCGAACTCTTCCGCATGCCGGGTCACATGGGGTCGAGCCCGTTCGATCGCCTTGGCCGCCAGGTCCGCAAAGGCTTCCGCCGCTTCCACAACGTCATAAGGCGTTTCTCCGATATGCGGCTCCCCTTTCGCCTCACGCTCGGCGTAGAGCTCCAGCCTCTCTCCCTGAGGGGCATGGTCTTCCCAAAGCGCCTTATAAGGCGAGTAACGGTCGGGATTAGTCAGCTGGCTCATGGTCATGCCAAGAGAGAGCGTTTGGCGGTTCCCTTCGGTAATGCCGAAACGCCGAAGCAGGCGCGGGGCACATTCGCCGAAGGCGTCGTAGGCATCAAGAAGGGCGGCGCCGGCTTCCCGGCTTCCGAAGCGTTCCGCCAGCTCTTCGGCCCAGTAGTAGCGCTCGGTTTGCGGATCCCGATCCGGGTTCCAGGCATACCGGGCCCAAGCGGCATACCAGATCCAATCGCGTTCGACCTGTTTAACCCTTGGAGTGGTTTTATCTGCCGTGTAAGGCCAATCCCAATAAAACAGCGGGTAGACATGAAGGCCGTTCGCATGCTGCCGGTGCTTCGCCGCCTGCATGCTTTTGTGAATGAAAGCCGGTGAACCATAGCGGAAGGGCTCCAGATTGGCCAAAATATGAATATTGACGATATGAACGGACTGCATGGAGCTCAAATTATTATGAGTCTCCACCCAGCCGCCTCTTGGTGTCCAAGTGGTGAGAGATTCTCCGTTGTATTTGGCTTCCGTGTAGAGATTCGAATAGAGAGGCATGGCCTTCTCGATGATCGGCTCGGCCTTGACGGCGTGGGCCCGGAGAATGATCGGCGGCAGCTCCTTCAGCTTGTTGTCCTCCAAGCCTTCTTTCATACCGGCAATGATGGTGTCGGTAAACCACTCCGTCCCGTAAACGCTGCCTTGCAGAGCCTCGCCCAGGCAGAGCATGATCCCGACGTTCGGGAAGGAACGGACGAACTCGGCAATCGACTTCCGCGTATAATCGGCCGTGATGGGGAGCGGCTTCGGCTGGTGCAGCTCCAATCCGTGCTTCTCGGCAAAGGGCAGCGGAATATGAATGTTGTAGAAGTTCAGGACGACCCATATTCCCCGCTTGTCGGCTTCCGCCGTCAACCAATGAAAGGTTTCGACGTTCAAACGGTATTCTTCTTCCGTTACTTCCAGCGCTTCGGGATAATCCTTCAGCTTAACCAGGGAAGCGAACGGATGACCGGTCCATATGTAAACGACGTTGCTGCGCTGTTCGAGCAGCATATCCAAATAGTCGAGCCACATATCCTTGTCATAAAACCAGGGAAAACGATCCGGCGTAATGGGGTACTCGTAGGTTCTCCGGGGAGGCTCGATCTTCGTCTTCTGGAGGCCGAGCACCGGCCCGCGAAGCACAAAAGACGGCGTTTCTCCAACCGCCAGCAGTTCGGGAAGGCGGCCGGCCTTTCGAATCTGCCGGGCAAGCTCCTGAGCCCCGTACAAGGCACCGGTCTCTCCGCCGCCCGAAACGGTAATCAAATCGCCGGGCAGCGTGGCCAGGTAGAAGCCTTCTTTACCTGGAGGAGTGGAGTGATAGATCAGCACTTCCTGCTCTTCAAGCGTACGGAGGAACGCGGAGTCCTCCCGGCTGCCGATGTAGATTTGGGTTCCCTTCGTATTCCGGTAAGCTTCAGCGGTCCATATTTCCCCGGAAGCCTTCTCCACCCGATACCCGGTCGCTTCCAGGCTCTCCTTCAGCAATTCCAACGCAAAAAGCAGACGCGGTGATTCCTGGCCCTGCGTACCCAGATAGACGGTTTCTTTCTCCTTATTCATGTATGTTCTCCTCCAAACCTTTTTACTGGCTGCCCATTCATCTCTTGCTTCTTATTCTCCAAACGCGTGGTCACTTACGATCTCGTATGCACTTCCGCCTTCAGCCGGCTGCCGGAAGCATCCTCCGGATAGAAACGGATTTCCGTCTCCCCGAAGCACTGTCTCCAACAATCCTTTGCCCCCAAAAAGGGAGCGGCCGCTTCCTGCACTTCCTCGCTAAGGAAATCCTCCGTAACCAGCCAGGCTCCCCCTCCGGCGAAACGCCGGCTCTCTTTCCACTCCCCGGGGGCAAGCCAGCTCGCGACGATCACTACGGCGCCATCCTCCGCTCTGCCCCGCAGGGCGGCTGCCGTATGGGAGGAAAGACGCGACCCGGCGGCTAAGATCAACTTGGGACGGCCCAACTGATCGTCCCGCACCCGCTCGTCGAAGGCGATGGCATTGTTCACCGGGTGGAACAGCCCGTGCATGGCCGTTTGCGTAAGTTCTGCGCTTCCGGACAGCAGCGGATACCCCTCCGGCGGGACCCTTTTCTTAAGCTCATGCCGCGGGAACGAATAGCCCGGGATGTGCATGCAGCTGCCATGAGCGGGAATGGATCCCCGGCTGATGAGGTGCCAGACCGCAAAAAGGCTTTTGGTTGATTCGGGTGCTTCCAGCCCTCGGTTGCCGAACAAACGGGCGTTCTGCCCGTAGTTGCTGTCATCCGAATGAATGATCACGATATCGGGTGCGGCTTCCCGGTGACTCCAGTGAAGCGGATGTTGAGGCACATACTCTTTCACGAAGCGGTCCCAGACTTCGCCGAAAGCGGTCTTCTCGAAGCGGTCCCCCCCGTGATGGAGCAGCACGTCCACATTCTCGGTAAACAGATGGGTCGGCCCCATCAAATACCCCATGTGAAGCGCGGATTCGAATTCCTCCGGAGAATGGCCGGGAAAGCCCGAGGTCCGGGTGAACCAATGCCCGATGTCCGGTCCCCACAGATCGGCGCAGATCCACATGTCGCGTCCATACTGCTGGGCCGCTCCAAGTGCTGTTCCTAGCTGAAGGGCCTGGAATGACTCCTTCATGATTTTGGGGCACAGGTCCATTCCGGCACGGGCTTTGGCATGAAACAGGGTGGGAAACACCTGCTCCGACAGCAGCGGGACGGAGGCGGGGTCAAGCCCGTGCTTCCGCATAAGCTCCCTAACATGGCCGGTCCGGTCGGAAACGGCCTTCACCACCTTCTGGTAAGACTCCTCCAGGCTAAGCCCGTCTGTCGTCCCCCAGTGGGGATACCAGCCGTCCTTGCGGTACTGGCCGGCGTTAATCTGCAGATGCTCCGGCTCGTCATAAAGCAATCCGATGAGCCTTCCGCTCCGGGCCGCTTCCAGAATGGCCTTGTCCGGAACATCCCAGCGGTTCGTCCCTTCCACCCAGGGACCGTTAATATTGCCGTATTCATTACCGAGACACACGTCCATGCCGGACCGGACCATGTCCTTCAGCATATCCGTCTGTCCTTCGAGGCCCGGCATCATGTGATGCAGGTAGAAATCCGCCCCAAGGTTCTGCATAGCTTCGACGAACCGCTCCCCCGACGGAACCGGGTCCTGGGATAGATAAATCATCCCCGTGCCGGTTCTCATGATCCGGTCCGATGCCTCTCCTGCCCATGGATCCTGCCAAGCCAGAACCGGGCCCTGGATCCCGAGCCGGGGCCGGTGCTTCCGCTGCTCGTCTGTCATCGGCTTTCCACCCCTTCCCGTATCTCGGCAGCGGCCCTCCACTCGACCGTCTCGCCTGCTTTCAGCTTCACTTCCAAAAGGTTCCCCGACATCTCCGTCGTCTTGCCGTCCCGGTATAGCTCGGCTGCTCCTCCAAAGGGATTGGCAAGCCGCAGGACCGCGTCGCCCTCACTAAACACCGTAACCGACTGAACGGCTCCGTTCTCCTTCCGGCCGGATAGGAGAAAAGCTCCTTCCGCCCGAATCCCCGAAAATGCGGCGTCCTTGAACCTCGAAGAAAGCCCGGTGAAGACCCTTACCGTCCCCCGGACACATTGGACGAACATTTCAAGAACGGCGGCCGAGGCGGCAATCGAAGCCTCCACCTGCATCGTTTCGCCTCCGACGAATTGGGTGAAGCCCCCATAGCTTCCGTTATGCTGGGTGGCATAGCTCGGCATCATAAAGACTTCTCTCAGAAGACGAAGCGACAGCAGCGCCATGTCCGGGTACCCGAGCCGGTTATGGAGGATGGAGGCCCAAGGCATCGACCAGCCCGCCCAGCGTCCCATCCCTTTATCCACCCACGATTTGTAGGCGTTCTTGACCACCTCGGCCTGCACCGCATCCTCCAAATTGACGGTGTCAAACGGATAGATGCCTGCCAGGTGGGAATGATGCCGGTGGCATTCCGCAAGCGGCTGCCCTTCCCATAAATAGAGCTCTAGACCGGGCTTGCGGCCGAATTCCTGATATTGGCGGGGGCCTGCGGTATAGGGAGGCAGCTTCGTTTGAATGTCGGCCGCGAAGGCTGCATAATCGGCATCGAGCCGGTAACGCTCCTCCAGCTCGAGAAGCTTCTCGCACAGAAAGTGAACGTTAACGAGAAAGAACGTGGAGTTGCGGCCGAGACCGTCCGGACTCGAGCCGCCGTACTCCGGCGAAACGGAGACCGGCAGGGAATAAGTATCCTCTTCCCGCTCCATCATGGCGTAGAAGACATTCAGCGCCTTCCTCATGAAAGGATAGACCTCGTTGATCATATAGGCTTCGTCCCCGGCGTAGCGGGCATACAGCCACATCATCTGGGCCACCCAGGAAGTGTTGGCCTGATCGATGGTCCCGGTCCACATTCCTCCTACCGGCCGGCCCCGGTCATCGACTGAATGGCCCAGCATATACCCGTCGTCAATTCCGACAAAGCGTTTGGCATTTTCCGCGATAATCGGTTTCCAGCCGTCGATCATGGTGAATAGAGGCTGCAGGCAGTCCAGCAAGTTGGCTCCGTAAGCCGGCCATAAGCATTCCTGCACATTGATATTGAAGTGATAATCACAGCTCCAGGGCGGATTCCGGTACTCCTCAGCCCAAGGTCCCTGAAGGCTCGGCGCCAGCTTGCCCGGCATGGAATTGCCCAGCATGCGGTAGAGTCCCAAATAATACATGGTCTCGATCTCCCGGTCCGAAAGGAAGATATCCGCCGTCTGCTGCCACAACGCACGCCAGTGCCGCTTGGTTGCCATAAGCTCTTTATCGTAGGAAGACTCCCGGACCTCGCTTAGCCGGGCTTCCGCGGCTTTCCCTGCTGCTTCCGCATCAGGTCCGTACTCGGCTGAGATCCATAGCCCGGAAGGCGAGCATTCCGCGCGAACGGCGCAGGCCGGGTCCTCGGGTAGCTCCTGTACCCAGCCCGTCCGGTCCACCTGGGGGGCGGGGATCCCGAAGTCGTCGAAATAGGCTTTGACCTGGGCAAAGCTGTAGGAAGGCTTGGCCTCGAGATCCGCCAGGCATTCCCCGCTGCAAGAAACGGCGAGCATGTTTCGTTCCATCGGAACGCTGATCCGGACCACCCATTCCTCCTCATCCGCACGCAGGCGGATAACGGCTTCCGCTTCTTCGAGCTGCAAAGAAGCGGAGACGATAGAGATTCCTTCCTTCAGCTGAAGATCATACCGGCCCATGGCAAGCCGGGTCGGCCGCTTTTCCTTGCCGTTCAGCTGCATCGTCGGGTAGAGGCTGCGGGCCCCTTCAAAATCCCCGCCCTGAAGAAGGGTCTTTAGCCGGTCATAGGTGCCGTCCTCCCGCCAAATGGTTCCGCCGCGGTGATCCCAATAATCCGCCCGGTTGATGGTCAGCATAATCTTCCCTGGCTGAAACCAGACCAAAGCGCCGAACACTCCGTTGGACAACGGGATTCCGTCATGGCAGTAGCGGGTTTCCAGCGTCCAGGGAATCGTATAATCCGGTTTAATCGGCTCCGCCTTACTCACAATGACAAGCTCCTCTCTACTAACAGGATGTGCCTCCTCGTTATGAGGCGCTCGTGCGGTCCTGCAGATTGGCGACCCGTTCAGCGCTCCAGTGAAACCCTTCGATCCGCAGACGCTCCACCTTGTTCCAATCGATGTCCATTCCAAGCCCCGGCTTCGAGGCATCCGGCACGAGAAGATATCCGTTCTCGTAGCGAACCGGCGCGGTGGTTACATCGTCTATATACAGCTCCGGTCCGGTCGGATCGGAGATCGCGTTCAAGTTAGGCAGGCTTGCGCCCAGCAGTGCTTGAGCCGCCGTCCCGAGCGACAGCTCTTGGGTCGTCCCGATCAGAACCCCCTTGCCGGCCACTTCCGCGGCCGCCGCCGCTTTGCGTGCCGCTGCGAATCCGCCGATAAAGATCAGCGCAATGTTGAAGATATCCACCGAATCGTGGCGGAGCATATCGTGCAGCTGCTTGAAGCTCCAGACGTGCTCGCTTACCGGCAGATCGACCGCCAAGCGGAAGTGCCTCAAGCCTTCAAAATCGTTGCGCACCGCCGGACTTTCAATGAGCTGTACTCCGTAAGGAAGAAGACGCTTCGTCACCCGAAGGGCGCTTTTCCAGTCCAGCAGGTGGCTGAAATCAAGCGATTTGATGGTCACCCGGCTGCCGAATTCCTGCCGGACCGCATCGAGAAACGCTTCATCCGCATCCGGGTTTACGCCCGCATACAGCCGGAAGACGTCAAAGCCTTGGGCGAATCGCTGCCGGACGACATCCACATTCGCCTTAACTTCCTCCAGAGTCCGGGACCGGAAAATGGGGTAGCACACCTTCAGCTTATCCCGCAGACGTCCTCCCAGAAGCGTGCTTACGTTAACCCCGAGGGCCTTGCCCACAAGGTCGTGCAAAGCCAGATCAACACCGCAGCGGACAAAGGTACCCTTCTCGTAGTAATACATCGTTTCGGGGAACAGACCGGCCACCTCTCCGTTTATCCCCACCAGATCGAACGGATCGCGTCCGACGAGGTGTGCCCGGAGGGTCGCCTGCAAATCCCGCGCATCCAGCGAATATTTCGGCAAATGGGAGAAGTCGGACATTTCTCCGATTCCGACGATCCCTTCATCGGTCATGATCCGGATCAAGCCGTGCTGGCAGACGAAGCCCGTATAACGGGGGATGCTGACGATATCCAGCAGAACATCGGTAATTCTCACTTGGTCTTACCTCCTTATAGGGACAATGAGATGGTCTGGGTATGAGTAAAAAACTCCATGGCCGCACGCCCCTGCTCACGGGAATGGGAGCTGGACTGCTTCAAGCCGCCGAACGGCGCTTGGTACTCTACTCCCGCCGTTTCCGCGTTGACCTTGATCATGCCCGCTTCTATACGGGATACGAAGGTCAGGGCATTGGAGAGACTTTGTGTGAAAATGGCGGCGCTCAAGCCGAAATCCGTGTCGTTCGCCATCCCGATGGCCTCGTCCAGGCTGTCTGCTTCCATGACGGCCAGCACAGGACCGAAGATTTCTTCCCTCGCGAGCGACATGGAAGGAGTTACGCCGGCAAAAAGGGTCGGCTCGACGTGGTAGCCTTCGGCATCAGGTGCTTTTCCCCCGGTAAGCAGCCGGGCTCCTTCCTCCTGGCCTTGGTGGATATGGGACAAGACGGATTGCTGGGCCTGACGGGAGGAAAGCGGGCCGTAATACGTTTCCGGCTCCATGCCGTCTCCCATCCGGATGGAACGCAGCCGTTCCGTTAGTCTCTCTATAAAAACCTCCGCCACCGCACTCATAACGATAACCTTGCTCGTGGCGGTGCATTTCTGGCCGGTGCTTTTCATGGAGCCGGAAACGACCATATCGGCCGCCTGATCCAGATCGGCGTCCTCCATGACGATGACCGCATTCTTGCCGCCCATTTCGAGCTGGTATTTCAATCCTCTATGGGAAGCCTTCTCCGCGATCTTCCGGCCCACCGCATTCGAGCCGGTAAAGGAAATGGCGGCCAGCTTGGGATGCTCCAAGAGAGCGTCGCCCGTCAGGCGGCCGGAGCCGTGCACCAGGTTGACGACACCCGGCGGCAGTCCCGCCTCCTCCAGCGCTTCCACCAGCAGGCAGGCCGTAACCGAAGAGTTGCCCGCCGGCTTAAGCACAACGGTATTGCCATAGACAAGAGCGGGAGCCAGCTTCCAAACGGGGATCGCAACCGGAAAATTCCACGGGGTAATCAGGCCGACAGCCCCGAGAGGGATGCGACGGGTATAAAGAAGGGATTTTCCATCAGCAGGAGGAATATGCTCTCCGTTCGACCGTTCCCCCTCGCCTGCGTAGTAATGCAGGATGGCCGCTCCCCGGAGAACTTCTCCCCGGGCTTCCGCGAAGGTTTTGCCCATCTCCCGGGTCATGGTTTCGGCTACTGCATCGGCCCTGTCCTCCAGAATTCGGGCTGCCGCTGCAAGAAACTTTCCGCGCTTCATCCCCGGCAAGCCGCGCCAGGCGGCGAAAGCGGCTTCCGCGGCATCCACTGCGCGGCTAACCTCCTCGCGGGTGGACTGGGTTACCTCTCCGACTTGCTCGGAAGGACGGGCGGGATTATAGGCAGCTGCCCATTCGCCGGATTCCGATTCTCTCCATTCCCCTGCCACGTAATTCAAAGCCCTTTTCATCGGCTTCCTCCTCCTTCTTCCTTAAGCAGGCCCCATCCCGTTAAGAGGACGCGTACCTTCACCTTCTCCTCCGGCAGCAGCTCCGCGATCGGCGGGCGAACCCGGGACGGGATGCGGCCGAGCTGTGCCATCGCCTCCTTCACGACACTGACGTTGTTACCGTTCCGGTTCCCTTCCCGAAGCTCCTCGAAAGGGCGAACCTCGTCCCAGATCCTCATCGCTTCAGGAAATCTCCCGGCCTCGAGCGCTTCCAGCATGCCCTTGGACCGTCCGGCATCCACATTTACCAAGCCGGATGTAAAGCCGACGGCGCCGGCGGCATAGAAGAACGGCGCCCACATTTCGGCCGTTCCGCAAATCCATACCAGCTCGTCTCCGATCAAGCCCACTGCCTTGGCAAAGGAAGGCAAGTGGTTAACCGCATATTTAACGCCGACGATATTCGGCTCCTGCGCGGCCTCCCGGATCGCTTCGGCCGTTGCGTTCTCGCTGCGGATATACAAGATAAGCGGCAGGCGGGTGGACCGGGCGACGGTCCGGTAGTACGCGACCAGTCCCCGGTCGAGAAGGAACGGATGAACAGGCTGGTGGATCATGATGCCGTCCGCCCCTGCTTCCTCCGCGTGACGTGCCATCGTTCCGGCTGTTGCGGCGTCATACCCGACCCCCGCAATCACCTTCGCCCTCCCGGCTATGTGATCGACGGAGTAGGAGATGACCTCCTTCGCCTCCTCTACGGTCAGGGAATAAAATTCCCCCGTATTGCCGCAAGGGTAGATCGCCTGGATCCCACTGGCCAGCAGATGATCCAGAACTTCGGCATAAAGCGGGTAATCCACCCGGCCTTCTTCATTAAAGGGAGTAACGGGAATGGCGTTGATGCCCTTCAAGCTCCCGGCAAATGCTTCGAACAATGGGTCGTCCCCTCCTTCTGCTTCCTTATTCGGCTTTCTGGAGTGCCGAACGGCCTCCGTCGACCACAAGTGTCGTGCCTGTTATAAAGGCGGCGTCCTCCGAAGCGAGGAAGACGGCGGCCGAGGCGACGTCCTCCGGCTGCCCGAATCTCCCGAGCGGATAAGTCGCCAGCATGGCTTTCGTCTTCTCTTCCCGGTTCGGAAACTGCCTCATGTGTTCTTCGGCAAGCGGGGTTTCGATAAACCCTGGGCAGATGCTGTTGGCCCGGATGTTATATCGTCCGAAATCCACGCAGATGCCCGCTGCCATCGCAATCATGCCTGCCTTGGAAGAATGATAAGGAAAGTGGTTCGCCTGCGTCCGGAAGGCATGGGTGGAGGCAATGTTCACCACGCTGCCGCCTCCGCTGTCGATCATCAAGGGAATGGCGTACTTGCTGCAGTACCAGGAGCCCTTCAGGTTAATGTCCATGATCCGCTCCCAATCCTTCTCCTCAGCCTCCACCACGGATTTCCCTCCGGATACCCCGGCATTGTTGACCAGAATATGCAGGGAGCCAAATTGATCGTACGCCTCTCTCATCAAAGCGGCGGCCTCCGCCTCACGGCGGAGATCCGCCTTAAAGAATTGGGCACGGCCGCCGGAGCGCGTAATCTCCTCGACGACTTCCTGCCCCCTGTCCGAAACGTCATTGACGACCACATGAGCGCCTTCCGCAGCGTAACGGAGGGCGATCGCCCGGCCGATCCCGGACGCCGCGCCGGTGACCACAGCGGTCTTCTGTTCCAATTTACCGGTTAGCATCGGCTTCTCTCCTTACTCCGGTTAGGATACCTGCTATCAGACGGTCAAGCGGCGGGTTTACCCCTAAGCGTCCCTGCAGCAGAAGGCCGATGAACACGGCCCGGCCTTGGCCCAGCTCAAGAGAACCGACAACCGCCAGCTTGGGCTTTCCCTCCACCGTCGGCCGGCTGCCGTGCGGCGGCTTTCCGTAGGTGTAGAGCAAGGGGACCAAGCCTTCCGTTCTCCAGGCACAGCCCGCAAGCGGTTCGATCCGATCGGTGGTCCGGTTGTAGAAATACCGGAAATCCAAGGAATCCCATCCTTCTCCACCCGGATCTGCGGCTTGGCAGGAAACGGTGAACACCCCTCCCGCCTTCTCCCGATGAACCTCCACTTCCCCGACCAACCAGGAGGCGCTCCCATCCTCGTCTGCGAGAAACGCTACTTGGGCACCGGCCTTAATCTTTCGGGAAACCTCCGGCTCATGAACCCGGAAGCCTTCCGAGGAAGAGACAAGGAGTGTATCGAATTCATCTCCCGCGGAATAGGGCCGGCTCTTCAAGCCCATATCCCGGCACACCTGCTGGGCTTGAGCTCCCAAGTGAGCTATCCGAACTCCTTCCCCAGCCGGGGCCGCTTTCTCGAAAACCTCCAATTCGAATCGTTCCCCGTTGATGAGTTGTCCGGAGGCATCCAGGAGACTCGCTTCCGCATAAACCCTTTTCCGGCCGGCCGCCTGCGGCATCCGCAGAGAAACCGATCCGGCATAGTTGGAGGAAGCGGCCTCCAGGTTCACCGCCTGCTCATAGGTGGCATAATCGGTCGTTTTGTCGCGCAGCGTAACCAATAGCCGGGCGCCGTTTACCTCCTCCGCCGAATCGTTAAGCAGCCAGGCCTCCAGCTCGATGCTTTCTCCGGCATAAGCGCGCCAGCGGTCCCCGCGCAGGTTCACGCGAATGGGCTCCAGGCTCTCCCGGTAAGCGAAATAGGCCGGTTTCGGGATACGATCGACCCCAACGAGCGCTTTCATCCAGCCGGACGGCCAAGCGTCGATAAGCAGATGAATGGCGGATTGAACGATCCGGTCGGACCGCCGGCGGATGGTATCCGTCATGAGCCGGGTCACGTGTGCCTGGTAGCTCTGGCTCTCCCGGATCCAATCCTCTATACGGTTCGGCTCCGGATACCAGTCCCCATGAAGCGCATAGGACTGTGCGTCCACGATAGCGTTCGGCATCCAGGGATCGGTGAGCTTCTCCGGCAGCCATTCCTTCGGATAGCGGGACTGCATGAGCGGAAGGCGGTCAAGCCCTTCCGAGCCGTATTCCCCGCACCCCGTTTTCCAGCCGGTCTTTAGGGGCGGAAGCCCTCCCTTATACAGCTCGCCGAATGGAATCATATGGTTGGTGTACCACATCGTGTAGCAATGAAAGTCCGATAATCCCTCCGAGGTCGGCGGGTCATAATCCCCGTCGGCATTCTTGACGATCCGGTCGGGATTCTCAATATAGATGGCCTGACGGGCGGCAGTGAAGAACGCCTCCATCTCGCCCCGGTACAGATGACGGTGCCCTTTGCCCCGTTTTGCCGGACGGGAGGGCTCGTTGATTAAGGACACCAGGATGACGCACGGGTGGCTGCGCACCAGCCGCTCCATCTCGGCCGACTGGCGCACCGCCTCGCAAAATTGGCTTCGGCGGATATACCCGAACGCGGGGAGGTCACACTGGTTCAGCATCCCCAGCCGGTCCATATAATCGTAAATTTCTTCCTGAACCGGCCGCTGTGTCAGCCTGTAGAAATTCAGATTAGCCAGCTTGGCAATCAGAATATCATCAACCAGCTGGTCATAATCGTCCTGCATGACACACTGCTGGAGGTGGCCCATTTCATTGGCCCCCCGCAAAAGAATCGGACGGTTGTTCAGATACAAGGTCCCCTTGGGTTCCTCCGTTTCGTCCATCCGAAACGATCTCATTCCAAATCTCCGGTCTGATTCATCCAGAAGCCGTTCTCCGGAATGAAGGCTCACCCGCAAGGTGTAGAGATTAGGGTTCTCCAGGTCCCAGCGGCGGAAACCGGGGAACGCGATCTTATACCGGTAATTGTTCTGCCCAGGCCCGGCATACGCCACAGGAAAGGACATAACATCCAGTCCTTCTCCGGTGAAATTGTCCGCGAAGACTTGAAGCCGTAGCTCGGCATTCTCCAGAAGCCCTCCCGTCGTATTCGTCACATCCACCCAGGCCTCGAAGTTATCCTCGTCGGGCAGCGGCCTTACGAACACATCCTGAATATGCAGCTCGGAGCGCTCTTCCACATAGATGCGGTTGTAGATGCCGGCGCCGGGAGGGCAATGATGCCAGCCGTAAACCGGCTCATCCCAGCCCGGCCCGGTGGCCGCGTACATTTTATCCCCGTCCAGCCGGGTGCCGCCTACCCCCATCATCGGATAATCGTTATGTACCTCCACGACCAGAACGTTCTCGTCCCGGAGCACGGAGCTGATATCGAATTCAAACGGTGCGAAGAAGCCTTCATGGGTGCCCACGCATTTGCCGTTCACATAGACGGCCGCCTTGTAGTCCACCCCTTTAAAGACAAGAAAGGCCCGTTTGCCCGCAGGAGGCTGGGGACATTTGAACGTTGTCCGGTAATAGCCGGTCCATCTTCCTTTCTCCTTCGTAGGGCCGCGAAAGTCCGGAACCTCTACTTGTTCCCACTCCCCTTGCCCCGACAAAACCCTGGAGAAGTCCCCATCCTGCTCGTTTTCATAACGAAAATCAAACCTTTTCAGATCATGACGGGGCCGTGCGAAGCCGGATTCCGGCGTGAACCGCCGCAAATAAGGACGATACTGCTTCCTCAACCTTTCCAGCTCTTCTTTAAAGGTTTCCAGCTGGTCCTCGTACTCCGCAACCGGCAAGCGGACAGCCGCTTCCTTGCCTGGAAGGAACATCCGCTTCTTCCAAGGACGGGGCCCGACTGACTCCAAGCCTTCCCCTGCCATCGGGTGCTCCCTTAAGGCAATTTCGGCGAACGGGTCCGCCGGCCCTGGTTTCCCTGTCTCTGCCACGATCGAACAGCCTCCTTTTTCCGAACGGAAGGGGCGGACACCCGCTTATGCAAATTGGATGCCAGCCCGTTCCCTTGTTATTGCGGCTTCATGGCCTTCTCATAGAGGGCTTGAGCCTTATCTAAGCCGACTTTGTTAAGATTCGCGAGATGGTCCTTCCACACTTTGTCATCCTGGATATTGACGACGCCCATGATAGCCTTTGTGGCGAATTGGTAAACTTCGTTCCAAACTCCCGTCATGATCGTGTTAGCGGTGTTGGAATCCTCGTCGTTCATCGAAGCGCTCTGGGCGTACATCGTTTCCATCGCCTTGAAGATGGGGGCTGCCTCCTCATCGATCTTGAACACCGGATCCGTCTTCTGGGCATCGTCGTTCTTGGTGAGATAGTAGTCGAAGCCGTACTGCTCCAAAACTTTTTTGCGGTCCAGGTCGCCCTTGTACGCCGGGAGGCCGTCCTTCCGCTCGTACGTCAGGCCCTCCACACCCATCTGGTTAAACAGCGTCCCTTCCGGTGTCGACGCCCAATCGAGATACTGCAGCAGCCGGTTCAGCTTGTCGGGCTGGTCCGCCAGCTTGTTGCTGAAGATGGAGCCGAACAGCGCGAAATCCGGGCCTTTGAACATGACGGGGTTTTTGCCGAAGGCTTCATCCTTCACAAACGCCTTTGCATAATCCCAATCCTGATCCTTGCTCTGCTTCTCCAGGGAGATCACGTGGCTGACATATTGGAAGTCGATGAGATCCTTGCCGTTCTTGCGGTTCTGGTTGAACTGGTCCTCCGTCGCCGTGGCAAAATCCTTCTGGATCAGGCCCGCCTTATACAGTTTGGCCAAGTACGTAAGCATCGCACGCTGCTTATCGGTCGCGGGAGCGAAGACGAGCTGCTTGTTGTAATCCGGATCATGCCAGAACCCGTACCAGCCGTTCGAGCCGTTGAAGTCGGGCGGGATCCGGAAGGTGTTGTCAAAGCTGATCAGAAGATTGCGGACCCCCGTATTGCCCGAGCCCCCCCGCACCCCGAGTCCGATAAAGTCCGGATTGGAGTCCTTCAGCTTCTGCAGCACCGTCATCAGCTCATCCGTTGTTTTGGGGAAGGAGGTGATGCCCGCTTTCTCAAAGGCATCCTTCCGGTAAACAAAGGTCATCGGATCGTAGCTAGTCGTAATGAAGGGAAGCATGTACATCTTGCCGTTTACACTTGTAAAATCCTTCAGCATCTTCCACTGGTCGTCGGAGTACAGCTTGCGGTAGTTCGGCAGCTTGTCGAAATAATCCCCGATGGGAAGCAGATAACCGGCGGCCGCCCATTTGCGAACGGCATTCCATTGGTTCATGTTCGGGATGAAATCCGGATAGTCCCCGGAGGCGAACATGACGTTGTATTTGTCCATCCCCGCCGATAATGGAATGGCCTGGTAATCCCATTTCATATTGAATTTCTCTTCCGTCCGCTTGGTGTATTCGTTCGGAACGGCATTAGGCGCGTACTTGGTCTGGCTCACGACGGACAGCGAAATGGTTTTGTTCGCGCTGTTCGAATCGCTCGAGCTAGGGCTGGGGTCCGCTGCGTTCTGCTTGGAGGAGGAACAGGAGGTCAAGACAACGGCAGACGATAGGGCGGTGACGGCGGTCACCATCGCCCATTTCTTTTTCTTCATGCTTACATTCGCCTCTCTTTACATGAATTTTCCCTCGGATTCTGGTTTCCTTAGCCTTTAAGCGAGCCGATCATGATCCCCTTCACAAAATATTTCTGGATGAACGGGTACACGATCAGCATGGGGACAATGGAGATGACCAAGGTGGCATACTGAACGCTTTGCGGTGTTATGCTTTCTTGGAGATCGTTGGCGAGCGCCGCATTTCCTTGTGAAGCCAGCTGGTCGGCAAGCGTATTCTGCAGCACGATATCCCGCAAAATCAGCTGAAGGGGATACTTCGCATAGTCGTTCAGGAACATCAAAGCGGGAAAGAAAGAGTTCCAATACGAAACCGCATAGAATAGCGCAATGGTCGCCACGGCGGCGGTCGATAGGGGAAGCACGATCCGCACGAGAGCGCCCAAGTCGCCGCACCCGTCGATTTTGGCCGCCTCCTCCAGTTCAATCGGAAAGGTGCGGAAGAAGGAAATCATGATGATGAGCCACCAAGGGCTAATCAGATAGGGAATGATAAGCGATGAGAACGAACCGACCAGTCCCAAGGTTTTCACCACCAGGAAGAGCGGGATGATTCCTCCTCCAAAGAACATGGGGATCACGACATAAGTCATGAACACACCCCGGAACACCAAATATCTCTTTGAAAGCGCGTAGGCCGTAATGGTTGTCATCAAGACATTGACCGCGGTTCCGATTAAGGTAATAAAGACGGAATTAAGAAACGATTTGGGAATATGCACATCCTCGAACAAAATGGTGTGATAAGCGCTTAAATTAAAGCCTTTTGGCAGCAGCGCCACCTGGCCGCTCGCAATGTTCTCCGGGCTGCTGAACGAGACTGCGACGACATTCAGCACGGGAAACAGCGTCGCGACGATGACCAGGATCATGACTAGGTGAATAACGATATCTAGAATTCGCGAACCAACCGATGTGTCTCTTACCATAAAGGACTCTCCTTTCCGCCAGCCGGCCTTACCAGAGGCTTTCCTCCGTTATTTTTTTGGCCAGGTAGTTGGCGCTGACCAGGAAGAAGACGTTAATGACCGAGTTGAACAGGTCAACCGCCGCCCCGAAGCTGAAATCCATGTTGACCAGCCCCTGCCGGTACACATAGGTGGAGAACACATCGGCCGTATCGTAGGTGAGCGGCGAGTACATCAGGATAATTTTCTCCGCTCCGACGCCGAGTACATGGGACAACCCGAGAATGAGGGTAATGACCACCACGGGCTTAATGGCAGGAAGGGTAATATTCCACATCTGCTGCAGACGGGTCGCTCCGTCAAGCACGGCCGACTCGTACTGCTCCGCATCTACCTTGGACAAGGCCGCCAGATAAATGACCGCGCCCATCCCGAGGTCCTTCCAAATATGTGAGCTGACAAACAGCGTGCGGAACCATCCCGGCAGGCCGAAGAAGTAGATCGGCTCGAACCCCAGCTTCACCAGCAGCACGTTGACGATACCGGTGTCCGGGGCGAGCATCAGCTTCATCATGCCCACCACCGCCACAATGGAAAGAAAATAAGGCAGATACGACACCGTTTGGACGAAGCTTTTGTAATAGCGGTTACGCAATTCATTAAGAAGAAGGGCAAACAGAATCGGAATCGGGAACCCGAAGAGGATCGAATAGAACCCCAGGAGGAACGTATTCTTCATAAGCATCCAGAAATACGGGCCGTTTATGAAGGCTTTGAAATAATCCAGCCCGTAAGCTCCCGCCCACGGTGCCGTGAACACCGAGCTCCAGAACGGATGTCCCGCCTGCATGCGGAACTTTTTGAAGGCCACCAATATTCCGTACATCGGTACATAAGAGAATAGAAAGAAGTAAAGCAGACCCGGCACGAGAAGCAGCAGCAGAATTTTTTGCTGCTTGATTTTGAACCAGAGTCCGTTTCCCGCTTTTGCCCGCTTGATAGAGGCACCCGCGAGAAGCGACTGATGACTGGCGCCCATGTGTTTTCCCACCACCCTTTGCTAGACGTTTTGGCGAAGTTTTTGCAAACGCTTTATTCACCACAAACTCTATAGGTTCGGTGGGATCCCCGTAAAGGAACAGTTCTTTAGGAGGCATACTTTCACTTGGCTGAACCTGTGAAAACCCTTACAGGGAGCGGATAAATTTATTGGGACCTCCGTTTGCCTCTCCAACGGTTATGGGGGTTAGGTACACCAGTTTAAGAACGCCCTTTTCTTTGGAAAACGCTTACCGCCCCAGTAAAATAAGGGGTTTGCGGGTATTGGCTTCAGGTCTGGGACGATTCGCGGTAAGCGGTCGGCTGAACCCCGTACACCCTTTTGAAGGCACGGCGGAAAGTTTTGTCGCTGTTGTACCCCGTCTCCTGGGCGATCTGGATAATGCTTTTGTCTGATTCCTTCAATAGGGTGCACGCCCTGGTTAAGCGCAAGCGCTCCAAATACTCCGAGAACGTCTCTCCGGCATAATCCTTGAAGAGCACCGAGATAAAGCTTTCCGATAATTTAAAATGGCTGGCCATTCCCGCCAGACTGAAATTCGGGTCCGCGAACTGTTGGGCCGTCATCTCCAGCATGGCCTCCGCCGTCCGGTTGTGCTTCTCTTTCTTGTGGCAGGCAATATGGCTGCAAAGAAGCCGCAGCGATTCCTTCCAGCCTTCCCAGTCAAAGGTTTCAACTTCCGCCGTGGCGGCAACGGGAAGCTTCTCTTTCCATTCCGCGAACGCTTCCGACCCGGCTTCCATCTGCTCCAGCAGCTTGGCAAGGGTCCCCTGAAGCTCCTGATTCAGCTGCCTCCGGGTGGCTCCGTTCAGCCGCCTTTCCGAATAGTTCACTTCCTGGATATGCTGCAGCATACGCTCCAGCTCTTCCAGGTCCCCGTGTTTAACCGTTTGAATCAGCTTGAGCTCCACATCGAGCGGATAGTAATAGTGAGAGGAATCCGTGGCCCTGTCTTCGTACCGGATCACCGCTCCCTGCTCCGAAGGAATATAATATTCCAGCGCCTGGCGCGCTTCGCGGTGGGAACGCCAAAGCTCATGAAGCTGAGAAGTCGTTCGGCCGAGTCCGACGATCAGCCGCATTCCGTTCTTCTCCTGCAGCTGATCCAGCTGTTCCTCCCAACGCTGCCTAAGTAACTCGGGCAGGCGTTCCCGATCGGCTTCGGGAAAAGACACGATCATATCGGCCTTGTTCCCTTCCGTATTCATCATGACGTCCATCCCTCCGAACAGGAAAGCAATCCGATCTGTCAGAAAGGAGCTCAGCTCCTGGGGGTCTTGAGTCAGCGGGGCGGCAAGCTCATCCTTATAAGCGATGACGGAAGCGGCGAAATACCCCTCGCCGTTCAGCGGGATCCGGGCTTCCGCGACCGCCTCCTTGGCCTCTTCCTCCTGCTTGTAATAGCCCCTCAGAAGACGTTCCGTCACGGTTTCCCTTAAGAGAGGCAGCTGATGCTCGATTCGGGAGTGCAGCTCGGTCCACGAGCTCAGCAATTCGGCAAAAGGCCTGCTGTTTCGATAAGCCAGATACAAGGCGGCCAGCCCTCCGCCCCCCAGCGTCAAGGCCGCGAAGAGCAGAATCGTCCGTTTGATGGCCTCTGCCTTGGCCAGAACGACGGAAGAAGGAAGAGCGGACACATACGTCCACCCGTTCTGGACCGAACGCGAATGAGAAACCAGCATGGCCCGCCCCCCCAGCTGTTGAAAAGCCGCTCCTGCCTTCCCGTCAAAGAAGGCAGGAAGCTTCCCCTCCGCCTTCAGCTGCTCCGGTGACAAGGTGGGTGCAATCAGCTGTCCCTGCCGATCGGCAATGTAAGCGTATCCCCCTTTCTTAACAAGGCGCTGAAAAAGGCTGGTAATGTCCTTCTGATCGATAAAAACGACGATGGACCCCCTTGCCTTGCCTTGCACCCCGTTAGGAAGCGGGCTCACATAGGCGATCAGGGAATAGTCTCTTCCTTCCAGCTTGACATCATTCAGGTTGAAGACCTGTTTCTTCCCGTCCGTGGACGAGACTTCCTGAAGCCATTCCGCAAGCGGCTTCCCCTCTATGCTGACGTTGTTATTGGTAAGATCGTAAGCGGTTCGGGAGGTGACCACGGAGCCGCTCTCTTGAAACCAGATAAAGATATCCTGGAACAATTTATTGGTAATGACATACCGGTTCAGGCTGTTCCGCAGCAGAGAGTAATTATAGAGCTGTTCGGGCGTGGGCGGTTTTTGGGGACTCTGGAGAAGACGAATCACGTCATTATCCACCGCCAGGGCCGAGACGACATTATCGGATTCCAGGAAAAGGCGATCGACGATATCCTGGCTCATCTGAAGAATTTGCAGGTTTAACTCCGTGGCGTCATCGGTCAGCACTTGCTGGGTTCTCTCGTAATGCGCCGCTCCGAAGGCAATCGGGATCAGCAGGATAAGCAGGTAGGAGAGCACGTACTTAACGAAAACGGATGGTTTTCCCCTTTTTTCCAGTAAACGCAGCAACGAATTCCTCATCAGTGAGTTCTTCCTTTCGAAGGATCAATCCGGCTGACTGGACGACCGATTTTTCTGTTTTCCAGGCCAGGCTTGGATATCTTAGAGGTATCGTAGCATTGGAAACTTTTTGCCGTCAATAAAATTTTAGTAAAATTTAAGGGTTTTGTTTAGTTCACGTCCGTTCCGTTTATTAAACCTATGTTCGTGTACGATCCTTGCCCCGTTCCTTTCCGCGTTCTTCCTAAGCCCCGCCAAGGCTGACGTAACAAGAGGCCAGCCCGTCTAAGGTTGGCCTCTTGTTACGTCAGGCGGTTATCCCGGCCTGACCCCTCACCTTCTCGGGCTGCCAGCCATCCTTCCCGCCCAGCACCCGTTCGGCTGTCAGGCGGGCCGCTTCTTCCGCATCAAGCGTCTTGGCCCACCCTACTCGGGTAGACGGGGAAGCTCCGGGCCCGGAACTGCCGTATTCCGCGTAGCGGGCGGTTTTCTCCCGTTCCGGGTCTCTCCAATTGTCCCAGCCCTCCGGCCGGATATGCTCGTCCATCCAGGTATTGATGAAATAGACGCTGCCGTACGGCCTCCAGGGCCGCCCTAAGGCTACCGTCGCTTTCGGAGCGGAGGAAGTGAGCCGGCAGTTCGCCATCACATAACCAAACTCTTGGTCTTCGCCCGTGGAAGCGGCCGTCACATACCCGTTATGACGGGTGATGCTGTGAAGCTCACAAAAGGTGAAATAAGCGGTGGCCGATCCGAAGATAAAATCAACGGTTCCCTCAATGTAACAGTTCTCGTAAAACTGTCTTCCGGCACCCGGGGTATAGAGCGTATCCTGGTGACCGCAAATGGAGACCTGGTGGAAGACAGCGCGGTCACCCTCTACTTGAAGCGCTGGAGCCTGGCCGCGGCGTTCTCCCCGGCTTGCCGAGTTAGCAAAGGTCAGTTTCTCGGCGTAGAAGTCGGCAGCCAAAACCGACGTGCTTGCGCTTTCGTACACCGTCATCTTGCTTCCGTCGGGATGCCTTTTGGATACGGAATCGTCATAGACCAGCACGGTCCCTTCCTGGCTTTCTCCGATCAGGCTAAGATTGGTTTTGCTGGCCGGGATCCTGATTTTCTCAAAATATTCCCCATCCCGGATCCGGATCACGGTTCTTTCCCCGGAATGGTCGGGAACCGCCGCCACCGCTTCCGTGACGGTACGGTAATCCCCTCTTCCTTTATGATCCACCCAGATGACCTTCATTTCATTTCCCCCCTCCTTAAGCATTCTTAGCGGGCATAAGCCTGCGATAAATTTGTTCCAGCTCCCCGACCGTAAAAGCTTTGGGGTTATTGGCCATAAGCCGGGTCACCTTGGATGCGGCTTCCGCCAAATCCGGAAGATCGGCGGCCTTCACGCCCCAGGCGGTGAGGTCTTGGGGAATGCGGAGACGCTTCACCCAATCGGCCATTTGCTCCAGTGCCCAGTCCGCACCCGGCTGAATGGGGATGCCGTCCTCCCCGGCGCCCGAGAGCCCTTGGCGCATGGCGGCGGCGGCCGCTTCCAGCCGGCCGCGCACCTCGTCAAGCTGCGCCTCCAGTACATGCGGAAGCAGCATAGCGTTGGCCGTGCCGTGGGTGATGCCGAACCTCCCGCCAAGCGGGTAAGCCATGGCATGAATCGCAGCGGTACCGGCGGCAGCCAGAGCCATTCCGCCAAAAGCGGACCCATACAGCATGTCGCTCCTGGCGGAAAGCGATTGCCCATCCTCATAGGAGCGCACAAGGCTTCCGCTGATGAGGCGGATGGATTCCAACGCATACATATCACTGATTGGGTTCGCCTTCTTGCCCAGGTACGATTCCAGGGCATGGGTGAAGGCATCCATCCCGGTCGCCGCGGTTGCCTCTTGGGGCAGCGATAAGGTCAGCTCCGGATCCAGTACCGCGAGCCGGGGATACAGACGGTCGCTGACGACCCCCACCTTCAGCTCCTGGTCCGGCAGGGTGACGATGGCATTCGGCGTAACCTCCGCCCCCGTCCCAGCCGTTGTGGGGACCAGAACGGTCGGGAGCCCCTCCCGGATCACCTTGCCGACGCCGAGCATGGCTTCGACCGGCTGGAAATTCGTGCGTCGGACCGAAAGCAGCTTAACCGCGTCGAGAATGCTTCCTCCGCCTACTCCCACATACGCATCGAACGGCTCCCGCTCCACGCGTCGGTTAAGATCTTCGATCTGCTCAGCCGTCGGTTCCTTAAGATGGATCGTCAAGCAATCCGACGCGATCCCCTCCACGCTCAGCCCGTTCTGAAGAGTTTTGGCCCAGCCGGCGGCCGCTAAGCTAGGGCTGGTCACGACAAGGACTCTTTGGGGCTTATTGTCCCAGGCGGCGAGCCGTCCGGCGATCGACTGAAAGGAGCCATGCCCCGCCAGTAGGGTTCCGGCTGTTTGAAAGACGGCCGTCATGAGGGGGTGCTCTCCTTCCCTAGACCGGCAGCCTTAAGGCCTTCCTTGATCCGTTGACGGATCTCCGGGCTGACCGGCTGAACCGGCAGTCGGGGAGGGCCGACTTCGATCCCCAGCTGTGTCACCATTTCCTTCAATGCGCTGGGAAGCGTACCCATCTGCATAAGCTTGCGGATAGGTCCCAGCTCCTGCTGGCGCAGCCGGGCCTCTTCCAAGTTCCCCGAACGCCATTGGTCATAAAGCGATACTACCGTATGGGGGGCAGCGTTAGCAGATGCCGCTACCGCCCCGGTGCCGCCGGCAAGAAGAGTGGAGAGAATGAGGGAATCCGTGCCGGCCATGACGGCGAACCAGGGGCCGGTTCTATGGATGAGCTGCAGCACATATTCGAAATTCCCGCTGGAATCTTTAATTCCAACGACGTTAGGAAGCTCGGCTAACGCTGCCACCGTCTCCACCTCAAGCGTAACGCCGGTTCTCGACGGAATGTTGTACAGCAGGATCGGGAGCTCCACCGATGCGGCCACCGCTTCGTAATGCCTCTTCATTTCCGCCTGGGTAACCGGTACGAAATAAGGAGTAATGACCGAGAGGGCGTCGGCTCCCGCCTCTTCCAGCTTCCGGGCCAGCCGGGCCGTTCCCGCGGTCGTTATCGTACCGGCTCCGGCATACAGGGGGACGCGGCCTCCGATGGCATCGGCTGCGATCCGGACAAGCTCGACCTTCTCTTCTTCCGTCATGGAGAAAAATTCCCCGTTCGTGCCCAGCACGAAAATACCGTGAACTCCGGCCTTCAGCAGGTGTTCGATCAACCGGCGTACCGCCGGTTCGTTTAAGCTCCCGTCCTCGGTAAAAGGGGTCACCATGGCCGGGATGATTCCTTCCGGCTTCAGCATGAAGCCTCCCTCCTTTCCTTAGGGGTCCGGGTTAGAAGAGCCGCTTGGCGAATGGCCTCGAGCAGGCTGGATTCGTCCGCCTTCCCCGTTCCCGCGATATCAAAGGCCGTCCCGTGATCCACGCTTGTGCGAACCAGCGGCATGCCGACCGAAATGTTAACTCCCTGCTCCAGCCCCAGCACCTTCACCGGAATATGCCCTTGGTCATGGTACATGGCCACCACCACGTCAAAATCCCCTTTGACCGCCCGGTAGAACAGCGTATCGGCTGGATAAGGACCCGTCACCTCGATTCCCGCTGCGGCCGCTTCCTGCACGGCAGGGACGATCTTGGCCTCTTCCTCTCCCTGTCCGAACAAGCCGTTCTCCCCCGCATGCGGGTTGATTCCGCAAACGGCGATCCGCGGGTTGTCCATCCCTCCGTTCTTCAAGAGATCATGGGCAAGCCGGATGACCCTCAATACCCGGGCAGGGGTAAGGGATGCAATGGCCTCCACAAGCCCTATATGCGTTGTTGCATGGATAACCCTTAGCCGGGGAGCAGCCAGCATCATGGCGTATTCCGTCACTCCCATCAGCTCCGCGAGCAATTCGGTATGCCCCGGGTAGCGGTGGCCGCCCAAATGCATAGCTTCTTTGTTAAGGGGAGCGGTGCAAATAGCGTCAATCCTTCCTGCCATTCCGTACTGAACCGCTTCCTTCACATAACGATAAGCCGCATCGCCCGCCTCGGGGGAAAGTTCACCGAATGCGGGGGGACTTGACGGAAAACTTATGTCCACCAGAGCAAGCACGTTGGCGGAGGGTTCAACAAGAGCCGCATCAGGCCCCACCGCCTCCACGATTTTGCTCGGAAGGGACAGCAGGGACAAAGCCCTCTCCATCGTTCTCCGTTCCCCGAATACAACCGGCCGGCACCATTCATACACGTCCGGGCGCGATAACGCTTTGGCAATAATCTCCGGACCGATTCCGGCCGGGTCCCCCATCGTAATCCCGATGGTCGGCAGCATTCCGCTCATTTCCCGACTCCTCTCCTGTGGGCCTTCCAGATCCTCACTAACGCTTCTTCATCTCCGAAGGCGCCCGATTTGGTCACGAGCTTAAACGGTCTTGGACCGTCGCAGCTTGCCTCGATGATGCCGGGCTCCCACTCCCGGTGCAAGGAAAAGACCGAGATGCCGAGCTCCTTCATCACCGCCCTTGCCGTTTCCCCTCCGTTCAGCACCAGCCGGGTCACCCGAGGGGAAGCGGACAGAAGAGCTCCCGCCTCCTTCGCCAAGTTCCTTAGAAGCATTTCGCTGGCGAGGCTCAAGGTCATTCCCCTCTGGGCCGCTTTTTCCTGCAGCCACTGCGCCGCACCCTCTTGCTTCCCCATGGCAAGAACCGCATCACCTTCCAAGGGTTCAGAGGAGAGCACGTCAGCATCTTCCCCGTCCGTTTCCATAAGCTCCTGCCCTGTAAAGTACCGGCCGCTTACGCAGAGATCTTCCAGCTTGGAAAGCTGAACGGCCGTAACGGCCGTCTGGCTCCCGCTTATGAACCAGATGTTTCCTTCCTCCGCCCCGTTCTCTCCAAGGAATGCGGCAGGCTCCGGCTGTTCCTCTTGCGGAGCTCTCCGGTATAAGCCCCTGGCCAGAGCTTGGGCGAGTCCGGCGGCCCCCGCCCAGACGAGGTGCAGCCCGCTTTGCTCCCCGGCCGACACAAGATTATCCAGATGCTCATCTGTCAAGGCATCACAGAATGCATATCGCTTGCCCTGACTCGCCAGCAGGCGAAGGGCTGCAGCCGTTTCGGCCGGATCGGAGGAGGCGGCGACATGCCCGTCCGGATAACGGGCCGGTTGGGCAAGTGTGGCCGCCACCTCCGAGCTTAGGACGGAATTCATCGGATCCCGGCCCATTTCGGTCTCATGAACCGGAATCCCGTCGATCATTTGAACTCCGCTGCTTGTCGTACGCCGAAGCCTCGGCACGGCCGGCGCCACAATACAAAGCTCTGCCCCGGTCACTTCGAGGATCGCCTCGCACTCGCTTCCCGGGTTTCCCCGAAGCGCGGAATCGAGCTTCTTGTAGAGGATGGGGATCCCCCCGTCAGGCAAGCCCGTAACGGCTTCGAGGGTTCGCCGGTAAGCCTCTTCGGCGGAGCAGCCGCGGGAGGACACGTCTATGGCCCACACGTCGCAGGAGGGTGGGGTCAGGCCCCCGCCGGGCTCGAACAGGGAGACCGACACCTTTCGTCCCGCTCCGAGGAAGGCCGCGGCCGTGTCGGCCGCTCCGGTCAGATCATCCGCCAGCAGAACGGCCAGCATCTTCCTCCCCCCTCTCCAATCGGAAGCGGAGCGCGTGATGCAGAACCTCGGAGATGACCCAAGACGGATTCCAGGTGTTGCTTCTTCCCCTTCCCTGAAAGTTGGAGGGAAAGAATCCTTCGGCCTGCTCGCCTACCACCGTAAAACCCCATTCTCCCGGGGCGGTGCAGATGCCCTGCCCAAGAGCGAGGAATATCATCTGAGCGAGGCGCCGGTAGGTTTCCTGACCGGTTTCCACCCCGAATTGATAAAGTTCATAGGTTGGAAAGAATACATCCACATGATGGTTCTGAACACTGACACCCGGCCAGCCGGTCGCCTGGAACCCGGCTTCCCGAAAAGCCGTGCCCCGGTCGTAAACCGGGTTCCACAGGTAGACATAGGTCAGCTGCCAATCCGCGGCCAGCTCCGCCCATTCCTTGTACCGGGCGTCCCCGGTCATCCGGAACAGCTCGTAAGCAGCGAGAAAGAAGAACATTCCCGCTTCCTTGTCCTCGCATTTCGCATCCAGGGTGGACCGGGCAAACGGGCGCTCGAAGGTACGGGCATGAAGCTCGTAATACTGCTCCATGCAGGTAAATGCACAGCTCTTATATTCTTCTTTTCCGGTTACCTGATAAGCTTTTAGAAGCGCAAATGCGCAAGGAATTCCTGCGGCCGTAATCCGGTCATCCGCTGCGCTTCCATCCATCCGCCAGGCGGCCGGGAAGATCCCGGATGGCAGCACGCTTCCCAGGAAGAAATCCGCCGCCTCGATTAAGGCTGGCTCCCAACCGGAAGGCACCTCCCTCCCCCGGCTCCGGAATAAGAGGATGATGTCGGCCAAGTCGCTTACCGTTTCCCCGTATGCCCGGGTGGAAACGACCGGCTCTTCCTGCCAGTTGAAGTTATCCCAGCGGCCGTCCTTCAGGAAGTAAGCTCCGTTGCGCAGGCCGGGAACCTTCGTGATGCTTTGGCGGATATAGAAATCAACGGCTTTTTCACACCGCTTGACCCGTGATTCCTCTTCCCCATCCAATCCCAGAACGGCGTCGCACCAGGCCAGCTTCAAGCATTGCCCCGTCCAGCCATACATATAATGGAGCCCATGCTTAGAAACCAAACCGAAGGAGTTGGAGTCGGAAAACTTAACGTAGCCCGCCCCCTTCTCCGATTCCCTCCAGCGGTCATCGAGGGCAGCCGTTTTGAGCCGGATGATTTCGTCCAGCGTATGAGGCTCCGCTCCTTGAGGGTTATAAAGCGCTATGGCGCTTCTCACGACCTCCACAAAGCCGCGGCCCGGGTTGTCCAGCGGTCCCCATTCCATAACGTAGGTTTTGGACAAGGTGAAGCCAGGCTCGAAATCCAGGTACCCTCCCTCGTAAGGCGCGGTCAAGCTTTTGCTGACATAGACGATATCCTTCTCGCCGTTAAACATGAGCACTCCGCTCATTGCGGCAATCGTGGTCTGCCCGTTACGCTGGTAAGCTCCGAGAGAGCCGTAATGCACGACACCGTCAGCGGTTTCCACATAGGACGGAAGGGAGAAAAAGGACAAAAACAGGTGCCCCTGCCCTTCCTGCCATTCCACATTCACGCAAGGAATGGGGAGGCGGTGCTCCTCGCACAGAAGCCCTTTCCCCTCTCCGACGCCTAAATGCGGGACCAACCGGTCGGGGTCGGCAGACGGGTTGTTGTTGTAGATCATATGAGGAATGGTGACCATCTCTTTATCATGGGGGGCAAGCTCCCACTCCAACCCGACGGAAGCATCCGCCAGTATCCGGCCGGACGTATTTGTCCAAGCGGTTTCCATCCGGAGGAACCCCTCCGTATCAAAGGTAACCTCTATCCTTACGTTTACGGAATCTCCCTGAATGGAGAGCAGAATCCCCTTCTCCAGCTGCTCCGCCTTCTGCTCCCGGATGGCCATCCGGTCGGCCCGCCAGGGCCTTCCCGTGGAAAACTTAAGGATGGAGGACAGCGTTCCTTCACAGAAGGAGCCGGGCTGATCGGCGAGCCCTAACCGCAATCCGATTTTCCCTCCGCGTTCCGTAACCTCGATAACCCGGTTCGACGTCTCGCTCTGCAGCCGGCAGCCAATGCCTTTAGTCGTCATTCTCCTCTACCTCCTCCCCGGTTTCCACCGGTGCTTCCGTTTGGGCTTCTCCCGTCCTCTGAAGGCGGAGCGCATGGAACAGCTCTCCCGGCAGCACAATTTGAAACCGGTGCTCGTAAGCGGACTCCAGCGGCTCTATGGTCATGTTCCAGGTATCAATCAATTCGGCCCCGTACCTTCCTTCCGGCATCGCAAAGGTACGAGAGGAAAAGCGATGAGGCCCGAAATATTGAAGATAATATTCTCCTTTACGTTCGAGGGTAGAGGCATCATGCCGTTCCCGGCTGTACGTCAACCCGCTTGGCGCGTCTTGTAACAATCCCTTTAGGAAAGCGAGCCGGGCCGGAGCTTCTCCAAGAAGCGTTCCCCCGTGAACGGACCAGCGGAGCTGCCCAGGCTGCAGGAGGAATTCCCCATGTGAGGCATAGCCGCCTCGAGCCAGGCCCTCCCAGAGCCGGTACACCATTTCCTCGGCCGTTAAGCTGTTCCAGCGGCTCGCGCCGTCTCCTTCCCATCCGCAGACGTCGACAACAACCGGCTTCCCGTAATTTTGCGTGAATTCCGATGCCACCTTGACATCCTCATGGCGGAGACTGATATGGGTGATCGACGGCCGCCCCCAATCATACCCGTCCACCCGTCCGTTAACCGTGAGCAAGTGACCCGCGTAATCGCATTCCCGCAAGGTCCGCAGCAGCACCTCGCGATCCTCCTGTCCGGCGGGATAACTCCGGCTGTCGATCTCCTCCAGCGTCCACCACACATGGCGGTAAGCAGCAAGCCGCGCCACCACATAGCGGACATATCGGTTCTTCTCTTCCAGGGTCATGGCTTCCAGACCCCATTCTCCCGAAATCGCCGGAAAGAGGATCAGCTCCGCCTCAACGCCGAGACGCAGCAGGGCCGTCAGCGCTTTTTCCAGTCTGGCAAAATATGCGAGATTCAACCGCTCCGGATCAGCGGATCCATTCTCGCGCAGGGCGAAAGGGATGCTTTCCTGTCCCGTAACCGCTTCTCTCGGGGGAAGCAGACTCATGCGGATCTTGTTAAAAGGCGCGCCCGCCAGTGTTTGGAGCGTCTGCTCGACATACCGCTCTTCCTGCACATGCCAGGCAAGCGACGTCGTTCCAAACGGTAGGAATGGTGTGCCGTCGGCATAAGTAAAATGCAGTCCGGCTGCACGAACAGGCCCATGATTGCCGTCCGATGCAGGTAGACATTGAAATTCCCCGGCAAGCCCATGAAAGGAAGCTTGCTCGCTCACCGTCCGAACACTCCACACTCCTTCTTCATCCGGCATAAACCGGATAACGTAACAGCCCTTCCCGTCATCGAAACCTTCCGTTTCAAAATAGCGGCTGCCCTTCCGGAATTCGGCGCGGACCCTGACCTCTCCGGAAGGATTATCCGATTCTGTCCCTTCGAGCTTCCATTCAAATAGTCCCCAACGCTCTACACGATCCGTAAACGAATTCATACGCCCCTCCTTCAAACCGCCTGCACCCGAAGCGCCTTATAAGGCTTCGAGGGCAGATCAATACGAGATGTCCCTGTGAAGGTTCCTTCCAGGGGTTGAATGGACATTTCCCAAATGTCTATAAGTTCTACCCGGTAATGCCGGTCCGGCTTTAAGTCAAGCTCATAATAGGAAGGACGGTATTTCCCCAAATAGATCAGGGCATATTCCCCTTCCCTTCTTTTTTGTATCCAATCCTCGGGGCCTTCTTCCATGATGGTTCGCAGGAACCGGATGCGCTCCGGGCTTTCCCCGTAGAGCTTGCCCCCGCTCGATATCCAGGCGCGGGTCGGTGTATTCTCGAACGATTCCCCGTGAGCGACGAAGCCGCCTCTCGTGAACCCCTCCCAGTAGCGGCTGACCAATTCCAACCCGGTGATGTTCCCCCATCTTCTGGAAATGTTGCCCTCATAGGAAATTTCGTCAATCGTAATCGGCTTGCGGACCGCTTCCCTCCATGCGGTGGTCAGCTCCGCATCCCAATGCTGAATGCTCTGATGGGTCAGCCACGATTTGCCAAAGTCAAAAAGGGAAGAGCGCTCATACATTTTCGTCCCGTTGTGAATGGAACGCAGCCGCTGATAGGGATCCTTCTTCTGGACGTACTGCAGCAGGCGGTCCCAATCCTCCACCGTTTTGGCCTTGTTGAAATCATATTCATTGGACAGCGACCACCAGACATTCCGGAAGGCGGCCAGCCTCGCGATCACATAGCGCAGAAAGTGGAAATCCTGCTCCCGTGTCAGGCTGTTGAAGCCCCATCCCCCTTGCTTGTCGTAGGGATGAAACAAGATCAGATCCGCCTCCACCCCGAGGTTCCTTAGATCCAGAATCCGTTTCTCCAGATGCTGGAAGAAGGCGGGATTGAAGCGGGACGTATCCGCGTCCTCCGGGGAGGTTCCGCTGAAAGCCACCATAGGCGGGCGCATATCCCGGGTCGGAAGCAGGCACATGCGCATTTTGTTAAAGGGCGACTGGGCGAGCTCCTTCAAGGTCATCTCCTCATGGCCTTCATCCCCTGTATGGGTCCAGTGGTAGCACGTGGTGCCAAACGGCATATAGCGGGTTCCATCCTCGTAAGCGAAATAGTAACCGTTATGCACCTTAACCGGTCCGTGGTTTCCCGGCTGAGGGGTCGTGCATTCCCATTGTCCGGTAATGCCGTTCAGTTCCGGGACATTGCTTATCGTTTCGTAACGCCAGATTCCTTCCCGGTCCGGCATAAATCGGATCCGGTAGGATCCCTCTCCATCGTAGAACCCTTCGATTTCCATCTTGTCATTCCGGTATTGAAAACGCGCTGCAAGGAACACCTCTTCATACGGGTTCCCGTCTGACGGGCCGTCCAGGGTCAGCTCGAAAATGTCCCAACGCTCTACTTGCTCGATACTCCCGAGTTTTGTCATCTTTCTCTACCCTCTCCCTATCCTTTCGGTCTTTATTCCACCAGTCCCGTACGCTCCACGCCCTCCACAAACCATCGCTGTGAGAAGAGATAAAGGATGAGAGGAGGCATGACCGCGAGGAACGACTTCGCCATATCGAGGGATTTGGCAAAGAGCTGTCCTTCCTCCGTGCTGAGGTCCGCCGTCGCTTTGGTGAGCGCAATGGACAAGGGAACATCCTGCATCTTAAACAAGAACATCATGGGATAATAACTGTCATTCCAGTTCCAAACGAAGGAAAACAGGAACACGACCACAATCGCCGGCGTGGCGATCGGAAGCATGACCTTGAAGAATACCCGATAGAGGCTTGCCCCGTCGATCTTGGCCGCTTCCTCCAGCTCCTTCGGCAGAATGGAGAAAAATTGGCGATAGATGATGACGTAGAGGGCTCCCTTCAGTCCGTGACCGAACAAAGCGGGCACGATCATCGGATAGTAGGTATCGACCCAGCCGACTTCCCGGTACATGAGAATCAGCGGTAGAACCGTTACCTGCGGCGGGATCACAAAGGTGAAGATCAGGCAGGCGAACCAGAACCGCTTGAAGGGGAACGCCACCCGGGCAAAGGCATAGCCCGCCATGGCGCAGGCCACCAGCTGAAAAAGGGATGCTACGATCGAAAGCCCGAAGCTCACGCTGAAGGAAACCGGATATCGAAGCAGGGTCCACGCCTTGCTCAGATGCCCCCAGTAAAGCGACCGGGGGATCCAGTTTACGGAAGGATCCAGCAGGTCCTGCAGCCCCTTCACCATGGTCGTCACCATATACAGAATCGGATTAAGATACAGATAGGCGGTTTCGATCAGAATGACATACAAGAACAACCGGAAAAGCAGGCCTTTGTCAGCCTCCTTCCCGAAGAGAATCAGCCGGATTCTTTCTCCTGTTCCCATCAGCATAGGCCGGATGGGTTTATTCCGAAGCGCGTTAATGACCTTCCCCATACTACTCCCCCCTTACCTAGTTTGAGCCGTGCTGCGGGATGCCTTGGCAAACAGCAGAAAGACGACGCCGAGAAAAAACAGAATGATAAGGAAATAGATCCAGATAAGCGCGCTTGTCGGCCCGTATTGGGTTGGGTTAACGGCGGCGAGGATCGGATTGCCCGGGAAAGTGAACAGATCCACCACGGTATAGATGGTATTCAGAAGCACGAACGGCATCATGCCGGGCAGGGTAATCTTCCAGAACATTTCCCAAGGATTGGCCCCGTCGATGCGCGCCGCCTCGTACACCGAAGCCGAGATGGTCTGCCTTCCGGCAAGGAAGAGCAGAATTTGAACGCCGGAGTACCATAGAATAAGCACGAAGGAATTCAGGACGCTCAAGATTGGAGTGGCCCAGGAGGCCGGCAAATACTGGGCTATGGCAGTCGACAAGGAGAACTGCTCCAGGAAGCCGAGCTGTCCGCGGCCCTGGCTGAGAAACCGGTCGATAACGTTCCCGGAAGAGAAAATAACCGGGAGGAAGAACACCGCCCTAAAGAAGCTCCTTCCCCAGAACCGCTGGTTCAGCATGATCGCGATCATGAACGAAAAGATCACGATGATCGGAATCATGAACAGAACCTGGCGCAGAAACGGCAGCAGGGAATCATAAAGGGCGCTGCCGTCCTCAAACAGAATGCTGTGATAGTATTTCAGCCCGACGAACGTGTTCGTGATGCCGGTTCCGGTTATCCGGACGCTGTGAAAGCTCATGAACAAGGAATACACCAGCGGAAAGGACACGAATAAGAGAAATCCGACTATCCAGGGTAGAATTAGGAAGATACCTTCGTATCTATGCGAGAGCGTGTTCTTCATGCGGATCCATGCGTTCATCCCTTCCCGCCCCCTTCGATCACAATGAAATCCTGAGCGGGAATTTCCCGTCCCTCCACCGTAACAGGAGTGGTGTTGTAGTTGACGAGAACCCGTTTGCCCTTGGCATAAGCCGTTTCCTTTACATTCACGGCCACCGTCCGATGCCCGGTTATGTATTGATTCTGCACATCACCCAGAGTGCTTGCGAAGCGGTTGTATTCCTCCACAATGGTTTTCTCCCACTCCTCATAATTCAAGCTGTACTGCCAAACCGTGAAGGCTTTCTTCATGGTTTCCGTTTTGGCATTCATCACGAGAAAGGAAGGAGCCGCGCCGTACTCGATGGCCCGCAGGAAATCCTTGCGGTATTCGTCTCTTGTGTTCCCCCAGTTAAGCGTATAGGGAAGCACGCCGTGAAGGACGATCTGCGCGAAAGGTACCGCTTCATCCATGAAAAGATCGTAAGAGTAGTCATTGGGCAGGGAACGGACCGCCCCGGTATTCTTCCAGGCATAAGCGTTCCCCCTAAGGAGGGTGACCAGGTCCAGCTGGGAGCCGGCCTCCTCAACCATGCTGCTTTGGATGGCGGCCGCCTTGTCCCGGTCCGCCCGGTAACGGGGGTTATAGTCGCTGAACAGCGTTTGCCCGATCCCATCCAGCTGCAAGCCGTTGACTCCTAGCGCCGCAATCTTGGGGAGGGCTTCTTTCAGCTTGCTCTGGGAAATGAGGGGGCTCACAAGAGTAATCGAGTTGTCGGTCCGCATATTGCGAAAATCGAGTACGGTTCCCGCCTGGTTCTGCATGCCCTGCTGCTTCGGCTTGAATCCCTTGTTGTCGTTGTTAAGTGTATAGTCCGCTTCGAGCAGGACGGAATCTCCCTTAGAACGGGCGTAAGCGGCAAAGCTTTTCATCCCCTCGTTCCCTCCGAGACGCCCGTCCGTGGTAGTTCCGAAGCCGAGGGTGGAAAGCCCTTTGCTTTGCCAGCCCTTATAAGTGACCACCAGCTGGGGAATCCCCTGACCGTGAAGACGGTCTACCAGCTTCTTCGCCTCTTCGGTCGTCGTGCCGGTAATATAGCGGTTAGTCAGAAAGCCTTTTTCCACGTCACCCCCAACCAGGTCAACGAACAGAGGCAAGGACGAGGATTCGCCCGAGGGCTGTTTCAACCCTTGCTCCGCCAGGAGATACTCGCGGTACTTGGCCGCCATGCCCGCATAATCGCTTTGGCTTCCCGGAAGCACGTAATACCGGACGCTCCGGTCCCCGTCAAAGCGAATTTTGCTGTAGGTTTGAAAGCCTTGTTTCTGATCCTGGCTGGTCGGCTGAAAATATTGAAGACGGTAGTCATGTTCCACGGTGGCCCAGGCGTACCGGCTGTACACGCCCGAGGGCGCTGCAAAGATATAGCCGAATTCCGCTCCTTTGTCCGCCACAGCGAGGACCCCGCTTCCGCCCGACTTGATCCCATATACCGGCATCGCAATCGTTTGGCGGTTGGTAAAAACGGATTGGAAAGCCATATCGCTACCATAAATGGCTTCGCGGAAGACGGTCTTGTCATTCGTCAGGTTTTCCTTAAACCGGTAGAGAGCTCCCGAGCCATCCGGCAACAGGAGATATCCCTCTTGTTCCCCCGGCTGGGCCGATCCGAGAAACGGATACAGCTTCATATTCAGAAGGGAATCCTTTCCCTCCTCGATGCCCTCATCCAGAACCTTGGTCTCTACATAATCCTCCTTAAGACGCACTTCCACCGGCACCATCATCTCAATGGATGGCAGAACGAACGTGAGGGCAAAGCCCCCATCTATTTTCTTCCAATTCGTTATGCCTCCATTTAAAGAAAGCAGGCTGTTTACTTTCACCTCGGGCTTTGCCGCCTTGCGGGTCAGATCGACCGTTTCGAGTAGGATCGGAGACCGCAGATGACTGCGCCAGGTACCCGTAATGGTCTCCCGGGCCCACTCTTCCGGATTCGGATACGACCGCAGCAGATGGCCGTCCCTTTTGTCCTCTACCTTAAAATGCCCGGTGTTAGGGTCGGCATAGAGACGCAGCAGGCTGCTTTCGGCGATGAGCTGAAAATCCGCTTCGTTCGGCAGGTCGCCCTTCGTGCTGACGGCCGGCTTCAAATTGGACGGAATGGATACCTTGGCCTTTGCCTCCGGAACCAACGCCCCGTTTTGCCCGCCGGAATGCAGCCAGCCATAGAGGATGGCGCCGGCTGTAATCGCGGTGACCCCTGCCCAGGAAAGAAGCTTTCGTTTGAGGCTCATCGGACGGACACCTCCTGAAGAATGGAATAGAGGAAGTTTCGGAGCTCCGCCGATAGCCCAAACACGATAAAACACAAAACTCCCAGTATGATCATGGTTCCGACGGTAAACAGCAGGTTAACAGCCGTCTCGCCCACACTGTAATTCTGCACGGACTGAACCTGCCAAATAAGAAGCAGTACGACCCATACGACCATGCCGCTGTGAAGAAAGTTAAAAATGGATGCTTCACTGAGGGTCATGCCGTTCGACAGGAAGGTAAGCGGGAGCCCCACTGCAATCAAGGGGGTGAGGGCATAGGCGCTGCCGACGAAGACGTCGACGAACCGGCCTTCCCCCCGCCGAATGGAGCTGACCAAATAATTCGAAACAATCCAAGCCACCCACACCAGAAAAAATTGCAGGAAAATGGTTGCCGCTCCAGCCGGTCTAATGGCTTCCGCATTGAAGGTAAAGCTGGTTTGGGTTCGGGACACGGCATAGGAGAGATAGGCTAGTACCAGAATAATGACGGCACTCGCGACGCTTCCCTTGCTCTCGTAACGGAGCGCAGTAAATCCGTCGACCGGATGCCTCAGAATGTACAGCGCATGCCTCAGCTGGGCCGCCAAAGGCCAGCGCCTTTGGAGAAAACGGGGTGTTCCCCAACTTAACCGGTAACGCTTGGCGATAGCCCGGAACACGAGATAGAGCAAGCCAAGTCCTAGCACGATGTTCATGAACAACCCAAACCGTTCTTGAAACCAGCCCAGCCGGATTTGCCAGAAGGAGTTGGAATATCCGTCCTGCAGGCCCGCGTCATAATAGAGCCGTTTGGCCTCCGCATAATCTCCCCGTCCATAGGCTGCCTGGGCGAGCCCCAGCATGGCGGGGGTATAGTAGGCGTTGAGGTGCAGAACCTCGCGCCACAGCGCTTCGGCTTCTTTGTATTTGCCATCCAATGTCAGGTTATTCGCTTTATAGACGAGGGCCCCGAATTCCGTCTGGCGGAACATTTGAATGAGGTTCGCGTTGTCATCGAGGACGAACAAATCGTTCGTGGAATTGGTTTCGACGGCCGCGGGGCTCTTCACAATGCCGAGCTGGGTGGTATTGGGACTCGCGTCGCCCGACCAGAAGAACAGCAGGCTGCCAAACGCATCGTACTGGCTGACCATCTTGGAAACGGAATCAATCACCGTGAAATTCCCGTTGCCGTCCACGGCAATATCCTTCAGACTTCCCTTCTCCTCCACCCTGCGGAAGCGGACCTCTCCGAAGGAATCGTTTCCCCCGCCGACCGAGCTGTCCGTCCCGAGAAAATTCTTCCCGGCGTTGTTTAATTTCTTCACCTGGCCGCTGGTAAGGTTTTCTCCGTAGGAAACCGTATAGAGGAAGCCCCGGCTGTCGATATCGACGTTGTTGATGGCAGGAGGAAGCTTGCTGGGCTGCTTCTCATACATCTCTCTTGTGTAGATCATTCTCTTCAGGGAATCCAGAACGGTAAACGGCGCCTCATTGGCGGCGAAGAACCGGACGAATTTGCCGTCCGGATCGAGCTGCATCAGCCCGTTGTAGCTCCCAAGCGAGTTCACGAACAGAAAACCCCGCTTGTCGACGGCGACCTTGATCGGCTCGAAACGGTAGGTTTCCGGAATAAACCGGGATTTCGGCAGCTTGAATTCCTTCAGCAGTTTGCCGTGCGTGTCGAGCTTGACGACCCTGGCATTTCCTGTATCCGCCACGTAAAGGTTGTCCTGCCCGTCGACAAAGAGGCCCTGAGGCTTGTTAAGCGGAGTTCCAGCCGCCGTGATCACCCGGTCGAAATTTCCTCCGCGGTCAAACATGACGATGCGGTTGTTCCCCGTGTCCGCCACGTAGATACGGTCCTGGGCATCCAGGAATAGATCGCCGGGCTGTTGAAGAGGCGAACGGACAGTCTTTCCCGGGTTTTTGGGATCGGGAATAAAAATATCCTGACCCAGCACACGCTCGGGGGCATAAGCAGCCTGCGTCCAAACAAGCCCTCCGGATTTGTTTCGGTAGTTCGTCGAGTAAGGATAATCGGCGTAAGCCTCCTCTGGAACGCTTCCGACCACAAGAAGGACCGAAAGCAGGCTCCACAGAAGACGAACAAATAAGGTTCTCGCCGGCTTCATAGCATTTCCTCCCATGGGATCATTTAATGCCGGAATGGGCCATCGTGGCGATTACCTTGCTTTGGAAAACAAGGAAGATGACCAGGTTGGGGATGAACATAAACAGAGCCGCCGCCGCTGCCGCCCCCTGCCTCGCCACGTTATTCGCCATGTTGGCCGTAAGGGACGAAATAAAGAACGGGAAGGTCTTCATCTGTTCATCCTGCATGAACAGCGTGGACGTTTCCGTATTCCCCCATGCCGACTGAAAGGAAATAATGCCGATCGTGGCTACCGCCGGCAGGATGACCGGAATGACGATCCGCAGGAAGACCGTGAATTCTCGGGCTCCATCCATCCTCGCCGACTCCAGAAGCTCGTTCGGCAGCTGATCGATGAACTGCTTCATGAGGAAGACGCCTACCGGGACGGCCACCATGGGGAGAATATGCCCCCAGTATGTATTCATAATGCCCAGATGGCTAACCACCAGATAACGGGGAATCGAAACCGTCTCCGGCGCAAAGAGCAGCGTCAGAATGATGGAGCCGAACACAAACTTATGACCGGGAAACTTATGTTTGGACAGCGGATAAGCACAGAGCGCGCTGACGCCGGTTACGACGAAGACGCTCAGAACGGCCACGGCCAAGGAATTAAACAGATAGCGCGAAACCGGAATAATGGAATCGGATGTCGTATTGAACAGCTCGATAAAATTCTGGATGGACGGATGCCGCGCGAAGATAGTCGGCGGATAAACGAACAATTCCTGGTAGGGCTTGAAGGCATGGTTGAAAATATACACCAGCGGCAGCAGCATAAAGGCGCTGAACAACACAAGCAGGAAGACCACGAGCTTCTCAAAACGGCTCATCCGGAACAGCTTGGAGCGTTTCCTGAGACCCGCTTTTTGGAGCAAGGCCGGCATTTGCATGTTATTCATCCCCCTTCGAGCCGAACAAGCCCCAGCAGAATTTGTTGGACAGGTACATGAGAAGCAGCAAGAAAACCGACAAAGCGGAAGCATAGCCGAGCTCAAACCGAATGAAGCCGTAATCCTCGATTTGGTTCATAATCAGGTGCCCGGCATACTGGGGAGTCGGATTCATGCCCGACAGCTGGGTCCCGATTCCCCCAGCCTTGAATGTCCCCACAATCGCCATGACGGCCCCGAACAGCATTTGGGGCTTCATGGAGGGAATGGTGACGTACCAGATCTCCTCCAGCCTCGACTTGATGCCGTCCAGCCTCCCCGCCTCGTACAGCTCGGGATTGACATTGAGAATACCCGCCATCATTGCCAGGAACCCTATCCCCATACTGGACCACAGGGTGACGACAATCATCGAGGTCATCAGATGCTCCTTGCTTGTGACCCAAAGCACCGGTTCTTTGATCAGCCCGAGATTAAGCAGAAAGCTGTTCAAGTAGCCTATCCGGTCTCCGCTCAACAGCGGGAGCCAAACGATCGTCATGGCAATGCCTCCCGTGAGGGACGGGGAGTACATGGCAAGCGCGAACCATTTGCGCCAAGTCCCGGGCAGAATGGAAATCAGCCAGGCGAGCAGGAAGGAGGCGACATAGCCTCCCGGTCCCGCAATCACTGCAAACTTGAACGTATTCGGCAGCGCATACTTCAGAAACAGCAGATCCTGGGATACCATGTACCGGAAGTTCTCCCAGCCTATAAACCGGGGCGCCTCCAAGGAGTTGAAGTACATGAAGCTTAGCAGGAAGGCGCAGATAACCGGAACCATAATGAAGACTAGAAAACAGATCATAAAAGGGGCGACGAACAGATAGGACAGCCGGTACTGCCAGATCCGCCGGAGCAGCTCCAGGCCTCGGGTCCGGGTACGCCGGAGCAGTCCTTCGTCCGCGTATGCCCTTTGCAGGGCCTGAGTGTTAGTTTTGGACATACGGCTTCACCCCTTCCCACGGCTTGTTCCCTTCCGGCAATTCCATTGGGCGAAGGGCGCGTCCACCGGAGTCGACATGGCCGAACTCCACCAGCTTGCGCTGCATCTCCCGTTCAATTTCTCCAATAGAAGACTCCAGTGAGCTCCGGTAATTCATGCCGTCCACCACGGTCCGGTTCCAGGCGTTCTGCAGCTCGCGTTCCAGGAAATAGCCGCCGGGCACATTCGGAATTTCCTTAAACCAGCGCCATTGCTCCAGAATGCTCTTCAGATCGTCCGGTTTCCACGGCAGATGAACAAAGGCTTCAATATTGGAAGTGTTCCACCGGAAGGATAGGCCGTTCAGCATTTCCAGATCCGTTCCGTAACGCTCCTGCACTTCGGCCGATGTCCACCATTTCATAAAGGCCCAGCTTTCATCCGGTTTCTTGGTTTGCTTGAACATAACGGAAGCTTGGAGACCGCCGCCCATCCAGCGGGCCACATCCCCATCCGCCTGCCGGACCCCGGGAATAGGAGCGATTCCCCAGTATCCGTTCAGCTCGGGAGCCGCCACCATCAGCTGAATGTACATGCTGAAATCAGCTATTCCGATGGGAACGGTTCCGCTGCGGAAGGACTGGTAGAAGCTCGCCACCTGCTGGTCCACCGCATAGACGTTATAGAGATCGGTCCACTCCTTGAACGCCTGATAGCCCTTTTCCGTCCCGAGGGCGGTGTGGAACCCGTCCTTGCTAAAATATTCCGCTCCATTCTGATAGAAGAAAGGCATATGCTGCACGGGCATCATATTCAGGTTATTCTGCTGCAGCACCGGAAGCATATCGTACACATCCTGCCACGTATTCGGAACCTTCAGCCCGAGCCTGTCCAGAATATCCTTACGGTAATACAGCATCGAGAAGCTCTGGGTCTCGGGTACGCCGTAATAGCCTTTGTCGTAATAGAAGGGCGTCCAGGAGCCGGGCGCAAACCGTTTATACAGCTCTCCAAAATCCGAGAAAGTCGTAAGGTCATATAGCCCGTTGCGGATGGCATAATCAAAAGGAAGCTCCTGCGGCAGGCCCAAGGCGACGTCGGGTGCCATCCCCCCGGCGTTCATGAGCACGAGAAGGTTCGTGTCCGGAAGAAGATTCACTTTCACTTTGATTCCGGTTTGCGGAGTAAACATCTCATCGCACAACTGCTGCAGAAGATTGACATAATCCCGCCCCCGCAAAACCCATACATTCAGCACATCGTCGTCCAAACTGCTGAGCCTCTCCTTCGACTTGAAGGAATACAGGAAATTGATCATTGCCCCCTCTACCCGCTTATAAAAAGGGGCTACCATCCGGGGAAGAGGTTCCTGTACGGGAACGATGTAGATACGGTCCAACTGGAGCGGCTGGCTTTTGAGCTGCTGGACCAGATCCGCCATTTTCCCCTGCATGGTGACCAGCCGGTCGGTTTTGTAAGGAATGTCGTTTTCTCTGGCCAGCAGGGCCCGGATGTCCTTCACGGTCGTCAGGATTCCCTGCGTGACGGCGTCGTCTCGTCCGTTCACGACCGTCAGCCGTTTCTGGATATCCTCAAGCGAATCGGCGATGCTCTTAAAATCGTCCGTAAACCCGGGGAGGTCTTTGGCGATCGTCCAGGTCCGGTTCGGGTCGGTCGATCCACCGGTAAGGGCTTTCAACTCGTCGGTGAGCCCCATCAGCTTCTTCCCGGTCGATTCCAAGGTTTCGATCATCGGTTTCACCGGGGCCTGCGTGGTCCGCATCGAAATCGTGTTCGTTCCCTTTTCCAAGTAAAATTCATACGGTTTGTTTTCCTTGTCCGCCAGCTGGATTCCCTGCCAGGCGGAATCGTAAGGGAAACGGTAGGCCTGCATCTCCGAGAAAGGAACCTTGCCGTTAATGAGGATGGACCGGAAGGTGGACCGGTTCGAAGAATACGACTGCTTGACCCGCATGCCTATTTTGTAGTAACCGCTCTCCGGCACTTCAAAGGTCCAGGCAAGCTGCTGGTTCCCGCTCGCCCACCGTTTGCCGTCCACCGTGTTAAAGGTAATGCTCCCGCGCTTGGCAGGGGTCGTCCCGATATCGTTATCATAGCGAAGCGACAGGGAGGAATCGCTCTTCCAGTCCGCCTTCTCGGCCTCCAGGACAATGGGGGCTCCCTTGATGGCCGGCGCTGGAGCCGGCTTGGCTTTGCGAACCTCCGCGTAATCGGAAAGAGGCACCGGCGGGGCCAGAACAAAGGACTCCAAGGCAACCGGCTCGGTAGTCGAGAATCGAAGCGTATGGCGTCCCGGGGTCAGGAACCATTGAAGCGGTTCGGCGAAGGCCCCGCCGGCATCCCGCAGGGAAGCGGTCATCCAGCCGCTGACGTCCTTGGCGATCGGACGGACTTCATCTCCGTTAGGGTCAAGGGCGGCAGGAAACGGATCCTGCCAGTGCCGGTCCAGCTGGATCGACCTGGCTTCGAGAAAGTCCGTCTTTCCATCCACCATAACCTGGAGGAGGACCGGTCGCCTGTGTTTATCATCCGTCACGGGACGATAGGTCAGATCGATCCCGTAAAGGCCCGCCTCCGCCACGGTCACATCATATTCCACCCACTCCTCCCCTTGCGCCGACCAATCGAGCACGTTGGAACGACCGTCGACCTTCCCGACTTGGATGTGGGCATTGTCGGATTTACGGGCATATCCGGAAGCCGACCCGGTTATCCGGCCGGAATGGCCGGCCTTCGCTCCGCTCTTCTTCCATTCCTCCAGCTTGCTGCTGAAAGATGGTTGGCTATCCTCCACGGACCCCGCAGCCTGACGGGAGCTCGAAGGCTGGGGGTTTGTAGACGGGGAGGTCCCATCCGCGAAGCCGTTTGCCGAAGGGATAAGCAAGGTAAGAGCCAAAGTCAGCGGAACTGCAGCTCTTCTAGGGGAAAGCGTCCACCGCATGATTTCTTCCTCCGGTTTCATATTAGGTCATCAAGTTCTCGGTCGTGTCCTTGTCAAAGAAGAGAACTTTCTGCATATCGAGCGACAAAGTAAGCTTCTCTTCCTCCCGGCCGTCAAACCCGGGTATCGTTCGGGCGATCAACGGTTTCCCGGCACCGATGTCTATATACAAATACATGTCGGCCCCCATTAATTCCGTAATGATCAAGGAACCGGGGATTTGGCTCTTCGGATGAAGGGCGGCTTTCTCCCCTTCGGCAAAGACGTGCTCACATCGGATTCCAAGCACGACCTGCCGGTTTACTTTGTTATGCTTTCGCAGCTGGGCCGATTGCTTCTCCGGGATACGGAGGTAATAACGCTGGGTATGAAACTCCAGCCCTCCCCCTTCCGCCTCCAGCACTTTTCCTTCCAGGAAATTAATGGGCGGGGTTCCGATAAAGCCGGCGACAAACATATTGGAGGGGTTGTTGTAGATCTCCCTCGGAGGAGCCGCCTGCTGGATGACCCCATCCTTCATCACGACGATCCGGTTGCCCATCGTCATGGCCTCCGCCTGATCATGCGTTACATAAACAGTGGTCACACCCAGCTGCTTATGCAGCCTTATGATCTCCGTCCGCATCTGGACCCGCAGCTTAGCATCCAGGTTGGACAAGGGCTCGTCCATCAGGAAGACGCTCGGATTGCGGACAATGGCCCTTCCTAACGCAACCCGTTGACGCTGGCCGCCGGACAGCTGTTTCGGCTTGCGCTCCAGGTAAGGCTCAATTTCCAGAATGCGGGAGGCCCGGCGGACGGCAAGCTCGATCTCATGCTTCGGCAGCTTGCGCAAGCGCAGCCCGAACGCGATGTTCTCAAATACGCTCATATTCGGATACAGGGCATAATTCTGAAAAACCATGGCGATGTCCCGGTCCTTGGGAGGGAGATGGTTGACGAGCCGGTCCCCGATATACAGCTCGCCGGATGTAATTTCCTCCAATCCGGCGATCATGCGGAGCGTCGTCGATTTGCCGCAGCCGGACGGACCCACCATCACCAGAAATTCCCCATCTTGGATCTCCAGATGAAAGTCTTTGACGGCATACAGCATGTCCTTGCCGTAACGCTTCTCAATATGATTCAGCAAAATGCGCCCCATGGCGGCACCTCCGGATGGGATATGGGTTATAGGGGGTAACCGTTTCCATAAATTTTCCTCATTATACAATGCCCCCTTAAGGGCAATATAGGGCGTTTTTGCCGTTTCTATAGGGGCATCAAGCCGAGGTCCCGGACTTCGCTTACCCATAAAAAGAAGCATTCCCCTATAAGGAGAATGCTTCTTTCAGCTTAAACGCTGGCGAGATGAAGGTCGTCGCTTTGACTGCTTTGCCGGTATTGACGGGGGGTGACGCCGGTCTTTTTGCGGAAGAGGGCGTGAAAGAATTTCATATCCTGGTAGCCGACTTGATTGGCCACCTCCTGGATGGGGATCGAGGTGGATTTCAGCAGCTCGCAGCACCGCTGGATGCGGACGTTCTGGAGGTACTGCATGAAAGTCACACCCGTCGTTTTCTTGAACAACCGTTGAAAATGGCTCGGGCTCATATACGAATATTCCGCCACATGCTGAACCGTAATGCTCTTGGCGTATTGACTATGTATGTACTGGACGGCATCCTCCAAATTGTTGGACTGGACCGGAACCAGGCTTCCGTCGCCTTCATAACGCTGCAGCATCGCGAGGATTTGTACGAGCTGTCCCAGCATAAGGTGTTCATAATGGGGGCATTTCTTCAGGAATTCGCTGTACATGCCGTACATAATCGTCAGAAATTGATCGTACTTGTCCTGAAACTGAAGCCAGGGAGAAGGGCCCTTCACCGGCTCATACAGAAAACGATGCAGCTTGGAGTCCTCCGTTATGACGCTGGCCAATGTCTCCAGCAGCCGGGGACGAAAAATACAATTGTAAATCACCAGCTGCTTATCCTGCGAGGACGGCCGGAAGACATGCGAGGTCCCGATCGGAATGACGAACAGGTCCCCCCGCTTGGTTGGGATCATCTGATCCTCTATATAGTGATACCCGCTTCCTTCCTCCACATAGCTGATTTCAATGAAATCGTGGGTATGCTGGGAAAGCGAAAAGGATTCTTCTTCCCGGTTGATGAAGATATCGAACCCTGTTTCGAAAAATCGATCCCCGCTCAGCTTCTTGATTCGCCAATTCATACTCTCACCTCGTGATAGGAGATAGGTGGTAACATGAACGTGTTTGCCTCGATCATTTTATCAAAAATAGGTCAGGTAAGCGATTACAAGTTTTGCCGAATGCTGTCGAAACTTGCTTAAACGGGGGTTCTGGCGTCCTTTTTTATCCATTCGGGCTCAAAACGGACGTATTTGATGGCCTTTCTCAAATAGGAATAGGCGGCGTGAATTCGTCCATCGCTTGCCGCGATAATCGACGGGTAGGAATAGCCGGTCTGCTTTTCTTTGTATTCCAGATCGGAAAGCTGCACGTTTTTGATATAGGGCCAGGTTGCTCCCCCATCCTCCGACAAAGCAACGGTCAGGGGCGTCCGGAGCGGTTTCTTGCGGAACTCTCCTTTGCTCTCCACCCAGCGGTACTGGTCTCTTTCCATCGTGGAATCATTATAGATCAGCAGGAGTTGGTCGCCGGCAAGGCGTGTCAGCTGGACGGAGGAATTGTTGTTCGGCAGCACCGTTTTGACCGGTTCGCTCCACGTTCTTCCGAAGTCGTTCGATACGCTGCTGTAAATCCGGTCGGCCTGGCGGCTGCGGAAGAGGGCATACAAGGTGTGGTCCTCCCTCTCCACCACGCTCATCTGGACGCGGTGCAGGCTTCCCGCCACTTCATATTCCTGCCAGGACTTCCCCTCGTCAGACGAGACGAGCACCACGCTGTAATGGCCGCCGGCTTTGCAATAATAGCACGGAAGCAGCCAATCTCCGTTGCTCATGGCAACGACCGGATGGCGCAGGAACAAGCCCGGTCCCTCATGCAGAACGGCCGGAGGCTCCCAGGAATAACCTTGATCGGCGGACACCCGGTAGACAACACGGGAGGTCCGCTGATCATGGGGCTCCGTGGAGGTGTGAAACAGCCAGACCTTGCCGTCCGGAGCCTGAAATACAACCGGATTCTGCTCGGAACGCTCCAGATCGGCGGCAAGCTCGACCGGTTCCGTCCATTGGTCGCCACCCGACGGCAGCCGGGACATCAAAATATTCGTATCCGGGTTTCCTTCCCCGCTGCCGGAGAACCACACACAGAGCAGATCCCCGTTGTCAAGCTCAAGCAGATTCGCCGAATGGCTGTCCGGTTCGTACCGAATCGGCAGCAGCGCCTCCGTTACCCCCGGATCATGCTCGGACTGCTGCAGCTTTCCATTAAATCGTTCCATCCCTTACACGCCTTCCTTCTCTTCTTAGGATTTTGGTATAGACAGCTCCGTCCGGGCCAGCCGGTCCGAGCTATAGGCAAGCTCCCCATCCAGATACACCCGGTATCCCGCTTCCACTCCCTCCGGAAACCGGTGATGCCCCGGCCTGCCGTACACGATGCGCAAAGTATGTCCGGCTGCCTTCACCCCCTCAAGCTCAAAGTAATCCAATCCGATGTCGAGCGGATCGAAGACCAGCTTGTCGCTTTCCACGGATAGTCCGGCAACGTGAGAGATAACAAGGTCAAGGTAATAGGAGTGGTTATACTCCTGTTCATCACTAAGCGGCTCTCCCGTTGCGCTGTTATAATGCTCAACCAGACCGGGCTGGTTTAAATCGCGGTCCCGGAAGTGCAGAAAGGAATATTCCCTCAACGCCCGGCCGAAGGCTTCGTCATACGCATGCTGATGGCGCCGGCTTTCCCGTGCAAGAGCATCCAGGACAATGGAATTCGTGTAGGGCCAAGCAGGGCCGTTCCACATGCAGCCGTTGCGTCCTTTAACGAACTGGCCGAACCAGCCTCCCTCCCGGGAATAGGCCGTGCTGTCCGCCGAGACCGTAGGAAAGGGACATCGGGTCGCGAATTCCGCAGGGTTCAGCAGATGAGGGATCAGCCCATCATGCCGCTCGTCCAGTATTTCCGCCCAAGCGGGGTAGAAGCCGACGATGTTCTTGACCAATGCTTTCTCGTCGGTCTGATAGTGCAGATCGTAGAAAAAGTCGGTTTCGTTGTCCCACATCAGCTCCAGGACATCCTTTTTGATCCGTTCCGCCATCTGCTTGTAGGTGTCGGCATCCGCGTCGCCGAACGCCTCACATAGTCTCGCCACTCCTAGAACGTTAAGGTAATGATAAACGGTACGGTCCACCCTTTTGACGTGGGTATACGTTTCCCGGTCCTTCGGATTTCTCGGGTAATCGTGAAAGTACCAGTAGCTCGGCTGGTATTCCTTTCCTGTGCGGGTATGCCAGTATTCGGTCATCAGGTCGTCCCGCTCATTGCCGTAAACCTCTTTCCAACTGGAGATTTGTCTCTTCAAACCGGGGAGGGCTTCTCTCATAAAGCTCTCATTGCGATGAACCAGATAGAGCCGGTAAGCCGCCCAGCACAGAAAGTTCGCGAAGGAATGCATCCTCTCGTCCACCATAAGACAGCTGTACATGCCGTTCTCATCCGGGTGATTCTGCATATTCCGAATGGCACCTTCACAGGCGGAAAGATCCGGATACCACCGGGCATCCGACAAGTGAAGCGGAACGGATAGATTGATCAGCTTGCTGAATTCCCACCCCCCTTTGGAATAGGGGGCCTTGCTCTTCTTGTGCGAGCGCCCTTCGCAGAAGAAGGGATGCTGAAGCAGGCCGTACCGGGGATCCGATAAATTGTGACGCAGCACAAACCACCGGTAGATCCAGGTGCGGTTAATCAGCGGGTCGCTGCACTGAAAGCGCGGGGCTTTATCGAACCAGGCTTGGTAGTCTATCCTTTGCTCCTCTCTCACGGAAGACAAGGCCCGCCCTGGCCTGGCATAATGGAGAGCCCGTTCCCGAAGAGTCTCTTCCTTATCCTCGGAACGGATCCCCAGAGCCGCGGCAATCACGAACGAGACGCTATCACCCGGGGCAACCTTCCAGCCTTTCTCGTGAAGCAGGGCCGGTTCACTCGCCAGCACAACCGCATCCAGGTCGAAGCTGTGGTGAGGAACATCGAAGCCGCCGCGCATCCCGTTGGGACCGGAAGACTGGAAGGACGGATCTACCGCCAGCTTGAGCACGAGCTCCCTTTCCCCCGGGTTAGTCCACGTTTGGCAGGAGACCGCGCAATCGTCCCAGCTGATGAATTTCGTTTCCGAGAAGGTAAAATAATCGTTCGTGCAGGACAAGTGCAGCTGGCTCGGCATCCATTCGCTCTCCGCCGTATCCAGCAGCCATTCCCGGCCGTTCGCCGTTACCGTAAACAGGAGCGGAATGTTCACCTTGTGGATAAAATCAAACCGGCCGGCGAAGCCGGGCCGCGCTTCCACATAATCCGCCCAGAGACGGGCCCCTGTCGGACCGAGCAGCAAACCGCCCGGAACGGTCCGGAGCGATTTCCTGCCCGCTTTTAACTCCTGATCAAGCTGCAATCGACGTCCCCCCCGATCCTTCTGTTACAGCTTTATAATGTTAACTTCCTCTACCAGTATAAAGGGATTGCTGCCAACATTTAGCGGGGAGAACAGTCTTTTTATAGGGCAATCCCACCCGGTTGCCGGGAAGGCGGATAACCCATCATCAAGAGTCCAATCGCCCCTCATTCCGCAGCCAGCCGTCCATCTCGGGAAGGTCGAAGTAGCGCAGCATGCCGGGCAGCAGGAAGCTGAGGGAGTCCGTCATGTCATACTCCCTTCGGCCCGCCCATTCCTCCAGGCTCTCTAGACGGTCTTCCATCCGCACCTTTCGGACTTTCGGTTCGAGCAAGGCGGCGAGCCCCGTATATAGGGCATAACGTCCGGATCCGTACAGGTGCAAGTCTTCTCCATCCGCTTCGTCCAATCCGGCCGCCAGCTCGACCGCCCGCAGAACATCATAGGTACGGAGAGCGGCCATGCTGTCCTGGAGCAGCATCAGCTCGTCGGTATGCTTATCCAGCACGCCGAAGGGGTGATGCGGATCGTCTTGAGGCTGGTTGCGATAAGGGAGAAGCGGGCCGACCCCCGTTAGATTGGCCACCAGGACCGTCCGGCCCGACTGGCAGGTTTTCACGATCCACTCTTCATGAGCGGACAAGGAATGAATCCCTCCCTCCCAAACCGCAACGGTAACCGGAAGCTTCGCGCCCTGCAGGGTTTGGTCCCGGAAGAGATAGCCCATATTAATGATTCCCTTCTGGCTCCACCAAAGGGTACGGGTGGCGCTAAGGAGTTCATTTTCTCCCGCGCCGTAGTACCTGGGGTTCAAAGGATAGGGATGCCGATTATACATGACTCGTTCCCTTAGCCATTCCACTCCCCTGCGACGCTGCTCCGCTTCACCCGGACGGCTTCTTAGTTTTGCCGCTTCGGACAGCCGCTCCCGGTTCTCGTCCCGTACACTGTGTGCCCCTTCCCGTTCCCCGATAACCTGCCCGCTCCTCGTGCACCAGAGTTCCTCCGGCTCCAGCAGATGAATCTCCCCGTCGGAAGGAACAACCGATTTCCCAAGAAGATGCCGGGTGAAGAAGGCAACCGCCGCTCTAACAAGCGGAATGGTGAACCGGTGCACATCCGCATCCTCGAACAGCTGAAGCTGTTCACTTCGCCCGTGAAGCGTCCAGAACCGGCGGCACGATTCGACCACCTGCCTCGGCGCTTCAATCGGAACGGAATCGTAGGTAGTGGCCAGCACCAGAACCGGACGCGGCGCCATGGCTACCAGAATGTCTTCGTGGTCGAGGCCCATAGCCGAGAAGCCGGGCCATTTCTGCTCGGCGTCCTGGGTCTTTCCCGTCATGCGGAAGTAGGGGCGGTTCATGATAAACCCTCCCGGTGCGGCGCAAGCGATCCGGGGGTCCGCCATCATCATAAGGGAGGTCTGGGTTCCGCCTCCCGAATGCCCGGTAACGCCGATCCGGGTCGGGTCCACCTCCGGACGCGTGAGCAAGTAATCAACCGCCCGCATGGCGTCATGCAGCATATAACGGGCGAGATTATCGCCCACCGTCAAGCACTGGCGGCCCACCCGTTCGTGCTCCCATACGCTGGTAACCTCCGCTTTGCCGGTTTCGGGGTCATAGTAACCGAAGCGTTCCCCTTGGCCGACCGGATCGATCGCCAGAACCGCAAGACCGGCGTGGACCAGATAGTGGCAGACGGTCTGGTATTCGTCACAATGCTTCGCCTGTTCCCGGTGTCCGCACAGGAGCAGCACCGCCCCTCCCGGCGCCGTCCGGCCATCTGGGATATAGAAATTACCTGTCACATAAACATGCGGCCGCGATTCAAAGATAAGGTTCTCGACGCGAAAGCCATTGCCTTTGGTTTCCCCGGTGACCACCGGTCGCAGGGGATGATCGGAGGAGGGGAACCCCCCCAGCGACCGTTCCAGGGATTCCCGGATATACTGCTGCCGGGCTTTCAGCGCTTCCGGATCCACAATGGCGTCCCTTTTCCGCGCCCCCGCTTCCGCCGCCGCCCGGGCCGCCTCCTCCACATAGAGCGGCAGCTGGCCGCGGACGTCGAACGTATTGACTTGAACCGTTTCCCACTTGGCCAATCCCACTGTGCTTCTCCCCTTGTCCCAAACCTTACAGGCTCATTAAAAAGAGGGAACTTTCGTCCCCTCTTCTCGACCCGGTTTGTTATTTTTTGGTTAGCTGTTCCTGAATCAGCTTGTTGGAGGTTTCCTCCGCTTTCCGCAGGGCGCTGTTGACGTCCATCTTTCCTTTGGCGATTTCCCTGACAACGTCCTCGTCGAAGGCTTTTTCGATAACCAGCTCGTCATATTCCGTCATCACCCGTCCAGGAGCCGGCTTGCCGTAGAACAGGGCTTTGATGTTTTTGGATTTGGCAAAAGGATAATCGGTAAAGGCCGCATCCCGTACGGATTTGGTGGTAAGAGGTGTAACCACCCCTCTTTTGGACATGATGGTCTGGTATTCTTCCGAGATCAGATATTTAAGGACTTCCATAGCGGCATCCTTGTTCTTTGAGGTCGAGGTGATCCCGGCATAGGTGGCATACGGCTGGGTGTTCAGACCCGGGTACTCCTTAAACTGGGGAACGGCCGCAATATCCCAGTTCATGGCGAGCGACGTGTCCGCGGAGTTCATCCATCCGGAGGTGTAGACATACATTCCGACTAGGAAATCCTTGTTGAAATCGGCATGAGCCAGCCATTTCTCGTTGGCCCGCTGCTGTAAGCCGGGATCTCGCGTGAAGTTATAGAAGATTTTCTCAAAAATGAATTTCCAGTTGTCGTTATTGACCGTTGCCTTGTTCGTGGCGGCATCCACCATATTGGATGAATTCTGGGTAACCCTAATGTAATGCTTAGGTGACATCCAGAGTCCGATATACTGCTTGCCCCCTTCGTTGCGGGTCAACTGCTTCGAAAGATCGAGGGCCTCGTCCCATGTCATGCCGTCCCACGGATACTTGACGCCGAACCGGTCGAAAATGTCCTTGTTATAATACATCACGAATTTATTGTCGCTGAGAGGCAGCAGGTAGTGCTTCTTATCGATGGTAACCTGTTCCAGATAAGCCGGCTCAATCGGGCTGATATCCACATTGTGTGTTTTCATTAAAGGGTCCAATTCCTGGGCCATGTTGGCCGGAAGCCAGTCCTCTCTAAGCTCCCCGGCCGAAGAAAGATACATGTCGAGCGGGGTACCGGAGGCTATGACCTGTTCCATTTTCTGCTGATCGGTCTGGTTGATATAAGTAATAGAGAGCTTAGGAAATTTCTTCTTGATGTACTGGCCGTACCGGTCCTCAAAATCCTTCTGGCTCGCGAGTCCGAACCAGGTCAAGTTAGCGGTCAGCTCGTCGGGGTTAACCGGAGCTACGGTCCCGGCCGGGGACGGATTGGATGCAGCCGAATCCGTCGGTGAGGTCGTTCCTCCCCCCGAGCTGCAAGCGGCCAATAACGACAGGGACATCACAGAGGACAGCATTAATGAAAGCTTTGGTCGTAACACAATAACTTGATTCCTCCCTTTTATTCATCCTATAACGGCTGGCGGGAAGGCTGGCCTCCGTCTTTCCAGTGGAAGCGCTATCAGCTTGACTTATCGGCCTTCCCTTTCTTATTCTCGGATGATGCAAGCCGTGATGCCGTTACTGGTTATTATAGAAAGACCGCATTCCCAATACGTGGGTCATCCCGACCTTCCTATAGGGGCATCATGCACACCTTAGAGGTGTGGATTCCCCCCTGCTATTTCCAGGCCGGTCTAAGCGTGGATGCCCTGCCTTCCCATGCGTCCGCCAGATGCAGAAGGGCCAAGGGAAGAGGATGATCCGTGAGGATGGTCTCCCCGGCTTGAATAGCACCCGAAGGACCTAAACAGGCTTCTGCCATTCCTTCCCCCAGGCCGGCTGCCGTCTCCAGGAACCGCCGGTCCTCCGTAGCGCGGTACAAATCCAGCAGGGCATAAAGGACTCGGTAATCGCTGGCAGACCCGGAGTCGCGCAGGCTCCGCCCCTCTCCCTGCGGAGAACCAAGCTCCCCAAGCCCTATCCCCTTAGCAATCGAGCGGGCCATTTCCCATAGAAAGGGATCCTTCGACAATCGGTAACCGTAGGCATACATCCAGAAATCGTCCCCGCTTAACGGCATGGCCCGGAAGACGGTTCCCGCGGGACCGAAGTAGCCCTTGCGGTCCAACACAAGCCCCTCCAGAGAGAAGCCGTCGGTCAGCATGGGGACGTAAGAGCAGTCCTTCTCCCGGAATGCCGTTCTCCCCCAGGCCGTCATCTCTTCACACGCCCAGCGGATGAAACCTTCGCCTTCCTCTCCCAGCATCCCCCCTACGGCCAGCTGGCAGCGCTGAACCGCCGGTCTCGGCTTGAAGAGGGTCCCTTCATAAACCAGATGCCCTTCCGGGACGAGTGGGGCTATCTGGTACTGGGCCCGGTCCCCGCGTACCGCTGGCCCATCGCACCAGGAGCCGGCGGATTGGCTGAACTGGTAGCCGCTTATGCCGACGCCCTCTTGTCTGGTCTCCACGTAGCGGGAGGCCAGCCGCTTTGCCCAATCGAGAGGAGCCTGCTCACCGGACAGCTTGCTCAGCATAGCCGCTGCATAGTACAGATCGCTTCCGGCGTTGACGAAGGTAAGTCCTTTGCCCCAGAAGAATACATCCCCTCCTTGGTATTCATTCTCCCAGATCCGCCCCCGCTCCGTTCCGTAAGGCCCGTGCCGGTTAAAATCGAGGGTTCCCCAATCGAGAATATGGGCATTCCATATCGCTTCGATATACCGTTTGGTACCGGCCGGGTCGGCTTTCCACATTAGGCCGTAATCGGGATAATGCATTTTCAATTCATGGACCTTGCTTTTATCCCCGGCAAATTCGAGGGTTCCGGTCTCCAGATTGTTGGCGGTATGGCCGCCCCAATAGAGAAGCCCTTGTTCATCCGTTTGCCCGCCCAGCAGGTAACGGTAAACTTCTCTCGTCCGCTCCGCATAGCGGGGAAGCCCTGTTACGTCCGATAAGCCGTCCAGCAGCTTGAACCAATGGGATTGGCTCGCCGGGCTGGAGAGCAGGGCCTTGCGGTTGACATGATCCGGATCATAAGAGACGGACTGCAGGGACCGGCCATCTAGAGCGTTGACGAACAGTGGCGACTCTCCTTCGGGGTCGGAAGCATGCTTCAGCAGGAGATCGGCATGCTTCCTTACCCTTTCCCTAAGCCGCGCGGCTGTGCCGCTGCCAGCCATCATAGCACCGTCACCTCCCGGGCCTTCTCATACAGCCAGTCCAGCGTGGTACGGTCATCTTTGTTCGGATCGTATTCCCTTGGAGTCATCGGCTGGGTGGCTTTCACCACCCCAATAATCAAATAGGCTCCCTTGCCAAAACAAAGCGTATGGCGCCCAGCCGCATAGCTTACCGCATGGATATCCGCGGAAGGGTAGGAGAACAAGCGGATCCCTTTTCGGATGACCGGAAAATGGCTCCCGGAGGCGGAAGGCTCTTCCGCTCCCTTCCCGCTTTTCACGGGCTGCAGCCACTGGCTCTCCGGCGAATGGAAGTATCCGATGAGGACCTTAGCGGGTGCGTCCAGCTCGATTTCAACCGATACCTCGCCGTGGACCGCCTCCAGCTGGCTGAACCGGATTCCGTTCAGCCCGTATAGCTCCTCCGCGCAGCCGATAATGGGAATGTCTCCGTCGGTAAACACGCGGGCCCCCTTCTCGATCCGGTAGACCTCGGCGGATTCGGTAAGCAGCCGGAATTCCTCTCCCTCAAACGGCTTAAACTGACCGGAAGAGGCTTCGAGGTGGAGAGCCGCCGGTGCAATACCCGCTTTTAGTTCCGCTATGTGCTGCCGGAGGTTATCCAGCTCTTCTTCGAACAGGGGCAGACAATCTCTCCAGTGAGAGTAGGCCATTCCGTCCCGGAAAGGAATTTTGCGCTGGGGCGTCTGCATGCCGTTGGCATACCGGTACTGCTTCTCTGTCAGGGCCGTCAAGCGCCGGTAGCTGGTCATGCTTTTCTCTATCCATTCGACCGCTTCTTCCAGCGGCTCCGCCTCCGAATACCGTCCCGCCGACGTATGCTTATACATCAGGATAAGCAGGGCACCTCTCACTTTATAGGTATACGAGCAGACCATGGCCCGGATGGCCTCGATATCCGAGACGAGCCGGTCCACCTCCGCCTTGTTCTTCGAAGCGGCGGTCCTTGCGCGTTTAACCGCACGCTCCGCTTCCCCCGCGAGTCTCTCCACGTCATCCACCACATCCAGGGGAGTCTCCCCCACATGGGGCATTCCGGCGAGCTCCTTGAGAACATAATCCTCCAGCCGTTCCCCTTGCGGGGCGTGAGACTCCCACAGGGCTGACCAGGGGGTATAGCGGTCCGGATTGGTCAGCTGGCTCATCGTCATCCCCAGGCTCATCGTCTGACGGTTCCCCTGCGTAATGCCGAAACGGCGCAGAAGCTTCGGAGCGCATTGGCCGGCGGCTTCCAACGCTTCCAGCAGAGCATGGGCCGCCTCGGGGCTCCCGTGCCGCTCTCCCAGCTGCCGGACCCAATGCTCTTTCTCCGCCCGGTAATCCCGGCCCGGATTCCAGGCGTAGCGCAGCCAGGCAGCGTACCATAGCCAGTCGCGGTCCACCTGCCGTAGGCGCGGCTCGGTCTGATCCGGCGAATACGGCCATCCCCAGAAGGAGAGCGGGTAAAAGTGGAGAGCGTTTGCGTTCAGCCGGTATTTGGCCGCCTGAACGCACTTCTGAATAAAGGACGGGGCGCCCCAGCGGAATGGCTCGAGATTGGTCAGCATATGAACATTGGCCATGTGGATGCCACGGCGGGACCCGAGCCTCTGGTGCAGCTTCTGGACTTCCCCCCTTGGAGTCCATGTCGTGAGCGACTCCCCGTTATATTTCATCTCGGTGTGCAGGTTCGGGTAAAGCGGGTCCGCCTCCTCCATTACCTGCTCCACATTGATCCCGTGCGACCTTACGATGACGGGAGGCGGGTCAGGGAGAGGCTGTCCGTCCAGCCCTTGCTTAATCCCGGTCAGAATCGTTTCGCACAGCCACTCCGCGCCGTACATTTGGCCCTTCAGCTTCTCTCCGAGGCACACCATGAGCCCCACCTGGGGGAAATCGCGGACGAAGGCCGCAAGCGATTTGCGGTAATAGTCGGACGTAACGGGAACCGGTCGGGTCTGGCTGTAAGCCAGCCCGTACTTGTCCGCAAGCGCGTGGGGAACGTGTATGTTATAGAAGGATAGAAAGAGGCGAATGCCCCGTCGGTCCGTTTCTTCAATCAGCCACATAAGGATCTTGCGATTCAACTGGTACTGCTCCGGGCTAACCTCAAGAGCCTCCGGATAGTCGGGGAGCCGCACCAGGGAGGAAAAGGGGTGGCCGTTCCAAAGAAAGAGAACATTCGCCCGGTGTTCGAAGAGTCTGTCCAAATAATCGAGCCACATGGCCTTATCGTAGAACCAGGGAAACCGCTCGGGGGTTAGGGGATATTCATACGCTTGCCGCGGGGCTTCGAGCTGGGAATTCTGCAGCCCTACGGCCGTCCCCCTCCACCGGAAGCGGGGATAATCCCCGCAGGCGAGATCCAGGGGCAGCGCGCCGGCCTCCCGGATCATTCCGGCGAGTTCCTGGCACCCGTAAAGAACCCCGTTGTCATCTCCTCCGGATACCACCTGAAGCCTTCCCGGAAGGGTTGCCAGATAGAAGCCCTCCTCTCCCGGTTCCTCCGTATGATAGAGAAGCACATCGCGTTCTTCCAGCTCGGAGAGCAGGGGGGAGGTTTGCCGGTTCCCTATATACAGCTTTCGCCCTCCCGTAGTCCGGTAGTGGTCCCAGCTCCAGGCCCCCGGCTTCTCATGAACGATATACCCGCAGTTTTTTAAGCCTTCCCTCAGCAAACGGATCCCTAGAAGCACCCGGGGAGAAGCCTGTAAGTCGTATCCAATTGTTATATAATCCAGCATGCCTTATCCCCTCTTTCGCCGGCAAAATGAATTAGGAATGTACCACAACGCCCTCGGTGTCCGCCAGCGTAAAGTCCGGTCCTTCTTCCGGAATGATGCTTGCCTCCCGAAAATGAATATCCTTGGCATAGGTACAGGAGACTCCCGTCCGTGCCGTTATCCGCACGCGTTCGAAAACGACATCCTGCACCGGCATTTCCGGAAGACCTTTAATAAGCACGGCCTTACCGGCACCGAAACAGGTAGTATCGCTGATTTGAAATTGCCGGAATACCGGAGTTTCTTCCGTTACCGGAAGCGTCTCCTCGGAATTGTACTTGCCCGAATAATAGGAGCTGAACAGAATGGCTTCTTTGGCGATGTCTTTCATGCGGACGTTCCGGATATGGATTTGTTCCACTACGCCCCCGCGGCCGCGTGTGCTCTTGAAGCGAAGCCCCGTGTCCGTGCCGATAAACGTACAGTCCGAAACGTGAATCTTCCGTACATCTCCGGACATTTCGCTGCCGATAACAAATCCTCCGTGTCCGTGATACACCTGGCAGTTCTTTATTGTTACATATTCCGTCGCCCTGCCAAGCTCCCTCCCATCCGCATCTTTTCCCGACTTGATGCAGATGGCGTCGTCGCCTACATCGAAGAGGGAATCGTGAATGGCCGCGAAACGGCAGGAATCCAGATCCAGGCCGTCCCCATTCTGGGCATACCATTGGTTGCGGATGGCCACGTGGCGAATCGTGACATGCTCACACAGCCAGGGATGGACATTCCATGCCGCCGAGTTGCGGAAGGTCGGACCGTCGAGCAGCACCCGGGTACAGCGGTCGAACTGCACGAGCGTTGGGCGCAGATGGTCGCGGGCCGGTTCGAAGGCGGCCGGATCGGTGACTTTCTCCTGAATCAGCCGTTTGACTAGCGAGCTTCCCTTCAGCGACTGCTCGGTCGGCCACCAGGTTCCGCCTTCCTCGTACCCGCCGGATTCGATAAGCCGCTTCCACTGCCCCTCAGTCAGCTTCATGCGCTTAACCGGCCTCCACACCTCGCCGGATCCGTCAAAGATTCCTTCCCCGGTTATGGCGATATTGGTCAGATCCGCTCCATAAAGGGCGGGTAGGCAGCGGACGGTGCGCAGCCCTTCGTAGCTGGTCGCGATAAGCGGATAATCGTCCCGGTTCTTGCTGAACACGACCACGGCGCCGGCCTCCGCATGGAGACGGATTCCACTCTCAAGCCGGATTGGACCCGTCAGCCACATCCCCGGCGGAATAAGAACCGTCCCGCCTCCTGCGGCGGAACAGGCTCGGATCGCAGACGCGATGGCCTCGGTATTCAGAGCCATTCCGTCACCGACGGCTCCGTAATCGGCAATGGAAACCGTCCGTTCGGGAAAAACCGGCACCTCCACGGCCAGCATCTCAAACGGCATAGGGTCTGGAGCGACTTCTTGGTTCATCCTCATTGCGCATGACCCCTTTCAATAGGCTGAATATGGACACGGTTGATGTAATAGTGGACCGGAAGGGTCCGGACGCCGGCATTCGGGAGATCGGGTGTCACAATCGGTGTTTCGACGTTCGGCTCCCGCCGGCTCTCCCCCGTACGCAGCAAAAGCCGTTCCAGCGTATAAGCCGGCATGGAGAAAGTATACGCTTTTGCGTGGCTGTGTCCGTTTACCGTCAAAGAGAAACGCTGCTTATCCGTTTCATACCGGAGCTCGAGTTCCAGCCATTGCTCCCGCTCGTACCTCTGAAGCTCCATCCACGTCCCGGCCTGTAGAAGCTTAATTCCTCCGTCCCCGTCTAACCGGCAGCGGATGGGGGAGGCTCCTCTTCCATCGCATAACTCGATGTCGAGCTGGCCCCGGTCAGCCTGCATGGGCATCAGCCGGATGCGGACGCGGGCGGACGCGCACTCGGGAAAGACCCGTTCCGCCTTGGCGTAATCGTACGGATCCTCATCCCGAAGCTCTAAGCTCTTATCCTCGGGGGAGGGGAAGTCGGCAACGGCCACCCTTGCCCATAACGGGCTGTAGACATTCCAATCCTTCACCCTTCCGCCGGTCTCCATGTCGGTAAAGAAATCCGCTACCAGTTCCGAGACCCGGCTGCGAATGGGAACCGGAATCTCGCTTACCCAGATGTCCTCTTTGTTCATGCTGTACGTCACCCACATGCTTCCGCCCGGCGGAGACTCACTCCCGGCCTCCAGGCCGCGGGTGTAGCTTGCCCCGTAGTTTTTGTGCTGCCCGTAATATCTCCGGGGAGGAACCTCCCCGTGAACAACGAGCATGTCGTCAAAGGCAAGCCCATCGTCCCCCGTGACGAGGGCAAGCGGCCAGCGGTGGTTGCCGATGGGAGACGGATTATACACCAGCGCATACCGGGAATCGGACGTGCGCTCTCCCCAGATTTTCCCGCCCGCCATAATAAGGGAAGAGGCGCGTTCCGGAACGGACCAGGTCTTTCCCTCATCAGCCGTGAAGGCGGTCAGGGAATGCTTCCACAGCCCCGCCACCTCTCCGTTGGGTAAACGGTAGTGATGGAAGGCCGTTCCTCCTTCTACCGCATAGAACCCGTCCGGGCTGCGGTCTTCCTCCCACCACTGCAGGGTGGCAAGCCGGTCTTGGAGAAGCTCCTCGCATGCCTGACGAAAACCCTCGTCCTCCGACTCGGTATACATCGGGAAAGACACGTTCGATTCCGTCCAGCCGGCATGCCGGTTAAGCCGGATGAAATAGATAGGACCGAGCCGTCCGTCCTCATAGATTTCCCGAACGACACGGCCAATGCCTTTCCCGTTGTTCGGGCTGACCTTTGGTGTTGGACTGAAGCCATAAAACCCAAGAACAAGCAGACGGCCGTCCCCAGCGCAATAGAAGCCCATCCGCTGGTGCATCACACTGTACGTTCCTTCGGGCAGCACTTCGCCGTCCTCGTACCGGTGCACGTGTTCCAGACGGTAACAAGGAAACAGAACAACCGGATCCCCCCAGTTTCTTCCATCCTGCGAAACCGTAAGAAGGGTTCGGCCCGGGGGCACGTGCTCGTGGACCGGGTTGCTCAAATAATGAAGATAAAAACTCCCCTTCCAGTAAGCGAGCATAGGCGCGTGATTGTAGGTCCATCCTTCCTCCCCGTCCTGACCGGGTGTGCGGACAGCCCTTGTGACTTGTCTAGTCTGCACGCCGACTACAGGCCGGAGCTGGCCATGATGATAATCCAACTGGGCGGTGATCCCCCCTGCATATCGAATATGCTTCTCAGGCTGTCTCACTGGCCGTCCCTCCACCAAAGAAATGATCCTTTCTACCAATGTACAGGTTTTCTTTGCAACGCATATAGGCGATTTCTGCCGATTTTATAGGGTCGTTGCACACAGGAAACCGATTGGCTTGGCTATAAAGTACGAATCCCCCAAAAACCTTCTCCCATGGCCCCTTGTTCATAACAAAGAGGCCTTCCTAAATAAGAAGAACCTCTTTGTCTTGAGCCCATAAAAAATAACCATAAGAAGTAATAAGTTTCTAAATGGGCTCCGCTTATCGGTAAGTCTCTAAAACAACCGGCCCAATAAGGCCCGCCGGAAGAGGCGATTCATCCAGCCGGTTCGCTAAGCTGTTCGTGACCCGGATCTCCAACTCATTCCTGCCGGATTTCAGATAAGGGGTAATGTCCAAGCGATAAGGGGCCCACAACAGCACACCGGCCTCCTGCCCGTTCACCCGGACCTCGGCTATCTCTCCAACCTCGCCCAAGTCGAGCCTAATCCCTTCGTCCTGCGCTCCCCTCTCCCTATCAAAGGAATTCCGGTAGGTAACCGTACCGGAAACGTGCTTCAGCTTTTCGAGCCCGGACCAGGAACCAAGGGAGGGAGGAGCAGTGGGAAAGGATGGGGCCTCCGCCATCCAGCCCTCCTGCAAATGCTCTATACTCGGAGGCCGCGGGGACTTCTTAGCCGCTGAGATCACCGGATCTTCGTCGGGAAGGATCCGGTAAAGGATACTCTCCCTGCGGCCGAGCTCAACCGGCAGGGTCAACCCGCTGTCATCCGCCGAAACGGCCGGGACGCCGGTTATCTCTCCCCTCCAGGCCTTCCAAGCTTCCGCCTTCCCTATAACCGGCAAAGTAACCGTTCCTTCGTAGGCCTCCTCCCCTTCATTCACAAGAAGAAAGAAAGGCTGTCCTTCCTTCATGACATGGCTCACGCGAAGACGGGCATTCCGGGGAGTGAGAAGCACGGTAGGACCGATTAGCTTATCCAGAACCGAAACCACTTCATCGGGTTCGCTAATCGCGGAGGCTCTCTCCAGGCTGACCCGGTCTTCATCTCCTCCCTTCCGCAGCCGGATAATCGTTCCTCCCTGAAGGGAAAACTCGTCTAACCGGCGCACGGTTTCCGGGGTCAGGCCCAGGTCTTCTTCCACAAGAACGATCGAATAGGCATTGTCCGCTAGGTGGATCCTGCCGTCTTGTATAATACTAACATCCCTTAGCAGTGCCTCTTCGAGGTAATTAAACTCCCTTTGGCTCTCATAGAGGGGCTTGGCGATCCGCCAAGGCATCTCATCCTCCCGGCAGAGAATGGCCAATGAAGTGGTGTTCGGGCTGTCGGTCATAAGCCAGCTCATTCTTTTGATATACCGGGAGATGAGGGAATAATGCGGCCACCAAATATTGTTCGGGCCGACATCCGGTGGTCTCTCGTTGTAGCGGCGCGGGCCGTCCACGGAATAATAGAAAGCATGCGGGCAGATCAGGTTCACTCCCCTCACAAAAAGCCAATCCAGGTACCACTTCATGTCGCCGGCGGACAGGTCCCATCCGTTATTCGGACCGCATACGCCGAAGACTTCATTCAGGTTCCGCCGCCTTCCCCGGTGCCGGGCCGCATCGGAGGAACACTTGGCCGCCGTGCTGTGCCGGCCCTCCACCCCCAGGCTGTTCTCCGGAGCCACCCAGCGCCAGACCACATCCTGTCCGGGAATCTGAAAAAGCTCCAGCAGCCCGATCTCGTCGCTTCCGGCGGGATGGCCGGTCAACGCAATGCCATGCTCTTCGCACCATTCGCTCAAGGGCTTGTAGTATGCGGAGACGAGCCGCTCCTGCACCGCCTTGCGGTGGCGGGAACGGACGGACGATGCCCGCCCGGCGGGGTCCTCCAGCCACAAAAGCGGGAGATCCTCCTCCCGGTTTCCTTTACCTATGAACAAGGTCAGGAAATCCCGTGTCCAGGCTTTAAGCCCTCTGCGGTGGCCCCTGCCCATGATGTCGGGCTCGTCCGTAAACATCGCGATCACGGTCGTGCCGAAATAGCTCTGCAGCCGTTCATAGTAGGCTTCATGCGTCAGCCGTATGAATTTGGCTGTGGCGACGGGATTCAGCAGATCCGCCGAGGCCGGCGCATTCGCCTCCCCGTCATCCTCCCCGAAGTGAATGCCCCGGATCGTCCCCTTGGTAAAGGTCTCGATGAACAAGAGGATGGTCCATTCCCCTCCCTCGAGCCCCTCCAGGGAAACGCTGCCCCCGCTCGGCCTGAGCAAAACCGTTTCAGCCGGATCGAGGGAGCCGTCGGGGGCTTTCCGTACCGCTTGCACGGAAACGAGGGAATCCCCTGCCTCCAGAAAGGAGGGCAGATGGACAGGTTGAGTTGCGGTGACCTCCCGCATGATAAGTCCCCTGCTTGCATATTCCGGGTTTCCTTCCACGACCTTGCCTTCGGCCGAGCCGGAGGGATACATCGCTTCATCGTAGAGAATGACCTGCATGTTTCTTGCGGCCGCTTCCTTCACAGCCGTATGGACCAAGCTAAGATAGGCATCGGAGAGATAAGGCAGCGTTTCCGGTATGCCCATCCGGGGATGGATGACGAAGCCGGTCACCCCTTTATCCGCAAAATCCCCCATCTGCCTTACCAGTTCTTTTTCCGTAATCTCATCATTCCAGAACCAGAAAGGAATCGGGGTATATTCCTCTGACGGGTCAAGGAACTGCTTCTCCAGCGGGATGGATGTCATTTCGCTTCTCCTTTCCATAAGGTCCTTCCTTTCCTACTTTACCCAAGCTGCCGGTTTCCGGCTATAGGAGGTTTTTGAGCGGTAGCTGTTCCGCTTTGCACTTTTTAGGATCATTAGGACGATCTTGCGGTTGGGGTAACGGATAAAGCAGGTGATAAAGCCTATCTGCCAACCGTCACGCGATTCTATGAAGCAAGTTTCTCGGCTCGGTAGGAAATTGAGCAGTAGTCATCGAAAAAGAACAGAAAACATCCGCTTGTCTGTCGATCGGACCGTTTGCCGTTCGTTGTATAAATAAGAATGATTTACAGGAGGGACATATGAATACCGTAACCACCAAAGATGGAACGCGGATCGCTTATGAGAAGAAAGGGGACGGTCCTGCTTTGATTCTCGTTGACGGCGCTCTTTGCAGCCGTTCCCAAGGACCGAATGGGCCGTTAGCGGCTTTGCTGCAGAAGCATTTTACGGTTTACACTTATGACCGGAGAGGACGCGGCGGCAGCGGGAACTCCTCCTCCTATTCGATTGATTATGAAATCCAGGACCTTGAGGCTTTGATCCGGGAAGCCGGGGGCACGGTTCATCTTTATGGAATCTCGTCCGGGGCCGCCTTAGCGCTTGAGGCAGCGAACCGGCTGTCTTCGGTTAAGAAGCTGGCGCTCTACGAGGCTCCCTTTATTGTCGATGATAGCCGGGCTCCCCTTCCCGCCACCTATAGGGAGCGGATGGAAAGCCTGTTGGCATCCGGAAAACGGAGCGCTGCGGTCAAGCATTTTATGAGAGCAGGCGTCGGCCTGCCGGCTCCGCTGGTGGCCATCATGCCGCTAATGCCTGCATGGTCGAAGCTAAAAGCGGTTGCCCATACGCTTCCGTATGACACGCTGTTGACCATGGAGCATCAAAGAGGTTCGGCTGCGTCACTGGAGAGGTGGGCGTCCTTATCCGTCCCTTCTCTTGTCATGGCGGGAGGAAAAAGCCCCCAGTGGATGCGTAATGCTATGCATTCTCTTGCCCATACGCTTCCCTCCGCTCAACTGGAGACCCTGCCCGGACAAACGCACATCGTGAAGCCTTCTGTGTTGGCACCGGTTCTGCAAAGGTTTTTCTTGAGCTGAATCAAAAAAAGGAGGCCGCATTTCCGCGGCCTCTTCGTTCCTTACGTCTAAGCCAATTCCACTGGAACGGCTATTCCAAAGCCAGCCACTCCTCCGCTTTCTTGGTTAATGTGTCCCTGGCGGAGTCGGATGCAAAGGGGCCTAACGCTTTATTGTTCAGGTGGCCGATGAAATCCTCCACATGCTTCTCCGCTTTAGCCCTGTCGCCCTTCTGAAGCTGATGCTCCGCTTGGTCCAAGGCATTCGACAACGGCTGGGTAAGCGGTCCTTTCAGATCCCCGGATTCGGTATACCGGTTGACCCATGCCCGGATGACCTCCAGGGTTACATTGGTTTTGACCGTGACGGCTTCACTTGGCTCCGAACGGGTTCCCCGCTCGTCAACCGCCGTCACGTACACCCGGTACTCGGTATCCTGCTGGAGACCGGAGAGAGTGTAGAGAGGAGTACTCGCCATGCCGAGCGGCACTCCGGTTCCGTATACCTCATAAGAGATGGTGCGGGAGCCCGCTGTAACCGGGTCCCAAGCAAGGGAAACGGCCGTTTCCGTTGTCCCGGTCACTCTAAGATTTTGCGGTGTGGGAAGTTTGTTCACCGTTGTGAAGCTCCATAGATCGGAAACGGTGCGGCCTTGGTAGGCGTCCCGCGATTCCGTATACCAGAAGTAGCGTTGGCCGGGCTCCAACCCTTCCCAGCGGACTTGGGCGGATGATCCGCTGGCCGACGAAACCGGTCCCCCGATGGCTTCGCTCGAGTAGAGGCGGGCTTCCACATAATCGGTGGCCACTCTCTTCAGCTGGGGCGACAAGTCAACGGTCAGGTCATATTCGTCTTTATTCGGATATTGCACCGGATCGTAGTAATTGTAATCGTCCTTGTACGGCGAGTAGGTTTGAACTTGTATGGTTCCGTCGGCGGGATGGAACCGGAGAAGCTTCATGTATCCGTCTCCGCCTTCCCCAAGCCCTTGGTAATCCGACAGAAGCTGATAGACGGTGCGGTCCGTCGATCCGTCTCCATTGTCATCCAGCTGGATGGGGGTCAAGGCCGCTCCCGTATAGTGTCCGCTCAAGACGAGGAAGACGTTCGGGTTAGGCTTCACCACTTGGTCGAGAAGCATTTGACCGGTCTTGGAGATCGTTCCGGTCGGAGTCACATAATCATGGAAGCCCAGAATGGCTTTACGGTCGGGGTATTGCTCCAGCACCTGGTTGAGCCATTCCACTTCTTCCGGCCCTTCTCCCCAGCCCATGTAAACCATAATAAAGTCCGTTCCTCCGGCGGAGATCAGGTCGTAGTGACCGCGGTTGTCCTTGTAAGTGCCGCCGTAGAACGGCTTGCCGGCAAACCGGCTCTCCCCGAAGTAGCTCGAATAGTTTGCATAATCGTTAGTACTTGAAACATCATGGTTGCCCGCCAGCACTCCGTATGGAATATTAGCTTCCTCCAGCGTTTTCATGTAACGGTCGGCGTTCTTCCATTGGTAATCCTGAAACCAGTTCTCCACCAGATCTCCCGTATGGAAGACATACCGGATGTTATTCTCCTCTGCATGATCGCGGATCCAGTTCACTTCCGCTTCGTAAATATGAGAATACGTTTGGGAGTAGTACTGGGTATCGGACATCCACACGAAGGTATAGTCCTCCTGCGGCTCCGCTTCCACCTGATCCTGAATAAGAAGGTTCGCTGTGCCGTTCCGGACATAGCGGTCTGCCGGAGCTTTCCCTCTAAGCTCAAAATCCTCTTCGGAGCTCGCCGTTACCGAATCCAACGTCTTCCATTTGCTATCCTGGTAATCCCAGGCATACAAAGAAACTTTGCGGCCGGGCAGGGAATGGCCCTTCCAGACCAGCTCCACGTTGTCCTGAGGAGTGACTGAATCCTCCACCTTAACCTCGTAACGCAAATAAGGAAACTTGTTTACGGAATCGTTTACGAGATAACTTTGATCTACACCCTTGATTTTTGCTATCTCTTCCTGCGTCAAAGAACGCTCCCCTTCCGGCTCCAGGATGAGAGGCGGCTCCGTCTCGGAGGCACCGGAGTAAACGGCGGTCCGCTCCTGAGCATCAGCAGGATACGAATATCCTCGGAAGAACGAAACCTCTTGGGCATCCCCGGTCGGATCAGTGACTTTTACTTCCAGGAGAGGACTCAGGCTTTCCCCTTCTGCCCCATTAGCCGGTGAAACGAGCTCCGGGGAATAAGGATTTTCTTCCACGGTCTTGAACGTGACGGTACGCTCGCTGCGGTTGCCTGCCTTGTCAACTGCCTGAACCTGGAGCACATGGGTTCCCGGCTCCAATTCAGCCGATGAGGTTCGAAGCGGCCAGGTCACCGGCTTGCCGTCCAGATGAACGGAGGTCGATTCCACCCCCGACGTTTCATCGACGACTGTTCCTTCCACGGTAAACGTTCCTTTATACTCTTTGCCATCCTCCAGGGTGGTCGTGATGACAGGCCCATGGTTATCTACCCGAACGGCTGCCTGGGCGGTTTTTCCGTCATTTCGCGTCACGGTTACTTGATGGACTCCGTCCGTAACAGACGAAGTGTCCCACGAATAGACCAGTGAGCGTGCCTGCTCCTCCGTCAAGCTGAAGGTGAAGTTGACCACCGGCAGGAAACGGCCGTTGTCCCCCATGTCCAAGGCGGTTGACGCGTTGCTGTACTTGGGATCTCTCAAAACTGTTCCGTCGGCCAGGATCAGCCGGATGTTCCGCACATCGAAATCATCCAGATTTTCGGTAGAGGTGCCGTCGTACGGAGCCGTGTAGGAGCCGGCTGTAAGCGAGAATTGATTTTCCCCTTGCACGATTCCATCAACCGGAACGGTTACCGTGTTGAAGCCGGTGACCTTGTAATTAAGCTCGTGCACCACGTTGGAGCCTTGCTTGACGATATTTTGGTAGTTGTTGTCTACCCCGTTTGCCTCGAAGGTGAAATAAGCTTTCCCCTCTTGTCCTCTCTGTACTGGCGTTACCGTCTTACCGTCTATCGCGAGGGAGAGGGTGTCCGGACCGGTTTCATTGGAGGTCCCTTTGACCCACACGCTTCCTTTCACGGTCTCCCCACTCGACAGGTTAAGCCGGGGACTGACGGAAGGGACGGCGATGCGGTAACGGAACGTTTCGCTCCTGGATTCCTGGAACCCGTCGGACGCGGTAAAATAATAATCCACCGACGTGCTTCCGAGCAGCTTCAGGCCGTCCAGCGTATAACCGTAACGGAAGGTTTCTTTGTCCTGCTTCAGATTCACTGGCGTATAGGTGGTCTGCTTGTTGGTTTTGTAGAACAGGGTTACCGTTTTGACGAGAGAGCTGTCCTCTGCCTGAACCTCGAACGTTGCCGGCGCTGCGGGCTCCCCTCCACTCCCGGTGTGGTTAATAATCACCGGCGCGACCTTATCCTCCGGAATGGCGGTATAAGAATCGGGCACCTGCCCGGGATCCAGGCTGCCGGGCGTAGCCCGGACCGTTCGGGAGCTTAGCTTGATCATTTCGTTGGTGCCATCCTTGGGGTAACCATACACTACCCCCATATCACTCATGACATCATGGACGCCATCGTTGTAAACCGCGCTGACCAGCTCGCGTCCGGTGTTGGTCGCCAAGACAATCCAGCGGGTTCTGCCGCTGTGGAGACCTGCCGAGGCCCGGACTACATCGGTATTCAGCACCAAATTCGTCCCGAAATGGCGGTTGAAATCCTCCATGGTCAGATTCGCATTGGTCGCGTTCTTCAGCCAGATGAGGAGCGTTTTGCCGGGCGGAAGCACGACATCCGAAGGGTCCGTTGCCAATACGAGATCATCCTGCGGACCGGTCGGGTAGCGGTAAAGGATTTGGTAATCCTTAAGATTCATCGCCTTATCCGAATTGTTATAGATTTCTATGTACTCAAAGGCGTCTTCTTTAGTACCTGTCGGCCCCTCGACATCGACGGAATCCGGAACAATTTCGGTAACGAGCACAGGCGGGACGGAAACACTCGCTGCCGGTGTGACAGGAGCCGTATTCCCATCGGCATAGACGGGAACCATCCCAACCGGACATGCCACCAGTAACGAAAGAACTAACCCTGCCGTACGTAAGAACCGGCGCTTACTCTTTCCTTGCGCAGCCTTCATCCTTTCCCCCTCCATTCGCTTGGTTCGCTTCAACGGAGATCCACTCTCCTTCAATATTCAAATGACCTGCGACGGCAATCCGCCCGTTAGGATTCTGCTTCGCCACCTCCTCAAAAAACGTGTAACCGCTCACAAATTTTCGCTGCCGATTACCCGGTTGCTCCTGCATCCCTTTCCCTGGTCACCTCCTTTTCTTCGGTATAACGAAAGTATAGCCCCCCTGTCCGGGAGGCTGTAGATTAACCTTTTAACTTCTTGTGTACTATTTTTACATCTTTTCCTTCCCTCTTACTTGGCTAGACGGTCCCGGTATTCCTGCGGAGTTACCTTCATCTCCTTTTTGAACACCTTGGAGAAATAATAGGAGGTCTCAAAGCCTACCCGTGCCGCCACCTCATGGATTTTGAGCCGGTCATCGGTTAACAGCTCCTTCGCCTTCTTGATCCGGACGCTTTTGATATAATCGGAAAGGCGCTGCCCCGCCGCTTGCTTGTATAGCCGGGAAAGGTACGCCGGATGAAGATAGACATGCTCCGCGAGTACATCAAGGGACAGGTTGTCGTCGAGGTGGGCTTCGATGTAGTCATGTACGGCGGTGATAATTCTCCCCGTGCGGTCCTTTTGCTCGCTGCCCTTAAGAGAGAAAAGCAATTCCGCCAGCCTGGCGAAATAGAGCTCTGCCTCCTCCCAGGAGCGGAAAGACGCTTGGCCGATCAAGGGGGCGAGGTTATAATGCGGAGAGACTTCGCTAAACATATCCGTCTGGTTAAGATAGGAAAGATGCACAGCACACAGAGCGAGCTGAAGCTCGACCAAGAGAGGCTTGCCCTCTTCTATACCCATGAGTGTATGAGCAAACTCCGCAACCTCCCCAAGCACCCGGTAAAATTCCTCCCGCTGACCGCTTTCCAGGTGATCCTGGAGCCTTCCCGCTTTACGCACATGAAGAATAAGCTCCTGCCTGGTCTTGTCTTCCCTGACGGGGGATTCCGCTGCCGAATCGTCGCCTCCTACCTCCTGGATGACAAGCTCCTTCCCGACCCCCAACCCACGCCACAGCTTTCGCTGGGCCTGCAGATAGGTAACCGGGACCATGGACCAAGGACAAGGAGCCTTTCCGACCGCCAGCGAAAGCGGAAGCTTGAGCAGCTGCTCACAGGCAGTTTGGATGTCCGACAACGACCCGAGCACCCGGGTCATACAGGCCGCCCAATCCACCGGATGTCCGGAATTCTCCGCCGGCGAAGCTTGAATGAACCAGGCCCACGGCTGGAATTGGTAGGAGCAGAAGGCATGCCGCGTCTCCGTCATAAATTCCGAAGCGATATTCTCGACCGCATACATCAGGAGCGTTTTATCGGAGGAAGAGATCCCTTCCGGCCAGCGGTCCACCCGCCCGGTGACCAAGAGGACCTCTTCATGAGGATCCAGCGGAAGCCCGAGCTCGCGGAATCGCTCCTCATGAACGTGATAAGCCGGCAGCTCTCCCTGAAGGAGATTCCAGAGATATTCCTTCTGAAGTGCCGGCCTTGCCGCTTTCAGCTGCTGTTCCGCTTTGTACATGTATTGATCGATCACCATTTCTCCCTTTAGTGCGTTAATGGCTTTGTTGATCGAGGCGAGAATGGCGTCGTCGTCTTCAATCTTGAGAATAAAATCAAAGGCACCGTTGCGGATCGCCTGTTGGGCGTATTCAAAGTCGTTGTAGCCGGTCAGAAAGATGACCTTGCAGCGCGGCCACAGCCGGGCGATTCGTGATTGGAGCTCCAATCCGTCCATGCCGGGCATGTGAATATCCGTCAGGACAATATGAATTTTAATGGATTCGATGAGAGCCAGCGCTTCCGGTGCCGAATAGGCGCGGTACACCTCCAGCTCCGCCCCCCGCCAGTCCTGAAGCTGCTCATACAGCAGATGAACAATTTTCGGTTCGTCGTCTACAATCAATAAGTTATACAAGAGGCGCCTCCTTGGGTAAGATCATCTCGACTCCGAAGCCCTTTCCCTGGAAATTGGTCAGCCGGAGTCCCCCTGGCGTTCCATATCGAAGGACAAGCCTCCGGTGAACATTGACCAGGCCGGTCGTCTCCATATCTTCATCCAGGTTCGTGAGCTTGGCGTTAAGGACGGCAAAGTCCTCTTCCGATAGACCCTCCCCGTTATCTTCCACCTTTACGATCAACCGCTCTTCCTCATCCACAAATTCAACGGACAACCGCCCCTCGCTCATCTTGTTCTTAAGGCCGTGCTCGTACGCATTCTCCACGAGAGGCTGGATCAGCAGCCGCGGAACCTTCATCCCCGCCAAGCGTTCGGGAAGTTCGCCGAAACTAACCTGAATCCGTTCCTCGAAGCGGAAGGTTTGGATCTGGACATAAGTACGGGCATGATTCACTTCTTCGTCCAAGGGTGCCTCCTCCATATGCGTTCGGGTGACGAATTTAAAGTAGGACCCCAGATACTGAGAAAGCCTTCGGATGCTCTCATATTCTTCGTACTTGGCCATGCGGGACAGAATGAAGAAGCTGTTATACAGAAAATGGGGGCTGATTTGCGATTGAAGCTGACGCAGCTCGGAAAGGTTGGCCCGGTATTTCTGCTCGTACACCTCGTGGACCAGTTCCTTGATCCTTCGAACCATCTCATTAAATTTCCCGTACAGGTAATGAAATTCATCCGAGCGTTTGTTGCGGATTTCGATCGTCAGGTTCCCCTCTTCCACATGCCGGAAAGCACGGACCAGCCTCTTCATCGGCAGATGAATTTGCCGGAAAATCCAATAGGAGAAGAAAATGACCACCAGAATCGAGATACCGGACAGCATCCAGAACCACTGCCGGTATTTCGCCTGGGACCCGAGCATGTCTTCCTCCGGCATGTACATGAATAGGGTGATCCCGAGAGTCGGCGACTTCTCATAAGCCATCCAGTTCCGCCGGCCACCCATCTCCACAACGCGAAACTCGTTCTCCGGCTCCTTATCCTGCTGCAGCAGCGGGAGCACCGTTTCTCTTGCTTCCGGATTGGCATCGTCACTGGTGACCGACCAGTCTCCCCCGCTGCCCATGATCATCGCCCCGCCGCCGCTGTCAATCTTCATACGGTTCAGAACCTCGGTCAGCTCGCTTTGGGAAATTTCCGCACTTAGCAGGAAGATCGGCTCTTCCTCGTTGATTAAGGCCAGATCCGAATAAGGAAAGCTTACGAACAGACGGTTCTTCCAATAAACAAAAGGATTATGGGGATGACGGCTTACCGTCTTCAAGGCTTCATACTCCTCCACAGGAAGCTTGTCGTAGAAGGAGACGGCCGACAGGTGGCGGCTCTCAGCGGGAAGAAACAAGTCGGCATCCGACATGTACACGCTGGAATTCATCATGGCCTTCAACCGGGCGTTAAGCGCATAAACCGTTTCCCTGAATTCGATGTCGCTCATGATGGAGAAAGCCATGCTCGCCTTGCGGAGGTCCCGGTCGTTAATGAACTCTTTCTGCATATGAACGATGCGGGTGAATTCATTCTCCAGGAGGCGAATGTAGAAGTGGACCCGGGATTTCATGGAATTCTCCACCTCCTTGCGAACCGTCAGTTCTCCGTATTCGTTCATCTTCAAGCTGATGATATAGACGGGGGTCAACACAACAAGAAAGGCTAGAATAAGCTTGGCGTACAGGCTGGAAAGCGAAACAGGTAATTTCACGGTCTCCCCCCTTCCGTTACCCTTTCCATACGAAAAGGGAATGTCCTGTTTAGGCGAGGACATTCCCTTCTGTGTTTCATGGTCCTTACGCAGAATCGGCCATTCGCCCTTTACGTCCTGCGGCTCTGACGATGGACTTCAACGGTGCCCTCCACCCCATCGGGAAGGCGCACCTCCACATCTACGGTCTCCGGAACCCATACCTGAAGGTGCAGCTTGCCGTCGGCCCCGGCCTTCCAGGATACATCCACTCGGCCTTCTTCAGGCAACGGAACACTGCCCCGTGCCCATGTGAGTCCGCAAGGGTTCGGCTCCACGATGACTTTGCGCCATCCCGGAGTGGAACTTCGAACTCCCAGTACCACGGCGCCGAGGAAGTAGGCAGGCGCGGCTGACCAGGCATGACAGTGGCTTCTCGTCAAGTTGTGTTCATCCGTCCGGCCGTCCTTCTTCTTGGGATACATCTCCCAGCAGGTGGTCGCTTCGTATTCCAGCATCTCGCCATACTGTTGGCGGATGTCTTCGATCATCGTCTTGTATAATCCCGCCTGGTCAAGCGCTTCGTAGTAGAAGAAGGACATAAACGGACTGCCGATCGGAACGAAGTCCTCAGGCGGGGTAAGCAGCATCCGTTCGAGTTCCGCTTTCCTTCCGCCTTCCGGAATTCCGCAGAGCAGGGCTACCACCTGGGACTGCATACTGAAGATGGTGGACTTCCTTCCATCCGCATGGATACAATCCAGGTAAGCCTGCTTCTCCTCCGACCACAGATGATAGTTGATCGATTCCGCAAGATTCCGGGCGGCGGTTGTATATTCCGCTTCCTTTGCGGTATCACCGGCCAGGGAAGCCAGCTGGGCGCCTCCCTGCAAGGCTTTGACCAGAAACATGTTCTGGTGGGAGACGATCCCTTCTCTTGGCTGGTCGATTGGGGCCCAGTCCAGGAAATTCCACGCATCGAGGGAAAGAAGCCCGTGCTCGTCCCGCTTCATCAGGTAATGATCCAGCGTGTAGGCGGCATGCGGGTAAATGCTGGCCGCGAAGCCAAGATCACCTGTTCTTTCGTAATATTCCACACACGCGTTAACCCAGAAGAACGTCCAGTTCGGAATAACGCTGCTCCATCCGCTAGGCACCTGGTCGGCAAAGAGAGGCGACTGGTCCTTCGAGCCGGGAACCAGCTCCAGGCAGCGCTTAACGATTTCCTCCGCCCCGAATAGGTAATAAGCGATAAGGGCTTCGTTGCGGCTGTCACCTACCCAGAACGTTTGCTCATAGGCCGGGCAGTCGACAAAGGTATCCTCCATGCACAGTTTCGTCGTATGCCGGCTGATCCGCCAGATTTCATTTAGTGCAGAGTCGGAGCTGTGAAACTTGCCGATCTCCGGTGCCGGAAAATGACTAAGCTCCATGCGGATGCCGTAGCATGGGACCGGCTTGCCCGCTCCCCGCACCGTGACCATCAAATAACGCAAGCCCCGGCGGATGGGGGAGGTATACCGCTGGCGGCCTTCCCGGCATACATAGCGCAGCGTGTTCTCCAGGTAATAGGTATGCTGAATCCAACCGTCCCTCATGTACTCGAAGCCGTACAGATCCAGAATGGTTCCTTCCTCGGCTTCCACCTCAAAGGTTACATATCCGGACAACTGGCGCCCGAAATCAACGATGAATTCGGTATCCCCCGTTTCATAGACAGGAATCACGCCCGGGGCCGAATTGGCGGCCACGATAGACTGAAGTTGAGCGGGAACGGGCATCGCTTCTTCTTCCTTCTTCCAGGAGCAGAGCGTGCGCAGCGATTCCTGGCTCACGAAGGCTTCCGGAACCGGTCGGATCCACTCCCGGAAAGCCGACAGCTCCTCCCGGCTGGCCGCTTGCCCGGCGGCAAGGTAAGCCGAAACCAATCGACTGCCCTCCTCCCCATATTCCGGCCCGGGAAGCTCGTTCCGTCCGCAGGCGGTGATGAGGGCCTGCTTTCTTCGATCCTCCTGGCTGTACTGATGGTCGATGTATTCGTAGCTGACCATAGGACCTATCGAGAAGAAAGGAGACAGGCCCGGACTCGGGTCTTCTAACGGGGAGACCAGCTCGAACGGAACCGGGCAGTCCAAGCCCATGAAAATCCCTCTACCGTGGTCGTCACCGGCCAGGGCCATGAGGAGAAGATTGTCCCCTTTCTCCAAAGCAACCCGTACCCATTTCTCCGAACGGACAGCCTCAAAATCCGTTTTTCCATATCGCTTACCATTCAGCACCATCCCCTGAAAATGAGGGGGAGTGTAAGAGAAGACAATGACGGCTTCGCACGCTTCCCGCACCCGTATGGAGGTTCCGGCATAGCCCGCGTAACGGTAAGCGTTTGCATCGCTCTCACTTCCCGGGATCATCTGATTCCGCATATCGATGCATCCTGACCATGGCACGGGAACGACCCGGCTTAACGATTCAATGCGAGAGGGATGGACGGATTCTTCTGTCAGCTGAGGAATGGATCTCGGGACGAGCGAATCCCAAGGCTTCATCCCTACCTCGCCTATGACGGAGGCCAGTTCCCAGTGATTGTCCTCGTAGTGAGGCTGGATCCAGCCGCTGTCCCACTCCCGGGCGTCCACCTTCTCGGTAAAAGCATGCTGGCAGGACATCCGCGGTGCTCTTTCATCCTGACCGAGGTACCGGGAGGTAAGCCAGCCTTCACCGGTTCCGATCCGGAAGCTGTTGCCGGATTCACCTGTTAGCTCCAGCTGACAGAGAAGCCCTCCCCTTCCCCGAATATAATAGAAGGTGGAAACCCCGAAATGCTGAACGAGCGCGGCGATCGTATTCGGCTGTCCGGGCCGGAGCAGATGACCGACCTCATAAGTGTCATAGGACTGCTCGCTCGGCCAGCTGCGCGAGGGCCCGCGGCCGACCTGCTCTCCATTCACATAGAGAACATAGCGGGAATCCGCCGAAATCGATAAGGTTCCCTCGTTCCAGCCTTCAACGGGTACCTCGAAGGTTCTGCGGAAGCACCGCCATTGATTGCGCGGACTCTCCTCCGTTCCGCCCCATATCCAATGGGCGTGCCATTCGGTTCTCACTGAGTTCATCTGACCGTTTCTCTCCTTGGTGTTTTTTCTTTTCCTATTTTATCCTTTGACGCTGCCGAGGACCATCCCTTTCATAAAATACTTCTGCAGGAAGGGGTAGACCAGCAGGATCGGCAGGGAACCTAGAAAGATTTGCGCCGCCCTCGTCGTCCGCTCGGAAATATTCTCCGCTTCCCGGATCGCGTCCTCCGAGCCGAGCGAAGTAAAATCCAGCTTGATGATAATCGTGCGCAAATAGGTTTGCAAGGGGTAATGCTCCGGTGATTTCATGAAGATCATCCCGTCGAACCAGGCGTTCCAGTGGCCGACCGTGGAGAACAGGGTAATCGTGGCCAAGACGGGCAGGGACAGCGGCACAAAGACTTTCGCGAGCATTGTCCAGTGGCCGGCCCCATCGATAAAGGCCGCCTCCTCCAGCTCCTTCGGAAGCTGACGAAAGAAATTGAGCACGAGCACCACGTTGAAGACAGGTACCGCCCCAGGCAGAATCAGGGCCCAGATGGTGTTCAATATCCCTGTTTCGCGGACCGTCATATACAGCGGAATGAGCCCCCCGTGAAACAGCATCGTAAAGACGACGAACCAGGCATAGGCCGTCCGCCAGGGAAACACCCTCTGCTCCTTCGACAAGGGATACGCCATCAGCAAGGTGAGCAGAAGGTTGATCGGCACGCCGATAGCAACCCTCTTCAAGGTAACGGCCAGCGAGTGGAGAAAATCCGGCTTGCCCAGCACGAAATGGTACGCATCCGTAGTAAAATCAACCGGCCACAAGCTCACCTGCCCGGAGGAAGCCGCCAGATTGGAGCTGAACGATATGGCCGCGATATGGATCAAGGGAAGGATGCATAACAGCGACAAAGCGATCATCAAAACATAGTTGGCGGTAGAAAGCACTCTTCCCGTCCATGATTTGGTTTCAACCAAGTCCGCTCCTCCTTTCTAGAAAATCCGGTAGTTGGCAAACCGGTAGGCGAGATAATACGAGGTGGAAATAAGCAGCAGCGAGACGATGGATTTGAAGAAGCCGACCGCCGTCGCGAGGGCGTATTGGGCTTGTACGAGACCCATCCGGTAGACGAGCGTGTCGATAATATCGCCGGTCTCATAAACCGTAGGGCTGTACAGGTTGAAGACCTGCTCGAAGCCCGCATTTAGAATTTGGCCGAGGCTTAAGGTGGCCATCAAAATAATCACCGGGGCCATCCCCGGTAAAGTGATGTTCACGATCTGCTTCCAGCGGTTTGCTCCATCGACCACGGCCGCTTCGTACAGGTTGGGGTTGATGCTCGTCAGGGCGGCCAGGTAAACAATGGTGCTGAAGCCGAAATCCTTCCATAAGTCTGAGCCTACGAGCACATAGGGAAACAAGGAAGGGGTCCCCAGAAAGAAGATCGGTTCTCCACCGAACGCCCGGATCACCTGGTTGACGATTCCTTTGGTGGGGGACAGAATGTCAATCAGAATCCCTCCCAGGATGACCCAGGACATAAAATGCGGCAAATAAATCAACGTTTGCACACTGCGCTTAACCCATCTCAGCCTCATCTCGTTAAGCAGGATCGCAACCGCGATCGGAACCACTTGGCCGGCGATCACTTTCATGACGGAAATATACAGCGTATTGAACACGACCTGATAGAAATTGGGAAGCTGCAGCAGGAAAGTGAAATTATCCCAGCCTACCCATTTCGAATGAAAGATGCCCTTGGCCGGTACAAAGTTCTGAAACGCGATAACGAACCCGAAGGCGGGAACGTAATGATAAATTAATAGCAGCAAGGCCCCCGGTAAGAACATGAGATGAAGAGGCCAGCGCGAATACAAGGAGCCTCTCCTTGTGATCCGCGCCGTTCGGCTGCCTGACTGCCATGCCTTAACCTCTGTACGAATGTTGCCCGCCTCCTTTATTTCTTCTGTTTCGCGTACCAGTCGTTAACCTCTTTGGTGATTTCCGCGCCTCCGAGCTTATTCCAGTTCTCGACGAACGAATCGAAGGTATCGATCGGAGCACCCATAATAATCTTCATGAAGGTCTGCTCCACCAAGTCCCCGGTCGTGCTGCTTCTTTTGACCATGGTACTGGTCGGAATGCCGTAATAAGCGTCAGGAAGAAGAAGCTTTTCGTTGAAATACTTGTTAACGATTCCAAGCGAGCCCTCGGGTCCAAAGATTTTGGCGTAGTTCCAGTAGCTCTTGTCCCCGCCCAGGTATTTCTTAACCTGATCGTAATTGAGCTGCTGTCCCGGGTTAAGCTTGCTCGTGTCTCCCGTCTTCAGAGCCTCTTGAATATTCAAGTAGTTATTCAGATTCTTTCGGGCGCCGTAAGTCCGAACGGTAAAATACTTGTGGGACGGAAACCCGTTGTCGTAATCGAATTTGCCGTCGGCGGTTTTGCCGAAGCATTTCTCCACCCAGAGGTTCATCATCTTCATGATGGCTTCCGGATGCTTGGCGTTCTTGTTGACCACGAAGTAAACCGGAGGCGAGGAAGAGATTTGCGGTTTGACGGGCTTGTCGTCAATGGAAAGCAGCGGATAGCATTCCCAGACCGCCTTCGGGTCGTTCTTCATCGATTTGTTCAGGTTAGACAGCGGGTCCGCCATGGCCCCGAACACCAGCCCCACGCGTCCCGTGGCAATGTCTTCTTGAAGCTGGGGGGTTCCTTTGACGGAGAATTCCTTCTCGATCTCCCCCGACTTATACAGCTCCTGAAGCTTGGCGAGCGCCTGCTTCATTTCGGGCTGAATCAGGCCCTGGACAAGCCCTCCCGATTTGGGATCGGCGATCCACATGTTCTTGTAGGCATGGTACGAATTAAAGAACCCGGTCATCCCGCCAAAAGCGCTGAAGATATCCTTGCGGAAGCCGATCCCCACCGTATCGTTCTTGCCGTTCTTGTCGGGGTCGTTGTTCTTGAAGGCCTTGGAGATCGCCAGAACGTCCTGCATCGTCTTCGGCTCGGGAATCCCCAGATTGTCGAGCCAGTCCTTGCGGAGCCACACCATGGTTGCTCCGTCCATTGCCGCCGTCGTATAGGGAAGCGCCATCAATTTTCCGTCGAACGTCGCGGAGTTGATGCCGATGTTGCCGTCTTCCCGAAGCTTCTCGTCGGCGAGCGGAGATATGTATTGCTTGTAGACCTTTGTCAGATCGGCCAACATATCCGAATCCACCAGCTGCTGCAGCTGGGTGGGGGTCACCTGGAAGACGTCCGGAAGCTCACCGGAAGCGATAGCCACGTTCAGCTTCTCGTTATATTGCGTCTCGTCCACCGTCCAGTCGCTCTTGATCTGGATGCCGGTTTCCTCCAGCAGCGTGCGCGTCCACAAGTTGTTGCTCATGGAATCGCCTTCCGGGAAAGTCGTGTTAACGGCCTGGGACAGGACCATTCTTACATTGATCGGCGGATCGAACTTGGCATTGGGATCCTTCTGCTCCGTTGGAGCGGCATCGCTCTGTTTCTCCTCGTTCCCTTGGGAGCAAGCGCCCAGGAGGCTCCCCGCCAGCATGGTTCCTGCCAATAGGGCAGCGTGATAAGCCAAACGTTTCAAATGATATTCCCCCTGTTCCTTTTCAATTTGGGATATGATGCTAGTGTAGACGAAGTCCGGTGGACCGGGCTAGAATAACATCTTTACATCCCGTGTAGAATTTTTACCTCCTTTCGTGGCCCTGCACAAAAGATTAAACTCCCGTTAACAAACGGATTTACCAGCCCTTGAATGAGCCGCCTGTTCTCCCCATACATTTAAATAGACCAGGTCCATGGCGAAAGGAGTCCCCAGATGAAAGAGCATTGCCCGAATGTGATAGAGGTGATCGGGGTAGGCAAGGTGAATGCGGTTCCGGACGAGGCGGTGATCGTACTTGGCGTGGACTCGCAAGGCTTGGAGCTGCAAAAGGTCCAGGCCGAGAATGCCGCTACCGTTTCGACCATAATCCGCTCCCTGCTGGCCTTATCCGTTCCGCGCGAAAACATCCAGACGACGGACTACCGGATTGAGCCCCAGTACGATTACCCCGACGGCAAGGCCGTGTTCCGGGGCTATAAGGTAACGCATCTGCTTCGAATCGAGAACGGGGAAATCGGCCTGACCGGCCAAATCGTCGACACCGCCGTTTCGCAAGGAGCCAACAACGTAAGCAGCATTTCCTTTGATGTTAAGCACCGGGAGGCCTACGTTCAGGAGGCATTGTCCCTCGCCATCCGCAACGCCCGGCAGAAAGCGGAAGCAATCGCGGTGACCTTGCGCATTCCACTTCCGGCCCTTCCCTGTGAAGTTCAGGAGCTTCCGCCCGCTTCCGGCCCGGTCCCCTACTCCGCCGCCCTGTATGCCAAAAGCGAAGCGGCCACCCCGATCCAGCCCGGGCAGATTTCCATCACCGCTTCGGTGCGTGTTACGTACCCCATCTCCTGAAAGCGGAACATAAAAAAAGGAGTTGGCCTCTATTGAGGTCAGCTCCTTCTTTTCGCAGGTGGCTTACTCCTTTAACGAACCGAGCGAGGCCCCTTTCACGAAATACTTTTGCAGAAAGGGATAGACGATCAGAATCGGCAGCGTGGCAAATAGCGTGATGCCGGCCTTCAGCATCTCCGGCGTCATGACAAGCGACACCTCGGCGCTGCTGGCCATATTGCTAGCTTGCTCCTCCATGACCAAATTGCGCAGGAGCACCTGAAGGGGCAGGAGATCCTTGCTGCGAATATACAGCAGGGCGTTGAAGTAAGAGTTCCACTGGCCTACCGCATGAAACAAGGCGATGGTGGCAATGACCGGCAGGGACATGGGGATGGCCACCCGGGCGTAAATTCCCCATTCGCTGCAGCCGTCCATCTTGGCGGCGTCGAACATTTCGCTTGAAATGCCCTGGAAGAACGTCTTCATAATGATCACGTAGAAGGCCGACAAGGCTCCGGGTATCATGAGCGCCCACAGGGTGTTCTCCATTCCGAGAGACCGAACCAGCAGATAGTTCGGGATGAGGGGCGCGGAAAAAATAAAGGTGACGACGATCCCGCGAAGCACGATTTTTCTCCCCGGCATGGACGGACGGGATAAGGCATAAGCGATGGTAGACGTCAGGACGAGAGAAATCAGTGTTCCAAGGACGGTAATATAGACGCTTACCCCCATCGCCCTCCACAGGTTATCCATCCCGAGGATCATCGAATAGACTTCGGTATTCCAGCCCTTGGGCCAGAAATAGACGAGCTTGGCGTTGGCGTAGCGGGCTTCGCTTAGCGAGACCGCGGCCAGATGGATTAAAGGAGAGATCATCGTCAAACAGAGCACGATAAAAAAGGTCCCGTTGATGAAAGAAAACCAACGGTCCGACCGGTAAGCGGGCATGGCCGCCTCCTTTCTCCTGGAGTCCGACCAGGTGTTAATAGATGCTCTCACCGGTTGTTTTGCGGCTGAGCGCATTCAATCCGACGACCAGAATAAGGCCGACCAGCGATTTGAAAATGCCGATGGCGGTAGTCAGGCTGAACTGTGCCCCGAGCAGGCCGACCCGGTAGACGTACGTGTCGATCACTTCCCCGACATCCCGGACGAGCGGGTTCAGCAGAATCAGCACCTGCTCCACATTGGCGTCCAGCACATGACCGATCCGCAGCAGGAACAGAACGGTGATGGCCGGCAGCAGAGAGGGAAGGGTGATCGACCACATTTGGCGAAATCGTCCCGCCCCATCCATCATAGCGGCTTCGTACAAGCTGGGGTTAATGCCGGACAGGGCCGCCAAATAGATGATCATGCCCCATCCGATTTCCTTCCAGATGCCGATCGATACCAGGATGCTGCGGAAATACTCCGGGATGGTGAGAAAATCCCGGTTGGCCAAGCCAAGCGAGCCCAGGATGGTGTTCAGAAACCCGTCGATGGAAAGAAGGTTAACGAACAAACCGCCTACAATGACCCAGGAGAGAAAGTGCGGAAGATAAAGCAGCGTTTGAACCGGCCGTTGAAACCATTTTTGCCGGATTTCATTCAAGAGCAGAGCCAGGATTAGGGGCGCCGGGAATCCGAAAATAATGGAATAGAGGCTGAGAAGCATCGTATTGCGCAGGATTCGGTAAAATTCCGCGTAGGTGAACATGTTCTGGAAATGCTTCAGGCCCACCCACGGGCTGTCGGCCATGCCTGCGAACAGGTTATAGTTCTGAAAGGCAATAACATTACCCAAGAGCGGCACGTAGCGGAAAATAAGGAAGTGCAGGATGCCGGGCAGGGCGATAAGAAGCAGCAGCAGGGCATCATTCGAAGTAAGCTTATGATAGATACGGACCAACGTGCTCCCCTCCAGCAGTCAGGATGGGAGGAAGGGAACCTAAACGGAAGGAGTTCCCGCCGCGGTTCCTTCTCTCCTTACTTTTTGTGGAAGCCGTTGTACCAATCGGTCGCTTCCTTGATCACGTCATCGCCGCCCCGGCGGCGCCATTCCTTAACGAAATTATCGAAGCCGCTGTCAACCGGCTCTTTGCCCGTAATGACTTTCGCGAACATATCCAGGAACAGGGTTCCCGCCCCGGTACCCGGCACGAGCTCCGGATGGGTTTTCAAATTTTCGAGCGTCGGCATATGCAAAGCATCGTTCGGCACCACATTGGCCGCCGCCGTTTTAATTCCGGCTTTGATCGCTTCGGAGTTGGGGATAACATCCAGCAGCTTCGATCCCATTCGTCCGTCACCCCGGGGGTTGATGGAAAGCTGATAGAAGACGGAAGCGTCATTCTCTTTATTGGCCGGTTCATTCAGATCCCACTTCGGCTTGCCGCCCTCTTCCTTATAGTTGTAATCCTTGATGCCGAGGGCAAAGAAGGGATCCGCCTCATCCGACCAAGCCCAGTTAAGAAACTTGATAACTTCCTCCGCGTTCTTCTTCTGGGTCGGCACGGTCCATACGAAGTAAATCTGGTCTCCTTGTACCGATAGGCCTTTTCCTTTAGGACCCTGCGGAGCTTCCAGCATACTGACCTTGGCCCCCTTCTGGTTAACGTAGAACTCCGGCAGTCCCCAGTTGGAGTTGTAATTCGTCACATCATGAATCCAGACGCCGCCTTTCCCCTGCTTGATGCCCGCTTCCCAATCCGCCGATTTGTTCGTGAACAGGTTCGGGTTGATATAGCCTTTATCATACAAGTCCTTCCAGAATTTTAAGGAGTCCTTGATTTCCGGCTGAATCATCCCCGGCTCCAGCTTGCCGTTCTTCCAATACCACGCGCCCGGGTCCGCTCCGAATTCCTGAAAGAACAGGTTGGAGTAAATAAGATTCTCCCGGACGTAGAAGCCGTACTCGTCATTCGGATCCCCGTTGCCGTTCATATCTTCCTTCTTGACCGCTTCAAAAAACTTCAAGTAGTCGTCCACCGTCTTCGGCTGCTGCATGCCCAGCTTATCCAGCCAGTCCTGGCGGATATAGACCACCCGCGAGGCCGGAAGCGCCGAAAGGGCTGGAATTCCGTAAATCTTTCCATCCTTGCTGACGCGCGGGCTTTCCCAGGCCTCCTTAGGAATCTTCTTTTTCAGGTTCGGGCCGTATTTCTCAATAAGAGGAGTGAGGTCCTGAAACACCCCTTTGTCCAGCGCCCCCGGGTGCATGGTGGAATTGATGCTGTCCGTGCGGATCAGATCCGGCAGGTCGCCTGAGGCGAAACGAACGGTCATCTGCTGGGTAAAATCATTTCCGTGGCCGAGAAATTCAAATTTCAGGTTATAGCCCGACTGCTTGGACAATTCCTGGATATAACGGTCTCCTTCCTTCACCTGCATCGCGTATTTGGCATTCGAATGCGAAAGCAGAATATGAAGATCTTTGGAGCCCGCTGCTCCCTCGGCATTCCCCGGCTTCTCCTTCCCTCCACAGCCCGCGACAAGCACCGTAGCAGACGCAGCAAGCGAAACATAGGCTGTTAAGCGCTTTCGGTTTATCGGTCTCATTAGCGTTCCCACCCTTTGGTTAAGATGGCTCCATTGTGCGGCACCCCGGTCTACCAGGCAATGCTCCTTTCCTACGGAGGGTCATAAGCGATGCGGCAAAAGAAAACAAGAGCTAAAGCAAAACGTCAGGAAGCCGCTCGCTTCTGCTTCCGGTACTCTCCCGGAGGCATGCCGCAGGTTTGCTTAAAAATCCGGTTGAACGTCTGGACGCTGGCATAGCTCAGCCTGGCGGCGATCTCTTTGATGGGCATCTCCGTATGCTCCAGCCATTCTCTTGCCTTGGACATCCTCCACTCCAGCACGTATTCGCTGAACGTGACGCCGGCTTCTTCCTTGAATATTTTGCTCAGATGAGAAACGGACAGGTCAAAATGGTCGGCGGCCATCTGCAGGGACAGGTCCTCCTCGCACCGCTCTTCGATAAAGGCTTTGACCTGATGAACCATTTTCTTCTGCCGGGAAACGGTCTGCTCGGAAAGGGCCTCCTGTACCGCCGGAATCATCTCATCTGACAGCCATTGCTCCAGCTCGTTTACCGACTGCAGGCGGTATAACGGCTCGTACGGGTCAAGCCCGAACCGATCCCGAAGATCGCAGCCGGATTGCTGCAGTGTGTAATCGAGCTCTCCCAGCAGGTAAGCAAAAAGGGCCCTTGCCGTGTCGGGCGGGACCGGGGTCGCGGTCAATTCCTCCCGGAGACCGGCAAGCAGACGGCGGGACTCTTCCGCGTTGCCGTGGACGAGATGAAACACGATCCGCTTCTGAAGCTCGACAAGCTGCTGGGTGGACCGGTTGAGTCCGGGGTCCAGCCGTCCGGCCGAGATCGTGGCGTTCTCGCCTAGAGCGAGACGGTGTCTCAGCAGGCTCCGTGCCTCCTCGTATCCGCGGGCAATGGCTTCATATCCTTCCAGCCTGGAGCTTATGGCGATACTGAGCGGGAAGCGAAAATAGGTCAGCGCATGTCCTCGGGCTTCATCCGCGCACCGGATCAGGCGCTCCAGCATCTCCCCTTCTCCGGATCCCTGCCTGCCGGCGGGATCGTCCTCCGTACCGATGAGCAGAACGACCTGCCCCGTTTCGGGCGTGAATGCGAGACAGGAAGGGAAGGCGTGGAAAGTTTCCTCCAGCATTTTGAGGAGGGCATAATGAATCAGCCCCCGGTCCTTGCCTCGGTACGTTTCCCGAAAGAGGTCAACCCGGTCGGTTTGGGCTACACAGACGAAGACTGCTCCTCCGGCCGGACGAAAATGAAACCGTTCCGCCTCGGCTAGGAAGTCGTTCTCCGATAGTTCTCCCTTTAGAAGCTGATGAAAAAATCCCTGTTTCAAATAGGGGAACTGCTCCTTCAACCGGCTGAGAAGGGTTTGGTTCGTGTCAACCAGTTCATGCAAGTAGGAATCAAGGGCATCCAGACCGTCACGCGGTCTCGGGGCCTCCGGCCGCACCGGAAGCACTTTGCGGGACAGCCGGTCGATCGGCCTGTACAGCCAACGGGAAGCAAACAGCGCGACGCCTCCCCAGGCGAACGTAAGGATCCCCACAAGCCCCCAGGTGATCCATTGAATCCGGTTCACCTGGCGCGAGAATACCTCGGCCGGCGTCATCACATAGTAGGTCCAGCCACCGGAAGCTGCCGTTTTCGCCCGCAGCCTGTGCGCAACCCCTTCCAGGTCAATCGTGACCGGCTGAAGAACCGCCTTCTCCCGATTGGCGTACAAATCTTTAAAGTCCTCCAGCCTTTTGCCCATCTGCTCTTCCTGATTGCTGATCACGATACGCCCCTGCTCGTCCGCCACCATCAGCTTCGTCCGGTTGGCCAGCTCGAGGGAACCGAGAAAACGCAGGATGTCCTGGGGGTTGACATGCAAGACCAGCACCCCTTGCGTGTAGCTGGTCTGGATCGGCACGGGCGAATAAAGCAGCATATCCGGCTGATCGTCAAAGGTGTTCGCCGGCACCAGGAAAGGTTCATTGGCTTTCGGCATCCAAGTGTCGAGAATGGGGGCCAGGCGCTGCATGGGACGGCTGCTCGTTTCAAAGGCGTTCGAATACAAATAATTGCGGTGATTCCTTAGAATCATCGATACGTTATAAGGAATAGGCGAGGAACTGCGGATCCGCCGGATGGTTTCATTCATTTCCAGCGAATTGGTGAGGTTGTCGATCGATGGGCCGTCCCGAACCGTTCTTTCCACCGCCAAGCTCGTGGCTATGTTGATGGAAGATACCCGAAGGGAAGCGATAAATTGCGAAAGCTGCTTCTCCACCTGGTCCAGCATGTACTTATGATTTCCGTTGACCTCATTTTGGAGGCTTCGTGATGCCAGGAACGAGGAAAGCAAGCCGACAAGAAGCACCGGAACAATGCTTACAATCAAGGAATACCCCAGAAGTTTCCGCTGGAACGATACCGGCCGGAGCTTGTTCAGCCATGTCATTCGTTGTCCTCCCATCCCGCCTGCCCGCTTAAGGCTCAGGCGTCCATTAGGTAACCCGAGAGGCATACTGTCCCCCCCCCGCGGAATCCTGTATCAAACCTGTATTACTGTTGTATTATTCGTCTTCGTTTAACAAAATCCTACCTCTGCCGTCCATTTTGGTAAGAAACCACAAATAACCGGCCTTCCCGCGTGAGGGGAAGGCCGGTGACCGGGTACCGCTTAAGCTTGGTATTCCAACGGACTGAAGGACAGGCTGGCGAAGACGCCGCGCTTCGCCAGCAGGGCCCCATGGGTCCCTTGCTCCAACCCGTTACTTGGCGTAACGCTCGATAATTCCGGATAGGGTTCCGGCTACCGCGTGAGGACCGCCGGCGAGTTCTCCGGAAGACAGCCTCAGCCGGACGAAGGATTCATCCATGTCGAAGGCTTCGGCGAAGAGACTGGACAATCCCCTCGCTCTCCGGTCAATCTGCAGCAGGAGATCAATGCCACCCTCATCCTGTCCCACAAACATGATTTCCACCTCGTCCAGCCGGCCGCGGAATCTTCCGGTTGGAGTGAATTCGAACTCCTGCAGGAAGGGAAGACCTCCGCCCAGATGAGCCGTATATTCGCATTCCGCCTTGCGGAAACGGAAGCCTGCCTCTTCGACCCCATCCAGAACGGTTCGCATTTCGGCCGACGGATAGACCTCGATGCGGTCGTTATCACTCGGATCGACAGCCCCTTGAATCTCCAGCTCGGTCCGGATCCAGACGGGAGTGCGGCCCAGCGTTAGCGGAGTCCGAGCCGGCAGCCGGAACGAGAATGGAATCTCTCTACCTTCCCCTGCTTGAAGAAGGAAAGGCGGCGTTACGTGAATCCTCGCGATCTCTGCGCGCTGATGATATTTGTTGTCGTTGCTTTCCTTGATATATTCCGTCATGACAGAGAGCGCAATCGTTTCGATCTGCTGCTCGACGCTTCCTCCCCTAAGCCGGATCTCTCCGCGGACCTCGTCTCCCGGCGTATAGTGGGTCTGTTCGAGCACCGTATCGATTTCCGCCGACCCTATCCCGATTTTGGCCAAAAACTTATTGAACAAGCTTCATCCCTCCACTGTCTTCCTAAGATTCACCCGGTAATACGGGGTATGGGAGAAAGGGATTCATTTTCCGGTCCAAAATTGGCCGGTTCGGATCGCATGGTCCCGCCAAATCTCCAGTTCGTTCGTGGTAACCAGGACATCCGGGTATGGGGTAACTTTTGCTATCTGTTCGGCATTATCCGCGGGCCAGGTGATTAGCTGCAGCCCATGCTTCGAGCACTGCTCGACGGCATCCTCATTCAAATACTTAAGTGGAACGGCCAAATAAGAGGCTCCCATCTGCTGAAGCGGGTGGTAAAGAAAGGGACTGTTCCCTCCAAGTATTATGCCTACCTCCACCTCGGGGCATAGCTGCTTCACTTTGACAACCGAGTACTGGTCGAAGGAAATGATATACACCTGATCCGTCATCCTCAGACGGCGAACCCGTTCGACGACCTTCTCTTCGAGTCCGGCATAATAATCTCCTCCCTGCTTAAGCTCAATGCTCACAATCAGCTTGCCCCGGCACAGCTCCAGCGTTTCCTCCAGCGTAGGGACCTCTTCCACCCCACCGACACGTAAGCGCTTAAGCTCAGCGAGCGTCATATCGCGAACGGTGCCTGGCTCGCCGCATACGCGGTCAACGGTCCAATCGTGCATGACGATGACTTCCCCGTCCTTGGATAACTGAACATCCAGCTCGAGGTGGGAGAAGTTCAAGTCGATAGCCCATTGAAACGACTTCAGCGTATTTTCGGGCGCTTTCCCGGGATATCCCCGGTGGGCGATTCCCCTGATTTTTTGGTTTCCTTCCGTCACGGCTAACCATCCTTTTCCACATAGTTTGAGAAAATCTTTGGATTTCCGGGAGCTCCCCCAAGAGGAATCGAAAATAAGCCTGCAAAGACCTGCTTCCCTTTTGGGGGAGCCGGGAACCAGTTTATGGAATTAAGTATACACCATCCGCCCAGCCTTGGAATAAGCTTTTAAAAACGTTATAGGAGGGCGGGCATGAGCCTTATTCTATATCCCGTGAAGGTCATTTCGCACCGGTTGACCGGCCGAAAGCTGAATGTGGTTTATCCTGTCGTAGAAAGCCTTCCTCATCCCGAGGTCCAGAGGAAGATCAACGAAGCCATCCTAACAGAGGTCAGGGCCATGCTCCGGGCACAGGATTATCCGGCTAATCCCGACACGGAAGTCACCGGCTACTATGAGATCAAAACGAATGAGCGGGGAGTGCTCAGCCTCTCTTTGTTTTCCTATGCCTACTCAGGAGGGGCTCACGGGATTACCCTTCAGAGGTCTCTTACGTTTGCTATCCAAACGGGAGAAAAGTACAGCCTCAAGGATTTGTTCAAGCCCGAAACCGATTACATCCGGATTGTTAACCGCCAAATAGAAGAGCAAATCATGGCGCGTCAAATTCCGCTGCTCGAGGAGTTCAAAACCATCCGGCCCGACCAGGATTTCTATATCGCGGATAAAGCCCTGGTGGTCTACTTCCAGCTGTATGAATTAACCGCTTATGTCTATGGCTTTACTTACTTTCCCCTCTCTGTCTATTCGCTCCAGCCTTATATCCGGGAAGACGGCCCTCTCGGGACGATGATTTATTAAGCCGGTTGAAACCAAGCCGCCTTCTGTACGTAGGGTAAGGTATCCTGTTACAGGAGGTTGAATTGTGATCAAACACCTGCTTTCCAAGCTGCTTCATTCGGTTCTCGGATCCAAAGACAAGCATCGAGGTTATGGCTACAAGCGCAGCTCGTCCTCCGCTTACCGCCGCCCCCCGGGTTCCTCCTACAAACACAACAACTACGGCAAACCCTACTACAAAAACAAATACGGCAGCCACTCGAGCTAACGCTCCAGCAGCCGCCTGATTTCGCAGGAGGCTTCCCGCGCGTTTGCATAAGGCTTGTCCACCTGCAGCAGCCGGCGGATGAGCCTTTTTGTTCCGTCCGATACGGGCAGCTCCTCCTGCCATCCCTCTGAGGCTTGCTCCTTTCCCGGCTCGTCCTCCACCATCGAGTAGAGCAGGAAGAGGAGAAAATGGCCCGCCGCGTACAAATCACTCGACACCGCGGGGGTTCGCCTCATGCGGGTCTCCTCGTCGGGAAACGGCCCGGCATCGCGGTCTCCTATGGGCCGGGCCAGTCCGAAATCCAGGAGATTCAGACCCTTATGGTTCAAGATGACATTCGGAATGCGGATATCGAGGTGCACGATTCCCCGGCTGTGGATGTATTCCATCATCTCAAGCAGCTCGGCCAGGATCCCTAGACTCTCCTCCTCCGAATACCGCCGTCTCCCCGCGAATAAAGCCTCTTCCACGTTCAGCCCGATGACATAGTCGGTAATCAAGCAGCGTTTCCCGTCAGCGGTGAAGAGCTCGCGGAAGCCGGGGATGCGGGGATGATCCAGCTGCCGCAGGATAGCCGCCTCCCGTTCCAGCAGCTGAATCCCCAGCTCCGCCTTGCTCGGCTTGTTATGCTTGAGGGCGGCTAACCGGCCCGTTCCCATCTCCCGGCACAGATAAGTCAGTCCATAGCTCCCGCTGCCCACGAATTTAACAAGGCGATAACCGTTCAGAACGGTTCCTGGCCGGCAGGGATAATCGATCCAATTCTCGTATACGTTTCTTAAGTAGGAAAGCATTCTGACCTTCTCCTTAAAGGGTCCGCATTCGGACTAGGATGGAAGCTGTATTTCCAATAGGGAACCTGGAATTTCCGACGGTTCCTTAATAGGATAAGCAACCGCCGGCTAACCCGCAACCTCCTTGCCAGCCGGATAGGTAATGACTGGGTACTCCGCCCCCCTTCTCCCCACACAAAAATAAAACCGCGAAAGTCGCGGTTTTGATTCCCAATCGGACTATTCTTCGCCGCCTTTGAAAGCCCTCATGATGCCGTATTCCAAATGCTCCCGGTTCTCTGAGATCAGCTGGGACGAACGAATCCCGCATTCCAGAAGACTGAAATCCAGGATAACCCCTTCATCCATCCATTGATACTGGTCGGGCTGATCATGCTGCTTCTCAAGCTTTTCATCCGTAATCTCCTGCACCTCAAGCATTTCTATTCTTTCGAAGCCGGAAGCCGTCATTAAATCCGTCCACTGCGGTTGGGTAAGAATTTGCGGCATCCCGAAAAATTCTTGAATATCTTTCAAAATTTCTTTTGCGGCGGATGGTTTAACGAACATTTCGCGGTTATAGAGAACCCCGCCGGGCTTCAGTACCCTATAATACTCCGCCACCGATACCGGGGCTTGGGTAAAATTGGTGACCGATTCCACCAGCAGCGCATCGAACGACTGATCGTCAAAAGGCAGCGCATGGGCATCCGCCTGCCGGAAGTCAACCGTAACCCCCAGCTGTTCGGCTCTCCGCTTGGCTTTGACCACCATTTGAGGATGAAGGTCGACGGCCGTTACCCGGTAGCCTTGTTCCGCCAAATAACAAGCCGTTCTTCCCGTCCCGCATCCCACCTCCAGAATAGAGGAGTCTGCGGCCAGCGGAAATTTAGTAAACTGCTCCACGGTTTCGGAGAAGCCTCCGGGATGAGCGCTTCCGAGTCCCAGCCGGGAGAGCATTTCCAAGTATTCCATCAAGATCCCGCCTTCGCAATAGGGTTACCTCAGCTTATGTACCTTCCCTTGAAGAAGTGCATCGGAGGAGAACTTGGGTTCTATCCGACTAAAATGGGAAAGGCCTCCCGACGGATCAGGAGGCACTTTCCCTTGCCAGGATTAGATCAAGAAGCCAGCAGACAGGACGATGACAAGCAGGATATAAAGAACCAGAATTACCCCAATCGAAGTAAAGCCAAACCCTCCAACACCACTCACAGTAATCACCACCTTCTGCATAGGTTACTATAAGCTATGCGCCGGATGTTCGGATTGATTGGATAAAAGTCCCGGTAACAAATTTCCTTATGGAGGGGCATCGGAGGAGTACTTGGGTCCTACCCACAATAAAAAGGGGAAAGGCCTCCCGACGGATCAGGAGGCACTTCTTTCCCTACGCAGGATTAGATCAAGAAACCAGCAGACAGGACGATCACGAGCAGGATATAAAGAACCAGAACGATCCCAATCGAAGTGAAGCCAAACCCTCTTGCACAGCTCACAGCAATCACCACCTTCTGCATAGGTTACTATAACTTATGCGCCGGGTGTTCGGATTGTTTGGATGAATGTCCCGGTTACAAATATTCATTAAGGAAGTGCATAAAAAATGAAAAAGGCCTCCCGACGCAGCAGGAGGCACTTCTTTCCCTAGGCAGGATTAGATCAAGAAGCCAGCAGACAGGACGATCACGAGCAGGATATAAAGAACGAGAACTATCCCAATCGAAGTGAAGCCAAACCCTCTAGCACAACTCACAGTAATCACCACCTTCTGCATAACTTACTATAAGCTATGTACCGGGTGTTCGGTTTGATTGGATAAATGCCCCAGTAACAAATGCCCAAAGGAGGAGGAAGCATGAGACTGACAGGGCTGGAAGCGGCGGAGCGCTTTGTGTTCCGCCATCATCCACATTGTACGCTTGCGGTTCTGGGTGGCAGCGGAGGCCGGCGGCAGGACACCGCCGGATCGGACCTCGATTTGGTTATCGTGGATGACGAGGCACCATGGGCTTACCGCAAAACGCTTCGGGAGGAGGACTGGCTGGTGGAGCAGTTCGTCCTTACCTCCGACAGCTTCAGGGATCTATTCGATGCGGGGGTTCACGCGGCCAACCCTACCCTTCAAAGAATGCTGACGGAAGGGGTACTTCTCCGGTGCGAGGAAGCGGCCGAGAGAATTCTGAAGGAAGCCCAAGACGACCTCGCGGCCGGCCCCATGCCCTGGTCGTCAGGTGAGAGGGATGCGCAGAGGTACTGGATTACCGATTTATGGGAGGATGTAAAGGATGCCTCCTGCTCCGTAGAGCAGTGGTTTGCGCTGCACCGGCTGACCATCGTTTTGTCGGAATTCCATCTACGGGTCAATAAGCAGTGGATCGCAGAGGGAAAGCATCTTTACCGGGAACTGAAAGCCTTTGACGGCCGAATGGCTTCAGCCCTGGAGCAGGCGCTTCAAACCTTTTACGGCCAGGGAGATTTAGGAGCTTATGAGGAAGTGGTTGCTGCAACGCTCGCCCCTTATGGCGGCCTGCTTCGGGAAGGCTACGAGGAATAAGGTTTCCCCCGTCACCAGGTTAAGAACCGTCTCAACCAGCAGCAGGTAAGACAGTCATTCAAAAGCCCGGCAGGCTTAAGGCAAGCCTGCCGGGCTTTTGGGTTAAGGATAAGGAACGGCGGTTCGGACGACTGGACTCCTCTTACCGTGCTTATACCGAAAGGCTTGGTGTGGCAATGGGGACAGGCGTTCCCTTCTCGAAGGCAGACTGCCTTTCGGCTTCCGCAATAAGCAGTGCGGTTAACGTATCTTCGGGATTCGCGACATCGACCGGGGTGTTGTTCCGAATGGCATTGGCGAAATACCTTATTTCGCGGTAATAGCCCGCATCCTTCGAAAGCTCGGGCACAAAGCCCCGGCCGTCCTTCGGATGATCCTTAAGCACCCGCTTCTCGAAGAGCAGGGTCCCTCCCTCGAAGGTGACCCGGTACGCCATCTCGAAGCCGACGTCCCCTTCGATGGATCGGTCCATATGGGCCGTGACCACCTTCCGGTCCTCGTACAGGTATTGGGCCGACAGGACATCGAGTGTGCTTTCGGGCAGGACGTCTCCGCCAACCGTCGTTACCGCGAGAGGGCGTCCGAACAGCCAATGGATGATGTCGATGTCGTGAATATGAAAATCCAGCAGGCCTCCCCCGCTCGTCTCCGCCCGGATCATCCAATTCTCGTAGGTCCAGATGGGCGGACTGCAGAGCCGGTAAAAGGACGCGGAACGAACCTTGCCATACCGTCCGCTTGCCACCGTTTCCTTTAAATACTCGTATTCCGGCCAGAACCGGAGGCAGTGAGCGATCATCAGCTTCCGTCCCGTTTCCTTCGAAACCCGAATCATCTCCGCGCCATCCGCGCTGTTTAAGGCCATGGGCTTCTCGCACAGGACATGAAGGCCTTTCCTAAGGGCTTTTAGGGTGACCTCCTTGTGCAGGTAAGTAGGAAGAACGATGTCGACGAAATCCAACTCCTCCTCTTCCAGCATCCTGTCGATATCGGTGTACTGCCGATACCGGCTATAATCGATGTCCGCACTCGGCACTTGAATATTTCCCTCCGTATAGATCCCTTGAAACTTTCGGGAGTCAATGTCGCAGATGGAGGTCAGGCGGACGGGAAAGCCTTCTTCCTCCAGGCGGATATAGTTCTTCAGGTGTGTCCTCCCCATAAACCCGATTCCAATTAGTCCGGCTTTCAGCATGATCGTTTCCGTCTCCTCCTTCGCTTATTTCTTTGCACATTTCTTTATATTTTTGTACGAATTTTGTTATTCCACCCATTCTTTGGAGGATTTTCAACCCTTTTGGAGAACTAGGTAGGGGATGGGTTCTTAACAAAAAAAGGGGGGGAATTATAACTTGAAATTGATGCGTTATGAGATCCAGAATGTCATTTCCATCAACAAGCTGATTACATGCTACTATTTCGAATTGGCCAAAAATTACCGGTATGCCGGAGAGAAGCATGACTTTTGGGAGCTCTATTATGTGGATAAGGGCGAAATGTCCATCGAGACGGATTTCGGCCATTTCAACCTGAAGCAGGGCGATCTGCTGTTTCATGAGCCGAATGAGTTTCACAGCCCCCGCAGCAACGGTGTCGTGGCTTGCAACGTCTTCATCGTCACCTTCGAATGCGATTCTTCGCCCATGTCCTTTTTCCTTAAGCAGAAGCTGTTTCACCTGGGGGATTACGAGCGGTCCCTGCTGTCCCAGATGATGAAGGAAGGGTTTAACGCCTTCGGGGTTAATCCGTTTCATACGGGACGGATCCTCAGCGCACGAGAGAACGCTCCCTTCGGCAGCGAGCAGATGTTCCGCATAAATCTTGAGACCTTGCTCATCCGCCTAATCCGCAACAGCACCTCTCCTCAGCCTGTCTACAAGCTTTCTTCCGCCGCAAGGGAGAAGCAGGAGATGGACACTACAGATAAAATCCTCGCCTATATGGAAGAGAACATCGGCCAGAACCTTACGCTCGACCATCTGTGCGAAGTCTTTACCATCGGAAGAACCCAATTGAGCATTCTGTTCAAGAAAAGAGTCGGACGTGGAGTCATGGAGCACTCCAACGACCTCAAAATCCAAAAGGCCAAGGTTCTGATCCGTGAGGAAGATTACAACTTGACCGAAATCTCCGAGCTTCTCGGCTACAGCAGCGTGCATTACTTCTCCCGCCACTTCAAGAAAGCGACCGGAATGACGCCCTCCGAGTATGCCAAATCCTTAAGGGCCGGCTTCAGCCGTTACCGGCCCCACTGATGGTTAAGCCTGCTGCACCGGGTTCCGGAAGTGGATTTCCCGGTGACTGCGGTGGGACTCATACGTTCCGAGGATAATCTCGAGCGAATGGCGGCCGTCTTCCCCCGTGACCTGCGGTTCACGATTCTCGAGGATGGCCCGTGACATGTCCCTTATTTGCATGCGGTGCCCGTCCGGGATGACCTGAAACGGCGGAAAATCCGGAATTTCGATGGGTTCCCCCATGACCTCAAGGGTAGTAATTTGGTCTCCGGTCAGAACAACCGTCCCCAAATCCCCATGGATGATAATCTGATGATCCGGCTGCTTATAAGCCGTGGTGGTGGCTTCCAGCGTTCCAAGTGCCCCATTGCAGAATTGAAGCGCGGTAACCGCCGTGTCTTCCACTTCAATATCCCGCAGAACGTTGCGGGCGAATCCCTTCAAGCTCTCGACCGGTCCGGCGAGCCATTGCAGCAGGTCGACCGTATGAATTCCCTGGTTCATCATGGCTCCGCCGCCGTCCATGGCCCAAGTCCCTCTCCAGCCGGCGCTGTCGTAATAAGCCTGATTCCGGTAAAATTTCACATACCCCGAGCAGAGGCTCAAGCGGCCGAGCCGTCCCTCGTCGATCAGCTTCTTCACGAATACGGCGGCAGGAGACATTCTTCTCGGGAAGATGGTGGTCAGCTTGACGCCGGCCTGCGAGCAGGCCTCGATCATCTGCTCCACATCCTCCAGCACGATGGCCATCGGCTTCTCGCAAACAACATGCTTGCCAGCGGCGGCTGCCATTATCGTCTGTTCGGCATGCAGCCCGCTAGGTGTGCAAATGCACACCGCATCGATATCCGGCTGGGCAAGCAGGACTTCCAGCCGTGTATAAGCGCGTACGCCGTATTTGGCGGCCGTCTCCTCGGCTCTTTGCTCATTGGCGTCGCAAACGGCGACCAGCTCCGCCTCTTCCGTTTCATTAATTCCTTGAAAATGACTCGCCGAGATACCCCCGCAGCCGACAACGGCAAATCTTACTTTTCCGGTATTCATCTGGTTCCTCCACTTCGTTTTAGTTACTGCATTAGGACCACTAGCCGATGGGTTGATGGACGTTGTTCAGAAAGACGGCCTTCTCGTCGGCCTCCACGGCCGCCCGACAGGTCTGCAGCACGTCCTTATGGGTTAAGCGTGAGTCCTTCCCCTCCAGGCGCCTGAGGAAATCCTCCGTCAGGCTCCACGGGGGCGCCTCCAACTCCACCCGCTCATAAGGCGAGTCATGAAGGATGCGGAAGAAGAGCTCTTCCTTCGCTATGGCGGGGTCTCCGCTTAAGCGGAGCTCAGCCGCCCCGGCGGTTCCGGTAATGAAAATCCGGCAGTCTCCCCAGGTCCAGCTGGCTTCGGGGGTGTGCCAATCGGAATAAAGCTGGGCGAGCGCTCCCCCGTCCATGACCACCTGGGCGCAGGCGGTGTCATAGAAGGTCGGATACTCGGGCATGCCGTTCTTCGTGACGACCGTCTGGACGGAACGGATTTCCTGGCCGGTCAGCCAGCGGAGAAGGTCGAAGTCATGCACAAACAAATCAATGACAATGCCTCCGTTCTGTTCCTTCGAGAAATGCCAGGCGTGGCGGGAAGAAGGAGTCAGCTTATGCGGCTTGCGCATGGTGAGGCTGACCACTTTGCCTAGCTCTCCTCTCTCCAGCATCCGGCTCAAGGTATAGAGGACAGGGCGGAACCGCTCGGTTAGCATCATCCCGATCTGGATGCCTCCTCTACCGATCACCCCTTCCAAGCGTTCCAGCTGATGGCGGTTGACCGCAATCGGCTTGTCGAGCATGACGTGCTTCCCGTAAGCCTCGCACTGCTCGATCACGTCCAGCTTGAACGCATTCACGGCCGACGACCCGATCACACTTACCTCTGGGTCCTCGAGCAGCCTTCTCGCCTCCTTCACCAGGGGAATGCCGTGCTGCCGGGAAAGCCGCTCGGCCAGAGCCGGCTCCCCCGTTTCGCTAATCCCTGCACAGCGGTGACCCAACCGCAGCATTTCCGTAAGAAAGCCGGCAATGTGGCCGTGCTGGCAGCCGATAATGCCGAAGATTCGATTAGACATGCCTTACACCTCGCTTCTTCAGATTGTGGCATCTAGCCTGTAATCTCCTTTTCGCGCATGGGCGATTATTCAACCAGTCCGGTCCGCTCCACGCCTTCCACGAACCAGCGCTGGGCAATCAAATAGACGATCAGCGGCGGCATGATGATCAGGAAGCTGGCCGCCATGCGGATGGTCTCGTTCAAGTCGAAGCTCGGCTCGGTGCCATCCCCGCCGTACATTCCCCTCAAGACTTTGTCAAGATGGGACAGACTGACGGACAAGGGGAGATCACTTCCGTTAAGCACGAGTCCGGTAATGAAGGTTTCGTTCCAATGCCATACAAACGAAAAGAGAAAGACGACAAGAACGGCCGGTTTGGCCAAGGGAACCATAACTTTCCAATACACCCGGAACGGCCCGGCCCCGTCAATAAGGGCCGCGTCCTCCAGTTCTTTAGGCAGCGTGGAGAAGAACTGCCGGAAGATGATGACGAACAAGGCGCCGCGAAGCCCGTGCCCTAGCAGAGCCGGTGTGATGATCGCCATCGGGGAGCCGAGCAGATCCAGCTTCCGGTACAGCACGTAGAGCGGAATAATCAGCGTCTGCGGCGGGATCAAGAAGCTGAATACCAAGAGCCCGAACAGCAGGTTGCGCCCCGGAAACTTCAAACGGGCGAAGGAATAGCCGGCAAGGGAACAGACGACAATCTGCCCCCCAGCGGAAGCAAGTGAAATGGTCAGGCTGCTCTTTAAGGCTTTGGGAAACTGGAGGCCATCCCAAGCCAGCTTCAGATTCGCCCATTCCATGGAAGTGGGAATCCACTTGACCGTCGGATCCAGCAGATCCGCTGTCGTTTTGAACATGGTGGAGAGCATATACAGGAACGGGTTCAAGTACATCAAAGCCACATCGACCAGCAGCAGGTAGAGGAGCAGCAGGGCAATTACCCCCATCCCTTCCATATCGCCGAGCAGCAGGGTGCGGGCCCGGTTCATCCAATGTCTCATCTCCCGAACACCTACCTTTCCGCACCGTTGTAAACCGTCTTTCTCGCCGCAGCCAGCACGAGAAGAAGGATGAGAAACACCATGACGAAGTAGATCCAGCCTTGCGCCGCCGAATACCCGTACCCGAGATTCGGATTGGTCATATTCGCCGTGATCATGCTGAGAACCGGATTCAGAAGCGGCAGGGTGAACATGTCGACGATGGTATAAATCACGTTTAGCAAAATGAAAGGCGTCAAGGCGGGCAGGGTAATCTTCCAGAAGATTTCCCAAGGCGTCGCCCCATCGATCATGGAGGCTTCGTAGACGTTCGTACTGATGGTTTGCAGTCCCGCCAGGTACAGAAGGATCTGCACGCCCGAATACCACAAAATGACGACGAACATATTGAGGACGGCCAGTATCGGATCCGCCCATAGTTTGGGCAGATTCGCCGCCAGGAACCCCGCCACGTCGTAATTGTTAAGAAGATCGAGGCTGCCGGCCTTCTGGTTGAAGATCTCCGTGAGCACCTGACCGGTGCTGAAGATAACCGGCAGGAAGAAAATGCCCCGGAAAGCCATCCGGCCTTTGAATTTCAAGTTAAGCAGCACCGCGACGAACAAGGAAAACACGACGATAATCGGGATAACCAGAACCGAGTTCTTAAGAATGCTCAACAGAGCGGCAACGAAAGTATTATCGGACAGAAACGCATACGTGTAGTTCTCGAAGCCCTTCCACTCAAACTTCATTCCCGTTCCCGTGAAGCGGATCTTATGAAAGCTCATGTACAGGGAATAGCCGAGCGGATAAAAAACGAAGACGGCCAACCCGACCAGCCAGGGAAGCAGGAAAAGGTAGCCCGAGATCGCCTGCTGGCTCTCGACCGAGAGCCGGACCCGCTTGCGGTTAGAGGTTCCGATCATTTTCCTGTCCCTCCTTCCCGTAAGGCATAATCCCCTGGCGGAACCGTAAACGCGCCATCCCGGTAAGGCACGTTATTGTAATTCACCACAACCCGGCTGCCGTTGTCATACTGTGTCTCGGTTACTCCTGGCGCAAGCTCACGGTGACCGGTCATGAAGCGGTTCGAGAGCGGCCCGAGAATTTCATTCCAATGCTTGTAATCCTGCACGATCGTATCCTTCCATTCCTCATAGCGGCTGCTGAAAATTCCGGCGCCCGGTGTTTTGCGGAGAACATCCGGGCTTTCATGCGTAAGCAGATAGGACAAGCTGGCTCCATATTCCACGCTCTTCAGATAAGCCTTGCGGTTGCTCAAGTTAAGGAAGGAACCGCTGTAATCGACCAGTCCATGAAGGGCCATCGGGTAGAAAGGAACGCTTTTGGTGGCAACCAGATCATAGGTTTCGCCCATCGGCAGCGTGCCGATCCCGTTGACTCCCGCCAGACTGTACGCATTGCCGTGTAGGGTCCGGGTAAGCGGAAAGGTTTCCTTGGACAGTCGGAAAATCTGTGCCAGTTCCTCCGCCGCTTGTCTGCGGGACACCTCATGGCCTTTGCGGTTATCCGAGAACACAAAGTGGCCAATCCCTTTCAGCACGACCCCGTCAATCCCCAGCTGCTTCAACGGCTGAACCTGTTCCTGAAACAGGCGCAAAGCTACATCCGATGGATTGTCATACATCTTCTTTCCGTTGTAGTCGCCTTCCAGGGTCCGGTTGTTCCGATTTCTAACGGCATCCCGGGAAGGTACGAAGCGGTCATTGTTCCGGGATTGGGAATAATCGCTCTGCAGAAGGATTCGGTCCCCTAACGCCTGGGAACGCTTGATAAAGCTTTTCAGCCCCTCCATCCCCCCCAGCTTCTTCTCCGCGGGCAAGACAGCGGGGAGTCGGCTCTCCTCTCCTCCCTCCGACCATCCGACCAGGGTCGCGTCCAGCTTGCCAACCCCGGCTTTATGCAGCGACTCGGTGATGGCAAACGCCTGGTCGAACGTCGTGGCCGTCACGAAATGGGGCTGAAACAAGCCTTTTTCCTCCGCCCCTCCGTAGATCGTCAGCTGCAGTCGCGGGTCGGATGCTCCTTGCCGTTGCTTCAAACCGTACGTCTCCATTATGTCCGTCCGGTAATCGGCTGCCATTCCGGCGTAATTCGCCTTCTCGGCCGTCTGGAAATAATACCGAATCGCCCGGTCTTCCCGGAGCAGCTCTTTCTCCATCGCTTTGTAACCGGCTCCTAACCGGCTGGTTTGCCGGAAATACGACTGGCGGTAGTGAAATTGCGGGGCAATCCAGTGAAACGACGTGTACAGGCCGGCAGGAGTGGCATGAACACTTGCCGCTGTTTCCCCCTCCTTGATGACGCCCAGGAACGACTGGCCGTCATGGGCCATTCCGAATACCGGAAGCGGGGCATCGAAGCTGCGTCCTGTTCCCTGGTCGGGCAGCGCCCGGTCGGTCCCGTAGAGAAGGGCCGTGTACCGGTAAGGAAGCTGCTTCTCGTCCTTCATCGGCACCAAGGCTCCCATTTCCGCCGGAACCAGCATATAGCCGTCCTGGATATCCTGCTTGCGGACCGCTCCCATAAAAGGATAGGGCCAAAGGGACGTTACCTGCTTGCTGGACGTTTCTTTGATGGATTCAGCCGGAACGGTTATGTCCAAGTGTCCTTGGGCCAAGACGGCCTTGACGTTGAAGGAGATCCCGAGCGTTCTCAGGTCATAGCCGATTTCCACCCCGGCTGAAGCGGGGCGGATCGTGACCTTGGTTTTGGAATCGTCCAGGTTGGCGGTCGAGATGGTGACGCTTGTATTCTGCTTCGATCCGTCCACATAATCGGCCAGGAAAGGAGAGAGAAGATGGTTCCTCCACAGCCCCTTCGGCTCCGCGGCCAGAGCGGCTTCGGAAGGAAGGCTGCTCCATTCCTTACCGGAATCCTTATGCCTTATCTTCAGATGTCCGGCATCGTTGACCCAAAGCTCCAGACCGTCCGCTTCCGCGTATTTCTGGAAGCTGTCGGCTTTGTAGGACACCGCCTGGATCGAGGACGGGTCGATCACGTTCCCCTCTACCTGTCGGTTGGCAGGAACGGCTTGGGTCCACGATTTCCAGGGCTGCTGGATCACGAGGAAGATAATCAGCAGAACCGCTGCCAGAAGACCGGCTGCTGCACGTTTACGCACGATAGGTCACCTCCCGGATGACCTGTGTAAGGAAGTCATAGAGCTGGAAGGTCAACCCGGCGACAATGAACAGAAGCACCCAGACGGCAATCATGAACAATACCGTGACGACCAGGTTGACGATCGTCTCCTGAATGTCGTAATTATGAATCTCTTTCACCATAATAAAGAACAGGATAAGGGTCCATCCGATCATCACCCACTGGGCGGTGCTGTAAACAACCTTCTCACTCAAGGTCAAGACATTGGTAATTAAAGCAGCCGGAACGCTGAGCAGAATGAACGGCATTAGGGAATAGCTGCTTGCTGTGAATACCTCGGTCCATCTTCCCTGGCCTTTCATGATGGATGCGATCATGTAATTCGCCATGACCCAGGTCAGCCAAGGAAGGCCGTACTGCACCAGCAGCTGGAGAGGGTTGACTCCGGCCTCCGTCGGATTAAACGTATAGGCGGTCAAGCTTTCGGATACCAGCAGGACGATATAGGCCAGGACGAGCAGCACAACGGAGGCCGTCAGCGAAGCCCGGTTACGGTAACGAATGTCCCAGAACACATCAAAAGGATGCTTGAGGATTCGGAAAGCCTGCTTAAGCTGAAAGCCTACCGCTCCGAGGTAGTCCTTCCCCATCGAAGAAAGCTCTCTTTGCCGGCTCGGCCGGTCTTTCTCCCGGAGGCGAGCGGTTGATTCAGGCGGGATGTTCAACGGTTTCAACGGACCTCCTCCTTTCGGCCGCCCGTTTGGCCATACGGGATGCCAGCCAAAAGATCACGATCCCCGCCGCAAGACTGCCGGCCAGCGTGGTAAAGTGTCTCTGCATCCAGTTCAAACGGACCTGCCAGAAGGCATCGGAGTAGCCTTTGACATCTCCGGCCATGCGGTATTCGTTCATGGCTTGCTCGTAGCGGCCTTGCTTGTAATAAGCCTTGGCCAGGCCCAGATGGGCCCGATAGTATTTCGTGTTCAGGTGAAGCACTTCACTCCAAAGCCCCGCTCCCTTCTCGTACTGCCCTTGAATATACAAATCCATGGCATCATGGATCTTGTTCGCAAAATCCGTCGCCTTGAAGGCCTGAAGCAGGTGGGATCCGCGATCGAGAACATACAGAACGCCTTCCGAATTAACCGCAATTGAGGAAGGGGATTTGAACAATCCCAGCTTCTGATACCCCTCGTCTTTGGCCCCGAACGAGAACAGAAGGTCTCCTTGGGAGTTGTATTGGTACACCGTTCCGAACTGGGCTTCAATGGCGGTTAAATAGCCTCGGGAATCGACGGTTATGTCCGTAAACTGGTTCTGCTGCTGGGCCTTTAGATTTTTGGATCCGTACACCTTTTCACCCAGAAGGTCCTTTCCGTCGTAGTTGAGCTTCTTAATATGCCCTTTTTTGACGGAGACGGAGGTGGTATAAACGAATCCATCCGGTCCTCTTGTAACATTGGATACGCTCCCCGGAAGCTTGAGGAGCTCCTTCTGCATCTGCTCTTTCGTATAGAAAAGGCGTTTTAACGAGTCGGTCAGCGTGAAGTCCACCCGGTTTGCCCCGAAGAATCCGTCGAATTGGCCCTCCGGATCCAGGAGAAGGAGCCCCTGGTAGCCGTTTCGTACCGCCACATACAGATATCCCCGGTCGTCCACCGCGATCTTCGTGGGCTGGTAGACGAAATCCTTCGGAAGCAGCGGGGTGTCCGGTTTCTTATAAGAGGTTAGGAAGGTTCCATCCTCTTGGAAGACGGCGATCCTTTCATTCTTCGTATCCGCCACATAGATGGTTCCATCCTTACGGACAAACACCCCGTTAGGCTCATTCAGCTTCCCTTCCCCCTGCTTGGCTTCTATCGTTCGGACTAGACGGTCGTTCTCATCCAGATGAACAATTCGGTTGTTGCCGGTGTCGGCGATATACAGATGATCCTTCGAATCGATGAACAAATCTTCCGGGGCTTTCAGATCCCCCCGGTAAAAATGGTCGGGAAGGTACGCCGCCTGAGCCTCATAGCCCGCACCTTTCAAATCATAAATCTGGGTGCCGTACGGGACCTCGGCTGAGGCCGGCGAAGCTTTCATTGCCAGCCCGAGAGCGGCGCCTGCAAGCAGGATCCGACCGAGCCTGATCCAGCCTTTCATGGGGTCTCCTCCTTTCTTCCTGCCGGTTATCCCCTATTTCAATCCCGAGTGAGCCATGGTGGAGATGACCTTGCGCTGCATGAACAGGAAGAGGATGAAGTTCGGTACGAACATCAGCAAGGCGACCGCTGCGGCAACCCCCTGGCGGGCCACGCTGTTCGCCAGGCCGCTGGTCATCGTCTGGACATAGAAGGGCAAGGTTTTGAGAGTCTCATCCTCGATATAGAGAGCGGACGTCTCTAGGTTGTTCCAGCTGGATTGAAAGATCAGAATGGTGGCGGTGGCTACCGCCGGTAAACAAAGCGGAATGATGATGGTCAGGAAAACCTTGAATTCGTTGGCCCCTTCTAGACGCGCCGCCTCCAGCAGCTCATTCGGCAGCAGATCGATGAACTGCTTGAACAGAAAAACGATGACCGGAAGCGCAAGAGCCGGCAGAATATGCGCCCAGTAGGTGTTGATGATCCCCAGCTTGCTGATGACGAAGTACCGCGGGATTCCGACGGTTTCCGGAGCAAACATGAGCGAAAGAATAATAAGCGAGAAGAGCTTGCCCTTGCCGTAAAATTGATGCTTGGACAAGGAGTAAGCACACATGGAACTGATCACCGTTCCGATCAGGATGGTCATCAGAGAGACGACCACGCCGTTAAAGATGTAACGCGTCACCGGCACAATGGAAGATTTGGTGACAATCAGCAGGTCGTAGAAATTATCGAGCGTCGGATCCTTGGCCAGGAAGGTAGGCGGATACAGGAACAGCTCGTGGTAAGGCTTTAGGGCGTTCCCGAACAAATACACAATTGGCAGAAGCATAAAGACAGCAAGGGCTGTCATGCACAAGGTCAGAATCCATTGGAACCCGGTAATCCGGTTTAACTTGCTCCGTCTGCGAAATAGCTGCCGAGAGGCCATCGGCTATTCTCCTTTCGATCCGAACAGCTTCCAGCACAGCCGGCTGCACAGATAAATGATAACGAGAAGGATCACGGAAATGGCGGAAGCATAGCCCATCTCGAAGCGGATAAAGCCGTAATCGTCGATGTGGTTGATCATCAGATGACCGGCGTAATTCGGAGACGGATTGCTGCCCGTGATCTCGACGCTGATGGCCCCCGCCTTCAACGTCCCGACTACCGCCATGACGGCCCCGAACAACATCTGGGGCTTCATCGACGGAATGGTGATGTACCAGATTTCCTCCAGCCGCGAGCGGATGCCGTCGATCCGGCCGGCTTCATAAAGCTGCCGGTCCACGTTCTGAATGCCGGCCAGCATGGCCAGAAATCCGACTCCCATGCTTCCCCACAAAGAGACGATGATCATGATGTCCATAATATATTTGGTGTCCGTCGTCCACAGCCGGGGTTCGTTCAAATACCCGATGTTCAACAGAAAGCTGTTCAAGTAGCCCAGCCGGTCCCCGCTGAAAATGATCAGCCATACGACCGACATGGCTATACCCGCCGTCATGGAGGGGGCGTACATCGCAAGCGTATAAACGCCCCTTATCTGCCGGGGAAGCTGGGCGATGAGCCATGCCAGCACGAACGACAGCAGGTACCCGACGGGACCTACGATGATGGCGAACAGAAAGGTATTCGGGATGGCATGCTGCCAGAACACCAAATCCTGAGTAAACAGCGCCATATAGTTCTGCAAACCGACGAATTTGGGAAGCTCGATGGCATTGAAGCTCGTAAACGACAACCCGATGGCCGCCAGAATGGGCAGCACGATAAACAGCAGGAAGAGAAGAAAGAACGGGCCTATGAAGATATAGGAGACCCAGCTTCGCCTGATTTCTTCCCGAACCAGGGCGAGCGCCCCTTGTTTCGGGAGGCTTCTGCCTGGGTCCGCCCGCGTTTCAGCCTGCAGGGCCGGGGCATGCTTGCTCATGGTTGCGCTCCCTCCCAGGGCTTGGTAATATCCGGCACAACCAGCGTCCGGCGGACTTCCCCGTTCTCGTCCAGGAAGCCGAATTCCTTCTGCTTGCGCTTAAGCTCACTGTCCACCTGAAAAATCGCCTGCTCGAGCGATTCCCGGTAGTTCAACCCCTGAAGCACGGTCCGGTTCCAGGCGAACAACATCTCCCGTCCTGTAAAATAACCGCCGGGTACGTTCGGCATCTCTTTGTACCATCTCCATTGCTCGAGAATGGTTTCCTTCGTTCCCGACGGCCAAGGGAGCTTCTTGAACGCTTCCACGTTCGCGGTGTTCCAGCGGAACTCCACCCCGTTTAGCAGCTCGACTTCGTTCCCGAAGCGGGCCTGCGTGTCCGTGGACGTCCACCATTTGAGGAAGGACCACGCTTCTTCCTTGTGCTTGGTAGACTTAAAGATCATGCCGGAGGTTAAGCTCCCTCCCGACCAACGGGCCGGTTCCTGCCCTTGCCCTCCCACTCCCGGGACGGGAGCGATTTCCCATGAGCCGTTCAGCTCCGGTGCCGCCACAAGCAGCTGCATGTAGGTGTTATAATCGGAGATCCCGATGGGCAGGTCTCCGCTGCGGAAATGCTGGTAGAAGTTCGGCACTTCCGTCGGAAAGCCATAAACATTGAACAGGTCGGTCCACTGCTTGAACGCCTTGAACCCTTCCGGTGAATTCAGTCCTGACTTCAAGCCGTCCGTGGTATAAAACGAAACCCCATTCTGCAGAAAAATCGGAACGGAATTCGCCTTGTTGTAGTAGAAATCATAGCCCTTCTGTTTCAGGGTCGGCAGCATGGCGAGCATCTCATCCCAGGTTTGAGGCGGCTTGTGGTCAAGGGACTCCAGAATGTCCGTCCGGTAGAACATGACGTTCAAGGACACGGTTTCGGGAAGGGCGTAGGTCCCTCCGTCATACTGAAAGGGAATTAACGTTCCCGGGTGAAACGGCTTGACAACATCCTTGTAATCTTTGAAGGTACTCAGATCCACCAGGCTGTTCCTCATCGCAAAATCCGAGGGCGTCCCCTCCGGCAGCCCCAGCGCCAAATCCGGTTCTCGTCCGGAGGAGTTGCTCAGAATTAGCTGTCCGGGGTTGGGCATCAGGTTGATATTGACCTTAACCCCCGTCTGGGGGGTAAACGATTCGTCGGCCAACTGCTGCATAAGATTCACGTAATCCCGTCCGCGGTTTACCCAAATGTCGATGGCATCCGGATCGTTCCGGCCGGAGTAATGGTAATCCGGGCGGAAGGTACGGAAGAAATTGACGACCGTATCCTGAAGGACGGCCAGTCTTCCCGGAGGCTTCTCGGGGACTTCCGGGGAAGCTGTTAGGTAGATCTGATCAAGCGTAAGAGGCTGCTTGGCCAAGCTGTCGACAAAAGCACTCATCTTATCTAGGTTGCCGGCCCACATCTCCGGCGGACGGGTTACGAGGATGTTCGGGTCCTCTTCGATCTCTCGGATATCGCGGATGACGGCACGCAGTCCGTCTGCACTCTGAAGGGAGCTTCCGTATAGAGTCTGCAGCTTGCTGATCTGGCTCTGAAGCCGGTCCGCCAGAGCCGCCGCCCTTTCCCGGATATCGGGTATCATGTCATCGAGCTTCCAATCCCGGTTTCGGTCCACCATTCTCCGGTTTTTGACCCCTGTGGCCATCGAGACCGTCCGATTGATCGCCTGAAGATCATCCGCAATGGTCTGGATCGATTCCCGGATGGAAGCCGTGGGTGCCGCTACGGCGGAAAGGCTTAGAACGTGCCGCCCTTTGGTCAAATACAGGCCGTATGCCTTTCCATCCGGATCGGATAGCGTTTCGATCTGCCACGAGCGGGAGTAAGGAAAGGGATAGGCTTCAAGCTCCCGGAAAGGAACCACCCCGTCCAGCCGGATTTGACGATAGGTGTAGACGTCCCGGGTAAAGTTCTGCATGAATTTGAAGGACAGGTAGTAAAGGCCGTCCTCCGGCACTTCTAAGGTCCACTCCGCCTCGTTGCCGCTCCGGCTCCACCGGGAGCCTCCCAGCATATTGTAGGTAATTCTTCCGTTGGAGGGCGGTGAGGCCAGATTGTCATTGCTCGCCTGGATCTGAACGGACGGATCCGATTTGCCGCTGACCTGCTCCGCTTCCAGGGTGCTGCCCCAGGCAGGAGTAACCAAGGACTTCTTGGGAGCCGCGGCTGCTTTTTGTTCGTAAGTCGGAAGCGGCTCCGGAGAAACCACGGATATCGAATCAAGGGCAACCGATTCCAGGATGGACTCCACCCGGATCGTATGCTCTCCTTTGGTGAAGGCCCACAGAAGCGGCTCGGCGCTCGAGTTGGCATCCATGAGCCGCACGGTCGACCAATGGGGCGTTTCGGCCTGAGCCGGGCGGATCTGATCGCCATGCTCATTGACATCCGGCGGGTATTTCCCGTCCTTCCAGCTGCGAAAAAGCTGAATCGTCCGCGCTTCCTTAAACGGATAGTCCCCGTCAACCTGCACGCCAATCTGAATCTGGCTGTAGGACCCTTCCATCGGCCGGTAGGTCAGCTCCAGGTTGTAGAGACCATCCTCGGGGATGTTGAACCGGTAGGTTACCCACTCCTTGTCCTTCTCCAGAACCAAGGGTGAGCTTTTTCCGTCCAGCGGGGAGGAGCTTACGACGGCCCGATCCGACACCGATTCATAGGCCTTTCCGGGCGAAATCACCTTAATATCTTTCGTTTTGAAACGCCCCTCCTGTTCCCATGTAAGCTTCTTCTGCGAATAGAAAGCTCCATAGGTTTCCGGCAGCTTCTCCACGTCGACCGCGCCGGGACGGCCGTTGACCGTCTGACCGGCGGCGGTCCCCTCCCGGACCGTCCAAACGACGGTCATCATGGCAAGCAGACCGAGAACGGACCAGTAACGTACCTTAGTAGCGGATAACTTCATAACTCCTCCCTATCCACACAGGATCGGCCGCCCACCTGTCTGTGCGGGCGGGCTCGAGTAGGCAATTCAGATGGCATCAAACAATTGCCTGTTCGATATCCCGGTTAAAAAACAGCATATAGTCCGGATTCAAGCGAATCTCCAGGCGGGTCCCCTCCGGCGTGCGGTCGAAGGCCGGAACCCTCATCAGGAGCTTCTCTTCTCCGACGCTGAGATGAAGATACCGGTCCGCTCCGACCAGCTCCGAAAAGTGCACCACCGCTTTAATCGGGGTTCCCTTCTCTCCGCTTCTCTCCGCCGCTCCTTGCTCAAGCCGGTAAACATACTCCGCTCGAATCCCCAGCGTAACCACTTTGTTGATATACCCGTTCTCCACTAAGGCTTTGGCTTTATGGGGAGCGACCGGCACGGAATAACGGGAGGTATCGAAGAACACCGTGCCACTCGAATCTTGCAGCAGGCGGCCGTCGAGAAAATGAATGGGAGGAGATCCGATAAAGTTGGCCACAAATTGATTGGCCGGCTTCATATAGACCTCTTCCGGCGTCCCCACCTGCTGGATGATGCCGTCCTTCATGACGCAGATCCGTGACCCCATCGTCATGGCTTCGGTCTGGTCATGCGTGACATAGATCATGGTCGTACCCAAATTTCGGTGCATGTCGACAATTTCGCTGCGCATTTGGACGCGGAGCCGCGCATCAAGGTTGGAGAGCGGCTCATCCATCAGGAAGACCTTCGGGTGCCGGACGATGGCCCGGCCCAACGCTACTCTCTGACGCTGCCCCCCCGACAGCTGGCGCGGTCTGCGTTCCAGCAGATGCTCGATCTCAAGCGTACGGGATGTTGATTTGACGGAGGAATCAATCAAGTGCTTTTCCGTTTTCCTTAGACGAAGGCCAAAGGCCATATTCTCGAAAACGGACATGTTGGGGTACAACGCGTAATTTTGAAAAACCATGGCAATGTCACGCTTCTTGGGGGGAACGTTGTTCACAAGCTCCTCCCCGATATAGATTTCTCCCTGGCTGATCCTCTCCAGACCGGCGACCATTCGGAGCGTGGTGGATTTGCCGCAGCCGGAGGGACCCACGAAGATCATAAACTCGCCGTCCTCTATCTCCAGATTGACGTCCTTCACGACGAACGGTCCGTTCTTGCTGTAATTTTTGTATAGATGCTGCAGCGATACTCCAGCCATAACGGGGCTCCTCTCAAGCTATTGGACTAAACGGTATTCGGGGAGAACGGAAAGCCGGATCCCGGCGAGCGCCGCCGGCTTTACCGCCTACCCCCAAGACCATTTACCGGTCGCTTTACTTCTTGGCCTTAGTCTTGTAGAACTCGTCGATCTTAGTCTGAAGGTCTTTGTTCACATGGTCCAGCATTTCCTTAGGGGTGATCTTTCCTGCCATCATATCGGGGAACAGCTTCTTGTACTCCGTATCATAGGCCACCGGGAACTGGGGAATGTATTTCGTCGCCTTATTCGCAATGTCCATAAAGACTTTGAAATCCTTGTCAGCGGCTGCTTTGTCTTTAATGAACTTGCTGTCCATCTTAGCCGTGATTTGGCCAAGGTTCTGATACATGGACGTGGCGCCTTCCTCCGTGGAGGTCAGCCATTTGATCCAGGCCCAGGCGGCTTCTTTGTCCTTGCCCTGGGTGACAATAGCAAGGTTGGCTCCCCCGTTCCACAAGCTTGCCTGCTGCGCCGGCATCACCGTGAGATCCAAATCCGGCTTTGCTTTGCGGAAATTGGCCAGATCGCCGGACGTGACGACCGCCATGGCCTGCTTTTCTGCGACGAACGGATGGGTATTTTTGGGGAGCGAGGCTTTCAGCTTGGCCACGGCATCCGGTACGGCGGTTTCTTTGTTGAATCGAACCATCCAGTCCAGTGCTTCTACGATTTTGGGATCGTTGAAGTTGACTTTCTTGGTGTCAGGATCCCAGAACGTCTTGGGGTCGGCTCCGTTCAGGTAGGATACATAGAACAGGCCGGAGAGATTGCCATAGTAGAAAAGCGGATTCTCGCCCATCATTTCCAGCTCGCCGTTCTTCATGACCCAGAACTTCTTATAGAATTCGTCCGAATCCTTCAAGCCCTTGAGATCGGGCACCTTTTCCCCGTACTGGTTGAGGATTTTGTTATTGTAGATCATGGCATAGGTCGGGTTCAGGTACATCGGAATGCCGTACTGGCCCTTCTCATACTGGGGCATCTCATAGACGACCTTATTGAACGATTCCGCCTTCCAGTCCGGATCTTTCTTGATGTAGGCGTTCAAGTCCTCGAACATCCCGTCCAGTATCCAGCCGACCTCGAGACGGCTGTTCGTCGCCACATTCGGAATGTCTCCGGAAGCGATCATGGGCTCAAGAGCACCTACCTTAAAGCGAACTTTTACGTTCGGATAGGTTTTGTTGAAATCCGCGACCATCTTGTTCAGCGCTTGCTCGGACCAGGAGCTGTTCAAATACTGCCAGTAGACTTCCCCTTTCACGTCGGCCGCCGCCTTCGCCGGCGGGGTGCTCGCGCCCGGAGATGGGGTGCCGGCTGCCGCAGGCGGCTCCTCCGTCCCGCCGCTGCAAGCCGACATCAGCAGCCCCATGGCCGCCATTATCGTGATTCCCTTGCCCCGCCATTTCTTCCATCCGTTAACCATGCTTGCCTTCCCCCTTGTCTGTTTGCGTAAAGATTATCTAAGTGGAGCTCAAGACGCCGTAATCCCGAAGCGCCTGCTTGAGCCGGTTGACTTCCTCCTCCAGCTGGCCGACCGTCAGGCCTGTTGAATCCGGAAGGGCGGCCTGACTGCCGACGGTGCCGAAGCGTTCAAAGGACGGTGCTGCGAAGGAAACCGGGCTTCCGGAGGCGTCTGCCGTAAGCGCCGCATTCAACCGAAGCTCGTTACCGGATACCCGAACGACACGGCGCAGCTGGCTGCCGGCTTGAATGCGGATCCACTGCTCCGGCTTAATGCCGCTGGAATCGTTCACGGTCAGCACGGACTGCCCGGTGGCGCCGCTTCCCGTCACCCCGGTGAGCGTCCCTGCCGTTCCGGTGGACGTCACCTTGTAGCCGGCCGGGCTCTGCCCCGACGTGACCGAAGCATTGGTCAGGAAGAGCAGGTCGCCCTGGTTGAAAGTTCCGGATGCCGGAGGGAAGACGGAAGAATATTTCACCGGTTTGACGGCATCCGTGACGACGGATGGGCTGACACTGAACCAGAGGCCTCCCTGCTTGGTGGTAATCAGATTATCCGTGACCTCTACATCCTTGAAGGTTCCGTCAAGATCATTCACCCGGATCGAGAACATGCCTTTGACGGCATCATACGTATCCGCAATCAGGTTACCTGTAATCTTAGCGCCGTTAACGGTGGAACGAAGAAGGATGCCGGCACGGTACAGTTCGCTGTTGGCCGGATAATGGCCGGCGTTCACGATCAAATTTCCTTGAATCACGATGTTGTAGGCCGTATTTTTCTTCTGGGAGTGGCCGATCCGGATGCCGGTAATGGGCGCATTCTTGATCACATTATTGCTGATGACGATATTCCGGAGCTCGGATTCCTTCAGGAAGCCAATGCCGTACCCCTGCTCCGTAAAGGTCGGTCTGGCGGTAAACTCTTCCTCGAATTCGATCGTGTTGCCCGTGATGGTGATATTCTCAAACATCCCATTCTCGGCAACCCCTCCGGCACTGGAGATCCCGGTTGTCAAATACCGCTGGTGAACCGAGTTAATGAGAGAGATCGTATTGCCGCTGATGGTTACATTCTTGATGGCGTACTGGAGGCGGGGACCGAGCTGAATCCCTTGGTTCGCGTTGCTGATGGAGTTGTTCGTGACCGTCATGTCCGAATATTCGCCGCTGGTTTCACTTGATTGAAGATTAACGCCGGTATAATAACCGGTCACCACATTGTTCGATACAACGCTGGAGCCGCAGTGGGTTTCGATGCCTCCCCGGCTTTTCTGTCCGATGGCCGAGACGATAATGTTATTGCTGACCACATGATTGCGTCCGTTTATGTAGATGGCCGAGTTGTCGTACTGCCCGTCGCCTTTGGCCATGATGAAGTTAAAATAACAATTGGTGATGGTCGCGTTGCGGGCGGTGATTTTGTTTAAGGTGATGGCATTGACCCCGCAGTTCGGATCAAAGCGGACATTGTCGATGGTGATGTTCTCGTAATTGTAGAGGGCGATGGCGAACTGCCAGTAATAGGAATCGGTCCTGCTGGAGCTGATGTTGCAAGTGAGGTTGTTCTGTGGGTTCTGGTCAATCCGCAAATTCGTAATGGTTACATTGGACACCGGGCTGCTGGAGAGCCCCCCGAATACCATCCCATAATCCCCGGCGTTGTCCTTCACCTTGATGACGGACCCGCTGCCCTCGCCCGAGATCGTTACGTTGTTTCTTAGATAAATTCGTGCGGTTCCCGATGGAGAAACAATATAGGTTCCCCTTGGAAGCAGTACCGTTCCGCCGCCTAGTGCCGAGACCGTGTCAATCGTCTTCTGGATCGCCTGCATGTCGTCGGTAACCCCGTCGCCTGTGGCGCCGAACCATTTGACCGAATAGGCGTCGCTGCCGATAATCCGTTTGAAGCGGGCGCCGGAGGAGGAAACGAGCACGGTGCCAATGTTGTCAGCGGAAGCCGTGTCGGCCGTGTCGTAATAGAAGAAGCCCTCCTGTCCGGGGTTTCGGACCATATACAGGTAGTCTGCGGAAGGAGCGGTTAGAGCCCGAATCTCTTCAATCGTGGCGGCCACGCAGAAATCCGATTCGGCCAACGTTAGCAGAGTCTCATTGTCTTTTTTGCCATTTCCATTGCCATTGTTGCCATAAACCGAGCCGGTCACCGTTTGATCCGGATCCCCGTGGACGGTTCCGCTGCCGACCGTGTACAGGAGAGCTGCCGCTCCCGCCATCCCCATGGACATGAGCATTTCTCTGCGGGTGATGCGGGACTTCGGAGGAGACGAAACAACCGGGGCGTTCGAGACTTCTTCTGCTGATGGCTTTCCATTTGACAACATGAGCGGCCTCCTTTGGATGGTAAGTTTCCTTCGTTTCCTTCTGGGCTTGTTAAGCTAATGATAACGCGTACATTCCGGTTAGGCTTTATACGATTTATCGCAGTTTTTGCATATTCCGTTGCACAATCGTACGATGAATTTGTACTAATTTCTTAGCCGGCCACTTGGTTGGAGATAAGCCTGCTTAAGCTCCATCGATGACCTCTGAAAGCGGAACTTTCTTAGAAGAAAGGCACTAAAGGTAGGAACCAAACGGCTTTAGAGCAGGGGCGAAATAGCTCAGGGTGCCGCCCGAAACGCTGCCTGACAGGTTGGCGTCCAGCCGGACCTCCGTTCCCCCGATTCTCACAATCTGCCTCTCGTTAATACCCGCCGAGGTAGGAATGCTGATCCACTGCCCTATCTTAAGCGAAGCGCTGCTGCTTACCGTTAGCTTGCGGGAAGCGGCTGATCCCGTCGCCGTAATGCCGGATAAGCTTCCGTACGTGCCGCCTTTCGTGCACAAATAGGCGGCCGGGGCTCCGGATGCCGCAGCAGCGGCTTGGCAGAAGATGACATCCCCCGGATTGTAAGAGCCGCTGGAAGGAGGATTCGAAGCGGATAGCTTCAGGAACGTCTCCCCCTCCCTGCGCGTGACGGATGGGCTTAAATCGAGCCACAGGCCTCCCTGGTTCGCCCGGATAAAATTGTCCTTAACCTCCACCTCGGAGTAGGTTCCTTCCGAATCGTTGAGCTTGATGGAATACAGCAGCTTCGATTCCGGATACGTATCGATGATGCTGTTATCCGTCACATAAGCATTCGAGACGATATTGCGCAGCAGAATACCGGCTCGGTAAGATTCCGCGACTCCCGGGTAATGGCCCGCATTCACGATGACATTTCCGGTTATCCCCACATTCGTCAAAGTACTGATCTTGCCCGATAGGGGGCAGCCCATATGAATCCCGGTGATCGGAGCGTTAACGATGACGTTGTTGGAGATCATGATATTGGACATGGCTACCGGCTTCGTAAGGCCGATTCCGAAAGCCGAGGATTCAAACAGGTTGGAACGATAGACGGTCTCTTCCTTGAAAACAATGGTGTTGCCGGTAATCGTAATATTCTCGAAGTTCCCTGTATCGCTCGAGCTTCCCGCCGAGCAGATCCCCGCCGTGGTCGACCGGTTATGGGCGGCTCCATCCACCCGGATCGTATTGCCCGAAATGGTCACATTCTTGATCGGATAGGTGCCGAGCGCCCACAGCTGAATGCCCTGGTTCGCTTGGCTGAAGGTATTCCCCGTAACCGTCATGTCACAGTTGGACATCGTCTGGGAGCTGGCCTGGAGATTCAAGCCGGTGCTGAAGCCCTCGGTTACGTTATTGGCGATGGTGCTCTGGCCGGTGTGGGTCTCAATCGCGCCAAGCGCCTTGGCCGTTGTCACGTCCGAGTAAAACTGGTTGCCCACGACCGTATGGTTCCAGCCGTTGATGTAGATCGACGTGTTGTCATAGGTGGGAGAGCCGGCCGCCCTTACAAAACGAAAATAGCATTGGCTTACCGTCCCGCCCCGGCAGGCCACGTTATTAAACGATACGGCATTCACCCCGCAGCACGGGTCGAATCGGACGTCCTCGATTACAACGTTCTCATAGTTGTAGCTGATGACGGCAAATTGATAATAGTTGCCGCCTGGCGGAGGATTGGCGGTATCGATGTTGGAGGTCGGGTTGTTCGAAGGATTCTGGTCGATCCTCAGGCGGCTAATGCGAACGTCCTGAAGCACGGAGGAAGAGCTGGAGGTAAGAACGGCAAAGTAATTTCCGGGATTGTCGATGACCTTAAGAGTGGAGGCCGGACCTTCGCCTAACAAGCTCACCTTGCTCTTAAGCGTAAGGGCCGAGTACGTGGAGGAGGTTCGGCGCGGGTTCACGATATAGGTGCCGGATGGAAAAAAGACCGTTCCACCCCCTGCGGCATTTACCGCATCAATGGAAGCCTGGATGGCCGCCGTGTCGTCGCCCGTCCCGTCACCTTTGGCGCCAAACCATTTGACGTTGGTAGATTCGGTTTCCTGGATTCTACGGAACCTTGCCTGCGGGGTGACGGCGGTGGAGACCAGCACCGTCCCGTTGTTGTCGGGTGATGTGGTGTCCGAAGAATCGTAGACAAAATGTCCCTCCCTTCCTTTGTCCGTCACATAGTATAGGCTGTAGGCTGCCGGAGCGGCATTCGACCGGAGCTCGGCCATGGTGGTGCAGGCGCAGCAATCGCCCGAAGCGGTCAACTGGGCCTCTTGAAGTGAGCCGTTACCGTATACCTGATTGGATACGGAGGCCGATGCCGTGCCCGGCAGCAGCCTTGCCGCCGCCCAGGCCGCCCCCGCCGCCCCCATGCCGGCCAGCAGCTTCCGGCGGGATACCTTCTTGCTCATGGCTTCCTCCCCTTCCTGCCATTCAAATAGAGCCGAAAAAGCCCAAATGCCAGCTCTGCCCTTATCATAAACGGCTGGCGGGGGGAGTGGCTTTGTTATTCCTTCCGGTCTTTTTGCACGCCTTTTTGCGATTTGGTTCGGACTATTTGCACAGCTTTAACGGGACACTCCCTTCTTTCGGCCGGCCTCACCTAGAGGCTTAACGAAGCGTTCGGTTCGATGGAAGCTGGAGCTTTAGGCCAGCCAGCGGTGAAGATTATCGATGGTGGTTCGGATATCCCGCTCCTGCTGCTCCCCGGTAATTTCCCTTTCGATGATCAAGTCCCCATCGTAGCCCATGGAACGCAGCTTCTTCAGAAACTCAGGGAAACGGACTCTTCCCGTTCCGGTAAGAACCTCTTTCCCGAGCTCGTCTCCATTCGTCGGATACAGCCCATCCTTCACATGAACACAGCGCACGTACGGACCGATCACATCCAAGGCATCGATAGGATTTCCTTTGCCATACAGAATCAGGTTGGCGGGATCCAGATTAATCCCCAGATTCTCCTCCCCGACCCTCTCGATGGTCCGAAGCAGCACGACCGGCGTTTCCTGTCCCGTCTCGAACCAGAAGCCAAGCCCCTTCGAGCGGCAGTAGCCGGCCACATCCCGAATGGCTTCCACGACTCCCGGGTAGCCGGGATCGGTTGCATTCTCGGGGATAAAACCGCAGTGGGTGACGAGAGCGGGCGCTCCGATCCGTTGGGCAAAGTCCGCCCAGTTCTTGAGGGTCTGCACCCGTTCCTCCCGGTATGCCTCCGGAACCAGTCCCAGCGTAACCGGACCTTCCGTAAAATTGAATTTGCCCGGACCGGCCCCCCAGCCCCACATCGCTCCGATGCGTATGCCGTGTTCCCGGGAGTCCTGAATGATCTTCTCGGCCATCTCTTCCGTACAGAACTCGGGATTCCAGCCGATCAGCTGGCAAACCTTCAGTCCGAATGCGCTCACCTTTTCCATGCTGTTTACGCCTTTTCTCATAATGGTGACGATACCAATATCCATCCTTTTTCCTCCTTCTGGAATGGTCCGCTGAAGTGCCAAGCCTTTCTTTTGTAATTGTAGCCGGAACCCATTCGGATGGATTTGGAGGATACGCCAAACTTTTTGCATTCGGCTTTGTACAATCTTTCTGTATTTTTGTACTTTCCCTTGTGCAAAAAAAAGGAATAGCCGTCCAAAGAATTGCCGCCTCCGTATGACGTATGATCATTTTAGATTCCTATGGAAAGGGGTTTAGGACGAATGGCCAATTATGAAGAAGCTGATTTCGGAGAACCGGAAGAAAGGAAAGAGAGGGATAGCAAAGAAAGCTCGGCAACGGGCTCCATGGGGCCAAAATGGACACGCCGGTCCCTTCTCACCTCCATGGGATTAACGGGAGCAGCCCTGCTGGTGGGGTCTGCCTTGGGGAGAACCGAAGCCAGAGCCAGCGAGACGAGTCCTTCCCCCAGCCCGTCCGCTTCCACCCCGAGCACCACGGCAGCGGAAACGGCAGGCAGCGTTCCCCAAGCCGATTATGTCGAGCTGCTCCGGAATCATAACGAAACGCCCGCCACCCTGTATGCCAAGATCACAGGCGACCGGAAACTGGAGGTTCTGATTCCTTTCAAGGGAAACCGCTGCGCGCACTATGCCCTCAGCAAAGACCCGAATGACGATTTCATCAAACTGATGAACGGCTCCGTTTCGGTTTTGGAGGAAAGCTACAACCTGATCGGCGCAGCGGATTACGCCTCGAAGACCGGGACCTGGGTCACCAATTTTCCGCCCAATGAATACACCACGGAAACAGGGGCCACGTTCACCTTTACCTTTGAAGGAACCGGCTTTGATTTTCAGCATTACACGGACAATCGGGGCGGAGTCTGGGAGTTCACGGTCGACGGGCAGACTCCGCTACGGATCAGTACCCATGTCGACGCGGTACCGGCTGGACAAATAGTGAGCAACGTGGCCACCCGCCCCGTCGCCAGAGGTCTGGCACTCGCCTCCCATACCGTCGTGGCCGTCTTCCAAGGGGACGACCCCGCCCATCCACCCTCCGGAGGGGCGGGCACTTCGCGCGGATGGGTCCGCTGTGCCGCCAATTATTCCAACAAAAGCAACCCTTACCGGACTGCTCTGCTATACGGCAACCAGCCGACTCTTGCGGCACGCAAGCTGTTTGATGTTCTGCATTCGTGGAGTAACAAGGAATTCGCCCTGAACGTAGCTCCTACCGGTTCCGGACTCTCCGCCAATTGGCTCCCCGAACACGTCGGAATCGGAACCGTGTACACGGTTGTTCAGAAGATCCTGTTCGATGATACGCCGATTACCTCCTGGACGCCGGACAGCACCTTTCGCGCGGTCCATTCGGTTTCCGTTTACCAGCAGATGCTGGGCAAGCATCCCGGCGATCCCTCCAACCCCGTAGCGGAGATCGATTGTGTCCATTCGATAACCTCCCAAGGGGCGTCCGTCAAAGCGAAGATCCGCTGGCTGAGGGCGGTCACCGTCTCTCAAGGCTACGGGATGATGTTCCCGGTTGCCGGTCTCTTTGCATCCAAAATGATTACCGGCATGGGAGGCGTCTACGATGCCACCGCCACGGATAACAGCTCCACCAACCTGACCGAGAACGACCAGGCTCTATCCTACGCCTATGTGCATAGCGGGTCGGGAAGCTCGAGCGAGGCGGATACGGTCGTGGCGATGACCATGCAGGATATCGCCAAAACGCTTCGCTACGGTCAGCCCGGCCGGCGGTCAAACGGCTCCATCGTCTGGCTCCAGCATCGGGATGCCACCGTACAGAAGCTTTATCCGCAAGTGTATGAGAACTATTCGGCGGCAGCCGGCGAATCCTATGAAGTGGGAGGAACTTATTACATAGGGGAGCTTCCCATGGCCTCCAGGCTGCTGACCTAGATTGGAGAATACAGAAAAGAAGCGGCCCCGTTGGCCGCTTCTTCCCATTCAGTCATAAGAGGGGAACCCCATCAGCCGGCAAGCTTGCCGGTCATCCCGCAGCAGGCAGTCCGGTTTCCTCCTCTTCCTGAGCCCTTCTCAGCTTCCGGTTATACACCCTCTTGGACAGGCTGATGCTGAACTCATAGAGCAGGAGCAGGGGAACCGTTACCAGAATATCGGAAAGAAAATCAGGCGGCGTGATAGAGATGGACAGGACCGTCAGAACGAAATAGGCCAACTTTCTTGCCTTGGCCAGCCGCACCGGATTCAGAATGCCGATACTCGTCAGGAACATGACCACCGCGGGCATTTCGAACAGAAGGCCGAAAGGGAGCGTCATGTTGATCAGGAACCGAAAATAGCTTTCGACCGTATACATGGTCAGAACCGTGTCTTCGGCAACCGACTTCATAAAGGCGAGCATGATCGGAAACAGCACGAAATACCCGAAGGAAACCCCGATCAGAAAGAGCACGGCCAAAGCCGGAATAAAGAGCAGTGCAGCCCTGCGCTCCGTTACGGAAAGAGCAGGCTTGACGAACATCCAGAGCTGGCAGGCGGCATAGGGAATCGTAAAAGCTACCGCGAAGCTTCCGGCAATCATGAAATAGGCCCATAGGATGTCCGTCGGCCCGAGAATGGTCAGCTTCCCATCCAGATCGCGGACAAGCCAGGCATACATTGGTTTGACGTAGAAGAACCCCCCGGCGGCCGAGACCACAAAAACCAGCAGAACCCGGATAATCCGTCTGCGCAATTCCTCCAGATGAACGTGAAGATGCTCTTCCTTTTGCTCCACCGCTCCCGCCTCCCGTCAACAGCTCTCCTTCAGATTAGTGAATTTCCTTCGTCTTTTCGCTCTTGGTCTCTGCTTCCCCGTCACCGGCCATCAGACCGCGGGTGGCGCTTTTGAATTCGCTTAACGTTCTTCCGAAGGCTCGGCCGAGCTCAGGAAGCTTGGATGGGCCAAACACGATAAGGGCAATGACCAGAATCAGCAGCAAGCCGGGTATTCCAATGTTGGAAAATGGCATAGGGTTCCCTCCTCTCCTTCAGATGAGCCCGTGACAATCTTACGTTTACTCAAGTTGTTACCTTCATCATACACCGGGCCCGGGCGCTGATCTTTGTTCTTTTGTCCGTAGTTTTTGCAATCGGATTTATCTAATTATTCTATTTCTTTGCACAATCCGGCTAAGAAAGGGACGAAGGCGGACAACGTGTGATTCCGAACGGATGTGCTATAATACAAGCAGTCATAAGGAGAAAGGATCGAGCGCATGAACAAAGGGACGGCTGTGCTAAGACAACAGAATGAAAAAAAGGCGCTGCGCCTTCTAAGGACAGCCGGAAGCCTATCCCGGCAGGAAATGGCCGAACGGCTCGGCCTGAGCAAAAATACGGTCTCCGTTATCGTCCAGAAGTGGATCGGCAGCGGAATCATCCGCGAGGGGGCTCCCGAGGATGCCGGCGGAGTGGGCCGCCCCCGAATTCCCCTTCAGCTTGTGCCCGGATGCTTCCAAGCGGTGGGCCTCGTGGTAGGCATGTCCTCGATCCGCTACACCGTGACGGACTACGGTTCCCTGGTTCTGGAGGAAAACCGGCGGTCCGTACAAGGCCTCTCCCCCGAAGATTACATAGAAGAGCTCGTCGCCCTTTGCCGTGAGCTGCTGGAACGTTATCCGAATGTGATCGGGATCGGGGTGGCCGTTCCCGCCCTACTGGACCCGCTGACAGGACGGGTGCTGTCCTCCTCTCATCTGGAGTGGAAGAATATCCCCTTGAAGGAGAGAATGGACAGCCAATTGCCCGTCCCCGTTCTCGTGCTTAACAACGTCAAGGCGTCCGCTATGGCGCCCGTTCAAGCCACCCGGCTCGAAAGCGGGAAAAGCTCCTTCTATATGCGCATCGGAGAAGGTGTCGGCGGAGCCATTTTGCTGAACGGAGGCCTCTATTATGGGGAAAGCTGGACGGCCGGCGAGGTGGGGCATCTGTGCGTGGACCGCGAGGGACCCCGCTGCTCCTGCGGACGCAAAGGGTGTCTGGAAGCGCTGGTCTGCATTCCCCGCGTGCTGGAGCAATTGGGGCACGAAGGCCGCGAATGGAGCGATGCGCTCGGAGACGGTACGATGGTGGCGGAGGGACGCTTCAATCGTACCCTGGCCGAAGCGGGGGGCCATGTCGGTTTTGCCCTCTCTCAAGTCGTCAATCTGCTCAATCCCCATTCGGTAACGATTGATTCCCCTTATGGGCGTTACCCGGCTTTCTGCGACGCCGTAAGGAAAGGCTTCGAGGATCAAGCCTTAACCGTCCCCGCTTCCCAAACCGGGTTTACCTTCACCCATCTTCCTAACGCTTCCGGCACTGGAGCCGCCTATGCCGTCATTCTGGAGTACGAGAAAGAATAACCCTTTCCTGGAAAGAAAGGGTTTGACGATGCGGACACCAGGTGGTATCGTTAGCTTAATTAGTCCTTGTTGAGGACAAATGGAGTTATAACCTTCGGATATAAGAAAGGAAGGCCGCCATGTTCGAAAATTCCGCCCCCCTTAAAGAAGACAAGGTAGATCAGCTTGCCGTCAAAGTGTACGCCAGCCGCAAAGCCCTGGGCCGGGATGCCGCCCGCGAAGCTGTCTCGGAAATCAAGTCCCTTCTGGAGCGCCAGGAGCGAATTCGCATGATCTTTGCCGCGGCTCCTTCCCAGAATGAATTCCTCGAAAGCCTCCGGACGGCCGAAGGAATCGACTGGAAGCGCATTACCGTTTTCCATATGGACGAATACATCGGGCTTCCCTCGGATGCCCCCCAACGGTTCGGAACCTTTCTCTGTCACGGCTTGTTCGATCATGTCAAGCCGGGCACCGTTAACCTGATCGACAGCTCGAACGAGCTCAAGGAGGAATGCAGCCGCTACGCGTCTCTCCTGCAGGAAGCGCCGATAGACATCGTGTGCCTGGGCATAGGAGAGAACGGCCACCTGGCCTTTAATGATCCTCCGGTGGCGGATTTCAAGGACAAGGCCCTGGTCAAAAGCGTCGAGCTCGATCTGGTTTGCCGCCAGCAGCAGGTGAACGACGGCTGCTTCCCGAATTTGGAGGCCGTCCCCACTCACGCGGTCACCTTGACCATCCCCGCCCTTCTGTCTGGGGGAAGGCTGTTCTGCATGGTGCCGGGACCGACCAAAGCAGCTGCCGTCAAACGCACCCTTAACGGTGACATTTCCACCGAATGCCCTTCAACCATTCTGCGCAACCACCCGGCCTGTACGCTGTACGTGGACACCGACTCTTACGGGGAGGCTTAAGCCATGACGACACAAGAGTCCTCCAGCCAAGTCGTTCACGGGCTTCACTACGCCACGGGCGATGCGGTGGCCGTCCGGATAACGGACGGAGCCATCACTTCCGTCTCTCCCTTGCAAGCCGGAGAGGAGACAGCCGGCCGCGGCAAGCTGCCTTGGATCGGCCCCGGCTTGGTCGACCTGCAAATCAACGGCTTCCGCGGCAAAGACTTCAATACCCTCCCTCTCTCTTCCGACACAGTATGCGAGGTTACGCGAGAGGTATGGCAGGAAGGCGTCACCTCCTACTTCCCTACGGTCATCACGAACGGAGATGAAGCCATCGCACAGGCCGTACGCTCCATTGCGGAAGCCTGCAGGAAGGATCCCGTTACGGCGGCGGGGATCGGGGGCATTCATCTGGAAGGTCCTTTTCTCTCCCCGGAGGACGGCCCACGCGGCGCGCATGACAGGCGATTCACGAAGGCGCCGGATTGGGACCTGTTCCAGTCCTGGCAGGAAGCGGCCGACGGCAAGATCCGCATCGTGACCCTGTCGCCGGAATGGCCCGGGACGTCAGCCTTTGTTGAGCAATGTGCGAAGAGCGGAGTGATCGTCTCGATCGGCCACACCGCAGCGGAGCCGGCCCAGATCCGGGAAGCGGTGAGCGCAGGGGCTACGCTCTCGACTCATTTTGGCAACGGTGCTCATCTCACCCTGCCCCGCCATCCGAATTACTTGTGGGAGCAGCTGGCCGAAGACGGCCTGTCCACCTGCGTGATCGCGGACGGCTTCCATCTCCCCTCTTCTGTGCTGAAGGTGGTGCTGCGTACCAAAGGACGCCAAGCCATGCTCGTGAGCGACGCGGTTCACTTCAGCGGAATGGAGCCGGGGGATTATGTCAGTCATATCGGCGGCCAAGTTACGTTGACGGAAGAAGGCCGACTGCATCTGACGGGGAATGCCAAGATTCTGGCCGGTTCCGCCCAGATGCTGCCGTGGGGAATCTCCCACCTGGTGAAGGAGGAGCTGGCCACGCTGGCCGATGCTTGGGAGATGGCCTCCATCCGGCCCGCCGCTTTTGTAGGACAGCCGGCTTCTCAAGGCATGACGGCCGGAGCGCCGGCGGATCTGGTGTTGATGGATCAGAAGGACGGCCGTTTTCAGGTCCAAACCGTGTACAAGAACGGCCTGAAGGTTTGGGGATAGAGGGCATGAATATCGAAGCAGATTGCCGCGAGGCAGTCTGTTTTTTTATATCCGGTTCCAGCCGAATCCTTTTCCTTCATGAAACCCGGCTGACTAAGAATCGTATACAAAGAAATAGAGCATTCCGTCTATTATCCTTGGAAAGGAGAAGATCCTTATGAAACGGAACGCCGGCATTCTGCTCGTCTTTCTGTCCGCCCTCCTGCTCGGCGCCTGCTCCCTGTTGGATACAGCCAATCAGACCTTGGACTATGCCAATCAGGCAACCGGCCACTTGACCCGACTAAGCGATTTTGCACAGGAAGCCCCCCAGCAAATCAAAGAGGCGGCCACGAATCCGGACGCCAAGAAGGAGCTGGAGAACCGGCTCAACAGCATGAAACAGGACATCGAGCGGTTCAACGGGCTGGAAGCCCCCGCCGCGGCGAAGGAGCTTCACCAGCAGCTCGTCGCCAAGAACGAGGTCCTGCTCGGGCAAATAAATGACGTGGTGGATAACGGCCATCTCGCGCTCGACAAGCTGCAAAATTCCCAGATCATCCAAACGATCCAGGACGCCGCCGGGTTAATCGACCGAATTCAAAACCTTGGCTTGTAACGGCCTCCCCGGGCGGGGAGGTTGTTTTTGTAATAGCTGTCCCGCCGTCTTCGACACAAAAAAACGGGGGATCTCCGCCCCCGCTCTTACTTCGCCTCATCCTCCGGCTCCTTATGATAGCCCCGTTCCCCGTATGGCTGCAGCTTCGCCATCCACGGCTTCAGAATCTGCTTCATCTCCCACTTAATATCCGTGATTTCCTCGGCTTCCTTGCGTTCCAGAATCTCGTAATGGAAAGCCTCCGGGCCAAACTCCTTCCAATCTCTTTGGAGACCTGAGTTCATGTGCCGGCCCATATCCAGCTGAGCCCGGATCGTCTCCCACTTGTTCTTCAAGTTCGGAAAGGCGGCAAGGTATCTCTTGCCGTTCGTCCGGTTGGTTATTTGGATAACCCCCATGTAGGTCTTGATCTGCTTGAATTCCTCGATCAGCTCTTTGCGCTTGGCTTTATCCATCTCAATACCCCATCTCCTTCAGCAAGCGGGACAGCGTGCGCAGCCGCTCCCCGATTAATTCATCGTCCTCTGCCAAAGCTTGGCTGAACAGCCGGATATCCTCTTGTATCCGCTCGTTGTTCGTGCACACGGAAACCGTCATGGCATCTCCCTGCAGACCTATCCGGTCAAGGACCGGCTCTTCGGGATCATAAAGATGCTCGAAGCGGTAGGCTTCCCGAAAATGCTCCATAGCCCGGCAGATGAGAATGGACAGATCCAGCACCCGGTGCAGCGGCAGTTCCTCGGATTGCCGGGACCACTTCTCCCCGGTGTACCGCCAAACCTTGGCGGAAATGTCAAGCTTGCCTCTGTCGTTCCACTGGGCCAGACCCAGGGAAAGTCCCTTGGCATCGGTATGGTTGGCGAGTCTTCCGTCCACCTTCTCATAATTGTCGGAGACGATGACAGGTTTGTGCTTAAGTGTCGTTGGAATGTTCATGGCGGTTCTCTCCGTTCCCTTTTACTCATTTACTAAATTACTAATTTACTAAATTCTTAAACGTATTGTAACCCGCGTCCTTCCTCCCGTCAACCCGGAGGCCAAAAACCTCCACGCTATCGCCAGAGCAGGAACAATAAAAAGAACCACAGAATCCTTAGATTCTCTGGTTCTCCTGTAAAGTACGACGTTTATCCGATCCGCGTCAACCGATTACGGTTTCAACAAACCGAAGCAGCGCCGCCATGTCCGTAATGTTTTTGTTGCACTCCTGACTATGCAGACACAGATAATTGCCTACCGCTTTGTAATAATCCGGGGATGCATTCTCGGGCCTCTTCTTAGAAATCGCCGAGAACAAAGCCAGCTCCTCGTACCGGTTGCAAGCAAAACAGAAGCTTCTCTTGTTGGTCGGGGTAAAGCGTCCTTCTACGCCAACCAGCTGTCCGTCCAGAGGAACGACCAGATACAGCTTGTTGGTCGCGATGTCCGTCCAGCCCAGGTAAGATAGGAAACGGTAGTCCAGAGAGCCTAGGTCCGGAAGCTTCAATTTCTTGTTCTTCGGAAAAAGCTTCTGTATCTGCTTGGCCGTCACGGTCGGGAAGGGCACCAAGTCATCCTCCAGCTCTTTCGTATACTGGTGGAAGTCCTCCGCCGTCTGCAGCCCGGCTACCCGCTCCAGCTTGCTCTTCTGCTCCGCGGTTGCTGCCGGAAACAGCTCAACGATCTTCGTCATAGTACTGTACTTGACCGTTTCCAGCACCTTCGGATCCGATGCCGTGCGGAGGGCATGCTGGTATGCTCCGGCCTGTTTCTTGATATAATTATATTCATGGTTTCTAATAAATGGTTCATTCATCGTTCTCAGCCCCTTATTTAGTGTTTCTATGTCATAAGGTGCAAAGCCAGATATTAGAAACGATCATTTCGCGCTTATCGGGCGATCACTCTTCTTACGCCCCATGCAAAGTATCGCCTCTACTTAGGCTTTGCATGAGTGGGAGCCGATCCGGCAATCTTTCCTTGCCACCTTTACCACCTCCTTTTCCTGATGTGCCCCTATTATAGAAAGTTCCCCATTGGCCGTCAATGGAAAAAACGGATATACGAAAGAAAGCTCCCTACGGAAGGGAGCGGGGATATTCTAATCTCTTACGGTGTCAAAGACCTCGGCGTCCTTCGGCTGGGATAACGACACCGGGAGCTTCAGCTGCATAAGCAGATCTTCCAGCTCTCCCCTCGTAATGGGCCTCGCGGATTCCTTTAGCTCGTAGCCAAAGCGTCCGTTCACTTCCACAGTGGCCGTCCGAATATCCGATAGGCGGGAGATTCCTTTCTGGCGGACGCGAAGCTCCAGCTGATCGATGGTCATTCTTAATATCTTCATCTGGTTCCGATGGATAGAACGGTCACCAGCTCTAGCGGAGTCATTTCGGCGATGACCTTCTTGCCGGCGAGCCTTAACAGAAAGAACCCGCAAATAATGGTAACGGCGCCTTCATAGGCAAAGGTAAACATGCTCCATCTCCTCCTGATGTCCTGCTTGAGAGCCAATATACCCGCTAAAGAATGGAATTAGACGGGCGACGGCGGGGGAGAAGTTGCCCGGTTTAAGAGGCTCTATCCGGCAGCCGTTTGTTCTGCAGATGGTGGACTGCTTTGATGAACCGGACCGTTCCGGTCGCAGCGCGCATGACGATCGAATGGGTTTCCGCTCTTTCACCGGGCAGATATCGCACGCCCCCGAGCATAGCCCCGGGCGTGATTCCGGTGGCGGAGAACAAGACGTCGTCATGCCCGACCATGTCCTCGAGCGTCAATACCCGGGTAATGTCACCTACCCCCATCTTCTTGCAGCGTTCCCGTTCGGCTTCGTCGGCGGGCAGCAGCCTGCCCTGAAGCTCCCCTCCTAAGCATTGAAGAGCAGCGGCGGCCAGTACCCCCTCCGGGGCTCCTCCCGAGCCCAGATAAAGATCAATCCCGCTTTCCGGAAAAGCCGTTGCAATGGCCCCGGACACATCCCCTTGGCTTAGGAAGGAGATTCTGACTCCCGAGCTCCTCAGCTCCTCCGCCAACCCGGCGTGACGTTCCCGTTCCAGGATCATGACGGTCAGATCGGACAACGGCTTGCCGAGGCGTTCCGCCGCTTTTCTGACCGTTACGGCAGCTGGGTCGTTCAAGCTCAGGAAGCCTTTAAGCTCCGGACCGCAGGCCAGCTTCTCCATATAAATATCGGGTGCGTGCAGCAGGTGCCCCTTCGGGGCGACGGCGAGCACCGACAGCGCATTGTCATGCCCCTTGGCCACACTTTCCGTTCCCTCAAGCGGGTCGACCGCCACATCCACCTCCGGGCCCTGCAAATTTCCGACGGTTTCCCCAATATAGAGCATGGGGGCCTCGTCCATCTCACCTTCGCCGATCACCACCGTTCCCCGGATCGAAACGGTATCGAACATCGCGCGCATGGCCGTTGTCGCGGCATCGTCCGCCCGGTTCTTGTCCCCCCGCCCCATCCAGCGTGCGGAGGCCAGGGCGGCCAATTCGGTCACCCTTACCAATTCCAGAGCCAGTTCCCGTTCCATCTTCCATTCCCTCCTTATAGATAGGATCTTATGATTGAGGCGGTTTCTTCGATAGCCTTATGGGTGACGTCGATAACCCGGCAGCCGAGACGGCGGAAGACCGAATCGGCGTATTCCAGCTCCTCCACTATTCTTCTGAGATCGGCATAGCTGGAGCTTCCCGGAAGTCCGACCGCCTGCAGCCTCTCCTTGCGGATATGCCCGAGCTTCTGGGCGTCCATGGTCAACCCGATGAGCTTACCCGGCTCCACCCGGTTCAGAACATCCGGCAGCTTGACCTCCGGAACGATTGGCAGGTTGGCGGTCTTGACTCCGGTATAAGCGAGGAACATGCTGAGCGGGGTTTTGGAAGTCCGGGAAACCCCGAGGATAACGAGATCCGCTTTGAGAAATGCATTCGTGTCCCGGCCGTCATCGCTTTTCACGGCGAATTCGATAGCCTCGATCCGGCGGTAGTACTCTTCATCGAGCTTCCGGAGAAGCCCGGGCTCGTGCCGGGGCTCGTTGTGGAACGTATCCACATACGCCTGCATCATCGGCCCCATAATATCAACGGCGCGCACGGAGAGGCGGATGGATTCGGCCCTCATCATCTCGCGAAGCTCCGGCTGAACCAGCGTATAGGCGACAAAGCCTCCTTCGGCAGCCGCTTTCTCCATAAGAGCCCGAATTTCATCCTCCTGCTTCACATATCCGATCCTGCGGACGGTAACATGCAGGGAGTCAAACTGGCGAAGCGTTGCTTGTACGACGGCATCGGCCGTATCCCCGATCGAATCGGAGCAGATGGTTACCGTTTGGCCTCCCGTTTTATTCATCTTCTTTCCCCCCTGCTGTTCCCTGCTCCGCATCCACCAGCAGCTTGGTGAGCGTTGTTTTGGTCAAGCGCCCGACAACTTCCCATTTGCCGGCTCTCTCCGAAGTCACGGTAACCGGCAGGGCGTCGATCTGATGGCGGATCATTCTCTTTGCGGCTTCTGCTACGGTATCGTCCGGAGACACGGTGATCACATTCGGATGTCGGGTCATAATCAGCCCGACCGGCATCGCGGCCGCCTGGGAGTTGCCCAGGGTTACCTTCAGCAGGTCTTTGCGCGAAACCACTCCGGCCAAATCTCCTTCGGCATCCGTAATGATCAAACTTCCTACATTCTCCATGAACAGCATCACCACGGCATCCTGGATGGAAGCCGTTTCCCGAATGAGCACGGGCAGGCTCTGCACTTCCCGTACCGTTCTGGAAAGAATGCTGTTGACCGTCACCTCGGCCGCATTGGCTCCCGGGTAATAGCCCACCTTCGGCTTCGCATCCAAATGCCCCAGCATGACAAGGAGTGACAAGTCGGAGCGCAGGGTCGGACGGGCTACGCCGAGGAGCTCGGCAATTTGTTCTCCGGTAATCGGAGCATTCCGCTTCACGACCCGAATAATTTCTTTTTGCCTTTCGGACAGGCTAATCATGACTTCTTATCCTTTCTATTTGCTTGATATAATATGTCATAATTATAATAATCAGGCGTTAATTGTGCAAGCGAATAGATTAATCATTCTTGTTAATAATAGCCAAGTCACCAACCAATCAGGAGGTAACGACCGATGAACAGAAAAATTTTGATGGTGGTCACGAACCACACGACGATCACCGATGACCACAAAACGGGGCTGTGGCTGGAGGAATTCGCCGTACCTTACAACGTCTTCAAGCAAAACGGATATGAAGTCAAAGTAAAGAGCATCGAGGGGGGAGAAGTGCCGCTCGATCCGAACAGCATCGAAGGAGAGAAGAATGCCGATTGGGCGGAAGCGGAAAAGGAGCTTACCCATACGGCCAAGCTTAGCAGGGAAGACGCCCAAGGCTTCGATGCCGTCTTCCTTCCGGGCGGGCACGGTACAATGTTCGACTTCCCGGACAATCCGGTTCTCCAGCATATACTGCAAACCTTCGCTGAAGACGGGCGCGTGATTGCCGCCGTATGTCACGGCCCCGCCGGGCTGGTTAATGCGACCTACAAAGACGGAACCCCGATCGTAAAAGGCAAAAACATCAGCGCCTTCACCGACGAGGAGGAGATCGAGATGCAACTCGACCGGCACATGCCTTTCCTGCTCGAGAAGACCTTGAGGGAACGGGGAGCCAAGTTTCATTCGGGCCCCAAGTGGACGGATTTCTCGATCCGGGACGGCCAGCTCGTGACCGGCCAGAACCCTCAATCCAGTGAAAGCACGGCCCGTAAAGTCATCGAGGCACTGGAGAATCCGGCCTAACCCGTCGCCACCTCCCTCCCTCCCCTGCTTATCCATAGCAAAAGGCTGCAGAACCGGTTGTTCTGCAGCCTTTTATTAGGTTTCCCCCATGGTCCATCCACTGAAAAATGCCGGTTCCCCCAGCTCCACGACGGCCTTGATGACCTTCGACTCCGGCTTGAGCCAGCCGGCAAAATGCTCGATCATCCCGTCGAAAGAAGAACGGTGAGTGATATAACCGTTGGCATCAATGGCTTTGCTCCGAATGGCTTCAAGGACATACTCGAAGTCTGCTCTCGTCGCATTCCGGCTGCCCATTAGCGTAAGCTCCCGCTTATGGAATTCCGGATCATGGAACGTGATATCGGCTTTTACCAAACCTACGTAAACCAGTGTTCCCCCGTGAGAGGTGAAGGCAAAAGCATTCATCATCGAGCGGGCATTCCCCGTAGCGTCAAACACGACCTCCGGCAAATCCCCGTTCGTTAAAGAAAGAAGCTGGGAAAGCGCCTCGTCTCCGGCCACGACCGTATGATCGACGCCGGCCCATTTCCGGCTGACGGCCAGCCGTTCTTCGTTAATATCCATGGCGATAACCTTCGCCCCGGTCTTCTTCGCAAAGGCCATGACACCGAGCCCGATCGGACCTCCTCCGATCACGAGTGCGGTCTGGCCTTCCCGGAGTCCGGAGCGCCGGACGGCATGTGCCCCTATGGCAAGCGGCTCGACCAGGGCGGCCTCGTCCAACGCGAGTCCGTTCGCCGGAATGAGATGAGTGACGGGAACCGATATCCGTTCTCTCATGCCTCCGTCAACATGCACCCCAAGCACTTTCATCTCGACACAGCAGTTCGTCCGTCCTCTCCGGCAGGCGATGCAATGGCCGCAGTGCAGGTATGGAATGACACTGACAGGGTCTCCTTCCTTTAACCCTTCGACATTGTCCCCGATCTGTTCGATAATGCCCGCCAGCTCATGCCCAAGAATTCTCGGGTAAGTGAAAAAAGGCTGGTTGCCTTGATGAGCGTGATAGTCCGTCCCGCATATGCCGATTCTTCGGATGGCCACCACCGCCATCCCCGGCTGCGGCTCAGGGTCCGGCAATTGATCCACCATCACGAAACTTCCCACTTCCTCGCAGACAATTCCTTTCATTCCGATCCCTCCGTTTGCTTGCTTCTCCACGTAAGCGTTATCTATTGCTTTCTTCATTGATTAGCGACATTGTACCAGGATTCAATTCAGCATAGAATGACCGATTCTTGCGAAAACCTACCCGATTTTGATATTCTGAAAGCACTTGATGCCAGGAGGACCTCCATGATCCAGCCGATCCGCAAACCGTTCTTTGACGACCCGATGTTTCCCCTCAGCCTCACCTACAAAGACCGAAAGCTCCCGCAGAATGAGCTGCCGGAGCATCTTCACGACCGCTATGAGCTCGTCTATGTACACGGCGGAAAGGGAATGTTCTTCATCAATCAAACCTTCTATACCATGGAGGCCGGGGATCTGTTCGTCATTCCGGGCAATACCGTTCACCGGGCGCAGCCGGACGAAGACGAGCCGGTCACCTCCACCGCGCTCTTCTTCTCGCCCTTCCTTATTCCTCCGAGCCCGCATGGGGACGAGCATTCCGGCCAAAGGCTGTTCGAAGAAGCCCGGCGAAACGGAAGATACAAGCATCCTCTTCCGGAGAACCTTCAAGCTTGTCTTGAAGAAGAGCTTTCCGGCATGGAAGCCGAGTTCACCGGCCAAAAGGCCGGGTACCGGCAGGCGGCAAGCCTGATTCTCCAAACCCTCTTTCTCCAGCTGTCCCGGCACCTTGCGGCCGCCGCTTCCGAGCGGAACGCCGGCATTCTGGTCGGGCCGCCTTGGATGCGGGATACGCTTTCCTACCTGGACGGCCACTATGAGGATCCCGGCATCAGCCTGTCTCTGCTTGCCGGCCGGGTACCGGTTTCGGCGGCTCATTTCTCCCGCGTCTTTAAGCAATTGACCGGGTTAACGGTCACCGATTACGTTCATGCGAAGCGGATCGCTCTTGCCAAAGACCTGCTTCTTACGACAGACGCCAGCGTCGACCGCATCGCGGAAACATGCGGCTTTGCAAGCCTGCCTCACTTTCACCGGCTCTTCCGTTCCCTCGTTAAGGAAACGCCTGGCGCCTACCGGCGGAATCATTTACCTAAATGAAGCGGGCTGCTATCCGTCCGATGACCGGTAATGACTACCGGCTCTTCCCCGCCAAAGCTTACTTGAGGGCGGATTTCCATCCTTAGCTGATCACCGGCAAACTGGTTTTTCAACGTAAAGCAAAAAGGAGTTTCCGTCAAACGGAGAGTAGTCTCCTGGGTATCTTCCGACAGCCAAGTGAAACTGCCCATTACCCGGTCCTTACGGTCCCGAATGACAGAAGCAAAGCTTTCGAGCCAATGTTCCCGGCCAAGAAGGATGGTGAGCTCCCCCCGTTCCTGCGTCTGGATAACGAGCTCGGCGGAATCCGGGCGGAACTGGAAACGGATCCCGGTCAATCGATGGACATTGGGCTCCAGACGATAGGACAAGTCTGAAACCAGGCTTTCGCGGACCGAACGGGATGTCTGTTTAGGAGGATCCAGACGCCAAGCTTTGGACGCGTTCCCTTCTGAAAGAGAAGCAGCGGGTTCCTGGCCCCGAAGCGGAGGAAGAAGATGGGACCACACGGCCTTAAGGACATCCTGCATGCGGCCGGTTCCGGCTGTTACGGCGAGTACCGCTTCCTCCTCCGGCATCACGACACAGAATTGGCCGAACGCGCCATCCCCCCGGAACGCCCCGTTCCGGCACATCCAGAATTGGTAGCCGTACCCTTGCGACCAATCGTTGTCGGCACCGCTTCCGTTCTCGATCTGCTTGGTCACCGCTTCCTTCATCCAGCCCTCGGGCAGGATTCGCTTCCCTTCCCACATGCCTCTCTGAAGAAGCAGCTGCCCAAACTTGGCGATATCTTCGGTCCGAAGGCTAAGCCCCCATCCTCCGAAGTTTCTGCCCATCGGGCAGGATTCCCATTCGGCCCCGCCAATCCCTAGCGGTTCCAAAAGCCGAAGCTGCAGATAAGCGAGAAGGGTAAGCCCGGTTACTTCCTGTACGATGGCAGACAGCATATAGGAAGCCCCGCTGTTGTAAACAAAGCGGGTTCCGGGAGGGTGCTCGACGGGAAGAGCCAGAAAGGCTTTTACCCAATCTTCTTTGGGCTTCTCATTTAACGCTTCCATAGTGTCCCGGGCATGCCCGGTTCCCATGATCATCAAATCACGAACGGTCATCTTCTGGAGATGATCCGGAGGATTAAGCGGTGCCAGTCCGGGGAAAAAAGTCACGACTTTATCCTGCAGAGACAGCCGTCCTTCTGCTGCGGCCAGGCCAACCGCGGCCGAGGTGAAGCTTTTGCTTAAGGAAAACAGCATATGTGGAAGCTCCGGGGCGTAAGGAGCCCACCAATGCTCGGCCACCACACAACCGCGCCGGACAAGCATAAAGCTGTGAAGCTCAAGCCCTTCCTTCTCCAATTCGTCCATAAAACCGGCTACAGCCGTCTCCGGGAACCTTGGGCTTCCGTTCCCGGCTCGGGGAAGAGACCGCTCTGGCTTCATGTTTCACCCTCTCCTTCTGACTTTGTGAAGTCTCTTCTTTTTGTCCTTCTGATCTGGTAAGGTAAAAAAAGAGGGCCCTTGTTATACCCGAACAGGACCCCTTTCAGGGATAGGGAAGGAGGTTGAAAGCGTTGTCTAATTCCTATCTAGCCAAGTTGAAACAATGGGCCAAGGCCCTCAAACGGAACTTGTATGTGCTTTATCTCGCCTGCCGGGACCCTCGCGTTCCCTGGTACGGCAAACTGGCCGCTGTATGCGTAGCCGCCTATGCTTTCAGCCCCATCGATCTTATTCCGGACTTTATACCTGTTCTCGGTTATGTGGACGACCTCATTCTCGTTCCGCTCGGTGTGGCCCTCGCCCTTCGCCTCATTCCCCGGCCCATTATCGAGGAGTACCGCCGGGTTGCCGAAGAACGAAGCCAACAACGCAAACCGGTAAACTGGTTTACCGGCGCCCTGTTTATCCTCTTATGGATCGCCTTGGGGATATGGCTGATTCGGGTCTTTTTCGGGCTGTTTGCCTGAGGTCAGGAACGGATAATCCATCACCCGCAGCCTCCGAGTTATTATTCAGACGTCGATTCTCCGTTCTTCTCCAGCGTCCCCATACGGTACGAGCTAAGCTTGCTCAAGCTGCTCTTCGAATTGCCAAGCGGTCTCTGGGCTTCGGCAGGCGCCGGGTTATCCCGGTTGTAATTTCTCAGGAGCTGATAAGCATAGCCCTCTGTGCTTCTAACCGAATCCAGGATAAAGCCCAAGGCAAAGAAAACGGCTCCGCTCGTCACTCCCCCGATCCACCAGCCGAGAACGGGCAGCAGATGAAAGTCATGCTCTGTGGCAGCCCGTACCCCCATAATCAAGCCGAATAGGACTTGAAGGATTCCGACAACAAATAAAAAAGAAACCAAAGAAAGCACATCCTTTCCCTACAAATTACATTCACACGAGGAGGCTCTCGAATGAAGGTTAAAGAGGCACGCCGTACGGCATCGGAATGGGTTAAAGAAGCCGCCGCACCGCACGAGGAGTTTGTCGGGGCCTACCTGAGCGGTTCGACCGTCGATCTCACGGAGGACGCTGATCTGCCACCCGCCTCGGATGTGGACATTATGGTGGTCACCTCCCGGGAAGAGCCTCCCGGCAAGCTCGGCAAATTTCTTTACCAGGGAGTCTTGCTAGAGGTGACTCATCTTCCCCTCAACCGGCTCGCTTCGGCGGAGTCGGTTCTCGCCGATTACCACCTAGCCGGCGGTTTCCGCAGGGATACCGTAATAGCCGATCCTTCCGGTAGGCTGAAGGAGCTTCAACGGGACGTTTCCCGGCAGTTTGCCGATCGCCATTGGGTCCGGCAGCGCTGCCTCCAAGCCTTGAATAAAATCCGAACCGGGGTACAAGGTCTCGACCCCGACGCCTCCCTTCCCGACCTGGTCAATTCTTGGCTTTTTCCCGCCGGAATAACGACGCATGTTCTTCTGGCCGCCGCCCTGCGGAATCCGACTGTCCGGCTGCGCTACCCGGCGGCAAACGCCGTGCTTCGGGAATATGGGCTGGAGGCGGTATACCCGGAGCTTCTTAAGCTTCTTGGCTGTGAAGCTTGGACACCCCACCAAGCCTCCACTCACATGGAAGCGCTCTCCCGCTCCTTTGACGCGGCCGCAGCCGTCTCCCGCACGCGGTTCCCCTTCAGCGCCGATATCACGCCCGAGGCTCGGGCGGTCGCCATCGACGGCAGCCGGGAGCTGGTTCACTCAGGCCAACATCGGGAGGCGGTCTTCTGGATCGGGGCGACCTTTGCCCGCTGCCATAAAATCCTGTTAGCCGATTCTCCCGCGCTGATCCCGGCTCATCTCCCGGCTTTTCAAGCGTTCCTGACGGACCTTGGCCTTCCGGACCGGTCTTCTATTATCTCCCGTTCCCGAGAGGTGCTCGCCTCTGTTCCCTTGGTCGAGGCCACGGCGGAACGCATCCTGGAAGCCAACCGGGCGATCAGCGGCTGAAGGCTGTTCCGAAAGACTAGTTCCTGCTTAAGAAACGCGTCCCGGGCCGTTCAGCCCTCTTTGGCGGGTCCGAAACGCTTGGCATTGCGCAGACGGGCCCGCTCGGCCTCCACCTCGCGGCTCTTGGGTGCAGCCTGGCTGACGAGCGAATCCAGCAAACGCCGGGCTGCCTCCGCTACTTCATCGACCGCTTTTGCGAAGGCGGCTTCGTTAGCCTGAGAAGGCTTCGGAAAGCCCGAAATTTTTCGGACAAACTGCAGGGACGCCCCCTGGATTTCTTCCTCGGTGGCGGGGGGCTCAAAGTTAAAAAGCGGTTTGATATTCCGGCACATGAAAGCTGCTCCTCTTCCTTTGGGATTACCGTAAAGCTTACTACAACCGATACAGAAAATTCCAGCCCCTTGGCGATCTCTCTTTCCAAAAAAACAAAAACACCCCGAAACGGGATGCTATTGTCCGTAGTTGAAGCGGCGGTGCCTTACGGGCGATGGTTAGCCGCATGAGAGGAGTCTTCCTTCGGAAGCACGCTTGCCCTTAGGGCTTCCACTTGCCCCGCGGCATTCCGGACCGGCTTCCCGTGGCACACCTCAAGGTGGGTAGGCATCAGCTCATCCACGAGCCGGCTGCTTTCCATTGCCTGCTGCATATTCGCTGTGAACATCGGCTTCCGGAGCTTGCCTCTCCTCGACCAGAACATATCCCCGGCCAGAAGAATACCGGAACCCGGAATATGGAAGGCGGTATGACCGGGTGAATGCCCGGGGGTATGATACGGCTGCAGGCCAGAGACCGGAAGGAGACGGCTTCCGTCCGTCTCGAGCGGACGAATCAGGCCGGGTGCCGTGAAGGCTACAGCTTTTTTGCGTCCCGGATAAGGCTCTCTTCCTTCCATGAAAGGGATCTCGATTGGATGAACATAGACGGGAACGGGGTGCACGGCGAGTATTTTGGGAATCGCCCCCACATGATCGGAATGCCCGTGGGTCAGAAGAATCCGCTTCAAGGGAACCCCTCTTTGTTCAATAAACTTCAGAATGCCGTCCGCCATCGACGGGATCCCCGCATCAATCAGGGTCAGCCCTTCCTCATCCTCCGTTATCCATACCGTCACGGGAATGATCAGCCAAGCCCGCAGGCTCCAAACCTTATCTCCGATTGCTTCTATTTTCATTCTTAGTCCCTCCCATTCGTATTAGAAAGCTGGGCCCGGAAGCCTGCGAGCAGAACGTCCACCGCTTGATCGAAGGTGGCCGACAGCCGTTCCATGAGGCTTTCCGTCCTCTCCTCCGACTCGGAATAGGTTCCCGATACCCCGAGAAGCTGGTAGTAGTAGATCCGGCCGAACGCCAGAAGCCTTTCCCCATCCGGAAGCTCCAACGTCCTTCCAAGCTCCTGCTTCATTAACTGAAAAAGACCCAGGCGCAGCCGATTCAGCTCCGAGCCGGGAGACTCGGTATCCACCCGTGTAGCGTTCGTTCCCAACAGGATAGAGTAGGTCGACCGGTTCTCCAAGCTGAATTGCACCGCCGCGCGGAACATCTGTTTCAGCCGGCCGCCCTCCGCCTCTTCCCCCCCGGAGACGATCGCTTGCATCTGCTCGTGCAGCTTTTCCAGGGGCGGCCCGGACAAGTGGTGAAGCAGTGCTTCCTTATCCTTGAAATACAAGTAGATGGTCGTGTGGGAGCAGCCCGCCTCTTTGGCGATCTCCCTCATGGAGATTTGGCTGAAGCCCTTATCCTTGAACAGTTTTCCCGCCGCGGTGAGAATGGCTTTTCGGGTTTCCTCGGCTCTTTTTTCTTTAAGACCGGCCATGGCGTAACGACTCCTTCTTCTCTGTATGGGGAAGCATAGGTTCTTAGACTTCCTTTTTTTAACTAACCACTGTAAACTAACCGTTGTAAATATAATAACCAATGGTTATAAAATGGTCAATAAAAATTTTCCGCCAGCGTTGACGTCCCGATTCCGCCCCTCTATGATGGGAATACAAACCTATACAACCGAAAGGAGTCCCTCGTTATGAATGGTTACGCCCGTCCTCCCAGCTAAGCCGATGTCCCGGCTTCCGCCCGGGCTCCCCCTGCTTACGGATCCGCTTATCACCGGACATCCGAAGCAGGAAAGGAGCTTGCCTTTTGAAACTATCGGCAAATGTGTGGAAGCTGTATATCATCCGTTTTTTTTCGAGCCTGATTCCGGCTTATGTGATCGAACGCCTGTATTGGGAACAGCGGGGGATGACTATTCCCCTGGTGGTTTACACGGAAATCCTGTATGCCGTTACGATTATTGTTCTGGAAGTGCCGACCGGAATCATGGCCGACCGTTGGGGACGTCAACGAATGCTGGTCGCGGGCGCTCTTCTCGCCTCTCTGGAGTTTGCGCTGCTGATCCCGGCATCCGGATTCAGTTCCTTCGCCCTTGTGGTGATAATAGCGGGAATCGGCCATTCGGCCAGAAGCGGGTCCGAGAACGCGCTTCTTTACGATACGCTGGTTCGGCTCGGCCGAGCTTCCTCCTTCGAGAAGCATCTAGGCCGTTTGAACGCCTGCGATTTCGTCGGGGCGGTGACCGCCGCCTTGACAGGGAGCTTGCTGGCGGGGCGCTACGGCTTGAGCCTCAATTATTGGGTTTCTCTCGCCAGCACGATAATCGCCTTGACGTTCACGCTTCTTCTGATCGAGCCGGCTCCCGGCTCCCGTGATGAGGCGGCTGACGAGGCAGAGGCCAGGCCGCCCCTGCGCTCTTACTTGACCGAGCCGCTTCGTTTCTTCCGACTTCACCCCCGGGTGTGTCTTGTTATGCTGAGCGGAATGGTGACCGGAGCGTCCCTGGTCTATATTTATGAATTTTGGCAGCTTTATGCGGATCGGCTCCACTTCCCCGTCTACGCCTTCGGCGTCCTGTCGTCGGCCATCATGCTCATTCAGCTGCCGGGCAGTCTGGCCGCTTCCTGGCTGAAGGACCGGTACGGCGCCGGCCGGCTTATTGCCATCATTCTCGCCGCGGGGGCGGCGGGCTTTGCCGCCATGGCCGTCAGCCGCAGCCTGGGGGGACTCGCCGCCATGGCCGCTGTCTGCTTCGCCGCCGGGCTGATGGAGCCCATCGCGGCCGGTTACCTTCACCACCGCATCCCGTCCCCTATGCGCGCTACCATCGATTCTTTCCAGTCGCTCGGACAGAATGGATGGAGCGCCCTGGCCGGCCTCGGCTTCGGCTACCTGTCCATCCGTTACGAGATCTTCGGCGGCTACGGCTTTCTAGCCTTGCTCTGTGCTATATTCTTTATCGGGTTTGTCCTTCTATATCCGAGGACACGCGAAGATAAGCTCTCCAACGGGTAATTGATTTTCTTCTATACAAGACTCTGGCGGTTTCGCTGGAACGACGTCACAAGGGCCGCGGCATTTAGCCGCGGCCCTTGTCGTTGACGCTTTTTAGGGAGAGAGCGACCCGTCCTGTATCCCCCGCCCGCATCGGCACCCAGGGTATTGGGTCCGTTCGGCTTCCCCACCAGTTATCTTCCCCCTTAAGGACTTCCGTATTTCCCCGGCGTTAGGGCAATCAAGCCGCCCGGGCAGCTCCGTTTGTCCGGTACGCTTTAACCAGCAGAAGAGCACCGATTCCAAGGGAAACGGCAAAGCACACACAAGCAGCGAGAGGAAAGGCCGACCATTCCAAAACCGGAGCGCCGTTTATGGTTTGAACCGCGATTAAATCCAGGCCAAGAAGGTAAGTGATGCCGGCCAAATGAATCCATTTGCCTGATGTCCGGAAGGGTTCCCGCACCCGTCCCGCCAGCCACGCGGCAAAAGGCAGAGCCTGAAGGGCATGGAAGCCGAGGCCATGCAGCCAAATGATGTTTCCCTGCTCTCCCGTATAACGTCCCTGATTAACGGAAATCCAGATTCCCGCGGCAAAGGAGAGTATGACGGCCGCCATGGCATAGCGGATGGCCAATATCATCCCTACTCCCTTGCGGAACGCCTTCCGGCGGAAATATGAAATGGCCAGAGCCACATAAAACACCACAAGCAGCATGGCCACCAAGGCGAAACCGGCCCCTACCGCCTGGTCCCACCCGGAACCGTCCCGGACGAACCGGGGATTGACCCCGCGCACATTCTGAATGGTCTCCGCTCCATAAGAATAAAGCGCCAAGGCTGTGTAAACGAGCCGGAATCCCTGCTTGCTGCGCCGGCCCAACGGAGAGAACGGCAAGATCATGGCGGTGGACAAAAGGAATAACCCTAACGCCGCATTAAAGGAGACCGCCTTCGATACGTTTCCCCCGGGGGCGACCTCGCCTCCGAATAGCAGGACCCAAATGGCGCACAAGCCGGCGAGGATAAAGCCCAAGAGACCTGCCACGATTAGAAGCTTTTCCTCTCTCCACCATCCCTCTATCCAAGCTTGCCTTCCCTGTCCCGAAGGCATTGTATTGCTGATCGGCTCCTGCTTCATCTTACCTCCCATCCTTTCCCCTTATGGTTTGATTCCACTATAGGGCATGGAAGGAATTTCCTGAACCGGCCGGAGGCGGTATAGCGACTGGACTTGGGGCGGGGACGTCTCCCCGTCCCGGGAGAAGCCTGCCCCCCTTTGCTTTGGTATAATAGAAAAAGCGACTCAACAAGAAAGGAGATTGGTTCCGTGTGATTCTGCACAAAGGGGAAATTCTTTTTCGCCAAGGGGAGGAGAGCCCGCTCTACCGGCTCGTCAGCGGGATGCTCAAAATCACCCGTCTCCACGAAGACGGAACCCCCACCCTGGTAAACATTATCGTTCCGGGAGAAGTGATCCCCCATCATTCGCTTATCAGTCCGAGCTCTTGCTACGGAACCGCGTCCGCCCTCGTTACCTGCGAAATTGAAGCTCTCGACACGGAGCAATGGTACCGGAATCTGAAGGAGGACGCCGGCCAATGCCGGGAAATCGCGCTTCTGCTACAGCAGAAGCTTCGGATGATGCAGCAGCGGATCGACCAGCTGACGGAAGTGGCTCCGGCCGACAAGCTGCGCAAGCTGCAGAGCTGGTTCTCCTCCTATATCCCGGCCGGCGCCTTGACCGATATTCTGACCCAAGAGGAAATCGGCCAGCTAATCGGGCTTCGCCGGGAAACGGTCAACCGCCTGCTTCGGGCGCAGTCGGCCGGGAAGTCCGCTGCGCAGCTGGAGTAACCTCTCCCTTCCCTCAACAGAAAGAAGCCCATGGGAGCTCCATGGGCTTCTGAATCATCACAACCTATACCTCGACGTTCTGAGGCGCTTCCAGGCTTGCGGCCGGACCGAAGAATTCATAATGCAGATCCTGGTCGGCCACTCCCCATTCCTTAAGCTGGGCGTACACATTTTGCAGGAAGGGAACGGGTCCGCAAACGTAAAAAGATGCTTCTTTCGCCGGCACAACGGCCTTCAGCCAATCCAGCTCCACGTAGCCGTCCTTATGGAAGGAGCGGGAATCCCTGTCCTCGTCCGTCGGCTCACTGTAGCACCAGTAAGCCGATACTTGGGGATGAGCCGCGGCCGTTTCGAGCACAGCCTGACGGAACGCATGGTGTTCCCCGCTCCGTGCCGCGTGAAGAAAGGTTACCTTCCGGCCGGGATTGGACTCCACGAGCGAATTAAGCATCGACATCATGGGGGTGAGGCCGACCCCGCCGCTGATCAGCACCACGGGCTTCTCGCCTTCCTTCTCAAGAACAAATTCTCCGGCCGGAGCGCTCAGGTCCAAGGTATCTCCTTCCTGGATCTGATCATGCAGGTAAACCGAAACTTGACCGTCCGGGCGGTTTCCCTCTCCCTCTTCTTTCTTGACCGAAATGCGGTAATACGGCTTGCCCGGCGAATCCGACAGGCTGTACTGGCGGATGTGGGTATACGGGCTTCCCGGAATCTGAACCCGCACGCTGATGTATTGGCCCGGCAGGAAAGAGGCCGGGCCCCCGCCGTCGGCCGGGACCAGATAGAAGGAAGTAATGGGCTGGCTTTCCTTCACCTTCTTGACTACACGGAAGGAACGGAAGCCTTCCCAGCCCCCCGGCTGATGAACCGACTCCTCATACATCTTCTGCTCCACCCCGATAAAGGCTTCGGCGATCATGCCATAGGCTTCGCCCCAGGCGGCTATGATCTCGTCGGTGGCCGCTTCCCCCAGCACTTCTTTAATAGCGGCCAGAAGATGACGGCCCACGATGGGATAATGCTCCGGCTTGACGCCAAGGCTGCGGTGCTTATGCGCAATCTGTTTAACCGCCGGCAGGATCGCCTCCAGACGGTCGATGTGCTTGGCGGCCGCATACACGGCATTCGCCAAAGCCTGCTGCTGCCTCCCCTGCTTCTGATTGGCGTGGTTGAAGATATTCAGCAGCTCGGGATGCTCGGCAAACATTCTCTCATAGAACCGTTTGGTAATGGCGTTACCGTAAACTTCCAGAACAGGGACAGTGGATTGAATGATACGAATCGTTTCGGGTTTCAGCATGGCGGGTTACCCTCTTTCTCTACCTTGTATTTTCTCTTCCTTGTTATAGTTCAAGTATAAGGAGAAAAAGCCGCCGGAAGTGTGATTGCCGTCACACCAATAAGGAAGGGATTGTGAACAAACTCACCGCATGACGAAGAAGTAGAACAAGCCCGCCAAGGCGAAACGGTAGTACGCAAACCAGGACAGGTCCAGCTTCTTGATCAGCTTCAGAAAGGCGGTCACAATGACCATTCCCACCGCAAAGGCCGCCAGAAAACCGACAAGAAACAGACCGAGATCCCCCGAAGACAGCTGATCGCGGCTCGCGTACATATCCAGAACCGTGGCTCCGAGCATGACGGGAACCGAGATGATAAACGTGAAATCCGCAGCGGCCTTCTGGCTGGTGCCAAGCAGCATCCCCCCGGAGATGGTCGAACCGGAGCGGGAAAATCCGGGCCAGAGAGCCAGGCACTGAAACAGGCCGATCCCCAAGGCTTGTCCGTAGGACAGATCGTCGGACGTTTCGGCCGTTCGCTTTCTCCTGATTTTGACGGAAACGAGAAGAAGCAGACCGCCCAGAATCAATGCCCAAAGCACCGGCCCGGGTCCAAACAGCTTCGTCTTGATAAGGTCCTTAAACAACAAATAAACCACTAGCGCCGGAATCATGGCCAGCACCATATGAATGGCATTCAATCGGTCCTTAGGAAAACGGAACCGGATCAAATCCGCCGCAATGGCCCAATATCTCTTCCAATAAAGCAGCAATACCGCCAGGACAGCCCCAAGCTGAATGACCACTTCAAAGGTGTGCGCTCCGTCTCCCTGAAAGTTCAGCAGGTCGCCGGCCAGAATCAAATGTCCGGTGGAGGACACCGGAAGAAATTCCGTCATTCCTTCCACCATTCCCAGCATCATGGCTTTCACCCATTCACTCATCCGTAGCTCCTCCTATGTATGATTATCTCTCTGCTTTCTATCATGACAAAAAAAGCCTAAAGCCGTCAGCGGCTTAAGGCTTCTTTTTCCTATCAGATGTGACAATTTGGTGAACCGGCCTCCCCCTTTACTTCCAACGTCCCGGCCTATTAGAGCGTGCCGGTTTCAGCCGTGGATTGTTCCCTCCTGTGCTGCAAGAGAAAAAGAACCGCGAAGCCGGCCACGCAGAGAAGCGACAGACCGAAATGAAACGAGAAAACCCGTCTCATGCCGAACGCCTCGCTGGCCAGCCCCCCGCTGAAGCTCCCGATGATCCGGGCCGCCCCCAGACTGAGCAGCCCGTTCAGCGTCTGTCCGCTCGCCTTAAGCTCGTTCGGCACCTCCCGGTTGATGACGGTGGCCATGGTGACCGAAAGCACGATGAAAATCGCTCCGTGCAGAACCTGTACCGGCAGCGTCCAGTAAGGATTACCGATGACCGAGAAGAAGTACCAGCGAAGGGCCGCGGCCGCGCCGGCTCCCAGAAGAATGAACGGCACCGGAATGCGGGCGAAAATCCGGCGGGACAGCAGAAGAAACGGAACCTCGCTTAAGGAAGAAATGACCATAGACCAGCCCAGCCAGGATGGCGCGCCGCCCATTTCCTTAAAGTAAAGAGGAAAGAACGAATAATAATATCCGAGAGAAATTTGAATAAGAAAATTAAACGTCAGATAAAGCATTAGACGACGGTTCCGGAGCAGCACCCAGATGCGCATGGTCCGCCCCTGGGATTGGTGCCCTTCGATCCGGGGAAACCGGGTGACGAGCAGGAAGCTGATCACCAGCAGCCCGGCATATACGACAAACAGAAGATCGATATGCTTGCTCGCTATCAAGCCGAAGAGGATGGACATAATGGCAAAGCCCACCGTTCCTCCTAATCGGATATGGCTGAAATTACCCGATTTTCTCCGGTCCAGCGCCTCCAAGGTAATGGCATCGCCGACGGCAAAAATGGAGGTTTGAAAGAACGTGAACAGGGAGATCATAACCAGTAAATAGGCGAATTGGTCCGATAGCGGATAAAGCAGCACCGACACAGTGGTGCCCCCTATGAGAAGAAGAAGAATCCCATTCTTCGTCCGGGCCCGGTCGCTGAACGTTCCCCAAACCGGCTGGGCGAGAACGGCCACGAGCGGCCCCAAGCTGAGCAGGGTTCCAATCTGCGACTGCGTAAACCCGACGTCCTGGAAATAAAGCGGAATGAACGTTCCATATACCGCATTGCTCATATAAATGAATACATAGAAAAATAAAAAATATCCGAGATTAACCGGCACCGGATTCGCTTCCTCTCGTCCCTATTTCGGTCTAGGTGATGTGACCGGACGCCGTTCATTATATCATATCGGAAGGGCTCCGAGCCGTGTCCTCTGAAAATGCCGGCACGACAAAACGATCCCCTCAAGAGAAAGGGATCGTTCGGGAACGTCTATGGACTTCTTCTTCCCGGCGGCCAGCCCCTTAAGCAGCCATCGCCTGGCAAGCCTCGGCACATTGGAAGCAGGCTTCGGCACAGCGTTGGCAATGCTCATGCTGATGCTTCTTGCATTCGTTCCCGCATGCTTCGCAAATGTCGGCGCAGAGCCGGCATATCTCCTTGGCAAACGGGCTGTTACGGGACATGGCTTGTGCCGCATAAGCGCAGATGTCCGCACACTCCCGGTCCAGCCGGATGCACTCCTTCATCATCCCTATATGCTCTTCGTTCAAACAGGCATCATAGCAATGATTGCACGCTTGCATACACTTAAGGCACTCTTCGATACATTGCTTAACTTGCTGCTGAGTCATGTTCATGGTAGAACCTCCTCGATTAGAACTTAGGGTACCTGCCTACCCTATAGGGAAGGCCGGCCACAGTATACTTTACCCAATTGCCCGATCTTCAAACGAAAAAAAGAGGATTCCCTCGAATCCTCCGCAAACCTGTTCATTTCATAAGCTTGTTGATGGTCGTCAGCAGCTCGTCGATCACTTCGTTCTCCCCGTCCTGGATCCGCTCAAGCACGCAGCTCTTCATATGATGTTCGAGCAGCAGCTTCCCCACCCCGTTCAACGCGGATTGTACGGATGAGATCTGATTGAGGACATCGTCGCAGTAAACGTCCCGTTCAATCAATCCCTTTAGTCCGCGGACCTGTCCTTCTATTCGGTTTAGGCGGTTGATGAGGTTGCTTTTGGTTTTATCGGAATGATGGCTTTTGCGTTCGTCGGCTGTACAAGCGTCATGACCCGGCGTCGCGCCCGGTTGAATGGCATCCTCCATGGAAATGGCTCCTTTTTCTTTTTAGTTTATCATACCCCCCCTCCCCTATACAATCCACTGCGGGACAGGCAGAAAAAGCCTGAAGGAACCATCGTCCCTCCAGGCTTGTAAAACGCGCACAAATGAACATCGAGATGAGGGTTTGCTCTAATGAGCAACCTCTCGGTTACTCCGCAGACGGCTGCCCGCTTCTCCGGTTATCCAGCGCCTGATCGGGCAGCAGCTGGTCAAAGGCAAAGATATTGGCCAAGCGGTGAGGCGTAAAGTCGGAGGCAAAGCCCAGGCAGAGCTCGGCCTTCTGGCCATGCTTGGCATCCGGAAGCCGGATGGCCATGCCTTCCGGCTCGCGGAAGGTCACGTCCGCTCCTGCTGAAACCAACTGCTTGTCCTCTACCTCACCGGTTTGCAGGTTGACGGTCGTAATATAGGTGTTGCCCACCGGAGCGGTCGATCCCCCGGAACCGAAGGAGTTCCCCTCCAGCAGATACAGGAAGCCGCCGTACGAAACAAAGCCCTGGAAGGTGCCTACCGTCGGCTGGGCCACATCGGCGATCGGCTGGAATTCCCTGCGCTTCACCGCTTCCAGGTCATAAACGCCGTAGCGGAAGGATCCGTCCTTGCGGTAGCGCATCGTGAGCAGGTTATTAGTGGGATCGATATTAACCGTCGTACGGTCGATCCCTTCCATCAGTTTAAACTTCTCCAGCTCGGGAGAGGCGGGAGTCAGAACTTTCCCGTTCTCGAACTTGAACCGGGCAAGCTGGGTTCCCCAGCCGCTGCTTCCTTCTTTAACCGAATCGGTTTCCGTCCACAGATAAGACGTATCCCCGACCGTTTCCACCCCGATCTGAACGCCGTGACCGAAGCCTTTGAGGTACATGTACCCGGTTTCATTTCCTTCGGCATCCAACTCCGTCAAGGCCATGTCTCCGTTCCCGTCCCTTGTTCCTCCGCTGACCGGTGCGGCCTCTCCCGGAAGCTGCAGCCCGCCCGCCATAAGCTGGACCGTATAAATCCGGCTGTTGGCATTGTCGAACGCAAAGGATTGCAGAACCGTTCCGTTATGCAGAGCCTTGTCCCGGATGACCTCGGTCGCCTGAGCCGTCAGATCAAAGCGCTTGCTCAGCAAAGGAGGCTTCTCGGCAATAGCCGCACCCGGAAATAATGGCATCATGCTTAATAAGGCAATGCCCGCCGTTGCTTGTACCCACCTTTTTGTTTTGCTGTTCCTCTTCTCTTTCTTCCTACCCTCTTCATACCTTTTTCTCATCCTGCACCTCCATGTTTGTTAGCATTAATAATATGTTTATATTTGCTTGAATACATTTAAATCATAGTCTGAAAGGGCTTTCTTTGTCAATGGCTGTTTGCGAATATTATTAGAAGAAAGCACGGCCTTTCCGGGCATTGGAAAAACAAAGAACCGCCTGCGCAGCAGGCGGCTGGATAACCTTCGTCCCTATCAGGAAAGCATAATCTATCAGGAAAGCATAATATCGGTGGTGGCGGAGAGATTCCCCTGAGCATCCACTATGAAAATTTGGTAGGAGCCGGCGTTCATGACGGGAGATTTCTGCATATACCCCATCGTATTGGCTGTCACGTCTATTCTTCCTATACCTGAGCTCCCGGCTGCGATCAGCTCATCGAGCTTGGCGGCATCGGGAAATCCGTCTGGATCCAGATTGGAACGATAAACGGTCAGGGGAACCATATAGACTTTTCCGTCGGTGTCCGTCTTTACTTCGATTTGATGAGTGTCGGTATTCTCTCTAAGGTAAGTGACATGAGGCACCCATTCTTTAAGAAGAACATGGAAAAGCCAGACGGACAGACTACCTTGGGAATCCGCTGCCACTACCTTAAAGGTGCCCGGCAGGAACCCTTCTGTGCTGCGATAGCTGGGCAGGCCGCCTAAGGTATTCCAGCGCACCGCGTGCTCCGCCAGAACCGCAGCATTCAATTCGTCATAGGTGATGCCGTCTTTCCAGACTCCCGTTTCGACCAGGAAGATCTCTCCGTCCACACTGCTCGTCGCGTAGACGGCTTCCCCTACGGCAAGCGGGCCAATCGAGACATCATTAAGAATCGGTCCTTGGACGGGGGGCGATGTGGGCTCCGTCGTCGGGGTTGGCGTTGGCGTCGGTGTCGATGTTGGTGTCGGAGTAGGCGTCGGTGTTGATGTTGATGTTGGCGTCGGAGTAGGCGTCGGGCTGTTTATTGGAGTAGGCAAAGGCAGCCAGATCCCTCCGTCCTCTGGAGCTTTCGGATCGGGAACGATGGCAACCTCCAGCGAATCCTTCCCTCCCGCGGGGGTGGATACCGTGACCGTCACCTTGGTCAGCTTGTTGACTCCAGCCGCACTCAGCAGCACAGAATAACGGCCTTCTCCCAGTGGAGAGTAGCTCCTTGAGGCTTGCAGCACGGAGTTGGTGGTGGAAACGGAAACCGTTTCGCCGAGGCGGTCCGTGTTCAGGTAAGGATTGCCGTACTGATCCAAAAGGCCGAACCGCAGGGAGCCGGTGCTTCCGCCGGTAAGCTGACCGGCAGGCTGCCCCGAAGCCTCATACAGTCCCAGCACTTGAACCGCGGACGCGATGGGCCTTTGCCCGATCCGGAAGGTTTTGACAGCTTGGGCACCGTCTTGGGAAAGAATAGAAACCGTTATCTCGGTCTTCTCCTTCGGCATGGCATTCTTAAGCTTAAGAAGGAAGGCCTGCCGGCCATCCACCGGCTCGGCTGTGCCGGCGGTCATTTTGACCCGGAAATCTTCCGCCGTCAGGTCCGTGACCTCCTTGTACTGATTGAGCGCTTCAAAGGCCACGACCGTATCCTCGCCAAACGGCAAAAACTCCGACGGATTAAGGAACCGTATGGTTTCGATCTTTTCCTTGACCGTCTGGACAAACTTGCTCTTACCTGCAGTTGCAAGCGGAACATCTCCCGATAAAGAAACCTGAAAAAGCTCGTCCCCGAACTTCCGGTTCATGGTCAGAACGGCGGTCATCGGATCGGTCCACTCCACAGCAGAGGCCGAGAGCCCTTCCCCCTTCTTCGAAACCTGGAAGGACAAAGGCGTTCCTTTGCCCGCTTTTGTCAGATGGACGGCTAATTTTCTCGCCCCGATGGCCTCCACACTCTTAATGGCATAGAGATCAGACTGGGGAGGAACGTATTTCTGCAGGGCTTCGAAGGAGCTCAGCACCAGCGTTTCTCTCGTAGCGGGGGACGGGCCATGGAATTTCCGGTCGCCGGCCGATGCCAGCAGCTTCTGCTGCAAAGCTAGAGCCACATAGCCTCTGGCCCAATCGGAGACAGTCGAATCTGCGACCCCCGGCTCCTTCTTGGCTAGTTCTTCCTGCCCCAGCGCCCGGATCAGGAAGGCGGCGAGCTGCTCTTTCGTTACCTTGCCGCCGGGGTCGAAGGTCCCCACTCCGGTGCCGTTGGTAATGCCGGCATTTTTGACCGCTTCTATGTAGGGGATAGCCCAGCCGTTAGCAGGATCATCGGCTTTTACATCGGTAAAGGTGGATTGCTTAACCGTGGAATCCACCTTTAGCCCTATAATAAGGGACAGGACTTTGGCGATCTGAGCCCGGTTCATTTCCTCCTGCAAACCAAACTTCCCCTCCGCCACTCCATCAAATACGCCGGCCTGAATCATAGCGTCGAATTTGGCCTTCGTTGCGTCATCCAGATCCTTAAGGTCCGGGAAGTCTGCGGAGCTTACCGGTTTTTGTCCCGCGGCGGTTAACGTAACGGAAGGGAGGGCAAGCGGTACCAGCATTGTCATGATCAGCAGCTTGAGGGCTGTCTTCTTCATTTCCTCTTCTCCTTTCTTACCTAATAGTCGAACCAATACCGGGCAAGCCGCATTCATTCGCTACAGAGAATTGTAATATTTTCCTGAAACCGTTGGCAATACAAATTTAAAAAGGCTGCCGGTGGGCCGGCAGCCAGCTTGCGGGGTGTGTCTTACTTCCTTTGCGGATAAGACACCTGCTTTCTATAGAAACGGTTCGGAGAGGAAGAATTCCTAGGGCGCCGGCTTAAACACCACCCGGTCGACGTAGGCAGCCGTGTGACCGTCCGCCCATGTCAGGAAACGGATGCTCGCGTTGGCGGCGTTCGCTTTGGCCGTGAGCGTCAGCGTGAATTTCTGCCAGTCTCCTGCCGTTACTTTCTGCTGCAGATTATAGCCGAGGAACGTTTGGAAGCCGGCGTCCGCTTCTGCTTCCACGATATTGACCATACCGGAGTCCACTTTCACCCACGCCTCCACGATATACGTTTGGCCTGGGATAACTTTAAACCATTCTTGGCTGATGCCATTGCCGTAGCCGTCTCCCGCGAACTGCTGCGAGTAGCTTCCGTCCATCGCGTAGGTGGACCGGGTAACGGTTTCCTTGCCGGTCACCTTCTGCCAGGAGTTGGCGAGTCCGTCGTTATCGTAATCGCTTTCAAAACTCGGGTTCCGTACATAATTGCCTACCTTCACGGGGGTAACGGTTTCAGCCGTTGAACCGTCCTTCATTATCGCGAGCTTGAGATTAGCCGTACCGTCCGCCACATCGGGAGGCACGACCACGTTAACCGTTTGAGTAAACCTCCGGTTGGTTTCGACCCCTCCCGCATACGGTGAGAGGGCAAATGACCCCTGATCCTTGCCGACCATGCTCCAGCCGTCCGGCAAGCCGACCTGGTAAGTCCCGTAAGCTTCCTGCAAGGAGTAATCCCGGATGCTGATCTTAACCGGAACGGTCTCTCCCGCGAATACCGGCCGGTTGACCGGCTCGATGACCCCATAGACAGCAGGGGTCTGTACAGCATGGGTCGTCATGGATTGGCTGCCGGTCCGGCCGTTAACCGAGTAATTCGCCGTGACCGTTAACGGAAGCTTGCTCCAATCGGCAGCCTGGGGGGTTCGAATCGTAAACTCCACGGTTCGCTTATCTCCCGGCTTCACATCCTCCTGGAAGGTGCCCGAGGACGAAAGAATCGCCGCTCCCCCCGCATTCAAGCTGAGCTGGGCTTTGCCCACCGTCTTGCTGAAGAGGTTTGTCACCGTTCCTTTGACCTTGAGAGTCTGGCCATCTGTAAACGTTGGGTGCTCGGGGGCAAACTCCAGCCTCAGCTGCGGATCCAGATCCGGCAATCCTCCGGCGGAGACCTTGGTCCGGTAAGCGGCATTGCTCAGACCGAACACTTCCTGCAAAGCATTCAAGTAACCGTAGCCGTACATCGTCGTCGGTTCGATTCCGCCTCCCTCCCCGAATTCGTTCCAGGCATAGAAGGTGGCCATGTTCATCGAACGCGGATGGGTGTCCAGATAGCTCTTTACATTCTGGACCTGAACCCGGAATTTCGACGGAGAAGGCTCCGAATAGTTGTAGGTTTCCACCCCGTTGTGGTCCCCATAGCCGATAGCCCGCCACGGCCTTGGATCGAAGCCGCTTAATCCTCCGGGAATGAATAAATAATTCTCATAGTTCTCGAAGCCTGAACCCGCCGGATAGCTGGCATAGACGAAATCGTTCCAGGCGGATGGGTAGGACGTGGTGTAATCCTCCGGAATGCCGGCATTGTCCTCGAGCCCGATTCCGGCCAGATTCAGCGGGAGGAAGCCGTCGTATCCTTTGGCGGACTGTTCGGCCAAGTTCCGGTAACCGTTTACAATTAACAGCGGGTTGGGCAGCCCCGCTTTCTGGGCTTCACTTCTTAATGTCAGGAGGGCCTGCTTCCACTGCTCGGTTCCTCCGAGGCGAACGTCGAAATTCCCATAGAAGCCGACAATGGGGCGTCCGTCCGGTGTCCTTTTGTAAGACGGGTCTTTCATGAACGAAATCAGCTTGGGGACCATAAGCGAATTCCAATCCGAGGCCGGCCACGTTCCGTCGGCTATGACATACAGGTAGAATTTCATTAAATCCTTGTGAGGCGATTGCACAAAATTGTAGACATTCTGTCCGGGCCGATCCCCTCCTCCTTGATCCTTCCAATAATAATAGAAGGCAAAATGGTCGATTCCCCGGCTCGAAGCCTGAAGAATGTGCTGGTCCATAATGCCCTGCTCGCTGTCATTGTACCAGCCGAGCACCGGTTCTCTCTCCGGAAACGGCCCGTAGCCCCAAGGCCCCGGAGCCGTCACATGATCCTTCACCCCTCCCCACCAGTCATTGGGCCTGTCGTACAGCCTTTCGGTGCTTCTTACATTCGATGCCCCAAACGTCGGATTCCAGTCCGAGAAATAAAAGACCCCGACATCATACCCGTCGGCTGCGGACGCCCGGGGGTGCGGAGTCCCCCGGAACGCCCCGATCAGCCATAGCGCACACAACAGGGAGAGCCATAATCTTCCTGCCCCATGGGTTTTGATTGCCATCCTCCTCCTGTAGAATCGGTTATCCTTTTAAACCGGTATTGGCAATCCCCTCCACTATCCACTTCTGTCCGGCCAGCACAACCAGCAGAACGGGAACAAGAGCGGATACCGATGCGGCTAAAAGCAGAACATAGTTCGTGCCATATTCCTCCACGAAATTGGTCAAGCCGAGAGGAATCGTATACAGCGCCTTGTCGCGCAGGAAAATAAGCGGGCTCTCGTAATCATTCCAGTGCCAAGTAAACGTAAGAATCATCAGGGTGACGAGAGCCGGCTTAGTAAGCGGCAGGCCAATCTGCCAGAACATGCGCCAGTAGCCCGCTCCGTCCACCCGGGCCGCTTCCAATAGCTCCCCCGGGAGACTGGTGAAAAACTGGCGCATCATGAAGGTGCCCAGTACCGTAAACAGACCGGGCAGGATAAGCGCATAATGAGTGTTGAGCAGATGAAGCCAGTCGAAGAGGATAAAGCGCGGAACAAGCAGGACCTGCCCCGGGATCATAAGGGTCGACAGGTATAGAAGGAACAGAAAGCTGCGTCCCTTAAAGTTCAGCTTCGCAAAAGCGAAGCCGGCCATGGCGCTTGTCAGCAGGTTGCCGGCCACGGTCAACCCGGTGATTTTGAGCGAATTCCAGTAATAGACATAGAAAGGGTTGGCCCCCGTCCATACCTGCCTGTAGTTCTCGAGGTGCCAAGTATCGGGTATCCAGTCAATGGGGTAGCGGAAAACATCCGCGTTCACCTTGAAGGAGGTGGAAACCATCCACAGAAAAGGGACGATCATAAGCACGGAGAAGCCAAGCAGCAGAACCGTAATCATCAGGCGGCCGATTTCAAGCCCGTAACGCTTTCGGCGCACGGCGGTAATTGGTCGGGCAGCCGGCTTCACGGCCGTACGGGAAACGGCATGAAGGCGAGGTTTATCCAGATGGCGGGTTTCCGCTAAATTCTCTTTCATCAGCGCAGCTTCTCCTTTCCTATAGATAAGTATTCTGCCAGCGGCTTTGGGCTTTCCACTGCAGAAGGGTAATGGCGAAAATGAGGGCAAAGAGAACCCAGGACAACGCGGCGGCATACCCCATCTGGTAATAGCGGAAAGCCAGGAGGTAAATGTGGTACGACAGCACCATGGTGGAATCGACCGGTCCCCCCTGGGTCATAACGGCCACGGGGCCAAATACCTGGAACGAACCGATAAGAAGCGTTACCCCGAGAAAAAAGGTCGTCGGCGTAAGCATCGGTATGGTAATCCGCAGCAGCTTGCGGATCGGCGAGGCCCCGTCTATATCCGCCGCTTCATAAAGGTCCTTCGGAATCCCCTGCAGACCGGCGAGATAAAGGACCATGGCGTATCCGACGGTCGCCCACACCGCCATGATGATGATGGCGTATAGAGCCGAGCTCGGACTGGACAACCAGCCCGGAGGATGGGCCACCCCGAGCGCCTTCAGAGCCGCATTGACCGGCCCGTTCTGGGCCTGGTACATAATGCTCCAGATGACGGAAACCGCCACCAGGCTGCTTATGTAAGGAAGGAAGATCATGGTGCGCAGGGCATTCTTATAATAGACGTACCGGTTTAGGACAACGGCCAGCAGCAGACCGATGAGCATGGTGGAAGGGACGGAAAGAATAGTATACACGGTGTTGTTGGTCAAGGATTTGATGATCTTGGGGTCGTCCCCCATCCGGATGAAGTTCTGCAGCCCCACCCACTCCATTCCGGAAAAGCCCTTTAAGTAATCCCAATCCAGGAAGACGAGATACAGGCTGAACAAAATTGGGACCAGCACGAACACCAAATAGCCGGCCAGGTTGGGCAAAATAAACAAATAGCCGGCAAGGTTCTCGTGCAGCTTCGCTTGGTGAATCCGCTTCATGGCGGCAGGCCTCCTTTCGGTTTCCCTTCACTATACGTCCGGGTCCGGTTACGGGAAATGGAGCCATCCTTCATCTTTCTGGAGAATTCTTTCGGCTTGGAAGCCCCAGCCTCCCGGCTCCGGCCCACTGTCAAAGGAAAGGACCAGCCTGCTGCGAATCCGGGCTGGTCCTTTCTGCCTTCTGCTATTATTTTTTAGCATTTTTGATGATGGCGTCTCCCCGTGTTTTCATGATCTCGAGCGTTTTGTCGATCGGCTGGACACCGAACAGGTATTTCTCCATCTCTTCCTTGTATACGGCGCGAAGCTCTGCCGGTGCGGGAACGCGGTTCGAGGACGGATAGGTCAGTTTATCGGACAGGAGCGCTTGCAGGGAGGCTTTGTCGATTAATTTCTCGGCGTCCCCGATCAGCAGGGTGGAGATTTTGTTGAAATCGATTTTCTGGTTGGAGGGAATCCGTCCTCCCGCCACCATTTCCATGACCCCGTCGGTCAGGTACCAGTTCATGAATTTCATCGCCGCTTCCTTGTGGGGGCTGTTCTTGTTAATGGAGAGATAATCGCCGAGGCCCCCTCCCGGGTTCACCTTCCCGTCCTTCTCGTACTGAGGATAAGGGGCGAAGACAACTGGGAAGTCATGCGGGAAGTTCTTGGTGTCCTTGATATATCGGATGAGGTAAGAAGCTGCCGGCGCCATGGCCGCTTTTCCGGTCAGGAATTCGTTCTGGAGCGTGATTTTGCCCGCCACCGCGTCCGGGTACTTGATCAGCGCCCCGCTCTCCTCCAGGCTTTTCTGAAGCTCCAAGCCTTTCTTAAGCGCGGGACTGTTGAAATTCGATGTCCCATCCGCCGTAATCAGCCAGTCGGAAGGCTTCGAGGTAGTGGCCACATATTCGCCCAGCGTTCCTTGTGCGGGCTCCAGCACCAGGCCCTTCCGGTCTCCCTTGGTCAGCTTTTTGGCAAGGGCGGCAAATTCGTCCCACGTCCACGATACGGGCAGCTTCTCTCCCGCTTCCTCCAAGGCCGTCTTGTTGATCATAATGGCCCCTATGCTCCGCGAGGCCGGGATGTAGTGGATCTTGTTGTCATACTTGAAGATCCGGTCGGCCCCGATCACCCCGTTCAAATCAAAGCCGGACTTGGCGATAAGGTCGTCCAGCGGCTCCGTCATCCCCGCCTGTACCCGCTTCGTGATCCGCTCGTCGGCATAAGTCATGAACAAGTCGGGCGTTTCCGTTTTGGAGAGCAGGGCGGTTTCGAGCTTAAGATTCCCGGTATCGTCATTGACATAGCGGATATACTCCACCTGGATGTCCGGATGCTCCTTGTTCCACTTGTCGACCACCTGCTGGGGGCCGCTTTCCGGCGGTACGCCGCCCCAGAATTTCAAGGAAACCGGCGCGGTCTTAGGCGAGGTGGAAGCTTCCGGTTTGCCGGAGGCTTCGGCCGGCGGGGCCGGCTCGTTCTTCCCCGAGCAGCCGAGGGACATGGCGGCGGTGATGGTCATAACGGCCGAGAGAGCAATCCATTTGCGATTCAATACAGCATCCCCTTTCGATGGACAATTGTCTTCCGCTGCCTATGCCGGCGGCAGGTCACGTTCTTAGCGTAGGGGAATCTTCGTGGAATGGAAATGAACGATTCTTATACAAGTCTGGAGATTTCTTATAGCGGCCGTCCCGGCGGCTTTTCATCGGGTCGCATGTCTTAAGGAAGGAGAAAGGCCTTGCGGAACTCAGTCGGGTACATGCCTTCGAGCTGCTTAAAGCTTCGGCTGAAGTGATTCGGATCGGCGTAGCCCACCTTTTCCGACACCTCATAAATTTTGATCTGCGGGTCCATCAGAAGCTCCCGTGCTTTCTTCATGCGCACCTGCATCAGGTAGTCGGTAATCGTCTGCCCTGTTTCCTTCTTAAAGAGAATGCTTAAGTAATTCTCCGAGAATCCGGCATCGGCGGCCAGCTCCCCCACCTTCAGGGGAAGATGAAACCCTGTCCGGATCCGGTCGGCCACCGCCTGGATTTCCGGACGCAGGCGGATTCCGTGCCGCTCTTTGCGATACCCAAGGTAGACAGGAATCCATCCGCTGAGCCATTCCGAGATTTCCTCCAGCGTTTCCCCCTGACGAACAATATGATAGGGAAACTGACCTTGATGGGATGGCAAGGAAGACAGGCTGTTCTCTTCTCCCGCCAGCAGGGCGGCCAGCCCATCCAGCAGGCGCACGAGATGGCGCCTTACTTCAGACGGAGGAACGGAAGCCTTCCTGCGGATTTCTCCTGTCCATTCCCCCAGCCGGCGTGACATTTCGTCTGCCTCTCCCCGTACGACCAGGCCCGTCCACTCCTCCGCCGGCCATCCAAGAAGGGCGATCCTGGGTTCACGGGGAAGATGGCAGTGGTACAGAATCTGCCCGAAGCCTTCATAGAAGCGGTATCCGAGGGCTTCTTGCGCCTCTTCGAATGCCCTCCTCCACTCGTAGCGGCTTTCTGCCGGCCGGGAAACCCCAAAGCCTAGCGAGACCTTAATGAAGCCGGCGGCCGCCCGGCCCATTTCCCGCAGCATCTCCGGATCAAACCGGTCCTTGATCAGGGCGAAGACTCCCCCGTCAATGTCAATGACTTCCCCGTTCCCATACTTCCCCATTATTTCTTCCATAATATTGGCCGTCGTATAATGCAGCAGCTTCTCGCTTTTGAACCGGTTCTCGGCAAGCAGCCGCTCGTAGCGCTCAATCTGGACGGCCATAACGGTGACGGGGGCCGCCAACGGCGCTACGGAGAATTCCTTAAACAAGCTGTCCGTTTCCGTCCGCGAGATGTGCTGCGTGAGCAAGTCCCGGAGCCTTCTTTCCTTGACCTCCCGGCCGTACCGGTTCAGCCGGAATTCCAGCTGGGAGCGTTCCCGGTTCTTTTCCCTCGAACGCATGATCTCTTCTTTAAGAACACCGAGCTTGCCCATCAGCTCCTTCGGGTCCATCTCGAGCTTCATGAGGTATTCGGAAGCCCCAAGCTGAAGGGCCTTGCGTACATAAGCAAAGTCGTTATGGTTGGAGAGGACGATAACCTTCGTTTCCGGCCACTGCTCATGTATTCTTTCCATCAGCTCAAGCCCGTCCATTCCCTCCATGCGGATGTCCGTCAGGACAATGTCGCAGGGATGGGCTTGCATTAGGGCAAGAGCCTCCTTGCCGTCGGAGGCTTCTCCTATAATCCGGTAGTCCGCATCGACGGAAGGGATGATCGTTTTGAGCCCGATCCGGACCAATATCTCATCATCCACGATCAGCACGGAGATCATGCTCTTCCTCCTTCCTAAAGGGCAGCCGGATCATAACCCGCATGCCCTCCCCCTGCGCACTCTGCAGACGGACTCCATAGCGGCTTCCCCATTGCATCTTGATCCGCTCATGAACGTTCCGGATGCCGATCCCGCTGTATTTGGCATGAGGCTGGTGCATCCTGGCCTCCACTTCCCGAAGCCTCTCCTCGGTCATCCCTTCCCCGTTGTCCTGCAGGCTGATCATAACATCCCCATCTTCTTCTTCGGCCCTTATGTCGAGATGAAGGGGAAAGCGTGTCCCGTATTGCAGGCTGTTCTCGACCAACGGCTGCAGGGTGAATTTGTACAGCCGGCAGGCAAGCAGCTCCTCGGGAACCTCCGTGCTGACCGATAAATTATCGTTGTACCGGATCTGCTGCAGGGAAAGATAGACCCCAAGATAGTCCAATTCTTCCCGAAGCGTGACCAGGTCCTCCGGATTCCGCATCGTATACCCGAGCAGCTTGCCCAGCTTCGTCAGCATGTCCGTGACATGCTCGGCCCCCGACAGGAGAGCCATCCACTTGATGGAATTAAGCGTATTAAGCAGAAAGTGGGGGTGAATCTGCGCTTGAAGCGCCTGAAACTGGGCCATACGCTTGGTTTCCTGCTCCGCCTCAAGGCGCGCCAGCGTCTCTTTAAGCTGGTCCGCCATCTTGTTGAAGTGGTGCCCGAGCCGGGCCATCTCGTCGCGCCCCCTAACATCCACCGAGGCGTCAAAGTTCCCTTCCCCGACCCGGCTCATGGAGTGAACCAGGTCCTTAACCGGCTTGGTAAAACGCAGCATAAGGACGACAAAAGCGACCGCGAACAGAAGGAACCACAGCCCCACCCAGCCGATCAGACGGTTCTTCTCCGCGGACAGCTGGGCTTCGAAGCTTTTGCGTCCCGTGTATTGCACGATAGTCCAGCCAAGTTGGGGGATCTGGGCCGTATGCACCAGAAAACCTTTCTCCCCATTTTTCATCATAGGAATGGTTTCCTTTCCTTTAGGAGCGGTTTCAAGCAGGGGGGAAAGCTCGGCAGGAAAGGGTTCCGGAGAACCGAAATACTTGCCGCCCCCCGTACGGACAAGCGTATAAGTATCTTTTTCCCGCTGGTTCATAAGTTCTTCTTCCGCGTAGAAGAAAGCCGGCACCGGAATGCCGACGAGGACCACCCCGTGTCCCTTTTCCAATTCCCCCTTATAGTATCGCGAAAGCACCAGAAGCTTTTGCCCGTCCGGTTCGCTGTCCGGAAATTCATGAATAGACCAATGGGGCATCCCTCCTTCCCTCTTCGTTTCCTCGGCGAGAAAGGCCAGGTTCCATTCGGGGGGATCCTGCCGCTGAAGCGGAGCCCAAGTGGACAGCAAGGTTCCTCTCTCGTCCAGCAGACCTACATAAGCCTTACTGTTCAGGAGCAAATCGCGGATGCTGTACATTTTTCTCTGAAGATCGTCCATCAGCCGGAAAGAGTTGTAATTCTCCTCGTACCCGGCCGGTTCCCGCAAGTATTTGGTCGTCTGGGGATCGTTGATTAATAGATTGGTGGCGCTGATAAGACGGACGGCCCACTCGTTCATTTCATCGGCTTTGCGGTTGATGGAATATTGGTCCGATTGATACAGCTGATTCTCGAGGATGGTCTTGGAGGAAATGTAAAACCGGTAGAAAATGAAGCCCACCGGCAAAATAATAAGCAAAAGCAAGGACCAGACCAGCTTGCCCCGCAGCGAACGGAACCGGATAAAATCCGGCCAGCGCATTCTCATTCCGTACCCTCCTCTTTCTATTAATATATTAAGAAGGGCCGGCTAACTTTCCATTCCTAACGATATAAAATTAGGATCTATGCCCTGTATCAAACCTGTTACCTTTTTTTAAACGTTTATTTTACGGAGTCTCAATCCAAATGCTTTCCGATTCCTTCCTAAATTGTTAAAACGGGTGTCGCCGTCCGTAAATTTTTGGTATAATCGGCTCGAGGCCAGTCATTACCACTATGATACAGGTTATTACTTGAGAGGAAAGGAGGCATGGGCAGCAGCAAGTTTCCTCGGGAGATCCCCGTTATCCCCAGGTTAACGGCACGATTCTCGCCACAGAACGGCCTCTTATTCAAGCTAATCGCCATACCTAGTGCCAACCGTCTTTTCCTTGATTCAAATGCAAGTCAATAGGGATGATACTTGGAGGGAATGGAATGAAACGATTTAATAAGAAACCGCTTCCAATCGCCATGATCTTCACCATGCTTGTCTCTCTGTTTTCAACCGTTGCCCCTCTTCAAGCCGAAGACGACTCCGCTCCCTTCACCATGCCGGATACTTTAGTGTACCGGTTCGGTACAGGCGATGGAAAGAACGTCAGCCCGACAGGGGATCCTAATGCCGCACCCAAAGTCACGGTTTCGGGAGACAGTCTGAAAGTCGAAACCACAACCGCAGCCTCGACCCGTTCCTTCGAATTCTCCGTCGATACTTCCGGGACGTATCTGGTCCGCCTCGGCGGAATGGCCCAGAAAGACGGCGGACGGGCTAACGTTTCCATTGACGGCAAAGTATACGGTACATACGGCTTTTACAGCGTGACCGGTCAGTATCCACGACCCGACCAATACATCCAGCAGCTTCCGCTTACCGCAGGGAAGCACACGCTGACCCTGACCATGACGGCCAAAGGAAACGGAGCCGGCAATGGAACGGGCTCCTTCCTCTATCCGACCCGCCTGACCCTCACCGACCTCGGTACGGTGGCCAACAGCAAAACCCGCAGCACCATCTACACCGAAGCCAAGCTGGCCGCAGCCCGCGCCAACGCAGCCCAGTATGATTGGGCCATGTCCCTGAAGGACTCGGTGGTGGCCAAAGCCGATTCTTATCTGGCGCTCGGCAAGGAAGCCCTCTGGAATATGGTGGTGACCCAAGCCATTCCGCGCAGCTACAATGTCAATCAATTGACCGGTAACTTCAGCCCCGTCTCGGGCGATCTTAAGGCGTACGGCAATTATCCGTGGAAAGCGGACCCGTTGAACGAGCCATGGAAGCTGGTCGATCCGGCCAGCGGCTACAAGTTCCCGACGAATGATTTCCCCGCTTATTACCGAAGCGGCCTGGATGCTCACGGCAATTTCAACCCGGCTCTCGCCGACCGCAGCCTGCTGGTGAACACCCTCTATCCGGAAAAAGGCCCTACCTGGGGCGTCGATGACGGATACGGCTGGGTGGAACCGGTCACCAACAAGCGATATACCTTTGTCGCTTACTATAACCACTGGTTCAACTGGTACAGCGGGACAGCCAGTATTCAGAGTGCGCTCACGTCCATGAGAGATGCCTATATTTACACGGGCGATACGAAATATGCCCAGAACGGAGCCATCCTTCTCGACCGCATCGCCGATGTCTATCCGGCGATGGATGTAGCGGAATTCAGCAATGCGATCTATGTGAATTCCCACGGCGGTACGGGGGACGGCAAGATCGTCGGCTCCATCTGGGAAACGTCTCTCGTCAAGCAGCTGATCAGCTCCTATGACGCCTTCTTCCCGGTAATGGACGATCCGGTTGTCGTCGGCTTCCTGAAGGGCAAGGGCAAGCAGTATGATCTCCCTCTTAAAGAGAATGGATCCCAGATTCGCCGGAATATCGAAGACGGCCTTCTGCGCCAGATCCAGCCCGGAATGTACTGGGACCAGATCCGGGGCAACAATGGCTTCCATCAGAGCGCCCTGGCTATGGCCGCCGTTGTTCATGACACGCTGCCCGAAACCAAGCAGTGGCTGGATTATACGTTCCAGCCGGGCGGTTTCATCAACCAGATTCCCCGTAAGGTAACCGGAGGAAACGTGCTGTTCAGCATGGTGAATGATGTGGACCGGGACGGCAACGGGAACGAAGCGGGCCCGGGGTACAATCGCCTGTGGCTGAGCACCTACCTCGAAGCAGCCAATACGTTGGAAGGCTACGATAAGTATCCAGCTGCCGATTTGTACGAGAACGTGAAGTTCCGCAAAATGTTCCAGGCGCAGTATCCCCTTACGATGATCGGGCGCTATACCCCATCGATCGGAGACAGCGGAACGACCGGACAACCTGGAATTTTGGTCGACAAGGCTCAATCGATCAAAGCATTCGAGAAATTCGGAGACCCGGTGTACGCTCAATTGGCCTATTTGCTTAATGGCAACAAGACGGAAGGGATTCACTCCGATGTCTATACCGCCGACCCCAACAAGGTCGCCCGGGATATCGAAGCTGTCATTCAAGAGAAGGGCGAGCTCAACCTGGGCAGTGTCAACATGACCGGCTACGGCTTCGCCGGCCTTCGTGACGGCAAGCTTGAGAACGGAACGGACACCCGGCGGGGGACCTGGATGTACTACGGCCGGAACGGCGGCCACGGCCACAAGGACACGCTTAATCTCGGCTTGTACGGCTTCGGGCTCGATCTGGCCCCTGACCTCGGTTACCCCGAGCAGGCCAACGCCACCGATGTGAACCGTTTCGAATGGGTTCAGAATACGATCAGCCATAATACCGTCATGGTGGATAAGAAGAAGCAGGAAACGCTGTGGGACGGTCTTCCTCTGCACTATGACGACAGCTCCATGGTTCAGATGATCGATGTCGAAGCACCGGAAGCCTATTCGCAGACGGAACAATACCGCAGGACCTCGGCCATGGTTCATGTGGACGACGCCAACTCCTACGTTGTAGACTTCTTCCGCGTCAGCGGCGGACAGGACCATCATTTCAGCTTCCATGCCGCCGAAGGTCCGGTCTCCACAGAGGGCTTGAACCTCGTGGCCCAGCAAGGGGGCACCTACGCCGGTCCGAATGTGGAGTTCGGCAAGCGTCCGGCGAATGACAGTGTGACGGGTGCAGGATACATGGGTCCCGGCTTCCATTGGCTTCAGAATGTGGAACGGGATGAGGCTCCGTCCTCCAAGTTCAGTGTGGACTGGGATATCACGGACACCTGGAACGTGCTGAAGACTCCTCAGGATATTCACGTTCGCCTGACGATGCTGGGGGATTCCAGTGACGTGGCACTCGCAGATGGCGTTCCGCCTCAGAACAAACCTGGCAATCCGAAGAGCCTGAAGTATTTGATCGCTCACCGCACCGGTGAGAACCTTCAAAGCACCTTTACTTCCGTAATCGAGCCTTACAAAGAGACTCGTTTCGTCGAAACATCTGACGCGGCGGCGGTAGCAACAGAAGACGGTACTCCCGCTGACCCTAACCGGGTTAGGGCTGTGAAGGTGAAGCTCACGAACGGCCGCACCGATTATATCGTCAGCTCCCTCGACTCCGATAACGTCTATGTGATCGACGGCAAAGTCCGGTTCCAAGGCTCCTTCGGCATTTATTCCGAGAAGGACGACCAGCCGGTCTTCACCTATATCAATGACGGAGCCTTCCTCGGGAAGGTCGGAACCGGCTATGAAAGCGCAGGAGTGGCTCATCTTCAAGGAACGATCGCCGACTTTACCAAGGAGCTCTCGGTCGACAACCGGCTGACTGTCAACCTGGATCTTCAGGGGCAGGAAGCCAACAGCCTGATCGGCCGCAGCATCTATGTGGAGAATGACGGCAAAAGAAACGCGGTATACCAGATCAAGGGGATAGCACCTGCAGCGGACGGCCAATGGGAGCTGCAGCTCGGGGACATCACCCTGGTTCGCTCCTACGCCGATGATAAGGATCTTTCCAAAGGCTTTATCTATGATGTTGCGGCCGGAGCCGCCTTTACCATTCCGCTCTCCCGGCAGCAGCTTTACCTGTCGGATGTTCGGATTGCCGGGCCTGCCTCCGACATGCAGAAGAACGAAACCTTTGACCTGGAGATTCAGGGCTTGTATCCGGACGGAACCCGGGCGGATCTGTCCCAGACGAATTTCCAGTACCTCATTGACCACGAGAACATTGCGAACGTGAACGGAACGAACCGCCTTAAGGCTCATAATACGGGTACCATGTCCCTGTCGACTTCCGTTGAGGTTAACGGAATCAAGAGAACCGGCAGCCTGACCGTCAAGGTTAAGTAATTCTGTCTGCAACTATCACAAAAAAGAAGCCTCCCGCCTGCTCAAGTCAGCAGGCGGGGGGCTTCTTTTGGTCTATCACGCGGCGGTACAAAGTCTATTTCACCCCAATGTTGGGATTTCACCGGCGTTAGATCGGCTGGGATTGTATCCTTCCGGCTTCCAGTGATTTGCGTCGGGCAGCGGGAAGGGCCACCACACGGGGAGCCCCGCCCGGCCCGCCGATGGCCGGCCCCTCTGCCGCTTGGGAACGCTGCCACATGGTCACCGAACGGTACAGACTGCGGGCAATGAGGTCCGCCATTCCCATGACAAGATGCAGCCTCGTGTTCTGCAGCACGGCATGCTGCAGGAAGCCACCCACGTTCACCACGCCGGTCACGTGCATGTCTCCCACCGGAGGAAGCTCTTTGTTGACCCCGGCGCCCGGGCGGACCGGCCCCTCCCCCACCTCTATGCTGCCAACACTGGAAGCCAGTCCCAGACAAGCATCTATCCCGATGACATAGGGGTTTCGGACCGTTTCCTGAATAACCGACAGCGTTTCATACAGGTTAATGGCATGAACCGGCCGCTCCAGTGTTCCGAACAAGTCGAAATGAGGGGAACGGTATTTCAGTAGGGTCGTTCCCACCAGCGGTCCGAGTGAATCGCCAGTGCACCGGTCGGTCCCCACGCAGACCAGCACAATTCTTCTGCCGGGAGGAAGCTCAGACAGAAAGCCGCTTATTCCCCGCACCAGCTGGACGCAGGCCGTCGGGTCGGTAAAGGGGACCTTTACCTGATGCTCTACAACAGGAACAGGTTTCATTAGGGTTCCTCCGCGTTTCAGAATGGGGCCCGCCTGGGCAGGCTGGATGTTACCAGTTTTTAACCCAATCCTCCCCCGCTAGAAACAGAGCCGCCGTTGAATAGCTTCCCATTCAGCCTTTCCGCGCAAAAGGACCGCCGAATCCGGCGGTCCCTTTCCCAAGTCTTGATTAAGAGTGTATGATCTCGACGGCTACCTCTCCCTCCCAGGCACCGGTATGGACGGTGTAAAGGCCATCGCCTTTCTCCTGTATCTCCACCGGAGTACCAAAAACCAGGACCTCCTGAGGCTTGCTCTCCGCCTGGAAGGTGAAGGGACCGGCTTCCTTCAGGAACACGAAGGTCGAGCGATCGCCTGTGCGGACTTCCCGGACCGCATCGATGGACACATATTTCTCGGTCAGCCCGATTGGGGTAACCGGTCCTGTCAGCGGAAGCAGAAGATAAAGGGCACATTGCCCTTTTTCCAGCGTGATTTCCCGGGATTCTCCCGGCTGAAGAAGAAAAGTGCTTCCCGAGAAGTGCTCATACACCAGGCACTCTCTCTCGGCCAGATGGGGAATGTCCTTCCCTCCAATGGTCCCGGTTACCGCCCCTTCTGACAGGAGAACATGGAAAGCCGCGACCACCCCGGCTCCTTGACAGGTGTTCCACAGCTTAAGCGGAACGGCGGTACGGGCCGGATCTAGCGTTAGGCAATCCTCCGTAGGATTGGGGGTCTCCTCACACCGGATGATCCGTCCATTCTTGTAAATAAGCGGCCACACTTTAGCGGGATCGGTGCGGCCGACCGCATCGCTGAAGTAAACCGGTCCCCCGCTGACGGCGCGGAGCACCGCATTCTGAACATCATCATGATTGATGGTCCAGAACATGTCCCAGTCGCCCCAGTAGAACGGTCCGTGAAAGTAAGAGTTGTATCCATTCTGCAGCGCATGCTCCTGGAAGCCCTCCGCTTCCCGTGGAACGAAATCGTCGCTGCTTCGGGATACGGCGGATTGGGGGCGGTGCCAGATATTCTCGGCGGACATCCCCATGCAGTTGATCACCGTCTTGTTAAAATGCAGAGCGACGGACGCTTCAAGCGCCTGATGAGCCGCTGCGGCGCCGCGTCCGGCGGAGTGATAATATTTCAAATAGTTGCCGACGGCGCTCTGGCTGTCGACCTTCACGAAATCGATTCCCTGCAGACGAAGGAAGTTATGCCAGGCGTTCCAGAAGCCGAAGCCGCGCCCCGCATCGGGAAACGGGATTCGATGGCCTTTGCTCGTCGTCCAAAGGTAGTCCGCATATTCCCTGGCCAGCGGACTGTCGGGGTGAATCCCGCCCCAGTAGCCCATGATGGTATGCCAGACCCCTACCCAGTTGACGCCGTAATTCTCCTTAAGCTCGCGGACGGCATTGGCGAGTCCTTTCGGGAATTTGGCCAGCTCCGCCTCGAAGGCCGCCAGCTTGTTGTCCGTCGTCTTCGACCAGCCATCGTCGATCATGAACCAGCGGACCGGAAGCTCCTTCTCCTTGAGCTCCGCCGCCTTGGCCAGCAGTCCCTCTTCGTTCACTTGCTGGTAAAAGGCATCCCAGCTGCACCAGCCGAGATAATCGAGAATCTCCGGATACGTCTTGTCGGTTCGGGGAAGAGTGGAATAATCGAGCTCTTTCAAGGCGCGATGAACCTGATCCTGGATTAGCTGGTACGGATTACGGCCGGTTCCAAGAATAAAAGCAAACGCATCCGTACGGACCAGTCCCCCTTGATGCGAGGAAACCCGGATGGACAAGCCCTCTTCGGTGCCGCCAAGATCCGTCCGGAAAACGGGACCGCAAACCGGCAGCAGGTGGCAGTACGTATGGGAGGTTTTCCACAGGAGCGATTGGGTCCGCTCCGGGAGCCGGGTCAGATCCGGATCGAAGTGGGGGCGGGTCCACCAGTCCTTATGCTGGTAGTTGGCCAAAAGGCTTTGAACGTCCTCCAGGCTGTCCATACTGACGAGAATGCCTCCCGATGGGGCGAAACTTTTCTGGCTGCCGAAATCACTCGGGTTGCGGATTTCTCCATGAACATACACCAGAACACTATTCTCTTGGCAGCGGAACACAAGCCGAACGTTGATCGTGTCGTCCTCATTGCCGTAAAAGCAGGTATGGTCGGTGTACGGCCCGAGCTTTCCGGTATCCTCGGTCGTAAGAAAGGTCTTGTAGGAAAGCTTCTCCACCGCATGGGAATCCAACCGGACGGATACATGGAAGCCGTTCATGACTTGACCCAAGCCTTCGACGGCAATGCTTTGGTTATCCGAAATATACGTAAACATACCCTTCTCCTTTGCGACCCGGGCGCCTTGCCTTATATTAGCAAGGCGCTTGATCATATATAGTTCCTTCTATTTCCGATGGGTCTGCTCTTGTCCGGTTCCAGGCCTTCCGCAGGAATTGCGGATGACAAGAGCAGGTTGGATCCGACGACGGACGGGGCTCTCTTCCTGCGTCCCTTCGAGTCGAGCCAGGAGCCTTTGCGCGGCAAGCATACCCATTTGACGAAAAGGCTGCCTGACCGTCGTCAGAGACGGGAACGACCAGGCGGCGGCCGAAATATCATCGAAGCCGACGATGGACAGGTCCTCCGGAACGCGAAGTCCGCCCTCCTGGGCGGCTTGAAGGGCTCCGAAGGCGGTATCGTCGTTGGATGCCAAGACAGCGCTTACCTCCCGGCCGTTCAACAGCTTCCGCATGGCCGCGTAACCAGTTTCGCTCGTCCACTCGGAAGGTACCGTCCATTCCGGCCGGATCGGCAAGCCCCTCTCCTCCATCGCTTCCCGGTAGCCCCGGTAGCGGGCACCGCTTGCGGAGGCGGATTCCGGACCGGCTATGAAGCCGATGCGCTCGTGGCCGAGGGAATGCAGATACCCGACGAGTTCCTTGATCCCGCCTTTATTGTCCACATCGATGCCGATCAGCTCCGGCCGTCCGCCATCGTCCCCGATAAGCGCCAGCGGGACGCCCGATTCGGCCATTAGCCTAAGCTCCTCCGGATCCCGCTTGCGGAAGCTCACCAGAATAAGGCCGTCCGCCTGTCCTTCGTGAAGCATATTGAGATAGGCCGATTCCCTGTCGTAATGAGAAGTGCGGCTGAGGAACATACAGCTGTACCCGTTGCTCTTCACCGTCTCCTCCACCCCCTTGAGAATTCCGGAGTAGAAGATGTTGGAGATATCGTCGACCACGACCCCGATCAGATGAGTGCGGTTGAGAACCAGCCGTCGAGCGTTAGCATTGCGGTGGTAACGGAGCTCACGGATCGCTTTCTCCAGCGCATCGCGAGTGGGCTGCTTCACCGGATGCCCGTTCAAATACCGGGAAACGGTGCTTTTGGAAGTGCCCGCCAAGCGGGCTACGTCATGTATCGTTGGTCCCAGAATAATCCCGCCTAATGGTAGTTTCTCTCACAATGGGAACGTTCCCATTTCATTATTCAGCATAGAGGTTTGGCTTCTGGCTGTCAACAAAGGATTTGTACCCAAACTCTTTACAGCAAATCAAAAAGAGGCTTACCCGAGGTAGCCTCTCCTGGCGCCTTTTTCCTGGCGACACTTACTCCTTGATCCCCACTCGGGCCACAATCGGATAATGATCGGATGGGTATCCTCCGTCCCTCTGCTCCCGGTCCACCTTAACCTCCTGAAAAACAAACTCCCGCGAAGCGAAAATGTAATCGATCGGCTCTCCGTCCGCCCCTCCCTGGAAGCTGTGGGCCGTTAACCCCACCGGACCCTCGATTAAGGTATAGGCATTCGTCAACCATGGCTCCCCTTCCTCCTGGCCGAGCCGCTCGAACAGCTGAATGGCCGGATCGGCCGGATAACTGTTCATATCCCCCATGAGAAGGATCGGCAGCTGAAGCTTTTGCCTGTGTTCCGCCACCATCCGGCCGATGACGCCGGCGCCCTTCTCCCTTGCCTCCCCGCTTGCGTGATCCAGATGGGTGTTATAGGCCATCCATTCCTGGCCGCTGTCCTTCAGACGGAAACGCCCCCAAGTGCAGATTCGCGGGAAGTAGCTGTTCCACGATTTCGACGAGATGACCTCCGGGGTTTCCGAGAGCCAGAACTGCCCCTGGTCGACCACCTCGAGGCGGTCCGTGCGGTAGAAGATGGCACTGTGTTCATTCTCCCCGCCGCCGAACCTTCCTTCCCCGATCCAGCCATAGCCGGGAAGCTGCTCCGCCAGCTCATTCAGCATGGCCAGGTAGCCTTCCTGTGTTCCGATAAGCAGAGGCGCATGCTCCCGGATGGCTTCCGCCGCCCGGTGAAACCGGTAAGGCCAGGCGTTCTCCCCGTCGTTCGGCGTGCTGTAACGTAAATTGAACGTCATGATTGTACAGTCCATTAAAATCACCTCATGAGTGGGTCTGGTTCTATTCTTTCACCGAGCCCAGCATTATCCCGTGAATGAAATACTTCTGAAGAAACGGATAGATGACGAGAATGGGAACCATCGAAACGACGATTTTGGCGGCATTCAGTGTTTTATCTGAAATTTTGGCCAATATCTCCTGCTGCGTTGAATCGATCTCCGACACATTCAGCTGCACCACCAGCTGTTGAATGTACGTCTGAAGCGGGTAATACTCCGCGCTTCGCATGAAGATCATCCCGTCGAAAAAAGCGTTCCAATGCCCCACGACGCTGAACAGCGTAACCGTGGCCAGGGAAGGAAGCGAAAGCGGAAGGAAGATCCGCAGCAGCATGTACCACGGTCCCGCTCCGTCGATGTACCCCGCTTCCGTCAGCTCTTTCGGCATGTTCCGGAAAAAGTTCATAAGCAGAATGACATTGAACACCGGAACGGCTCCCGGAAGCACGAGCGCCCAGATCGAATTGAACATCCCGAGTGCTTTCACGGTCAAGTAAAGAGGAATGATGCCTCCGCTGAACAGCATCGTAAACAGCATAAACCACATGTAGAGGTTTCTTCGCGGGAATTCCTTGGCGCTTCTGGATAAAGGATAGGCCATCAGCACCGTCAGGACGAAGTTAATGCCGCCTCCGAGGAGAACCCGCTTGACCGAAACCAGGAAGGAATTAATGAAATGGGGCTCCTCGATAATTTTGCGGTAGGACTCGATATTGAAGCCGACGGGCCAGAATTTGACGAGTCCCCCCGCTGCCGCCGCATTGCTGCTGAACGACACGGAGATTGTGTGCAGAACCGGTGCCAAGGACATTAGCGAAACGAGAAGCATAAGGATCAGAATGGAGGCTTCCCCCAGCTTAGCTCCCCAGGTTTGATTGCGTACCATAGCTTTTTCACCTGCCTGTCAGAAGATGCGGTAATGGGCGTACTTGTAGGCTATCCGGTAAGAGATGACGATCAGAATAAAACCGATTGCCGATTTCAGCAAACCGACGGCAGCAGCGAATCCGTATTGGGCCTGAACGAGACCTACCCGGTAGACGTAGGTGTCGATAATATCCGCCGATTGGTAGACGACCGGATTGTACATATTGAAGATTTGATCGAAGCCGGCATTGAGGATATTCCCAATGCTAAGCGTGGCCAGAAGCACCGTCGTCGGAAGCAGACTGGGCAGGGTAATGTACCACAGCTGCTTGATCCGGCCCGCCCCATCCATTTCGGCCGCCTCGTACAGAGCCGGATTGATGCCCGCCAGGGCCGCCAGGTAGACAATGGCCGCGAAGCCGAATTCCTTCCAGATGTCGGAGCCTACAATAATGGCGGGAAACCAGCTGTTGCTGGTCAGGAACATGATGGGCTTTACGCCCATGCCCTTCAGAAAGGTATTGACGATTCCCGTCAAGGACAGCATGTCGATCAATACGCCGGCCAGGATAACCCAGGATAGAAAGTGGGGCAGATAGACGACGGTCTGGATCCAGCGTTTCACGGCCATGATCCGCACTTCGTTCAACAGCACCGCAAAAACAAGCGGAATAACCAGGTGAGCCGCGATTTTCCAAACCGAAATGTATACCGTGTTATACAGAATGGTCCAGCTGTCATGGATTTGAAACAGGTACTGGAAATTTTCCAAACCGATCCATTCCGAACCCGTGATCCCCCGCCCGATCCGGAAATCCTGAAAAGCTATGGCGATTCCGAACATGGGAACAACGTGGAAAATAATCAGCAGAATGACTCCCGGGATCAGCATGAGATGATAATGCTTGTGGTAGGAGCGTATGTTCATCGGTTCCCCTCCTGTCGGTTCTAAGGTCAGACAAGGCAGACGGAAGCGACATCCGGCTTCGGAAGTGCTTCCGTCTTACGCTCATGGCAGGCGGCCCGTCTGCTAATGTCCGGCTCCGTCTTATTTCGAGGAGGCTTTGCTGATCTCTTCTCTAACTTCCTTCGTAATTTCATCTCCGCCTTGGGCTTTCCAGTCCGATACGAATTTATCGAAGGAATCGAGCGGCTGCTCGCCCATGACGATTTTGAAGAACGTTTCGGTTTCGAGCTTCTGCAGGTTCGCCCACTTGCGCTCCATCGTCTTCGTTACGGCCGTATACTCGCTGTATACTTTGTTATAGTTTGTTTTCAGCAGCTCAGCCGGGACGGTATACCCCCAATAGCCCTTCCAGTCCTTCACGTCCTTGCGGGGATTGGCTTTATCCCTCATCGCTTTATCAAACATATCCTTCATCTCGGGAGTGAGCTCTTCCGGCTTCATCTGCCCGCTCATCGCCTTCTTCAGCATATCGGATTTGCGTTCGACCGCATCCGCGTAATCGTAAGTGGCGTATCCGATCGGCCAGTAGGTCCCGTCAATCGTAAAATCAAGCTTGAGCGCATCCGGGTCCACCTTCCGCTGGGCGGCAATGAAGTTGTTCGCATAGACCACCGCCGCCTCGGGGTTCTTGACGCCCTTCTTGACAACGATAAACTTATTGCTCACCGGCACCATCAGGTTGTTCTTCTGCCCTTTGGAATCCTGGATCAGATAAGGCATGAGGTCCGCCTTCGGGTCGTTCGTGAACGTATCGGCAATGACGCCCGTCGCCCACCAAGGTCCGAAGAAGAGCCCGGCTTTGCCGCCTACCACCGTCTGGTTGCCGTCCTTGCGGATCGCAAATTCCTTATCCAACAGTCCGGAAGTGTACAGATCGCGAAGCTTGCCGAGCGCCTGCTTGGTTTCCGGCTGAATGGAGCCGTACCCCACCTGCCCTGAACTATCCTTGACCCAGTTCGTTGGATAAGCGTTATAGGCTTCAAAGAGACCTTTGAAGTTGTGGAAGCTGGCTTTGCCTCCATTATCGAACGATTTGTCATAGCCGGTTAGGCCGATCGTATCGGCTTTGCCGTTGCCGTCCGGGTCACGCTCGACGAATGCTTTCGCGATAGCGGTTACATCATCGACTGTCTTCGGCGGCTGAAGACCCAGTTTGTCCAGCCAGTCCTTGCGGACCCACAGGAAGCTCATGGCATCGGCTTGAACGCTAATATTCGGAATGGCCATCAGCTTTCCTTTGTAGGTGGCTTTCTCCAGTGCCTTGTTGTTGGTAGAGGCGTACAGTTCTTTCGTTAAAGGGGAAGCGTACTTCTCGAAAACCTTCGTCAGATCCTCAAGCTGTCCCGCATCGGCCAGATTAAGGAACGTTCCTTCATCGACCACCATCACATCGGGGAGATCATTGCTCGCGACGGCCAGATTAAGCTTCTGGCTGTAATCCTGTCCGGAGGCGTACCACAGCAGTTTGACGGTAATATTCGCTTTGTCTTTAATATAGCGCGAATATTGGTTGCTCTCGGCGGTATCCCCTTCCGGCAGCTTGGCTCCCGGGGTAACCGACTTAAAGGTGGTCAGCTCCACCGGATTCGGCAGCCGAAACGGATCGACCTTCTCGCTTGGTCCGGTCGAAGCAGACGCGCTTTCCTTGGGGCCCGCGCTGTCCTTGGCCGAACAAGCGGTGACCAGCACAGCGGTTGCGGCAAGCAGGACAGCCGCTTTCTTACGATATCCCATCCCTTGATCCCTCCTTGGTTATCCTTCCTCATTAGCGTAATCCAAGTTGCCGGAGGCCGGGTCATGATGCGTCTTCGGTTCCGGAACGAATCGTCTGATCTTCCTGAAAGCGCTATCCCATGCAAGACGATCGTGTACTTTCATAAGACAAAAAGTAACCTCTCATGGGCGAACCATGGTTTGGCATGGTGTCTTACCACCGGCCCCCTCATTCCGGACCCGGGCCCAGTCTCTTCTCTTTGCGCCGGTATTCGCTAGGCAGCATGCCGGTCACATCGCGGAAGACGCGGCAGAAATACTTCTCATTCGGATAACCGGACTGGGACGCCACCCAGCCGATCATCCGTGTCGTTTCCTTCAGCAGCGTCTTGGCGTACTCGACCCGCACCCGCCTGACGTAGTCCTGAAAGGTGACCCCGACAATGTCCCGGAAGCACTTCGAGAAATAGCTGCGGCTCATGTTCACCCGCCGGGCCGTTTCGGGAAGGCTCAGGTCCTCCTGCAGCTCCTGCCGGACGATCCCGGCCGCCGACCAGATGCTCGCCTGCACCTCCTGGGAATAATCCGCTGCCGGCCCGCCGGCCTGCATCTCCGTCCTGACCCGGCCAAGCCAAGCGGTCCATTCCGCCCAACTCCCGCCGGCCGTTAATCCGACCGGTAAGGGAATGTGCCGGTTAAACACCTTCTCCCACTGTCCGGCCGCCTGGCGGAACAAGGTTTCGAGCTCTGGTCCGGATGCATTCGACTCCGAGGTCTCCTTCAGGAGATTCTGATAAACGGAATCGATCAGTATGGCTTCCGGTTTCGCCCACCTTTCCCCCAGCAGGCGAAGCTTTTCCAGCCGGCCGGTTTCTCCGGCATCCACCGAAGGAACGGCCGGGGATGCCTGTTCCCGTATACGTCCCAGGATGCGCTGAAGCACCTCATCTAGCTTGTCATCCTCCAACTCGATCTTGGTGATATAATCCAACGCTCCCAGCCGGAGAGCCTCCTGGATCCATTCGAAGTCCTGGTGAAAGGTAAGCACCACTATGGAGATAGCCGGGTATTTCCGCCTAACCTCCCTCATCAGATCGATCCCGGACATAACCGGCATGGCCAGATCGGTGATGAGAAGATCGATCTTCGTGGTTTGGAGCACCTCCAAGGCTTCCCTTCCATTCGCTGCTTCCCCCGCGAGCTCCAGCCCATACTTGCTCCAAGGCGTCATGGCAATGAAGCCTTTGCGGACCAGATAATCGTCATCCACGATAAGAACTCTCAAGATGCCTCTCCCTCCTTATTCCCCTTAACGGGAAGCTTCAGCGTGACCAAAGTCCCTTCTCCCGGCGAGCTTTCCATATGGATTTCCGCCTCTTCGCCGAATTGGTATTTCAGCGTCCGGAAGACATACCGCAGCCCGATACCCATCCCTACTTTGCGCTCCCCCTCCTCGGTCTCTTCACCGAGCAGCCGGCTGATTTCATGCGGGGTCATCCCCTCCCCATTGTCCCGAACCGAAATCCGCAGGTGACCGGTGTCCTCCTGCCGGACATCCACCTCAATGACTCCTTTATCCCCCAGCCCGTGATAAAGAGCGTTCTCCACCAGCGGCTGGAGAATGAACCGGGGTATGGGCAGGTCCAGAGCCTCCTCCTCCGCCTGAATCGAGACGTCGAAGGTAAAGTTATACCGGATGCCCTGCAGTTCCACATAACCTTTAAGCGCTTCCAGCTCATCCCGGATTCGGGCCGGACCGGTTTTGCCTAGATTGTAATGAAGGACCTTGTTCAGCATGGAGACGAGCCGGTCGATATCCTTTTGGCCGTTTGCCCGGGCAAGCCAGCGCACCGTATCCAGCGTGTTATGGATAAAATGCGGGTTGATCTGGGTCATCAGCTTCTCTACCTCCAGCTTGGCCTTGCTCTTTTCCTTCTGTTTGACCTCTCCGATCAATCCATGAATCCGTCTTCTCATGTCCGCAAATTCCCGGTAAACGACAGCAAATTCCGTAATCCGGGACCTCCGCTCGGAGAAAGACTCCCCGCTGTGCTTCATTCGCCGGATATCCAGGTTCAGCAGATTAAGCGGACGATAAACGGTGCGCCAAATCAGCCAGGCGGTGAACAGGCTTAGCGCTACGGTCAGGACGGCGGCAAGCAGGAACTGCCCCAGCCACCGGTTGATCTCCTTGCGGTATTCCTTATTAGGAATGGCCGCAATGACTTTCCACGACTGGTTGCTCTTCTCCTCCAGCCGGACATAATTTCCATGGGAGCCAAAATGAGGATTGTCCGCATAAGCGGTGCCTACCGAAAAGTCTTCCGGTTTATCGCTGTAAACAATCCGGCCCGTTTCGTCCACGATGAGGTGGGTCAGCCCCGAACCGAAGCTCGATTGGTTGAGAATGCTCTCCGCAAACTTGAAATTCGTTTCGATGTAGACATAGACGTCTTCCCTCCCCGGAATTTCCACCTGCCGCATAATGGAGAGCACCTGGTTTCCGTCGATGGGATTCAGCGAGAGATGAGGACCGAAATAAGTAATGGTGTTGAAGTTGAACAGCTTGGGAAGCTTGCTCAAGTCTACGGAAGGAACGGCGAAATTCTCGAAGATCGTCTGATTCTCGCTGCCCAGATAATAGAAGATCAAGCCGAGGGTCGGGTTCGTAAAATGAATCAAATTGAGCTGGCTCTGAATCTCTTCCCTCAGCTCTCTTTTCTGATAGGGATCGGCGATGAGGTAACCCTCCAGATTCTTGCCCACCCTTCCGTCAAAAGCGAGCTGCTGGGACGTGTGATTGAGCTGGGCCAGCGTATTCTCCAAGGAAATGCGGACCTGGTGCAGATGGCTCTGAAACCCCGCCTCGGCTTTGTTCTTCAGCATGGCGTACATGGAAGAGTAGGATATGGTTCCGATGAGAACAAGCGGCATTAGCGAGCTGATCAGCAGCATGACGATCAGCCGGTATTTGAGCGAATACGAGCGGGCCGCCGGGGCGGGACCGGACCGGGATATAGCCATCAGGGACTCTCCTTCGTTCACGAGTATATCCCCATCATACCTTATCCGGATTCATCCGGTAACAGCCGGAAGAAAAGCCCTGCCCCGTCACCCTCCCCGTTTAACTTAACCCGGTCAGCCGCTGAACCTGACTATAACCCTAAGCGGGTGGGTAAAAAAGATAAGGACCAAAAAAACCTCATCAGGAAAGGGGCAGCAGTCATGACAGAAAACAGGACAACCGAAGGACAAGAAAAGGCCACGGCAGATGGGAATGCTTTACGCAAAGCGGCTATCGTGACAGGGGCAAGCAGCGGAATCGGTAAGGGCATCTCCCTTGTCCTCGCCCGGGAAGGCTACGACATTTCGACGGTCTTTCATTCCAATGAGACCGGGATCCGGGAGCTGGAAAAAGAAGTTACCGAAACCTACGGAAGACGTTTTCATGCGGTGCAGGCGGACCTGACCGATCCCGCTGCCGCTGAAGCGTACGCGGAAGAAGCCATCTCGGCTCTCGGCAAGGTTCATCTGCTTGTTAACAATGCGGGAGCCGGATACCGGGAGAAGCTGACCGACATCCGGGTGGAGGACATGCTTCCCTTCATCTACATCGACTTTGTCGCCCCTGTCCTGTTAATGAAGGCCGTCAGCCGGCATATGCTCGCCCATGGAATCCGGGGCAGCCTGATTAACATCACGTCCACCCGGGCGGAACGCGCCTACCCGCTGGATGCCATTTATGGCGGAATGAAGGCCGGACTCCGCAGGGCCAGCGAGTCTTTTGCCATTGAGCTCGCCAAGGACGGCATTCGCGTCAATAACGTCGCTCCCGGGGCAACCGAGATTGAGAAGGGAAGCGAGGAGTTTTACGAGGAGATGGGCGAGCACATTCCAATGCGAAGAGTGGGCACCCCGGAGGATATCGGACAGGCGGTGCTTTGGCTGGCTTCCGACGCCGCTTCCTATGTAACCGGCTCGAGCCTGAAGGTCGACGGGGGGCTTATCCTGCCGGGGATGCCGGAGCATGACGACGATTCGGCGAACTATTATGGTTGGTCGCCGGTGGAGGACTAATGCACGGGGCCTCTTCATTTTGACTTTGGCCCCTCCTCCCGTCATACTGAATTTGAGCTTTCGCTCGAAGCCAGGAGACCTACCGTTGGGAGGAATATGAGATGCTTAATCTGTTTTCACCCGAAATGCTCCGCAATCCTTATCCGATGTACGAGGCGGTTCGCTCCGCCCAGCCCGTCATGTATGTGGAACCGCTTCAACTATGGTCAGTCTTTAGGTACGATGACGTCAAAATGGTGTTGTCCGACCACGCCCGCTTCTCCTCCGGCCCGGGCGGACCTCCCGCCGCAGCAGGAGGTCCGCCAAACGGAGACGGCTTCAGCTTAGTTACCACCGATCCGCCCCGGCACACCGACCTCCGTTCGCTCGTTAACCGGGCGTTTACCCCGAAGGCCGTGGCAGCCCTTGAGCCGAGAATCGAGCAGATTACTCATGAGCTTCTTGATCAGGTGTCCGGAACCGGACAAATCGACCTGGTGCACGATTTTACCTATCCCCTTCCGGTCATCGTGATCGCCGAGCTGCTTGGAGTTCCCTCTAACGACCGGGACCGCTTCAAGGAATGGTCCGACGAAGTCGTCGCTTCGGCCGATGCCGTCATCGGCGGGAGTCATGACAAGGGCAAGCAGGCGAACGACGAGATGAACGAGTATTTCCGCGGCATCATCGCCGAACGCCGGAAGGCACCGCGTGAGGACTTGATCAGCAGCCTGATCGCTGTGGAGGAAGGGGCCTTCCGCCTGAGCGAAACGGATATTCTCTCGTTCTGCCGGCTTCTGCTTGTCGCGGGCAACGAAACGACGACGAACCTGATCGGCAACGCCGTGCTGAGCCTTCTTGAGAATCCCGGCGAGCTGGAAAAGCTGCGCTCGAACCCGGACATGCTGGCTTCCACTATAGAAGAGGTCCTTCGCTTCCGCTCCCCCATTCAAGCCATGTTCCGGACCGCGAAGGAAGACGTAGAGCTCCGGGGTCAGGTAATTCCGAAGGGGAGCAAGGTCATCGCTTGGATCGGTTCGGCCAACCGGGATGAGGCCAAGTTCGCCGACCCGGCCCGCTTTGATATTGCCCGGGACCCCAATCCTCACATTGCCTTTGGCCACGGCATCCATTTCTGCCTGGGGGCACCTCTCGCCCGTCTCGAGGCCAAGGTGGCACTGACCGCCATCCTGGACCGGCTGCCGGAGCTGCGCCGGGAGAATGACGAGCCGCTTGAGCCGGCACGCGGGTTTATCGTTCACGGCGTGAAGAGCCTTCCTTTGCGGTTTAACCCGACCACGGGATAACCCTAGCCGCCGCCATAGGTCCAATGGCGGTCTCCCACCCTAAGCATCAAGAGGACCGGAGGCCACCGGATCACTCCGGCAGCCTCGCTCCTCTTGTAACGCAAGGAAGGACCCTGCCCGGGAGGCAGGGTCCTTCCTTCTTTCTATTAGTGAGTCTTGCACGGCCGGTTGCGGCAGAGTGTCTTACCGTCTTACAAGATAATGCCGAAGAACTTCTTCAACGCGTCCCGCCGCTCCTCTTCATTAGCGGGCCGGAAAACCTCGACTCCCTCCGGGGTGAACGTGCGAAATTCCTCCCCGGCTACGGTACGCCGGCCTTCCGGAGTCCGGATGGCCACCATCGGCGACTTGGTGAAGATGGAATCCGGCGAATGCTCGCACCAGTAGGAAGCCATGAGGAAATCGTTCTTCAGCTGCGGCTCCTCGGTAAAGGAATACAGGCGGCTCCAGGCTCCGCCCTTCTTCTCCTCCAGCATCCAGCCAAACAACGGCTCCTTCGTCAGCCGGTACACCTCCTGCCCGTCCCGCTGCTCCAAGCCCTCTGCGAGAAGAAGAGGACGGAGCGGCACGCCTCCTCCCACTCCCACATCGCAGAGGTATTGGCCTTCCCCGCAGGCGACCTTAAGCACATGATGACGCCTTTTGGGCGGCGGGTTCGGCTCGTCGCGCCAGAAGCGCGCGAACAGATCGGTCACCTCGTAGCCGAGCTGCCGGAGCAGGTGACCAAACATCGCATTGAGCTCGAAGCAGTAGCCTCCCCTGCCCCGGTTGACGATTTTGTCGTAAAGGGCGTCGATTTCAAGAGATAGAGGGGTTCCTTGTAGAATGTCCAGATTCTCGTACGGCACCGATAGGAGATGATGCTCCTGCAGCGCGGCCAGAGCCTCCGGGCTTGCCTCTCTTGGCCCCTTATACCCGATCCGGTTCAAATAAGCTTCTGCCTCAAATGTCATGCGGATGATCGTCACCTGCTTCCTTCGTCTTCTTTATACTTGAACCTGTTCTTTATAGATTTGGGGATTCTGCCTCCGGCATTCTTCCATAACGGCCATCTGGCGGCGTACCTGCTGCGGAGTGATCTCAAGCGGCTCTCCGTTGACCAGGGTCCGGTACAGCATCCGGTACAGTTCCTCCGTCATGTATTCGAACGTGGTCCGGTCTTCCGGAAGCGATTCCTGCCAAGATCCCGTATGCCAGGTCAGCTGCTCGCTGCAGTAAGCGGGTCTTCCCTCAGGAGTCATAAGCGGTTCGCGCTCCAGTTTCTGCTCGGGAGCCTCTTCCGGCTTGAAATATTTCCACTCCAGTTTCTGGCCGTTTCCTCTCAAGCCGCCGTTCGTTCCATGCACGACGAAAGCGTCTCTCGGGAATACCGAACAGGAGGAAATTTCCAGGTCGATGGTCGGTCTGCCTTCTCCTTTAAGAAGCAGCTTAACGTAATCCTCCGCATCGCCGAACGTGTTGGCGCGGTCCATGACACAGACCACTTCAGGCATTTCCTCTCCGCCGAAAAGCTGAAGGGCCTGGTCGACCGGATGCGGACCGGTGTTAAGCAGGTTGCCTCCGTTGTTGCTTTGGAGCGTCTGCCAGTCCCAGCGGCGGGCGAAGCCGCTGCTCGTGAAATCGATCTGGACGATCCGTCCAAGCACCCCGGATTCAATGACCTTGCGTACTTGGGTAAAGGCCGGGTTGTACCTCGATTGCTGGAAGGCCGCAAGCAGCTTGCCGGAACGCTCCGAAGCTTCGATCAGACTGTCGATTTCTTCGGTCGTCCGGGCAAGCGGCTTCTCGCACAGGACATTATGCCCCGCGTTCAGCAGCTCAAGTGTAATCGGCACGTGCTGGTGGCTCGGGCTCGCATTAACGATGAGATCCAGCTCCTCCTGCTTGGCCATATCTCTCCAGTCCGCGTAGGTGGTGCAGCCGTATTCTTCTTCCGCCAGCTTCCGGCGGTCTTCGAGACTATCGGCTGCGGCTGTTATGCGATAAAGTTCAGGCAGTTTAGCGAGCAAATTCCCGTGTATGTTTCTTCCGCTTCGGCCCAATCCGATTAATCCGATCTTCAATACCTTTTCACTCATGCTTCCGCCTTCTTTCTTAAGCTATGATTTGGAATGCTACTACTCATGATAGCTTCTATGCGCGGGAAGCGCTTGCTCTATTTTACTATGGAACTTGATTAATTTTTAGCCGCCGTGAACGCTTTCTTGTATTCCGTCGGGGTAAGACCCGTCCTTTTCTTGAAGGTCCGGTTAAAATGGCTCAAATGCCGGAAGCCGACCCGGTAGCAGATCTGGGTGACCGGCTCGTCACCTTTGGAGAGCAGCGCTTTCGCCTGGGTGATCCGAACCTCATTCAAATATTCGACGAAAGTGAGTCCGGTCTCTTTCTTGAACTTGTGGCTGAAGTAAGCGGGCGCCATACCGGCTGCCTCGGCCCCTTCCTCCAGTGGAAGATCCCGGTTGTAGTGATTCTGTATGTAGCGGACGGCCGCTTTCATCGGGTTAGACGGGCATAGGGCCGCCTGTGCGGGCGATTGCGGTTCCTTCATCCTCCGGTATTCCCGGTCCATCAGAATAAGCAGCTTGATCAGATTGATGCGGATGGAGAATTCGTAGCCTTCTTCCCGTCTGGTGAACTCCTCCTGCAGATCCAGCAGAAGCTGATCCACGAGAATCTGCTTGCTTCCGTCAATATGCAGCCAAGGCTGGAAAACCCGGCTTGCCCCCTCCCCTTCCTCGTTCCGGGTTAGCAGGGCATCCAGGGAATGAGAGAAGGCTCTCATCTCATCATGCACGAAGAACGGCAGAAAATCGATCAGCACGACCTCGTAGCCTTTGTTCGGCAGAGAGCAGATGCTGTGGGTAATCCCCGGCGGGATAAGAAAGATATCCCCCTTCCCCACGGTCAGCAGCTTGCCTTGAAACCAGTGGCTGCAGACGCCCTGCACCACATAGGCGATCTGGATATAGTCATGGGCGTGAAGCGGCTGGCGGAACTCCCCGTCGGTATGCCGGTTGATGTTAAACGGAAACGAGCCTTTAAAGGTATCCGTGTTCCGGAATTTCAGAACGTCCAAGCCCGACCCCTCCTGATTTCCTTTTCTTACTTGTAACTTTATCTTAATTATAAGAAAGGAACAATAGCCCGTCCGAAGGAATGGCCCAACCCATAGGTTGCAGCATAAAAAACGGCCCCCGGGAGGTTGGGACCCCCCGGGAACCGCCTGCTTACCGTTCGTACCAATACGCTGTCCGGCCGGTTTCCATGCGGATTAAGGCCTCCAAGTAATAGTAGTCACCCCAGATGATATAATCGTCGGGACCTCGGTTACCCCTGATATAGTAGGATCCATGCTCAAGCAGTCCTTCCGCCTTCGGCTGGCCGATGGTGGAATAATTGTCCACGAGGGATTTCATCGAACGCTCCACCGCTTCCTGGAAATAGGACCGGTCCGGATCGTCCTCGGACAGATGACCGATCAGCTCGAGAAGACCGCACGCGGCAATGGCCGATGCCGAACTGTCCCGGTAGGTGTCAGGTGCCGGCTCCACGTCGAAATCCCAATAAACCACATGGTCCTCCGGAAGTCGTTCGACAAAATAGCGGGCGAGCCGGCGGGACGTTTCCAGATAAAGAGGGTCGCCGGTATACCGGTAGGAAAGGGCGAACCCGTATATGCCCCATGCCTGTCCCCGGGTCCAGGTCGATCCGTCATGGTACCCTTGATGAGTGCCTCCGCGGACAGGAAGTCCGTTTTCCTGGTTGAAATAAAAGGTATGGTAAGACGAATCGTCGCCGCGAACCAGATACCGCCTGCTTTTGTCGGCATGAAGGGCCGCAATGTCCCGGTACTTTGGATCGCCGGTCTGCTCGGAAGCCCAATACAGCAAAGGGAGGTTCATCAAACAGTCGATGATGATCCGGCCGCCGTTTTCTTCGTCTCCTTCCGGACCCCAGGCTTGAATATAGCGGCCCCGGGGTCTCCAACGGGTCAGGAGATGATCCGCCGCATCCAGAGCCAGCTTCTTGGCGGACTCATCCTTCGTAATCATCCAGCAGGCTATCGCGGAAGGATTGTACAGAAATCCGATGTCATGATGGTCCAGACTGACCTTCCGGTCCAGCCTGCGGCGGTAGTCCGCCGTCTGCTTCCCCGCCTCCTCCCGGAAAAAGGGGTCCTTGGAATATTCATAAGCCAGCCATGCCATTCCGGTATAGAAGCCTTCGATCCAATCGTTGTTTTCTCCCCACTCGTAGCTCTTTAAGGCGGAGCCTTGGGTAATGTGCGGGAACAGGGCTCCGTGGGTTTCGATGTTCTGCTTCGTTTTCTGTATGGCGTCTTCAATGGCGGTCTTCCACATATTAGCTTCTCTCCTTCATAGGTGGGGTTGCTGCAAGGGACTTGCGACTAGAAAAAAGGGGAGCCTTGCCGCTCCCCTTCTGGAAGGCTATGGAGTCATGCTTTCGAGAATATAGGCGATGTCCTCTCGCAGAAGCTTTGCCAGCTGCGGATCGATTCCCGTTCCTGCCTGTGCCTGGATTTCATTGCTTAATGCAACTAAGTCATTCCTTCGGTTGTCCTCCTGCTTCTTAAGCGCAAGGTCTATTTTGGACAAGAGACTGGTTCGGATCCCGGTATTCCGGATCCATCCCCTGTCGTATCCCATGTTCACAACCGTAAGAAGATGCTCCGCATTCATGTCGATCAGAATAGCGGCTTCCTTACTCGTTTCGTGCCCGGCCCCGTCGATGGCCACAGCCTTAATCGTATGCTCCCCGGAGGAAAGGTCAAGCGGGTTAATCGTGAAGCTCGGGTCCTTGGCTTCCCCGTCCAGTGTGACCGACAGCGACTGTACCCCCGTAACGGAATCGGCAGCATATACCCGAACGGCAACCGAATCGGTCTGCCACATCCGTTCCGGCACCTCGATCGACACCTCCGGACCCGTCCAGTCTACGGTCACTTTAGCGGAAGCGGCGAATCCGCCTTCTTCCGTCACGGCGGTAACCGTCGTTATTCCCTCTCCCTTAGGGATCACGATTCCTTGCTTGCTCACCTCCGCCACCTGGGGATCGGCGGAGGACCAACTCACACTGCGGTTCACGGCCGCCTCCGGAAGAACCTCGGCCTTAAGCTCGGCCGTCTCGTTCTTCTGTGTAAAGAGCAGCTCGCTCTTATCCAACTGGATGCCGGAAACAGCGGGAGGACCATAAACCGCCACTTCCGTGATGCTGTTGTAATTGTTCGCCGAGTTGCCGCTGCCGTAAATCCGGATGTAGCGGGCCTGCACCGGCTCGACCAGTACCGTTTCCGGTTGAACCGTGGTCCCCGAGCTTTCCACGCTCTCCAGCTTGGTCCAGGTCAGCCCGTCCAGCGAAGCCTCGATGTCATAGTAAGCCCTCCGGGTAGTTCCGTTATAGATGGCCACCGCGACGGCGCTTACCGTCTGGGGCTGGCCGAGATCGTAGCGGATCCACTGCTGCCCGGCGGCGGACCAGCGGGTATTCAGATCGCCGTCGATGGTTTTGTCAGGCGTATTTCCCTGTACGGCTTCCGGCACGGCACTCGCTTCCACTCCGGTTACCTTAAGCTTCGTATATCCTTCCGGAGTACCGATAAGCGGCAGACGCTTGAAGACGACGGTATAGCTGTTCCGGTTGTTCGGGTCGTTGCGGTCCTGAACCGTAATTTTCGCGCTGCCCGGAATGGAGGCTGCCTGCTGAACGGTGACGGAATGCGAGGAACCGGCTCCGACAACAGGGATGGACTCGGTTTCGAACGGAACCGCCACTTCATAGTAGGTTCCTTTCGGAGTGAAGCCCTTCAAAGGTTGACCGTCCACCGTCAGGCTGTCCAGGAGAGGGCGAACCGGCTTGGGAGCCGGGGTGCCATCCGGGATCGACCATTGCTGAAGCGGGACGAGTGCCGGAACGGTTTCAGGCAGCGGATCGGTTTCATACAGCGGAACCAACCGGACCGCCATCGACGTCTCCAGCACATCCTTCAGGTGGACGGTCAGCTTGCGGACACCGCGATTGGGCGTTTGGCCATCAGGATTGGGTGAGGTCGGCAGCGGCACCGCATCCATGACGGAGAAGACCGCATCCGCCGGTCCGCCGATCAGCTGGGCGTAAACCCGCTTATCTCCCTGCCGGAGAATGGCCGCTTTCCCGTTCTCCCTAATCTCGATCTCGGCCTTCGTATGCATGAACCAGTAGAGCTCGGAAGGCTCGCGCAGCTTCATTTCATCCTGAATAAGAAGCTCCGAACGATCCTCCGCCAGCTTCATGCCTCTAAGCATCTGAACGGCATCCTTGCGGTAGACGCCGGTCATGTCCAGGATGGAGAACGCGCCTCTCGGCTTGGATTCCTCGCGGATCCGGAGCGCCTGGCCGCTCAGGTCCTGCTGAACGACGGGATTCTCCACCGGATTGACGACGATCGTGTTGTGGCCTTCCGTTTTTTTGCGGTATAACGTCCATCTCTGGTATTTCATATCCCAATATCCGGGAAGGCTGTAATCCTCGTTCCCGGTATCCATCGCCCACCGCTCGCCCAAGGCATCGAAGACGAAGGTTCCGGCATCGAGATCGTTATGGCTCTTCAGCGTCTCGTTGAGTCCTTTCATAGAGGCGAACAACGCATCCGGATCGTCCCAAGCGCTTCTCATGGAACCGGACTCAACCGCCGAGTAAAACTTATCCAGTTCAACCGGTTTCGTATCGAACATGCCCGGTTTATACAGCATCAGGTAAAGCGGCGAGTAAACCCCTTTGCGGCGCGACAGATCGCCGAGATGCCAGGCGAACTCCGGACGCTGGAAGAAATCCGCAAACCACATGGATTCGGGCTGGGCCATGGAGATTCCGCCGTCATAGAAATCAAAGAATCCTTTCTCTCCCAGCAGGTGATAAGGGAAAGTCCCCGACTCCTCAAAGCCGTCCAAGGCGGATAACCCATAATCCTTCCCCATTGTGTTATTCAGGGAGGCAATCATGTACGTCAGATATTGGCCGCCGTAATGCCAGTAAGCGGGACCTTCCGGCCAAGCCCCATCCGCCGTGTAATGACGAAGAGACTGCTGCAGCTTCTTGTACATTCCCTGCAGAACGGCTGCTGCGGCCGCCTCCGCTTCCGGGTTCTCGTCGGCAATGGCCATAGCGGCAAATCCGAAATTACCATTGTCCACCAAGTTAATATTGTTGAATTCGCCGTTGTGCGTGAATACGCCGTTGTACCAATCCAGTGCGACTCCGAGCGTTTTCACACGAATGGCATCCGCTACCAGCGTACGCTGCTCGGGAGTCATCGCTTCATATACCAGATCGTAAGCGAGCGAGACGCCGAAGCTCAGCTCGGCCATGGCGAGGATGTTGTTCGTCCGCGCTCCCCAATCCGGAAAAGCCGCCAGCGCTTCAAGCTCTTGAATGGCGCGCGCCGCATACCGGGAATCTCCGCTGAACTGATAGAACACGCCCAGCCGGATCAGGCGGTCGCGGATTCCGCCGTTATTCGCCCCATTAGGGGCATAAGGCATGGGAGCGGTACCCAGCAGCGGTTCGGTTTCCTTCTTCAGGGTTTCGAACCACTGGGTCACATCGGGATCGCTGCCGATTAACCCCTTCGTGCTTTCAATCGCGGGCTTATCCGCCAGCAAACGGGGATGCTGCCCGTAGGTTGCCTGGGAACGGAACTGCGCGATGAAATCCTCACCGGACGGAATAACATAGACCCGGAAGTCGGCCTCCGACTGTCCTCCCTTGCCGTCCACTGCGGCGACACGGATTTTATCGTAGCCAGTGTAATCCCCATTCGGGGTGTAGGTGTAGGCTCCGTCGGACTTAAGCTCGAAGGTTCCATGAGCCGGCCCTGTAACCAGGCTCCAGGCGGCGCTATCCTTCTCCGGGTCGGAGGCGATGGACAGCTTTCCGGTGAGAGCCTTGTTCTTGCCCGTCGACACCCAGCTTAAGTCCAGCACAGGCGGATCATTAACCGGAGTCACTTGAATGGCCGCCTCGGCAAACTTCGGTCCCCCGATTCCGGTAGACGCGGTAAAGAGGAATTCGTCCTTTCCCGTAAAATCGGGGTTAGGGTAATAGAGGAACCGGCCGTCCGGGAAGACGGTCAGCTTGCCGTTCTGCGGGTCCACCGCTTTGCCGAAGGTTACGGGGGCTCCGGTGCTGTCCGAAGCCTTCAGCTGCCCTTTCAGCTCCCCGTCTTCCTCAACGGTTCCGGAGAACGGCTCGGCCGATAGGCTGGCCGGTGCCCCGACGCTGACCACCGAATGATCTGTAAAGCCTCCTTCCTCCGTTTTCACGGTGATGACGGAATATCCGTCGGCCAGTGCCTGAAGGTCGCCGTAAGCGCTTACCGATACGGTATCCGGATTCGAGGAACTCCAGGTTACGGAGCGGTTGCTTGCCTCCGCCGGAAGGAATTCCGGCTGGAGCCTGGCCGTTTCCCCTTTCTGAAGAGACAGAACGGAAGGCTGAAGCGTAACTCCCTGAACTCCGGTCCATTCCTGGATGGCCAGGTCGTCGAACCACACCTTCCCGGTTCCCGTCTCGAGGAAAGCTTCCAGCTTCAGCCAGGCCGGCGAGGTGGCATTGTCCGGCATCGTCAACGTCTTCTCGAAGTAAAACCAATCCTTCGTTCCGGTTGCCGTGACGAAATTAATGAGGACATTGCCCCCGGAGGTGCGGCCGATCTGATAGCGGATCAGGGCCTGGTTGGAGACGTTCTCCGTTTTCATCCAGCCGCTGATCTTATAAGTCCGGCCTGCTGTGACGCTTCCAATCTGCTGATAGACCGTTCCCCTGCTCGGCGAGGATGCCTCGATCCGAACCGATTGGGAGCCGGAATGCGAAACGCTCTTATCCACAGCAAAGACAGGCGAGCCGGAGAAAACATAGCGGGTCCACCCGGTCGGAGCGAGATTCCCCGACCAGCCGGAGACGGTTGACGTCTGCTCGAAACCCCCGTTCGCGAACAAATTCGCAGAGCCCGTTTCGGCCCGGCTAATCCTTGCCCCTACGGGCAGAAAGGTACAAATCATCAATACAACCATGAGCAGAGATACGATTTTTCTCACGATCCAACCTCCTGAAGGTTTAGGGATGGGATAGCGTATCTAAGTTGTTGGGAGGAGCCCATACCATGCTTTCGGGTTAACCTTGATGATAGCTGCCCGCTTTGAGCGTTCTATCCTTTGATGGCGCCGATCATGACGCCTTTCACGAAATATTTTTGCAGAAACGGATAGAGGCATAGAATCGGAATGGTAGCGACGATGATGGTCGCGTACTTGATGGTTTCCCCGATTGGCATCTTGTCGCCTCCCCCTACTCCGGTCATCATGGAATCGGTGCTGTTCGTTATCAGAATTTCGCGCAGGATCAGCTGCAGCGGATACAGCTCCCGGTCCCGCAAGTAAATCATGGCGTTAAACCAGGAATTCCAGTGGCCCACCCCATAGAACAGGATCATTACGGCCACAACCGGCATGGACAGAGGGAGGACAACGCGGAATAGAATCGTGAAATCATTCGCCCCGTCCAGCTTCGCCGACTCCTCCAGGCTGACCGGGACCCCAGCAAAAGCCGTCCGCATGATGATCAGGTTGTACGCGCTCATGGCTGTAGGCAGAATAAGCGCCATCCGGCTGTCGAGCAGACCGAGATTCTCAATGAGCAGATAGGTCGGAATAAGCCCGCCGGTAAAAAACATCGTGAACACGATCATGAACATGACCGGGTTCTTCCACATCACCGTTTGCCGGGACAACGCGTAGGCGCCAAGCGAGGTCATAAGAAGATTAAGAGCCGTCCCCAGAACGACGTAAATCAGCGTGTTGCCGTACCCGGTCAAGATGGCGGGATTGGCGAACACAAGCTTGTAGGCTTCAAAATTCAGCCCCTTCGGGAACCAGATCAGCCCCCTCATCTGCACCACCCAAGTCGGATCGCTGAGCGAGGCAAAGAGAACGTAAACAAACGGGTAGATCGTGACGATGGACAGAAGCACCATGAAGAGGACGTTAAACCCGTCAAAAAGATGCTCGCCCCAACTGCGTTTGGTCATGTAGCAGCACCTCCTTTACCAGAGCTTCGTATCGCTCGTCCGCCGGCTGATGGCGTTAGCGAGTACGAGCAGCACGAAATTGATGACTGAGTTAAACAACCCGACCGCCGAGCTGTAGCTGAAATTCGACTCCAGAATCCCCTTCCGGTAAACGAAGGTTCCGATGACATCGGCCGTCTCATAGGTGGTGCTGTTGTACAAGAGAAGAATCTTCTCGGTTCCGACCGACATGAAATGGCCGATCTGGAGAATGAGCAGGATGATGATCGTCGACGAAATCCCCGGCAGGGTGATATGGAACGTCTGCTTCCACCGGCTCGCCCCGTCGACCTTCGCCGCCTCATATAGAGACGGATCGATGCTCGACATGGCGGACAGGTAGATAATGGAGCCCCACCCGACACTCTGCCAAATATTCGAGCTTATATAGACCGTACGGAACCAGCCGCTTTCGCGAAGAAAAGCCACCGGCTCCATGCCGAACCAGGCCAGCACATTGTTGATCAAGCCGTCGCGGGCCAGGAAATCGACCAGCATCCCGGAGATGACGACGATGGAGATAAAATGCGGCATGTACGTGATCGTTTGAACGGTTTTCTTGAAGGCCGCACTGCGCAATTCATTAAGAAGCAGGGCCAGCAGAATGGACGCCGGAAAGCTGAACAGCAGGTCGTACAGGCTGAGCAGCAGCGTATTCCTTAGGAGACGGCCGAAATAATAACTGTGGAAGAAGTCTTCAAAATGCTTAAGCCCTACCCATGGACTGTCCATCAGGCCAAGACCCGGCGAGTAGTCCTTGAAAGCGATCTGAAGGCCGTACATAGGTACATAATAGAAAAGAATGTAGTAGGCCACGACGGGAACCAGCATCAGATACACATATTTGTTAAGCTTCAGATCGCGAAGGGCGCGGTACCTGAAGGCATTCTTGTCAACACCGGCAGCGGGCGCTCCCGACCTTTCCTGCTTGACTACTGACATAACCAGCCCTCCTGTCGGTTCAATGTATGGGGATGGGACCGGTAAAACCGGAAGGCGGACCGGACATTCTCCGCCGCCTTCCCTATCCCTTCGGTTTATTTGCGGCTGTTGAAGCGGTCGAGCGCCGCCTGTCTTGCTTTAATGGCCTCCTCGATTCCCATGCTCTTCAGCGTTTGAACAAACTTGTCGTAATTGGCCATCGGCTCCGCGCCCATGATGAATTTGCTGATCATCTCGTCGCGGTACGTTTTGACGTCATTCATGATCGAAGCGACTTTGGAGCTCTCTTCAGCCGTCAGGGTGACAGGCGGCATCAGCTTGGAATGATCGGCGGTCATCCACGCCTTCTGGGCGTTCTGCTGCTCCGGCAAAGCGAAATACTGCTCGATATACCGCTTATCCTGTACAATCGGGCCGCTCCAGGAGGCGATGAAGTATTTGGCCATGGCCTGGGTAACCGGAAGCTTATCCGGGTTGTTCAGGATAGTATCGGTATACTTAGGATAGCCGTTCTCCATTTTGTAGCTCTGTCCTTCGATCCCAAAGTTGAAGAGAAGGTGCCCCTCCTGCCCGTATTTGTAATCCAGCCACTTGACGATCTGCTCCGGATTTTTAGCGGAGGAGGTGATGGCGGCGCCAATTCCGGTGAAGGGGTAGGTATATTGGCCGAGCGCCTTATCCCCTTCCTTCAGCACCGGATAAGGAACTCCCATGAGCGAGAAGGATGGATCTTTGGGCTGCACCAATCCGATATAGCGTCCGATGCCGCTTCCGGCATAGCCGGAGAAGGATCCCGCCTGGTTGCCGGTTACTTTGGCATCCTTCAGCTTGCCGTCCGTCGTGGCGTAGTCCTTATCGATAAGACCCTCTTTGTACCATTTGGCCATGGTCGTAAGGTACTCCTTGTACTGCGGCTCCAGAGGGCCGTATTTGACCTTTCCGTTCTCTTGGAAGAAATCCTGGGTGATTCCCCATGCCCCGATGAACAAGTGGTTGAAATCGGTCTCCGAGGACATATAGACAAAAGGAAGCTCATCCTTCTTTCCGTTGCCGTTAGGATCCTTGTCGCGGAAAGCGGTGAGAACGGCTTCCCAATCGGCGATCGTCTTGGGAGCCTGCATGCCCACTTTGTCCAGCCAATCCTTGCGGAGGATGGGACCGTTAACACTAGACAACTGAGGGTCGCCGAGCAGGAACGGCATGGCATAGATGTTGCCCTCGTCCGTCGTAATCATCTTGCGGAATTCCGGATTGTCTTTCAGAACCTTGGTCAAATTGGGAGCGTATTTCTCAATGAGCTCGTTCAGCCGGATAATCCTTTTTTCCTTGACCAGGCTGTCGGCCCCTTTGGGCGCGCCGCTCCAATCGTACTCAATGACATCGGGAAGCTTGCTCGAGGCGATCATGAGGTTGAATTGATCCTTCTCCTGTCCGGCCGGCGGGTGCTGGAAGTCCACCTTGGTGCCCGTCTTCTTCTCCAGCTCCTTATAAGCGGCAATCTCGTTGTAGCTCTTCATCGTGGCGGCAGCGTTCGGATTCAACGATACCCAGTAGCTGATCGACGCCGGATAGCTTACCTCGGCCGGTGTACCGGCTGTCGGCGAGGGGCTTGCCGCCGTTCCGGTTCCTTCTTTCTTGCTGCTGCATCCTGCAGCCGCAACCGCAACCAACGATGTGGCCAGAACAGCGGTGGTGAGTCTCTTCGTCTTTCTTCCTTCCATAAGGCGGACCCTCCTGTAAGTGAAATGCGAATTATTTAACCTGCAAATTTGATTATAGAGAATACCCGGTCAGCTGCCTATAATCCGTTCCCCGGCTCACCAACAGGTTTTAAGATGGGGGATAAACCGATTTTCGCGGGACCAACCGATCTTCTTTTCCTGTTCTTAAACCCTTGCCCCGCAAGCATTTGCCCTGCCACCAAAGGGAATGCCGGTTGTCCGGCACCTCCGGACCTGTACCGAACCTGCAATTGTAGGAGGTCCCGAGGTGTGCTAAACTCAAACCAAAGTCATGCCACGAATGCACGGGGAGGAAACCGAATTGATCCAACGACGCAAGAAGCTTTTCCTCACATTATGGTTTTCCTATCTCCTTATTCTCTTTATCCCCGTTTCCATCTTTGCCGTGTTGTATACCAACATCGAGCAGCTTATGGTGAAGAATGCGAACCGCTCCAATCTGGCTATGCTCGAGCAGGCCAGGCAGGCCGTGGACACCCAGATGCAGGAGATCAACCGGCTGACCAGCCAGATTGCGACCCAGCCCAAGCTTCAGACCTTATGGAATATCCGGGAGAACGACCGCTATGTGGAATATTCGGAAGCCGTCAATATTCTTAAGAATATCCGAAGCGGAAGCACCTTTGCCGGCAACTATTACATCCAATTGGCGGAATCGGATCTTATTCTTTCCCCAAGCCTGAAGACCGACACCTCTACGTATCTGAATAAGATCAGCACGTATGCCGACAAGGACGAAGCCTGGGTTCGGTCCCATGTCTTATCCGGCTATCATTTCCAGACCTTCTGGCCGTCCGCTTCGATTATAGAGAACTCTTTGATCAAGAACGTGATCACCTGCGCCGTCTCCCTTCCCTTGGGCGAAAGTGCCAATGTCAGGGCCACGCTTGTCATTCTCATTGACGAGGAGCAGATCTTCAACATTCTGAAGCAGATCGAATGGGCCAGCAGCGGAAGAATCTACATTCTGGACGACCATAACCAGGTCATCATGTCATCGGTAGGTGACCGGACTCTGCCGGAAGGCGTACTTCCCGAGGTGAGCGGAAGTCCGCAATACCGGACCATTGAGCTGGATGGGAATTCCATGATGCTCTCCTCTACGGCCGGAACCAGCGGATGGAAATACCTTTCCCTCGTCCCCGAGGATGTCGTCCTGAAGAGGGTCAATCAGATCAAGCAATGGGCGTATCTCGTCCTGGCCGCCGCCTTGGCCGCGGGCTCTGCGGCTGCCGGCTGGATGGCTTACCGGAATTACAGCCCGATCCGAGACATGGTCACGGCTCTTCTCAACGGACGCAGTGAAACCGCTCCCATCTCAGGAAACGAATATGAATTCATCCAGTCTTCCATCACCGCAACGCTTGCCGAAGGAAAGCAGCTAAAGCAAAGGCTGGAGGAGCATACCCCCGTTGTCCGGGCCCACTTCCTGACGAGGCTGTTGAAAGGCCAAGCGGATCCCGATGCTTTCAAGGAGAGTTCCCTTGAGTTTATGGGACTCCGTTTTCCCCATGACGGCATCTGCGTCGTTCTGATTGAGGTGGACGACCTGAGCGAGTTCGGGAAGGAGGACACTGAGCGGGAGTGGGCGCTCGCCCGCTTTATTCTCATTAACTTAAGCAGCGAATTGATTGGCGATTCCGGCTATGTCACGGAAACGGACCGGAACCGGTTTGCTATCCTCATGAACGTAGCGGACGACTCTGAAGAAACTAGACTTAGGCGCGATGAATTCGTTTCCCAGCTTAAGCAGGTCGTGGAAGGCCGTTTCCGGTTGAAGATAACGGCGGCAGCGAGCTCTATTCGCATGGGCCTGCCGGAAGCCGGCCGATGCTATGCCGAAGCGCTGGAGGCGTTGGATTACCGGATCATTCACGGAATCAGTACCTACATTCATTTTGACGAGATCCGACAGCCGGGCGGGGGGTTCTATCAGTATCCGATGGAAACCGAGGTCCAGCTTACGAACTTAATGAAAAGCGGGGATGCTTCCGGTGTAGAAGCCCTTCTCGATGACATTTACCGGACCAATGAAAGGTCCCAGGGCATGACGCCGGAAATGAGCAAATGCCTGTTCTTTGACTTGCTTGGCACGGTTCTGAAGGTGCTCCATGCCTTGAAGCTGGACGGGAAGGAGCTCTTCGCCGACACCGGAGATCCCGTTAAGCTGATCATGAGCAGTCACTCCGCTGAAGATATGCTGCGCCGGATCAAGGAATTGTCGACCATGATCTGCTCCATCGTCTGCGAGGCCAAATCGGACCAGAGTGACCGGCTTAACGAGCAAATCAAGCAATACCTCGAAGAAAAATACGCCGATAACGGCCTGAGCCTCACCTCGATTGCCGATCATTTCGGGGTGACGGCCCCCTATGTGTCGGGCTTCTTCAAAAAACAGAACAACATGAATTTGACCGACTACCTGGTCGCTATCCGGATCCGCGAAGCGAAGCACCTTCTGTCCGATCCCCGTCTTACCGTTCTCCAAGTCGCCCAGATGGTCGGATATGCGACGGATATCGGGTTTATCCGGGTCTTTAAGAAGCAGGAAGGCGTTACGCCCGGAAAATTCCGGGAAATCGCCCTGCGGGACAAGCAGGCCGATAGCGGATAAGGTATACTGAAGAAGAATCCATGGAGAGGAGTCGATGTATCATGATCATGCGTCCCCTGCCCTGCCTGAATCAACCGAGCTCCGCCGTTATGTTCGGAGCCGCCAGCCTGGGATCCGTTTCCCAAGAAGAGGCCGATGCTTCTATCACTTACGCCCTGGAGCAGGGAGTAAACCATTTCGATACGGCGGCAAGTTACGGAGATGCCGAGCTTCGAATGGGTCCCTGGATGCCGAAAGTCCGGGACCGTATCATCCTCGCGACCAAGACGGGGGAACGAACCCGGGAGAAGGCAAAAGCCCAGCTTCACCGGTCGCTGGAGCGGCTGCAGGTAGACTCCGTCGACCTGCTTCAGATGCATGCGGTTGGTGACATGGACAATCTCGATCAATGTACCGGCAAGGGCGGCGCGCTCGAAGCCCTGCTGGAGGCGAAAGAAGAAGGGTTGATCCGCGCTATCGGCATTACGGGACACGGCCATCAGGCGCCAGCCGTTCATTATGAAGCGCTGCGGCGGTTTCCTTTCGATACCGTTCTTCTCCCGCTGAATTATTACCTCTACTCCATACCTTCCTACCGGGCCGATTTCGACCGGCTGCTCGCAGCCGCTTCAGAAAGCGGTACCAGTGTGCGGGTAATCAAAGCGATCGCCAAAGGTCCTTGGGCTCCGGAGCAAAAAAGAGAGTATGCCACTTGGTACGAGCCCTTTGACACCCAGAAGGTGATCGACGCCTGTGTCCATTTTGTGCTTTCTTTTCCCACTATCTCTGGATTTGCGAGTGCGGGGGACGTCCACCTCTTCCCCAAAATCGTAGACGCCGTCAACCGTTATGGTTCCATGAACGACGAGGAGGCGAACGCCATTCTCTCCTCCATTCAAGGGTACAGCAGCCCTTTCGAAACCCCGGTATCCTAAGCAAAGAAACGTGCGTGCCTGCTCAGCAGCCTTCCGGCCATTACGGCGGAAGGCTGCTTTGCTTAACGTCGTTCGTCACCCCAACGTCGGACCAGCGGTTCTTCCCTATGGTTTGCACACAGGCGGGCTTATTATATAATACCTTATGTCCGATCATCCCTGGCACAAGGGATATCCATCCTACGTAAGGAGCCCTGATAATGGAAATCATCGACATCCCCTCCCATTTGATCGAGGAGGACAAAGATCAGCCCCGTAACCAATTCGATGAGGAAGCCCTCCAGGAACTCATGAAAAGCATTGAGGAATTGGGCTTGCTCTCCCCCATCAAAGTAAGAACGGTCGCAGGCGGCCGATACAAGATCATTTACGGCAACCGCCGGTACAAGGCATGCATGAGACTGGGTCTTCCTTCCATTCCCTGCATCGTTTCGACGGCCGATAACGAGCTGGAGATTTATTTGGAGCAGGTCGCCGAGAATCTGAACCGCGAGAGCTTTAATCCGGTCGAAGAAGCGGAAGCCTTTCACAAGTTGATGAATGATCCCAAATTCAGTTCCTCGGTTAAATTCCTTTCCAGCAAGCTCGGCAAGCCCGAGACGTACATCAAGCACAAGCTGGATCTGCTCAACTTCGGACCCTCCGTCCGCAAGCTCGTCGTAAGCGGCTCCGAAATCCGCAAGGACCGGCTGACGGAAGAGCAGCTTCTTCCCCTTAAGGATCTTCCGCTCGAATACCGCGATCCGCTCGCCAAAATCGCCGCACGGGACGAGCTGCCGGTCAGCGACGTGAAGAAAATCGCCCGGCTGTTCAAGGATAAGGAGCTGTCCGACAATACCAAAGGCAAGCTCCTGTACAAGAACGGGAGCGAGCTGCTGGAAACGTGGTCCATCCGTCAGCAGAACAAGGCCAAGAGGCAAGAGCCCGCCGCGCCCCAGCCTTCTAAAGAGACCAAGATAGAGAAGCAGGGCACAGGGGTACCGGATGCCCAGGAGAAAGAAGCGGCTCCCCCTTCGAAGCCATCTTCCGCCGGGTCCGTTGCCGGTTCACCGGCTGGGCCGTCTTTCTTGTCTCCGATGGACAAGCTCCTTGAGCTTCTTGCGGCGGAAGACCACTCGTCCTTCCGTTACAAGGAAGCGGCTCAGGCCGCAGCGGAGCTGGAAGCGGCCGACCGGGAGACCGCGGCTTCCGCAATAGGCGACCTGATCGTCCGGCTGGAGAACGAGCTAATCGAATGGAAAGCTCTGCAAGAGCGGATGGCCAAGGAGCCGGCCGAGTGACGCCACACTCCTCGCCGCTGGGAATGCATAAGCAGAAGCTCACCAAACCAAACAAAGCTAAGCCGCGAGCGGCTTAGCTTTGTTTGGTTCCTGCTTATCATCCTACGATCGTTCCGTTCAGCCCCTGACCCGAGCGACGATGTCCAGCACCTTGGCCCGGGTCAGCTTGCTGCCGCCGCTCGCGATGATGTTGACCGTAGCATGGGCAAGCGCCAGAGGAATCCGGCAGAAATCGAGTGCCGGTCCTTTCTTAAGCTCGGAGATGTATTCGTCCGCGGCTTTCAGATTCCGGCGGGTGTAGCGGACCATCTCGTCCATCCCCCATCCCTCGGGGAAGAAGTTGACTCCACGGGTGCCGTCTTCCGAGCGGTTGCGGAGAATATTGACCGACTGCAGGCCCCGTCCGAAGGCGACCGCCTTGACGGGATCGGACTTCGTGTCGTCATACCACGCCCACAGGTCGGACAGCATCTCGCCTACCGCTCCCGCGACGCAGTACGTATACTGGTCCAGGTCCTCTTCGGTACGGATCTCCCACTTCCGTTCCACCCAATGAGCCATCCCGAGGGACATCTCTTGGATATAGCGGAAAACCGTCGGAGCGATGCTGGTCGGGCACAAGGAAGCCCAGTCGCTGATTCTTAGGCTGACCTCCGGGATGGAGTCCCGGTAAGGGGCCAGAAAAGCATCCAGCGCCGCATAAATCTCCTGCTCGCCCTCTTTCTCAAAGGCTTGTCCGATGCCCTTCAGAAGCTGAATCTTCAGCGAATCCTCCATCTCCGGATGGTCTTCTATTTCGTCGATCGCCCTCATGCACAGGTAGGCGGAGGCGACGGCCTCCTTCAAGCCGGGCTTCAGCCGGCTGATTGGAATATAAAAGGTGCGGCTTGTATCAGCCAGCATCTTCATGGCTTTCTCCAGTGTTACGATGGTATTCCCCTCCAATGGTCAAGTAAAGGCATGGATACCTGTCGATCCCATTCCCTTAAGTTTGTGCCTATGGAACATCTAACCATTACCCGAACGGTAACGAAGCGAAACAGCGCTCCGTATGCACTCTTCTTAGCGTACACCAAAGGGCGGGGTCTCAACAACCCAAACGGGTCTCCCTACCCATAATAATTTCCGCCTGTTCGGAAAATAATACTAAAAGAATTCACAAATCACGGGAGGTGCCCTAATGCCGGATAAGGAAAAAGAGACCGTCGAACCGTTGGAAGCCGACGAACTGGAAGAAGACGAGGAGGACCTCGAGGCCGAGGACGAAACCCATGTGGAATGGGCCGGGTTTATCTAACCGCTCTCCCCTAAGCTCTGCGACCATCCAAAAAGCAGCAGCGGAGCGAATAAGAAACAGCCATCCCGCCTGGGATGGCTGTTTGGCTTGGAGGTACAGAATTAGGATGCCGAGGCAATTTCGCGGTTAACCTTCTCCCGGAAGTTCAACAGAGCGCGTTCTTCAAGCGGATAGCTCGTCATGCTTAAGCCGCTTCCCAGCTCTTGCTCGATCAAGGCAAGCACCTTCTCCCTGCCCCGCGTTTCTTCAAGAAGCTCCAGCGCGCGCAGATCCTGCAGCGCCTCCGACATCACTTCCAGCCGGATGGACTCAACCGGCCCATCCTCTCCCGGATAAACGAGGAAGGCATCCCCGGAAGGAAACGCATGTCCGGCATCGGTCACCCGGTAAGGATCAATGGGATACTTGGAATACTGCGAATACCAGAAATTATAGCCCCAATGCAGGAAGCCTTTTAGGTTATAGACGTAGGACAGAACGCCCATGATCCGGTTTCGCGAAGACGGCATATGGAAGAACCGGTTGGGAACATCGATATGCTGGGAGCAGCAATAATAGGTCCACAGCTCATCCAGCTTTCTTTCCACGAAAGGCTCGATATGATTGTTGGCGGGAATGGGCTGCTTGACGAGTCCTTTATCATAGAAGGTTGCGTCCGACAAAGCATCGATAATGGGATATTGGTCCAGATGCTTCCGGATGAGAGCGCTTGCTTTGGAGTACGACTCCAAATGGGACAAGTTCGGTTCGTCCGATATATGAAAATAACATTTGTCTTCCCATCCGGTCCGCTGAAGAAAAGCGATCAAATCCGGGAGAAAGGCATCGAGAAAAGCTTCGTATTCCGGACCGGCCGCGTCGGTGTCCCAGCCAAAGATTTGCTGCAGGGTTCCATCCACTTCCGCTATAATTTTGGGGGCGTGCTTGGCTCCCCATTGGGTGAACAGATGGGACATTTCCAAATAAGGGATGCCTTCTTCTTCGCATAGGGAGATCCAACGTTCCAGCCTCTCATAGCCAAAGCTGTAGGCGCTGCCCGTCTTCTTCACGTCGACCAGCTGAACCGTCGGCCGTTCTCCTCCCACCTCGGTATCAAGCGGGGGCGTAAACAAAGGAGTCAGGATCATGTTCATTCCGTGCTCGGCCGCCGTGCGAATAAACTGCCGGATCCGGACCCAGTGCTTCTCGCTGAACACTTCGTCCCCATAATAGGTGGCGAGGCAGTCCGCATGGAACCATTCGGTATGCAGGAGCCGCTGCTTCGGCAGATCGGCTTCGAGCCGGGTCAAGGTAAAGGTCTCCTCTGCAGCCTTTTCTCCGTCCCCGGAGGTGAAGACAATATGTATGGCCTCTTCCCCGCCCTTGCTTTCCCCGCCAGGATGAACGGTCACCCAGACCGATCTCCACTGCTGGGGAGGACCGACTACCCGGCCTTCCTTTATCGGAAGAAGAGGATCCGGATACAAGCCGGGGGTGCTGCGCAGAATTCCCTCGTCATGCCGGTGATAGCAAGGCATCTCGGATGGCACCAGGCCAATTTCGCGAAGCGTGATGCTCGAGCCGCCGCTCGTAGAGGCCTTGACGAATAGAGGCTTGGTCAAGTGGCCGCACCGGTAAGCGACCTGGAACGAGTAGGTTTCGTTCCTTAAGGCGGTCCCCGCCATCCAAGGCTCGGCCTTCAGCTCCTCATCCGCAAAAACTTTAACAAGTGAGGAAACCAGCCGGGTTTCCAAGGAAATCGGTTCCATCTAACAATCCCCTTCCTTCTCATAGCAATACTTGTCGAATACAGGATACGCTTTATCGGAATCCAAGTCCAGGTAATTCTTCCAACCCTAGAAGCGTAGCGAGAAGGGCACCCCATTGGGATTAGTTATGCCGGTCGGGGCTCTGCGACCATCCGGGCCTTTCTCCAGCTGCCGAACCGGTAATAGAGCAAATTAAGGCCGGCCGCGACCGCGAATCCGACCGGAAAGCTCCACCAGATCGCCTCAAAGCCGTAATGGTGTCCGAGGAATACCGCGAGCGGATTGCGGACGAGCAGCAGGGCGATAAACGAGATGACCAGCGGCACGACAACCGAGCCCGACGAACGAACCACTCCCGCCACGACATTGAAGATACCGAACAGAATAAACGACCAGAGGGTCAAGTTATTGATAACCATGCCCATTTCCATCGCTTTTCCGGTCGAGGGAAGGAACAAACCCAGTGCCTGACGGTTGAAGAGGTGAAGGATAAGGACCAGCAGTCCCGTCAGGGTAATGTTGAAGGCAACTCCCGTCCAGGTAACCCGGGACACACGGTCCCAGAGCCCGGCTCCTATATTCTGGGCCGCCATCGAAGTCACCGCTCCGCCCACCGCCATAGCCGGCATCTGGACGTAGCTCGACAGCTGACCCGCCACGCCGAAGGCGGCCGCCGCTTCGGAGCCATAGGAATTGACCAGATGAATCAGCACCAGGTTGCTTAGGGAAACGACTATCATGTTGAGGCCCATGGGGACCCCTTTTTTGACCGTCGTCTTGACGATTGTCCAATTGATGCGCAGAAGATGCAGCTCCTCGGCCGTGATGCGCAGGAAATACTTCCGGCGGTATAGAAAAAGGATAAGCGCGGCAAAGCTGACCAGCTGGGCGATGAACGTAGCCGTGGCGGAACCGGCTATCCCCATTCTCGGAAAGGGGCCGATCCCCTCAATAAGCAGGGGATTCAGCGCAATATCCAGAACGGCTGAGAGCAGCAGGAAGTAAAAGGGAGTTTTGGCATCTCCCGATCCCCGCAAAACCGCCATGACCAGATTAAACCCGAACATAAACGGAACCCCGGCAAACAGCACCCGGGTATAAGCGACGGCTAATGCTTGGGCATCGGGAGGAGTGTTCATCGCTTGCAGAATCCAGTGGGAGAACGTCAAGCCGATTCCGGTTACGATCAAGGAAAGAATAAGGAAGAATACGGTGCTCGTGCCGACTACTTTCTTCGCTTCGTCGACCCGCCGGGCTCCCAGGTTCTGCCCGACCAGGATGACCGAGGCCATAGCCAGACCGAAAATGGCGCTAATCAGAAAAAACATGATGAGGTTCGAGTTGGAGGTGGCGGCCAAAGCCGTCTCCCCGAGGAAATTTCCTATCCAGATGGCATTGATCGAGCCGTTCAGCGACTGAAGAACATTTCCGAGCAGAATAGGCAGCGAGAAGAAAAGCAAGGTGCGGGCGATAGGCCCCTCGGTTAGTGAGGGACGGTTTTTTTGCGGTGGCGATGCGGACATGGCTGGCAGGACTCCTCTTCCTTTAGTCTATTCTAGTATTTTACCTTATTCTAGGGGATTGGGTAAGACGTTCGTGCCTCCCGTTCGCTTTTTGGCCTGCCCGGTGGTATTATAGTTGTATTAAGAAAAGAGTTCCTATAAAATTTACCTATCCCAGAAAAAGAAGGATTGAACCGATAGATGAAACGTGAGAGTGAATTTCGCTATACCAAACTGGCCGGCATTCTGAGGGAGCAGATCCTCTCCGGCTATATCAAGCCCGGGCAGTTTCTGATGTCCGAGAACGAGTTGTGCCGCCACTACGCCATGAGCCGCACGTCCGTGCGCAAATCGCTGGAGGAGCTGCTGAAGGAAGGCTTGATCGTCAAGAAGGTCGGTCAAGGAACCATCGTTTCCCCCGACCTGGCCATCGAACCGTCCAACAAAAAGGTTCTGCGCATCCTGGCGACCTCTCCGTCCCATTTCATGGATTCGTGCATGCCTTTCATTATCGAAGAATTCGAGAAGCAGAATCCGCATGTGGAGGTCAAATGCCTGAGCTTTCCGACAAGCGACTTCTGGGAATCCATTCGCTCGAGCAGCCAGATCGGTCTTCAGGCGGACATTGTCTTCGCGGGGGACCGCCAATTCAGCGAGATGGAGGAAGCCGGCCCTTTCCTTGACTTGAGGGAGCCCTTTAAGGATGTGCTGCCCGAGATTTATCCGGATCTGCGCAAAACCTTCGAGTCCGGGATGCAGATGCCTGCCATTCCCGTTACCTTCTCGCCGGTCTATCTCGTCTATAACCCGAAGCTGTTTCACAAGCACGATATTCCGCTTCCGAAGCATGACTGGACCAAGGAGGATTTTCTGAGAGCCGCCCAGCGTCTGACCATCGATACGGATGGAGACGGCATTATTGACCAATACGGCTTGACTCTCTCCTGCTCCCTTAACCGCTGGCCTCTGCTTGCCTTGCAGAATGGCGTCGATTTTACGGGATCGATCGACCGGGAGGGCCTCGTGAAGACGCTCACCTTTATTCACGATTTGCTGTACCGCTACCGGATCGCTACCCTGTCTCCCCGGTATTTGATCAATTCGGAAGCCTTTATCCGTCAGAAAGCGGGAATGGTGCTGACCACCTCCATCGAGCTGGCCGGATGGCGCAAGGAGACCCTTCCGTTCGAGCCCATGGTCGCTTCCATGCCTTTCGGGGAGCGCAAGGCCTCTCTGCTCATCGCCAACGCAATGATGATCCCGGCCGCTTCAGAGGAAGAGGAGCTGGCTATCCGTTTTCTCAAAACGGCGCTTGATCCGGCCATCCAAGAACGCATCAGCCGGGAGCACAAGTTTCTTTCGGTGCTGCAGCCTGTCAACGACGCCGTCTACAGCCCAACCGAGCTTACCCCGCTCAACATTGAGGGAAGCCGGATCGTCAACAGTCATTTCCTTCACGAGCTGTTCACCGATTTCAGTGTGATGGAAGAGATCGAAGCGGAAATGGAGCTCTTTTGGTCCGGTCTCGAATCCGCCGTTCATTTTGCGGACCGGATGGTGACGATGATCGAAAGCCGTCTAACCCCTTCTTCCCAATAAGTGAGTTTTCGGTTATCCGCCGATACTCCTGTGTTGCCAAAAACAAATCCCCTCGTCCATCCGGACGGGGGGATTTGTTTTATGCTGACTAGCGGCTTAAGGAGCCTTAGGGGCATCCGGCTTGGACGGGGGTTCTTCTTCCTCCGGGCAGGACCGGCATTGAACCTTGCCGTCGTCCCGCACCACCCCATCCAGAAACCCGCTGTCACAGTAAACCGGCCGGCCGCAAAGCACACAATGTCCCACTAGTTCCTTCATCCCGCTTCTCCTCCCCAATACACGGCATCCTGCCGCTCTTCGTTGTCCTCGCCGGCGGCTTTCCCGGTTTCAAACCAAACTTCGCGGAAATCGAACCAGCCAATGGCGTTCAGCTGCAGGCCCTTCAAGGAGGGATGATAACTCGTCCGCTGGTGGCGGTGAAACAGAAAGATCGCCGCGTGCCGGCTCCGGATCCACTCGGTCAGTTCAAGGGCGCATGCTTCTTGGGCTTCCTTGGCCGTTTCCCGTCTCATCCGGCGGATGATGGAACCGGCTTTCTCCATCATATCCGGATGCAGGAACATCCGGAAGCAGCCGTTCTCCGAAAGGAACAGCTCCAGCATCGAGACAGCGAGATCGTCCTCTACCCCCTGCTCGCTGATAAAAAGATCCGTACTCAACCGGTTGTCGCTGCTCGTTATATTCCCAAGAAGCTCGATTACTTCCACTTTCAAGCCCAGCTCCCGGCAGGACTCCGTGAACCATTGGGCATCCGTTTCACTGCCGGCATATATTCCAAGCCGGATGGTCATACCGGCACAGCCGGATTCCTCCAAATAGGTTTTGGCCAACTTCGGATTGTAAGGATTCGGAAATCTCGGCGACTGCTCGGGCACGAAGCCGAAAGCCGGCTCCACTTCGGCGGCATACATCGAGATCAGCCGGTCCCGGTCCAGTCCGTAATGCAGGGCCTTGCGAAAGGCTTCCCGTTGAGACGGTCCTTCCTTAACCGTGTTGAACACAAGAAGGCGGGAGCCTCGCTGAACGGTCTCCACCCCCTCCCAATCGGTGATGGGCTGTCCCTTGTAACCTCCGCCGCAGGAGCTTCGCAGAAGCTGGTAGTCTTCCTGTAGGGAGTCGCTACCTTCCCGATCGTAGGGCATAAACCACATTTCAATCCGGTCCAAATGGGCCCGGGTAGAAAAATAGTCCGGCCACACCTCCAGCACCAGCTTGTTCTCGTCATTCTGAATGACCCGGAAAGGCCCGGTTCCGACCGGGAGGCTGGCGTCGTAGGCTCCCCCAAAATAGTCAGCCGGGACGATCGAGGCCGGATCAAAGCTGAGGCACCGCATAAACAGATGATTCGGCTCGTAGAGCTCGATACGGATTCGGTGACGGCTCAGAACCTCTATCGATTTGACATCCTCAAGAAGCCATTTATACGGCGAAGCTCCCCCTCCCCGGCGAATGCGCTCCAGCGAATATCTCACATCTTCCGCCGTTAACTCCCTGCCGTTGTGGAAGAGAACGCCCTTGCGTAGGTAGAAGGTCCATCCGACCGCTCCGTTCTCGAGCGGCTTCCAATAATAGGAAAGTTGGGGAAGGATGGTGCCGGTCTTCGCATCATAGTGGACCAGCCGGTCGTAGACATGCTTGATAATCTGCCCTTCCATGCAATAAGCGAAGCAGGCCGGATCCAGCGAATAGATCCTTTTCTGAAAAGGGATGCGCAGCACGTCCTCCACACTGCCGCTCTTGGTTACCGTCTGATACCCTAGTTTGGCCGTCAGCCAAATTGAGAACTGCTCTTTCAACTGAGGGTAAACTCCTTCATACCGGTCCATCAGTTCATAGGCCTGCTGAAGAGCGCCTTTCTCCACCTGGTCCCGCGCCATCTGCAGGACGAGCGATTCCGGTCGCAGCCGGAACCGAATGCGGGATTTGTTTCCCCGTCCCCGGCCGGGCAGCCAATCTATCCAGTTCTGATCCTGCATTTTACGAAGGATCAGGTTGACGTTGCGGCCGGAGCACTCGAAGATTTCCGTCAGTCCCTCGAGGGTAACGGATTGCTCTTCCTCCCCCGGAAAATGCCCGCGAAGAAGCAAATATTGGCTCTCGATGATCATGCCCGTTCCTCCCCTCCTCAAAAGATGAAGTCTTTGAGAGATATTTTACAATTTTTATTCATCTTTCACCAGCTTATGATATAGAAAAAAGGAGGTCGGTGAAAATGAATTCGTTCGAACTGGAGCAGGACATGAGGAACAGACGCGGAGAGCTGGAAGAGGAGGTTCGGGCCGATGGGGGCCGAAGCCGTGTAAGGCAGTGGCTCCTGCTGGTTCTGACTATGTTCTCCCGCACGTAAGGCCCTTTAAGGAAACTCTTTTAAGGCAGCAGCCGGCTGCCATTCAAGGTTCGGAGAACGGCTGCCATGCTTTTGGCCATATAAGCGTCTGCCTCGGAGAAGAGCACGTGCTTGTACCCGTCGACTTCCGGCAAGGCTTTACCGGTTCTGGGATGGAGAAAGGTGGAACGGCAATGAAGGGTGCGCACCTCCGGCAAAGGAGTCTGGGGCCAAACAAAAAGGTGAAGATCTTTGTTCTTCAGATAGGCGTGGACCCCTTCCTCCACAAGCAGGCTCGGGTCCGGAGTTAACCCGGTTTCCTCCTCGACTTCCCGGCAGCAGGTTTCGATTGGAGTCTCCCCGGGCTCCGGAAGTCCTTTGGGGAGGTCGTAGAAGGAATTGCCGGTGGAATGACAGGCCAGGAACGCTTTCCCGTCCGTTATTAAACATCCGACCGATACCTGTTTCATAAAGATTCTCCTTCCGGAAAGACAAGTCTTATTTACGGACCTTTATTATAACGAGTGAGCTTGGCGTCAACGGGTCGCCGGAGCCGTAGCTCTCTCAAGCTGGGCGAGAATTTGGAAGGCCTCCTCGTCGGACGCTCCGCACATCTCAACCGATGCGGTCAAGCTCCTGCAAACGGCGGGACGTTGCTCCCGGCCGAACAGCTTGCATCGGTTATCCTCGGTAAGCTGGACGCATCGGACGCCTGCCGGCTTTCCTTGCGGCATTCCCGGAATGGGCGATGAGATCGAAATGGCGATGCAGCAAGCGGCGCATCCGGTACGGCATTCCATTTTACCTTTCCCCCTTAGCCCTTGATTCTTACGCTTATTATAGCACGCAGCCCAAAAAAGAACGGCCCCGCCATAAACGCCGAGCCGTTCCATCCTTTTCACTCTCTTCGCACTTGACGTAAGGAAGCCGCCTTATCCCGCCTGGTTACAAGGTGGTAATGACCTCGTCAATGATCCCGTATTCCCTGGCTTCCTCCGCCGACATGAAATAATCGCGGTCCATATCGCGCTCCACCTTCTCCAGCGGCTGCCCGGTCCGTTCGGCCGTGATCTGATTGGCCTTGGCCCGAATGCTCAGAATCCTCTTCGCGCTGATCGCAATGTCGCTTGCCTGTCCTTGAGCCCCTCCATGTGGCTGGTGAATCATGATCTCGCTGTTCGGAAGGGCAAAACGTTTGCCCTTCTCTCCCGCCAGGAGCAGGATTGCGGCAAAGGAGGCCGCAAACCCGGTGCAGATCGTGTGTACCGCCGGCTTCACAAACTGCATCGTGTCATAGATGGCGAAGCCTGCCGAGGTAGAGCCCCCGGGGCTGTTGATGTAAAGCGAAATTTCTTTCTCGGGATCTTCCGCCGCCAGAAACAGAAGCTGGGCGGTGATGCTGTTCGCCACCTGGTCGTCGATGGCGGCTCCAAGAAAGACAATCCGGTCCTTCAGCAGACGGGAATAGATATCGTACGATCTTTCTCCCCGACCGGTTTGCTCCACCACGTAAGGAATATAAGTCATGCTGATCTCCTCCTTCTCCACGGCCTAATGGGGCATGGAATCGTTCTTCACCCCTTAAACGAAAGAAGACCGGAAGGAGATACGAAGAAGGGGGCGTCTAATCCAACGAAGATTTTTTTTGGTGACCCCGTATCCTAAAAGGCCGCTTATTCGTTTATGATAGAAGATATTGGAGAACAGGAGGTTCTTGTCATGATCCATTGGACCGTCAACCCGGCAGAAGAAGCCCCTGCCGATAACAAAAGCCTAGAGCAGCTTCATTCTGCTGTTAGCCGTTACTGCCTGGCCATTACCGGATCGACGTGGGATGCCGAGGACCTGGCTCAGGACACGTGGATAAAAGCCATGGCGCTTGCCCAAGGAACGGCCGCTCACCGTAACCCGGAAGCCCTGCTAAGGAGAATTGCCAAAAATACGTGGATTGACCAAGGCCGAAGAAAAACCGTTTACCGTCGTATCCTGCATCAGCTGACCCGGAGCGATTCGTTCACCGAGGAGCCCTTTGACGATCTGGATGCGATGGTCCGCTCGCTCGTCCACCATCTATCCCCTTTGCAGCGGGTGGTCTTCCTGCTGAGAGATGTTTACGGCTATAACAGCCTGGAGGTCTCCCATCTTCTGAACACCTCGGAAGGGGCAGTCAAGGCCGCGCTTCACCGCGCCAGGCTCTCCCTCAGCAAGGTGCGGGAGGATGTGGCCCTGGAGGCTGAGCATTCCGAAGAGGGAGAGGACATGAAAGCCTTCCTTCGCTCCTTGGCGGCTGCCATCCGCAGCGAAGATGTCGACCGTGTCGTTCACTTGGCCCAAATGGATGCCGTCCCCCCGGGAACCGCCGTACGTGCCGTCCAAACGCAGCTTCTCCGTCAAGCCCGTTCGGCAACACGAAGAACGGGAAGCGCACCAACCGCTTTACTCGCAGCCTAGCCGCATGACATCTCCCCGTACACAGGAAGAGGGAGCGCCTCTCTGCTTCCAGCGCCCCCTTTTCCTGCCAAAAGCCCGCGTTCCTGGATTTCCTGGCGCGGGCTTTTGGTTTATTCATCGCTTAAGCGTCAAAGCTGCTCTCCTATACGCCAAGCGAAATGTATTTGTACTCCAGATACTCTTCCAGTCCATAGCGTCCGCCTTCCCGCCCTATGCCGCTTTCCTTGACCCCACCGAAGGGGGCCTGTGCCGCGGACGGCAAACCGTCGTTCACTCCGACGATCCCGTATTGAAGACGTTCGGCAATCCGGACCGCGCGGCTGATGTCACGGGTGAACACGTAGGAGGCCAATCCGTATTCGGAGTCGTTCGCCTGCCGGATGGCGTCCTCCTCGTCCGCTACTTCGATAATCGGAGCGACGGGACCGAAGGTCTCCTCCTGCAGGATCCGCATGCCGGCTTGAACGCCCGTCAAGAGAGTGGGCTCGTAGAAATACCCCGGGCATCCGGTGCCTTCCGCCCGCTGTCCCCCGGTAAGAAGTCTGGCTCCTTTGGAGAGGGCATCCTGAACGTGCTCCTCCACTTTGTTCAGACCGGCTTCGTTAATCATAGGACCGATCTCGACTCCTTCCTCGAATCCGCTGCCCACTCTAAGCCCACGGATTTTGTCCGTCAGGATCCGTTCGAACGCCTCCCGGATGCCTCGCTGGACATAGATCCGGTTGGCGCATACGCACGTTTGCCCGGCATTGCGGAATTTCGAAAGCAGGGTCTGTTCCGCAGCCAGCTCCGGATCGGCATCATCCATGACGATAACCGGCGCATGGCCCCCGAGTTCAAGCGAAACCCGCTTGACGGTTTTGGCGGCGGATGCCATCAGGATCTTCCCTACTTCCGTGGATCCGGTGAAGGTGATCTTGGCCACCCTCTTATCCCCAAGCCAAGTATCTCCAATCGTTTTGGCATCCCCGGTCACCACGTTCACCACTCCTGCCGGAATCCCCGCCTCCTCCGCCAGCTCGGCAAGCATCAGGGCGGTGAGGGGTGTGTGCTCCGCCGGCTTCACGACGCAAGTACAGCCAGCGGCTAGAGCCGGTCCCACCTTGCGGGTGATCATGGCCGCCGGGAAGTTCCACGGGGTGATGGCCGCCACCACTCCAACAGGCTGACGGATGACAAGCATCCGTTTGGCCGTTGAGCCGGATGGAATAATATCGCCGTAGATTCGCTTGGCTTCCTCCCCGTACCATTGAAGGAAGCTGGCAGCGTACCGGATTTCTCCCCTAGCCTCCGCCAGGGGCTTGCCCTGCTCCTCGGTCATGATCCGGGCTAGCATATCTTCCTTCTCGATCATTAAGGCATACCAGCGGAGCAAATACTCGGATCTTTCATAAGCGGTAAACCCGCTCCATTCCGGAAACGCCCGGTGCGCCGCCGCCACCGCTTCGCGGGCTTCTTCCTCCCCGCTGTCCGGCACCTCGGCCACCTTCTCCAGGCTGGCGGGATTCAAGACAGAGAAGGTCCCGCCCGAGGCGGATTCCTTCCATTCTCCTCCGATATATTGCTTCCATTCTTTCATGAACATCCCTCCTACAACCTTCTTAACCTATCGGTACGGTCAGGAATCCAGGTCTCTTAAGCTTCGGCGGTCATCTCGATTTTCCTTCTCTCGCCCATCAACCCGTTCCCTGCTTCACGCCAAAGGTATTATTTCCTTGGATAACAAGTTAATCCTGCACAGATAAAAGGACCTCTCCCTATGGAGAAGTCCCCTTTTAGCCTCGCCCCGTAAATCGGTCAGGTCGCCAGCTTACAGATGTTTGTTGATTTCCGTTTCCAGCTCGTGAAGCGGGCGCACCCCGACGTAGGTGCCGACATTCACTCCGTCCTTAAACAGCTTCAAAGTCGGAATCCCCTGAACGCCGTATTCCGAAGCCTTCTCCGGGTTGTCGTCCACGTTGACTTTGGCAATGGTCACCTTGCCTCCGACTTTGCCGTCCAGCTCTTCAAGGATCGGAGCAATCATTTTGCAGGGACCGCACCAAGGTGCCCAGAAGTCGACCAGAACGACCCCTTCTTTAACGGTTTCTTGAAATTGTGCGTCGCTGATATTAACAATCGCCATTTCTATCACTCCTTCGGATGGGTTAGGCCGGCTTGCACCGGCTGGATTAATAAGTCGTGTCGGGGGGAATGGTTCCGAACAACCGGTTAACGGGCCGGTTCCCCCGCTTTCCTGCGCTTGGTGCAGCAGCGGGTGATGCCGCTTGCTCCTGCTGTTCCGCCAGCGCCTGGAACCATTCCTTATCATGTGTCAGTAAGGCCAATTCCATCAGAGCGCGGCGGTCTTCCGCCGTCAAGGCGGAGGTTTCAGGCAGCTTCTTCAGCTTGCTTGAACGGGCCTCCACCCGCTCCCCTACGATTGACTCATGATCGGACTGGGTGACCCATACCTTCCATAATTGGCCTTCCGAGGCGGAATCAAGATAACCGATGAAAAACTCATCCAGTGTGGATACTCCGCTTACCCAATCTCCTGCTTTCCAGTCCCGGTTCTGTTCTTCCCTCATTCCCTTCACCCCTTGCTTTTTTTATAATCCTCAAACTGAAATCAAATTGATGACAGTTTAGGCGCCATAAGCCTGCCGGCAGCTTAACTAGCGATAAGATTTCATGCCGGACGCCCCAGGATCAGGTTCTCTCCTTCTGAAGGGTTCTTACCCTGTCGAGAACACCGTTAATCGTCTGTCTTTCGAAGAATTTCATCATCTGCTCCTCGGCTTCCCCGAAGATTCCTTCCATGACTTCCGCCATGTTGCAGGCGATCATGCATTCTCCCCCGGTGTCTCCCGAGCACCAGGACGGTTTGAAAGTCCCCATCGAGGTCGCACGGTAAATCTCGGCCAAAGTAACTTCCTCCGGATCGCAGGACAGAATAAATCCTCCCCCGATCCCTTCCTTGGCGGCAACATAACCCTGCTTTCTCAAGCAGCTCATCACTTTGCGGACACGCGACGGATGGGTGTTGACATTGTGAGCGATCCGATCGCTGCTGGCCATCCGGTCAGGCTGGTAAGCCAGGAAAACGAGACTGTGTACCGCAATGGTAAATTCGCTGTTCACCTGTCTTCCCTCCTCCCGTGCGCCTTACTGTTATTATAATGAATACAGTTAGGATTGTCAATCCTATCCTTCCCTTCCCCCCATCTTCCAAAAAACGGAGCAGAGCCGGTTAAGCTCCGCTCTGGCCGATCCGTTTTTTTCTCCGCTCCTCCGCCTTCTCGAAGTAATAAATGGACAGGGCGAGCCACGCCCCGCTGGCCAAAAAACCGGCCGCCACATCACTAGGGTAATGAACACCGAGATAGATGCGGCTTGTTCCGATCGCCAAAATCATAAAAGCGCACACGGTGATAAGGATGGCTTTTCCGAGGGTCGACGAGAAATGGCGCCACAGCAAGTAGGCGCTGATCCCATACAGAGCGAACGCCGCCATGGAGTGGCCGCTTGGGAAGCTGAAGCCCGGCTCCTCGATCATGCGGTGCAAAGTGGGCCTTTCCCGGTGGAAAATGCTCTTCAGGACGAAGTTGAGGATCCCCGATCCCACGACCACAACGCCAAACAGGACCAGCTCGCGCCGGTGCTTGAACACTCGGTGCAGGAGAAAGAGGATTGTGAGGGACAGCAGGAGCACCATTTTGCCGTACCCGATAAAGGTAAAGCCCTTCATAACACTGGTCATTCCTGGTGATTCCATCTTTCCCACAAGGGAAATAATCCGGTTATCGAACCAAGCGATTCGGTTATAGCCGAGGAGCAGAGCAAACAAAGCGAACCCCGCCGCTGACAGGAGACCAAGCACAAAAGCACGGGTTAAGGAAAATGAGAGATTCATGTGACGGGTGTCCCTCCAAACAAGGCTTTGTTTCGTTATGCATGGACCTAGCAATCTTTGAAAATAGTCTTCCTTCTCCCCTCAAGTATCCCTATCGGCCGGCCGTCCATCCGCATAGAGTAAGAGGAAAGCTATAGTAAACCTGTAGAGAGGGGTGTCCATTCTGCGTATCCTTATGATCGCTCCGGAAGCCATACCGGTACCCGGTGGCGGATCGGTTGAAATCTGCATGCTGTCCATTGCCCGCGAGCTTTCGCGTGATCATGACGTTACGATTCTCAGCCGCCGGAGCTCGGCTTACCCTGCTGTCAGCCGGTATGGGAGAGTAACCGTTGAACGTATTCCGTCCGGAGACCGCAAAACGTACCTAAGGTCTATTCTTACCTACCTGAAGGATAATCTGAAGAAAAAAAAATTCGACCTCATCCAGGTGGACAACCGTCCTTCCTATATGGCGCAGGTGAAAAAGCGGTTTCCGGGCACACCCGTGACCCTCTTCCTGCACTCTCTGACCTTCGTGCCCCAAACCAAAGCTGTTGCCGCCTGCCTGGCCAAAGCGGATCTGATCATCGCCAACAGCGATTCCCTTAAGGAGCGGCTGAGCCACCGCTTTCCGGCAAGCCGGTCTTCGATCCGCACCGTCCACCTGGGAGTCGATCTTGACCGGTTTCATCCCCCGGACAGAAAGAGCAAAAAACAGCTTAAAGCCCGATTGGGGCTAAAAGATGCGTATACCATCCTCTTCGCGGGACGGGTTATCCCCCGGAAAGGGGTTCCGGTGCTCCTGAAGGCAGCCGCCCTCCTGAGGGAAAAGGTACCGGATGTGCAGCTTCTCATCGTCGGAAGCGGCTCTTCCCCCTACATGAAGAGCTTGAAGGCGGAGGCTTCCCGCTTGAAGCTGCCGGTCGTGTTCGCCGGGAGAATATCGCACCGGTCCATACACCGGGCTTACGGCGCAGCCGACTGCTTCGTCTGCCCTTCCCAGCAGCATGAAGCCTTTGGCCTCGTGAATGTGGAGGCGATGGCCACGGGCATTCCCGTCATTGCCTCGGACATTGGCGGGATCGGGGAGATCGTCAAGCATAAGCACAATGGATACCTGGTCCGCAAGTATACGCACCCCGAGGAATTTGCGCGCTATCTGATCCGGTTGGCCCGCAGCCGCAGCCTTCAAGCCGAGCTGTCCCACAACGCCCGCAAAACCGCTGTCCGCCATTTCGGCTGGAGGCAGACCGCCAAGGCCCTTTCTGCACTTTACGGCCGCTTCCGGTGATTCCTCCTGGTTTATTTTGCACAAGTGACGCCATTGATATAATAGGCATCCGGTTCATAGACCTTAAACGCGATTTCCATCTCGGGAACTCCCGCTTCCCGCAGATGACCCGCAACCGTGGCAGCGAAAGCATCGCGCACGGCGGTCCCGCGCTCGAACCAGGCCACTTCCACGAACGGATAAACGGGCACAAGGCCGCCGTTCCCGATGGAGGTTATGGAAAGAACATCCAAAGTAAATTCGCCGGGTCCGCATCCGCAAATGCCCGCCAGCTCTTCCACGAGAGAAGAGCTGACCGGCATCAGCCTGTCCGGATGAACACCCCGAAAGGTCAATTGCGGCATCAGCAAACTCCTTTCCGGTATATGGTATATTTCCTTATGGCCGGAAGGGCTATATCCGCTTGAGATACTCGACAATGGTCAGAAGCCCTTTGTCGAAGTTGTGCAGGTTGAAATGCTCGTTCGGAGCATGAAGATTCTCGTTAGGAAGGCCGAAGCCCATCAGGACGACCGGAACGTTAAGGATTCGGGAAAAAGCTTCCACAATCGGGATGGAGCCTCCGTCTTTGGTAAAGACAGCCCGCTTGCCATAAACCTGTTCGTAAGCATCCGCCGCTTTCTGAAGAAGGTGATCGGTCGGGTCGATCGAGAACGGATTCCCTTTTTCCCGTTTGTCCACCGACACTCGCGCACCTGTTGGGGCATGAGAAAGAAGATGGCGCTCGATTTTATCGAGGATGTCTTCCGGATTCTGCTTGCCCACCAGCCGGCAGGTGATTTTGGCATGGGCTTCGCAAGGAAGCACCGTCTTCGTGCCTTCTCCTTGAAAGCCTCCGTAGATGCCGTTCAGCTCCAGCGTGGGACGGGCTCCGATGCGCTCGACGAAGGTGTAGCCTTCTTCTCCGTACAAGGCATCCAGGCCGAGCTCCGCTTTCAGCTTGTCTTCCTTGAAGTTCAGCTTGTCGAACTCCTCTTTCATAACCGGAGAAAGCTCGGGTACGTCGTCATAAAATCCGTCGACCGCCACACGCCCCCTCTCGTCGTGCAGGGAGGCCATCAGCTCCACCAGGGCGTGCAGGGCATTGGGGACACCGCCTCCGAACGAGCCGGAATGAAGGTCCGTGTTGGCCGTTCGGATTGCGACATCAAGCGAGCATAGCCCGCGAAGCCCCGTGCAGATGGCGGGCACGCCGTCTTCCACGAGGGAAGTGTCCGATATGAGAACGGCATCGGCGGCGAGCTTCTCTTTGTTCACTTCCAAGAAAGACGGAAGGTTGGGGCTGGTAATTTCCTCTTCCCCTTCAATGCAGAATTTAATATTGACCGGCAGGTCTTTCTCTTCCTTCAGGAGGGCTTCCACCGCTTTGATATGAAGGAATAACTGCCCCTTATCGTCCGTCGCCCCGCGGGCGAACAGCTTTCCGTCGCGGATATCCGGCTCGAAGGGAGGGGTTTTCCACAAGGGAAGCGGATCGACCGGCTGCACGTCGTAGTGTCCGTAGACCAAGACGGTAGGGCGTCCTTCGGCGTGCAAATAATCGGCGTAGACGACGGGGTACCCGTTCGTTTGGTGAATGCCGACATTCTCGAGACCTGCTTTCTTGAGAGCCTCTACGAGCCATTCCGCCGCTTTCAGCACATCCTCTTTGTGCTCGGACAGCGCAGAGATGCTGGGAATGGAGAGCCAGCTTTTGAGTTCCTCGAGATGCTCTTCACGATGCTTGGCAAAATAAGCTGCATAATCCATTGGGATCCTCCTAATTGGTTATTCGTGTTCGTCCTCGAATCGGTACGTCCAGAAGCGCTCGGTCCCGTACCGTCCGATCAGCTCTTCTTCGCTTAATTCCTTGCTTCCGAGAAGCTCCGCCGCCTGAAACTGGGAGCGGTGGGCTTGAATGGAGGCCATTTTCTGCGGGAGATAGGCCGTTACATCCCGGACAATATCCGGCGGCCCGAGCACCTGCCGGCAGTTGGAGGAGAAGGCCATGGCGTGCACCGTCGGCCTCTTCCCGGCAGGCATGCGGGCGATTGCCCCGATGACGGCGGCTCCCGTTGCGTCATGGTCGGGATGGACGCTGAAGCCCGGGTAGAAGGTAATAACCAGCTCAGGGCGCAGCTCCTCCACCAACGCCGTAACAGCCGCTTGAACCACGGCCGGATCTTCGAATTCTACCATTTTATCGTGAAAGCCGAGCATCCGCAAATCCTGGATCCCGATGGCGCGGCAGGATTCCTCCAGCTCGATCCGCCGGATCTGAGGAAGCGTCACCCGGTTGGCGAAGGGCGGGATGCCCATGTTCCGTCCCATTTCCCCGAGTGTCAGGCAGGCATAGGTGACTTGGGTCCCCTCTTCTATAGCCATGGCAAGCGTTCCGGAAACCCCGAAGGCCTCGTCATCGGGATGAGGCAGAACGACCAGAATACGTTTATCCATATGGTTCTCTCTTTTCTGTTTTAGAATGGGTTGGGGCTCAGCTGAAGGGAGACAACCAGCTTCCCTGCGGCATCGTGCCCCGCGAGAATCAAATCGCCGCGGCGTGCTTCGTCCCAGTGGGTAAGGCCCTCGGAATAAACCCATCCCTGGGCGGTCTTAAGCCCGATCCGGTAAGGAGTTTTTCCGGAAATGGAACCGCGCGAATACCGGATCACGGCATTGGTCAGAAACGTCGCGGCCGGATGCCGGCTTTGGTCGAGATGAGCGGCATAGGCTCCTGTCGTCATCTCCAAATGAATATATAAATCGCGTTCCCGATGGTCATCGAGATAACGCTGCACTTCCTTCGGGTCAATCGGCTGCATATAGAATCCCCTTTAAATGTGAATTTCTTTCCGGTGCGTGGTCTAAGAAACGGCCGGATGCTTCAGCTCTCCGACTCTTCCTTACGGCGGGCCCGAAATCTCCGAACCTTCATCAGGTTGCCGCAGCACTTGTCATCGCAGTACCGCTTCGTCCGGCTGCGGGTAAAATCCGTGAACACCCACAGGCAGTCGGGGTTGGTGCAGATGCGGATGCGGGATTCCTCCCCGTTCCGGATCGTCTCGGCAAACGAAGCCGCGATGTCGGCCTTGATGTGCTTCCAGCCGGACTGTACGGGGACGGAAACCACCTGCCAGCCGCCTTCCCCGTTCTCCTCCAGCTTGCGGGTGTAAGCGGCCTTTTCCAGCACTTGATTGAGCTCCTTCATAATCCCTTCTTCCGGCTTCTTTCCATCGGCCATCCGAAGGGCCTGTCTTCTTAGAAGCTCCCTAAGCGATTTCAGGTCAGCAAGCTCCTCGGGAAGGGGATAGGCCAGCTGGCCGTACCCTTGATCCCGGGCAAAGGCAAGAACATAATCCGGCTGGTCGAGCCGATCCGCCGACTTTCCCGAGCCCCTCCAATCATGCCAGTCGCTGTTCAAAAAATCAATCCACAGTCTCTCCATGCTCATCCCCCGCTGTCCCCATTCCGCTCTCCCGAAAAGTAACCTCCTTATTTCTAATAAGATGGTTACAAACGTTCTCTTTACTTTAATAATAGCATATCGGCCGGTCCTTCCTCTAATCAACCGGGCCCCCTCCCCCCTGCTCCTCCAGAAAGGAAAAATTTTGTGGACGTAACGTTCTTTATCGTTTAAGATGGTTACAACCAAACCAAGGAGGCGGAATGATGAACGAACCGAGTAAGTTTGCCCGTGTCATTCTGGAGCAGTTTACTTCAACATGGGATAAGGATGAATGGGTCGTCCCGCTAAGAAGAGCTCTAGAAGGAGTAAGCGCCAAGGAAGCGGCTTGGGTTCCTCCCGGCAGCGGCAACACCATCTGGCAGACCGTGAATCACATGAGCTTCTACAATGAGCGGATTTTGGGCCGGCTGACCGGAGGCGCCCTTCCGGAAACCGACACCAACACCCAGACGTTTGGTGAGCCGGGGAACCCGGAGGATGAAGCCGGCTGGAAGGAAACGACGGCCAGAGCCTTCGAGCTTGCCGGCAAGATCCGGGAGGCCCTCACCACCGTCACGGAGGAGCAGCTGGAAACCATTATCGGAGAGGGTTACACCTTGCGGGATTCCCTGACCTACTGGGTTACGCATGATTCCTTCCATGGCGGTCAAATCGTGCTCCTCCGCAAGCTCCAGAATCATTGGCCGGAGACCATCTGGCCTTAACCGTCGACGGGCGGCAGACATAAGAGAACGCCAAAAATCCCCGCCTGGCCCAGGCGGGGATTGGTCTGTTCGGATGGCTGGGGATCAAGGATTCGAACCTTGGCATGACGGAGTCAAAGTCCGTTGCCTTACCGCTTGGCTAATCCCCAATAAGAATCGTAAAGAGCTGGGTGGTGAATCACGGCCATAGCCCCAACGCTCTGCCTCTAGTATGTCCCCTCAGGGAGGAGCTTCATTCCTCCATTAGCAAAAATTTTGCAGACCGGATCCCGCTGCCCATTCACGGGGCATCGGTTCCTTCCCGGAACACCTCGTTATAACAACGGCGGCACACCGGCTTGTAGTCCTCGTTGCCCCCGATTTGGATCTGCTGTCCTACCTGCACCGGCCGGTCGTCCACATACCGGATGACCATGGTGGCCTTGCGGTCGCAAAACCAGCAGATCGTTTTGATTTCCTCGATCTTGTCGGCTTGAACGAGGAGATTGTAGCTCCCTTCAAAAAGCTCATTGCGGAAATCGTTCTTCAATCCGAAGGCCATCACCGGAATGTTCAATTCATCCACTACTCGGGTCAGCTCCAGCACATGATGCTTCTTAAGAAACTGGGCTTCGTCCACCAGCACGCAGTAAATCCGTTTGGGCTCCGCTGCGGCGATCCTCGCTTTCACGCTTTCAAACAGATCCGTCTGATCGTCCACCGGATAGGCCGCCCTCTTGAACCCAACGCGGGACCCCACCAGCTCGGCCCCTCCCCTTGCGCTGATCGACGGGGAATAGATCAGCACCGGCTTGCCCTGCTCCTCGTAATTGTGGGCCACCTTAATAATTTCAAAAGATTTGCCGCTGTTCATCGTTCCGTATTTAAAATAAAGCTGTGCCACCTGAATTCTCCTCCAATGTTAGTCCTGTTGATTAGCGGAGCTGCCGGACGGGCTTCGAAGCGGCAGCCCGTTCACGTATTGATCGGATAGCTCTAGCAGCTCCAGAGCCTTCCGGTATTCCTCCTGGGTGGGCGGATCGCTTTGCTCATCGGCGTAAGGAAGAGGGAAGGTCGTTCCGTCCTCGAAGCCTTTTCCCGGGATAAAAATTGCGGTGCCGGTAAAGAAAGAGCCGGAAGGCAAATAATACCGCTGGGGCAGCAGATTGGACGTAGAGTTGAGCAAATCCTGCCCAAAATAAGGATGACCTTCAAGTGAGATTCCAGATAGATTCGCAATCGTCGGCATAAAATCCACCTGACCGCCCAGCTGGGGCCATTGCTTCGGCCCGGTCACGCCAGGGGCCTGAATGATAAGCGGAATGTTCATCATATCAGAGTACCCGTATTCCCTTCCCGTCATTTCTTTGAGAAGGGCTTTGTCCGTCTTGGTCATGGAATACAAGGGAAGCCCGAGATGATCCCCATATACAAAGAGGACGCTGTTGTCCCAGAGCCCCTGCTTCTTCAGCTCCTCGATAAACGTGCCGATCGCGTAATCGGCATAGTTTTGCGAGACGAGGTATTCCTCCACGAAGGATCCGTGGTACCGCTCAGGCAGGGTAATCCGCTTCTTCTCCTCCGGGAGATTGAACGGATGGTGGGCCGACATCGAAATCACCTGGGCGTAGAACGGTTTTCCTTCGGCCTTCAGCCGGCCCAGCTCCTCCGCCGTCTTTCGGTACAGAACCTCGTCCGACGCTCCGAAGTGAACCGTGTCTTCTTCACCGAAGAAGGCCTTGTCGTAATAGCGGTCAAACCCTAACGCTTGATACAGCTCTCCCCGGTTCCAGAAAATCACGTCATTCGTATGAAACGTTAACGCCTGGTAGCCCTTCTCCCGGAAGAGACGGGGCAAGCTGGGCAGCTCGCGATCGGCATACTCCAGCGCAGCGGCATCGAGAGGCGGAATGAAGAAGGAAGTATTGACCACGAACTCCGCATCCGACGTGTTCCCCTGGCCAACCTGTTGATAAACATGAGGAAAGTAGAAGCTTTCTCCCATGAGCTTGTTCATGACCGGCGTAATCTCCTGGCCGTCAATCTTAAGTCCGAGAAGGAAATTCTGGAAAGACTCCAGCTGGAGGACGATGACGTTCCGCCCCTTCGCGGCCTCCCAATACTGCTCCGGCCTGGCGGTTTCCTCCCCCTTGAAAGCCATAACGGCTTCCGGCGTGAGCTCCTCGTTCCCGTCAAGGAAGTTCCAATTTTTGCGGGTATCAAACAGGGCGAACACTTCGTAGTTGAGAATGCCCATCTGCTGGGTTTGCTTGAGCTCATTCATGCTATAACGATTGGGCCAGATAAGGGCGAAGCAAGCAAGAAGCGAAAGGAGCAGAACTCCCGCTGGCCCTCTCCTCCATCGTTCGGTCCGATGAGCCATTTCCCAGCTCCGCCTACGGCTCCCGGCCAGGTAGAGGACGATCATCACGACCAAATCGGCATAGACGAGCAGGTAATAAGGATGCATCAGAGAGGTGACGCTGCCCTTGACCTGAGTGAGCTGGTTCGCCATCTGGAGAGCGTGGTAGGTCACGATCACGCCGTAGTATTTATAGTACATGATGGCGGCAAAATAAACGGACGTCAGCAGCAGACTGACCCACCAGTAATTCAGCAGCTTACGGCGGGAGGAAAGCCACTCCACCAGTCCGAAGGCGGCCCAAACCGGAGGAATCCCCGTCACGAGAGGCATCCAGGCATCCTGAAAGCCGAAAAGAACGAAGGAAGCCAAATAAATTTTGAGAAGCATAAGAACGGTAAAAAACACAAAAGGGCTTTTCCAGGCCGTCCGGACCCGAGGCATGACTCTCCCTCCTTTCGGGTGACTCCCCAGATTTTACAAAACATTAACTTTAACTATAATACGATGCACGGCAAGGTTCAATGGAAATCCAGGGAATAGCCCTCCCCCGCCTGTGGTTATAGTAAAGACTGTTCCCATTTCCCTGTTTAGGAGGCGGAAGATGAGCGACTTTTTCAACGATACGACAAATACGGCGGCAGGAATCAACACTCCTCCGGACCATCAAGACCAGGCCGTGACCGATCCGGTCGCCGACGCGGTAGCCGAAATCATCGACAACCTGACGGCTGCGTTTACCGGCGTCGAGAACGAGGAAGACCAGAAGCTTTAGTACGGCTGATAGCCGATCGGGTTTCGCCGAGCGGCTTTTTCCCGGTCGCCGCTCTTACGCGAAGGCATTCGTGCGGGACGGGACTAGCCTCTTCTCAACAAAAGGACCTGCAGATCCACGGTTATGTGGAGGCTGAGGTCCTTTTTGGTACTCATTCGATTAGTACACGAAAGTGGAAAGGGAGGCACACTTACGGCGGAGACGCCTTACGGCTAATAGATCAGGCTGTCGTGCCTGCGCCCAGAATCGAGGCCTTTTCCCTCATGCATTCCTGGAATTCGAACTCGTCAATGCAATCCCGGGTCATCAAATAATAGAGAGAAGCTTCCGTATGATGGGAAGTCTGCCGGGTCACCCGGTGATTCCGCTGCATCATATCGGAATAGCGGATGGGGTAATCGTAATGGACCAGATGATTGGCCGCGGTCAGGTCCAGGCCGGCATTCACCGTATCGGTCAAGATCAGGACCGGCGATGCAGGGCTTTTGGTAAAACGGTCGTTCATTTGGTTGACCTGGTGGATGGATAGATCGCCATGAATATGTAAGGTGCGGTTCGGGTTTTCCTCCTCTTTCAGCTCAGTCAATAGCTCCAGAGCGACCGCACTGGAGCGGGTGACAATCAGAAGCTTCTCCTTGGCCGTCTCGACCTCGCGAATAATGGACTTCAACGCCTCCAGCTTCCCCGGATTGCGGTTGCACAGAAGCGCCATTTTGTCCTTGGTGGACATGATTTGCTTCTTCTCCTCAATCGAGGATGCCCGGCTGTTCCTCTCGGACGCGCTGAAATACTCTTTCATGAGCTGATGATAGTCGGTTTCTAAACCGGGCTCCAAGGAGACGACGATCGGGTTCTCCGTTACCTTCATGCTGTGTCATCCTTCCGTTGGTTATTAGCTTATCATTTCCATATTATTCGTTACAAATGACCGGGGTAGGACCGTCTCCGGCACCTTTCCAGCATTTGGCGTCAGCCTTGACCGGACGGGGCCGCCCAGCGAGGCGCTGAGGACCCCCGCCGCTCTGACGTTTCATTTGTCTGAAGGTCACTTAGGGAGTGCTTCCGCAGCGGCTTACGATAGTGATTTTATCCGCCCGGTTCTCACTCCGGTTGTTCACCCATATTTTCACATGATCTCCCTCAGTCAGCTCGGCGGCGCACTTGGCATCCTTCCGGCTGAAACCGATGATGGTATTCTCCGTAAGGTGAATAGTGACGGCGGACTCGTTCGTTTGCAGATCAAGCGTTGCTTCCTGAACGTTTCGGGCCGTCCCTTCATAATCCGCCTGGGTGCGGCTGAAATAGAACAGCGAGACAAAAGCGGCCGGGATCAAAAGGGCAAGAAGGACAATGATTCTTTTCATCGGGGGGACTCCTTGATCATGATGCGCTTGATTATACCACAAGAACCGGCCAATATTTAAGACATAGAGAGTTGAACCTCAATAATGCAACGAAGACGTAAGGGGGAAATCCGCATGACCTATGAGAAGAAAGTAGCCCTAGAGCTGCAAAGCTGGGAAGCTTCGCTCCACAAGCCGCCCGGTATGCTCGAGAAAACATCCAAAACGATCAGCGGCCGAATCAACCGGATCGTTCCGGTTAAGGTGCACCAGGCCCTCACGGCGGCCGTTCAGGGCATTGTCCGGACCGTCCTCGCCGGCGCCCAGCTGACCCCAAAGGGAAAAGTATTGGTCGGCCTGTCGTTGGAGGAACGCGACCGCAGGGCTGGGAAGCTCATCTCCGATTTCCAAAAGATAGCCGCTGCGGAAGGGGCCGGTACGGGCGCCGGCGGGTGGGTGCTCGGACTTGTGGATTTCCCGGCCCTCCTCGCTATCAAGATGAAATTTCTTTTTGAACTGGCTCACCTCTACGGGTACGACACCTCCGATGTGCGGGAACGGCTTTTTCTGCTTCACGTGTTTCAGCTTGCCTTCTCGGGGCAGAACCACCGTATCCGTGTTTACCGGACGATTAAAGAGTGGGATGCTTACGTAAAGACGCTCCCTCCCGGGGACCGCTACCTGCAGACCATCGATTGGACGGCCCTTCAGCAGGAGTACCGGGACTCCATCGATCTCCGCAAGCTGCTCCAGCTGGTTCCCGGTCTGGGGGCCATAGTCGGCGCCTGGGCGAATTTCAGCTTCCTGGACGAGCTGGGCGAAACGGGGAGAAATGCCTTCCGCATGAGGATTCTGACCCAGGATTCCACCGGTCTCTCCCCGATCGAATAGCTGGCTAACAACTGTAAAGCCGAAAGAACGCCGTCTGCTGGGAAGCAGGACGGCGTTCCATCGGGATTATTTTAGAACCGCATTTATGTGTTCAGAGGTAATGGACCAGTGGGACGTGTTCCAGTAGGATTCCTTGTTCTTCAAATAGATGATCTGGGGAGAAGCATGGGTGATGCCCGTATCGGCGGCGATTTGGTTCGAGACCGGACGCGACTCGATCACCTTAACCAGAAGATATTCAATTTCCCCGTCCGCCTCTTTTGCCAGAAACTCGTCGTATTCCTTCAGGGCGTTAAAGCTGACAGGACAGGACGTGCTGTGCTTCAGGATAACAACTCCGTGCTCTGCCGAACGTTCGCGGGCCTCCTGCCATTCTTCCAGCGTAGTGATTTCCTTCCATTTGGCCATGTTGGTTTCCCCTCTCTAGGATTTATCGGTATAGAAATAATGCTCGGCCGTAAGGGTGTCTCCCAGTTCCAGAATACCATAAGAGAAGGCCGGCTGCCTTCGCTTGTCGGTAGGCGATCCCGGATTGAACATCAGCACTCCTTGGTCGACGGCTTTATAGGGGACATGGGAATGTCCGAAGATAATGACGTCGGGCGGATCCTCGGAAAAAGCGGCTCTCGCCCGTTCTTCGGTTGTCCGGCCGTATCCGTCGCCATGAATGAGGCCGATACGGTAACCGGCCAGCTCCAGAACCTTCCGCCGGCCAAACCGCCGGTAAATGTCTTCTCCGTCGTTATTCCCCATAACGGCATCCAGCGGAGCCAGCTCTTCCAGCATGGCGATCACATCCGGGGAGGTGAAATCACCGGCATGAAGAATCCGATCGACCCCTTTCAGCCCGGCAACCAAGGCCGCGGGAAGCCCTTTGGCACGGGACGGCATATGGGTATCCGAGACGACTCCTATTCTCAATGCGTCTCCTCCTGTCGATTTCGATTCGAACGGGAACAGGAGCCCCCATTTGGTACCATTATAATGGCTGCGCCTGCCCGTTTCAATTTTACCGGCATGGCGTCACGCCCTTGCGGGTGCATGGCGGCTCGAACACTACCTGGAGGGGAACCCTTCTATTCCTCTTTTTTGCTGCCGCCCTCGCCTTCTTCTTCCTCTTCTTCTTCTTCCTCCTCTTCCTCTCCTTCTTCCTCGTCCCCATCCTCCAGATCGAAGTCAATATTCACGACCACCGTATAATGCTGATCGTCGTGCTTGACAATATGAGTGACCTCAATGAATTCGGAACGAAACGCGGATTCCGCCTCTTCCACCAGCTGCTGCAGCCCTTCGCTTAACGTGACCTCGTCATCCAGCTTCAATTCGGTAAAATACTGCTTGATCATTAGGATCATCCTTTCGGGGTTATGGGTATCCTCCTATAGCTTGAACGAAAGAACCGAATCCCAAACCCCGCCAAACAACAAAAAGAGGACCGGCCGGTGATCCGGCGGCCCGGAGAAGATTCGTTTACCCTAAGAAGCGGAAGAGTCGGAGATTACACAAACGCCCTCGAGGTAAGGATGATGACAAGAAGAATATAAAGCACCAGAATAACCCCGATCGAGCCGCCCCAGCCGCCGCCGGTATAGCAGGGAGTCACGGCGGAGGTGTAGACTTGATGATGATGATAATGATGCATTTCCATCGGGTACATTTCCGCAGGAGAAACGGCCATAGGTGCCGGCATGTTCATGTTCGGCATATAGGCAGAAGGGGATACCTGCGGAGCAGGCGTATTGGCAAGAGGGGATATCGACGCCGGAAGCGTCATCGGTTTTGGCATTCCGTAATTTTCCATATCTTGATCTCTCCCTTGATTGTCATAGACTGATGTGTACACACCATATCCTATGTCAAACGCGGAAGGGCGCCTGTGTGCTTACCTATTCTGCGGGAAATGGGCATCCGGCTCTGTAAATTACCAAAGCCTGTACAAATACCCTATACTCGTCTTCCGACCAAACCTTCTGAGCTTCCGCCAGTTGGAAATGCAGGCTGCGTCCGGCGAACAGCTCCGCCCCTACCCGGACGAGCTGCTTAAGTCCCGCCGGGAGACTCCCGACGGCAGCGGATTCCCCTCTCCGGTCAAGCACCGGATCAAACGGCCCCCAATACCAGCTGAGCGGGTTGCTCCCTGTTTTCCCCTCTGGAACCGAACCGTATACAGCCGGTAAGGAGACGAGATAGCAGGCGGCCGAGAACGCCCCGTCATCGGCATCATACTGCTCCGTCAATTGAGAATAAAGCGCTTGATGCGCTTCCGGGTTCTTATCTGTGAAATACATGGGGTGTCCTCCTTATCGTTCATTCCTTAACCATCTTAACCATTAAGGACGTTAAGAGCAACCGATAAGCAGGCAAGATCCCCGATACTCTCTTGCAAGGCGGCTGGAACCACCTCACAGACCGCCGTCGAATGAGACAAGGCTTCCCGGCGAAGCTCCTCCAGCGCGACCGGTTCCAGCAGATTCTGCTGCCGCCCGTAAATGCTGCCGATCACGATTCTCTCCGGATTCAGAATGTCCACCAGAAGGGCAAGTCCCCGGCCGAGCTGACGGCCTACGATACGGAAAACCTCCAGAGCCATTACGTCCCCCTGCTGGGCGGCTTGTCCCACCTTCAGCGTGGTAATGGCGTCCAGTTCTTCCTTCGTCGGACAAAAAAGCGGCCCGGGCCCTCCGGCCAGCTTCGTCTCGGCCATCGAACGCGCCAGCTTCGCGATTCCTCCTCCGCTGCAGAAGCCTTCGAATGAGCCGGCCTTGCCGAAGCCCACGGGCCCGTCTTCCGCCAGACGCATGTGCCCTACCTCACCGGCCATATCATTCGTGCCGGAGTACAGGCGGCCGTCCAGAATCAGCCCGGCTCCCATGCCGGTACCGAATGTCAGGAAAATGACGTTGCTAAAGCCCTTGCCCGCTCCCCACTTCCACTCGGCCAAGGCCCCGGCATTGGCATCGTTCTGAACGGCAACGGGGACACCGAAGCGTTCCTTCAACGGAGTGATGACATCGATGTCATCCCAGCCCGGAAGATTCGGAGGGGACAGGACGCGTCCCCTCCGGCTGTCGAGCGGGCCTCCGCAGGAGATGCCGATCGAGGCGAAGCGTTCCACGCCGTGCTGCAGGGCCAGTGTTTCCAAGCCTTGGATGAAGCTCTGCATGGCCAACTCGGGAGTGGAGGGAGTGGGATACGCTTGTTTACCGATCACCGTAACCCCATCACTCGTCAGCCTTCCCAGGCAGACCGCGCATTTGGTTCCTCCAATATCGATACCCGCCAAGATGGTCATGATTCGAAAAACTCCTCCTCTACTGCGATGCAGATGGCATGATAGATAGGAAGGTGGCGCTCTTGAACATCCGGTGTGCTGTCATAAGGTACGCAGATCGTCGTGTCGCAGATTTCCTTCATCCGGCCGCCATGGCCTCCGGTCATGCCTATCGTAGCGGCTCCTAAGCTTCGCGCTACCTGGAGCGCCTTCACCACATTGGAGGAATTGCCGGAGGTGCTGATCCCGATGACCGTATCCACAGGCCGGGCGTACCCGAACACCTGCTGCGCAAAAACCATATCCGGTGCTACGTCGTTCGCAAAGGCCGTGGCGAGCGCCGTGTGGCTGACAAGGGAAATCGCGGGCAAAGCCCCTTGAAGGTTATCGGCAAGCGCTTCGCCTTCACCGGGGAAAGCGTCCTCCAGCTTCTCCCGCATGTCTGCTCCAACCGGTCTTTTCAGCATGAAGCCCTTCATCAGTTCTCCGACGATATGCTCGCTATCCGCGGCACTTCCCCCGTTCCCACAGACAAGCACCATCCCGCCGCGGCGGTAAGTATGGATGATGGTGTCCGCCGCTTTTTGGATATCGGACAAACAAACGTCCAGCTCCGGATAGTTGCGGACCAGCTTCGTCCAAACGTTATCCATTCCTCTACCCCCTTGCCTATTATTCGGCCATTTCATTCTTCTTGACCGGAACGGCCACTACCGTCACTCCGAAACTCTCAATCTCTCTTAGAATCTCGGGATCCGTCAAATCACTGGTAATGAGAATATCCACGTCGGCAAAGCTGCTGAAGGAAAGCAGCGCCTGACGATGGAATTTGCTGTGGTCCGCCAGAATCACGACCTTCTGTCCTGTAGAGATCATGGCACGCTTGATCTCCGCTTCATAAAGATCGGAAGAGGTGAACCCTTTCTTCATGGAGATGCCGGAGGTGCCCAGAAACACGTAGTGGGCATTGTACTTCTGCATCTCCACCTCGGCCTGAGGGCCCACGAGGCTCATGGATTTCTTGATCAGCTTCCCGCCGATCAGGTAAATGGAGGCTTCATCGGATGTGCTGCATTCCTCCGCTATATTTAATCCGTTGGTAATAATCATGAGCTGCGGGATCGGTTTCAGATGCCGGGCCGCACACCACGTTGTCGAGCCCGAATCGAGGATAACGATTTGCCCCTCCCCTACCAGCTCCGCCGCTTTGCGGCCAATGGCATCCTTCTCTTCAAAATGCTCGAATTGCCGCTGCTTGAGCGGGGGGATCTGGGTCATCGCGACTTGAAGCTCGTCCGCAAGGATGGCTCCTCCGTAATTTTTGACGATCAAACCTTCTTCTTCCAAGCGGTTCAGATCCCGGCGGATCGTTTCCTCGGAAACTTGGAATTCTTTGACGAGATCCGAAACCTTGACACTGCGCTCTTGAAACAAAATTTCTTTGATTTTGTTGCGCCTTTGGACGACAATCATGTAATCTCCCCCCTTCCTGCAAGATAAATGCGGGATTAACCTGGTTGCTAACCAGTATATCCTATATCAATTCGACTTTAAATGCGCGTAAGCCTGCTTGAAAAAGTCCGGTTTACCGAAACTTCCCGATTTCAAGACTAGCAAAAGCGGAGAACCGCCTGTTAAGGAAAGACAGGAGGGAAGACCGGGCTCGATCTCCTTCCATACCCTCATTCCCCGGATGCCGAGACGGGCGCACAGGGAGGCGGACGTATCTCCTCCCGCCACCAGGAGGCGGGTCTGTCCGGTCCGGGCCAGAACTTGCGCCGTCACCTCGGCCAGGGAAGTGGACACCAGGCGCGAAACATCGGCTGAGGAAAGCCCTCTCCCGGCCCCTTCCGCTTTGGTAAGGGCTACTTCCTGCGGCTCGTTCGCGGAGTACAGCAGCACATCCCGGCCGGTCAGCAGGTCCGAAACGATGGCTTCGGTCAACCAGGCGATCAATTCCTCCCGGTGAAGCCGGTCGAACAGCTTCCTGGTATCCAGCTTGTAGGACGGATTGCCTTCCTTCTGAAGAAAGGCAATCTGCTCCGCCGTTTGGGGCATGAGGCTTCCGGCTGTGCAAAGAATCCCTGTCTCTTTCCGCATCGGTGCCGGTTCGAATGTCTGCTCACCCTCCTGCCGGCCGGAAACCGCAAGCCTCTTAGCCAGCTCCTCGGCCAGGGCCGAGCTTCCAGCCAAGACCCTTTCATCCTCCACCGCTTCGGCAATAACCTCCAGCGACTGCTGATTCTCCACATCGAGAATGAGATAAGAGCACTGACTCCGCATCCGGCCGATTTCCTCCCGAAGGGCGACAGGTCCTTTGCGTATGGTCTCATATGAAAGGACCGCCACCTTTCGGCGGGTCTGCGCCTGGAGAATCTCCGCCAGATTCGATTGGGTCATCGGATGCATGGGATCGTTCCGGAACTCGGAGTCTTCCAGCTTCCGCCCCCGCACATAATGGATACCATCGATCGTGGTTCTTCCGTTTTTGGGAAAGCCGAGCACCACTACCGCGAAGTCCTCCCCAAGCGCATCCAGCATGGCGTCGAACTCGGCTCCGATATTGCCGCGGAAAACGGAACAGGTCTTGTTGTAGAACCGGGTGCAGCCGGCCTGTTCCAGCTCTTTGACAGCCTGGTAGACAAGCTCGTAAGCCGTCTTCCCCGGCAAGAAGCGGGAATCGGTATCGAGCACGAGAACATCCGGGTGAGAGGCCATTACCAAAGGCTCTAGGCCATTGTACGAGTAAACGTCCGTCACCAGGCCGGCCTTGGCATACATGATGCCGATATCATTGGCCCCCGTTACGTCATCAGCCGCTATGCCGATCATGACGTCCACTTCCTTTTGGGTTTGTAGCCGGCGTTATCGAGAAAATCGCGGACGGTTTCTCCGGGGAGCGGAGTGAGCGGTATGCCGCAGCCTTTGGCCGTCAAGAGCATGCGGCAGGCCATTTCCAGCGTCTGCAGAGCCATTCTTGCTTCCGGAATGCTCGAATCATAGACGAGCACCCCGTGATTCTCCAGCAGAAGGATATCCGCTTCCCGCGCCATTTCCCGAACGGCTTCACCCAAAGCTTCGGAGCCGGGATGATGATACGCTACCCTCGCGGTTTTCTCGAGATAATACATGGTTTCCACGAACAGATCCGACGGGACTTGGGCCGCCGAACAGGCGAACAGCGTACTGTAAAAAGGGGAGGCATGAAGCACGGCATGAATGTCCGGCCGCGCTTCATAAACCGCCCTGTGCATCGGCTGCTCCTTAGAAGGCTTACGGGCGCCGGGGAGAGTCGCCCCCCCGTGGAAGGAGCACTCGACAAGATCGTCCTCCCCCAGCTCGCCGAGAAAGGTGCCGCTTGCCGAAATGACGTACCGGTCTTCCCCTGTCCGGGCGCTGATGTTCCCCGCGTTTCCCCACGCCAGCTCATGGTCCATCATATAGCGGCCGACTTCCCTCAGCTGCCGGACGGCCTCTTCCTTCTTCAGCATAGGATCTTCCTCCTTCCTGATCTCTCTCTTACCACTCCAGCAGATTGGTTTCCGTTACGGTGAGGCCAAGATTCTTAGGAATGCGGAAGGTCTTGATTTCGCAAGGTCCGAAGTCCGCTTCGATCGTCCGGTTCCACTTGGGAAGGCGAATGACGGCTTTCGTCGCGATCTTGCTTGTCTCGTAGCAGCGAAGAATGAGGTCATCATTGTCCTCGGCCTGCTTAAGCGCGCTCATGATGATGTTGTCTTGGTCGATGGACAGGAAAGAGTCCGTTTGCGGCAGCTCACCTTCATGATAAGTCTCGATAATGACCGTCGGACGCTGATTCAGCTCCGCCGCCCGTTTCACGGTCCCTGCCGTTTCCCAGCCGCCTTCATGCGGAAAAAGGGAATAGTTCAAATGCTGGATGCCTTGGTCAATGAAGGAATAGTGACCGTCCGGGTCCGGAACCAGCGGATCGTGATGCGCATAAATAGGGCTTCTTAGCACCGTCAGAGCGAGCTCCTTGTTGTGGATGCTGTAGCTGTATTTCGAATCGTTCATGAGGCTCAAGCCGTACACGGTGCCGCCTTCCCGGACAATCCCGGAATAATCGACCCAGGTTTGGCCCGGCTCTTCTTCCCCATTATGTTCGCGCTCGATATAACCGAACGGCTGCTCGTAGGACTGTCTGGTGAAGATCAGGTTAACCGGGAATACCAGCTTGAGCATCTTGAACTGTTCCCGCCAGTCGACGACGGCCTTCACGTCGATCTGGTCGAGCTCGCGGTACATCGTGAAGTCCTGAACGAGCCGGGACCGGCCGTATTCGCTCGTAACGCGGATGACGGATTTCACCGGACCATGCTCAACCAGCTTCACGCTGGTTGCCGTAAAGGCCCCGATAACGTTATTGAAATGGAACACGTTGTGGCTCCACGTATCCGTCTTGTCCTCGATGACGACCGGCTTGGCGCCGTCCCCGCGGAGCACCTCCGTGTTCACCTTCTTGTCGAACAGAGAGGAGATCCACCCTGTCTTCGGATCAAACTCAAGGCGGAACCGTTCGTTCTCCATCGAATAATCGTTGGCCTTGATGGCCGTGGCGGAAGGCTTCGTAGCCGCTGGATTTAAGGTCATCTTGTACACCCGGTACCCTAGGGGAGGCAGATCCGCCAGGAAGCTTACGCGGTATCGTCCATTGGACGTGGCAACGGGCTGGACGCGCTGGAAGGGGATAGCACGGCCTTCTTCGTCGACCAGCACATGCTCTTCCTTCAATCCGCCTACCTCCACCTCTACGTTGACCCGGCTTTGCCAGGAATGCGGGTTGAACACCACGAACGGCTTCATGCCCTCTTCCTGCTCAATTCCGATGTTCCACGAGAGGGACTGAACGGCGTAATTCAAGCCGCGGGACGCAATCGCCATCGCCTCGCCGTATTCATTGCGGGCATCCTCATATGCGGACTCAATGCTCGTTCCCGCCAGAATGTCATGGAACTGGTTGAACAGAATGTTCTTCCACGCCCGCCCGAAATCAACCGGATACGGCTGACCCGTGGTCCACTGGGCGACCGAGGAATATTTCTCGGCGGCGATCATGAGGTTCTCGGATTTGCGGTTCCACTGCTTTACCCCGGAGTGTGCCGCATAACAGCCGCTCGCGTGATGCTGCAGGTCGTCATGCACGACCGGGAACGGCAATTCGCGGCCTTCCACTTCCTCGAAGAACTGATTAGGCTGGGAGAAGACCAGTTCCGGCAGATCCGGATCGTTCTGCATCCGCCGGATGCTCTCCAGGTTCTCCTTCGTGGGCCCGCCGCCATGGTTGCCGACGCCATAGAAACACATCAGCTCGTCGAACGGCGCCTTCAGCTCGGTTGCGCAGCGGCGGACATGCTTCTCAAGATCCTTGCCCCATGTGCAGTACTCGAATAGGATCCGGAACGTAAGGACGCGGGAGCCGTCGTCGGATTCCCATTGGAACAGGCGGCCGGGCAGCCCTTTTTCATTCGGCATGGGACGCATCATTACGTAGTAATCCATTCCGCTCTTCTTCAGGATCTGCGGCATCATGCCAAAATGCCCGAAGCTGTCTACGTTGTACCCGACCTTAGCCGTGACTCCGAACTTCTCCTTGAAATAACGCTGCCCGTACAGGCCCTGGCGAACGAACGACTCCCCGCTCGGCAGATTGCAATCCGGCTGGATCCACCAACCCCCGACGATCTGCCAGCGGCCTTCGGCAATGCGCTCCTTGATCTCCTGGAACATGGCTGGGTCATTGTTCTCCACCCATTCGTAGCTCGCGGCCGAGCTCGAAGTGAAAAGGAAATCGTCACATTCCTTCATGCGGTCCAGCGCCGAACGGAAGGTCGCCTTCGTTTCCTGAAAGCCTTCCTGCCAGGGCCACAACCAGACGGGATCGAGGTGGGCGTTCCCGATCATGTGAAGCTTCGGTTTGTTGTTCTTTTGCGGCATGGTGGTGCTCCTCTCGAATCGATTGGTTATCTCTTTCTTCGTTTGATACGTCAGTAGCGGAACTTCAAGTGAAAGGACTTGAACCAAGGGTTGAAATACACCCCGAGCTGCTGGCGGGCCTCCTCCACCTTCGTTTTCGCGTCGAATACAAGGGTCGGCGGGATGTGACCGGTTGTCATCACGTCAAAATCCAACGTCAGCAAATGATCGAGCGACCGCTCCCAATCCTCAAGGGAGGAGCCGATCCGGGGATGGTACCCTCCCCAGAGGGTGTCCCCTGCTATCAGCAGTTTCATCCCGCCTACCTCCAGCCAAAAGGAGACGCAGCCCGGCGTATGACCCGGCGTATGATGGACGTGGATCTCATAGCCTCCGACCTCCAGCCGGTCGCCGTGCTCCAGCTTCACATCCGCTTTGACGGCCGGGAAGGTCTCATCGTACAAGAAAGCCGCCGTGCGAACCGGGTCTCCTTGCTCCACGGCATCGGCCGCGGCTTCATGAATGTAAAGCTTAGCGTCGCTCTCCTCTTTCAGCAGGGCCATGGCGGATAGATGATCCCAATGCGAATGGGTGGCAAGCACCCGGCGGATGTCGCCGGGCCGGTAGCCGAGCTCCTCCAAATTCTCTTTAAGCGCCGGATATCCCTTCGTGCTGCCGCAATCAATTAGCGTAGGGTCCTCTCCCGCTATAAAATAGGCGCTGGCATCCCAAGGATGGGACAGCTTGTCGCCCGAGATGACATAGAACCGGTCAAACAGCTTAACCGGCTTCCCCATGTTCCATCAACTCCTGCTTTCTTTGGTTAGATAACTTCAAGACCGGTCGATTTAGAAATCGAAGCGGTCCGCCATGTTCTTGCTTCCCAAAAAGTTCGTGATTTTGTCCAGAACCGTCGCTTCGACGGCGGCACGGCCCTTCTCCAGCTGGTCGGCCGGCAGGTTCCGGCATTCTTCGTTCGTCATCCGTTCCTCCCGTCCAAGGGAACCGAGAAAGGCAAGCTCCAAGTCTGTCGCAATGTTCACCTTGCTTACGCCGCCGCCCGGCAGCCGGATCGCCTTCGCCATCATGTCGGCCGGAACCCCGGATCCCCCATGCAGAACCAAATGAACCGGGGTGAGGGACCGGATCGCCTGCAGCCGTTCATAGTCGATTTTGGGCTGCTTCACCATGTAGACTCCATGCGCGGTCCCGCAGGATACGGCCAGGGCATCTACGTTCGTTTCCCTTACGAATTGCTCGGCTTCCTTCGGATCCGTATACAATTCCTCGTCTTTGTCCGTCTCCACGAAATCCGTCGTTCCGATCATGCCTAATTCCGCTTCGACGGAAACTCCCTTGGAGTGGGCGTAATCCGCTGCTTCCTTGGAATCGGCAATATTCGCCGCAAGCTCCTTCTCGGATGCATCGATCATAACGGAGGTGAAGCCAGCCTCGATAGCGTCGCGGATGACGGCCATGTCCTTCGTGTGGTCGAGATGAAGGACAACCGGAACCGTGATGTTCTCGGCTTCTATGCGGCTGTAGAACTCATCGGCAAACTCCTTCGGGGTAATGCCGTACCGAACCAGCTCCTTGCTGGAGATCTGAACGATCAGGGGAGAGTTCGCTTTCTGGCCGGCCCGCAGGACAGCCGCAATCATAGGGGTATAACGGGGAGAAAAGGAACCGAGGGCGTATCCCTCCTTCTCGGCCTGTTCCAACCCTTTCTTGAGGGTTATGACGTTGGCGGGTTTATTCTGCAATTTCATGCCGATCACTCCTTAAAGCTAGGTTAGTAAGTATGATAAAACTGACGAAGAGCCGGTTGCAGGGCTAGATACCCTTTTTCGTATAAGTCCAAATATTGCTTGTGCCTTTCGGGATCCGCCTTGTAACGGGTGAAGGCTTCCGGCTTCACAGCCGCTGCCGCTTCCCTCTCATCGGAATAGATTCCGCAGCCCGCCGCGGCGGTCAGCGAGGCTCCCAGCAGAGTGGCCTCCTCGATAGCGGGAACCTCCATGAGGCAGCCGGTCACATCGGCCTTGATCTGCATCCATCTCCGGTTTCGGGTTCCGCCTCCGACGGTTGTCATCCTTGTAAAGGGCGGGCAGCCGGTCTTTTCGGCCGACCGGCGGATGGCCTCCAGCTCATAAGCCGTTCCTTCCAGCGCGGCTTGGAGCAGATCCGCCTTTCCGTGGGCTTTCGTCAGCCCCACGAACGCCGCTCTTGCACCCGCGTCCGGCCAGGGGGCGCCGCTTCCCGACAAATAGGGGAAATACAGAATGCCGGTCGGCTCCTTCCTTCCGCTCTCCAGCAGACCCATCAGCTCTTGGTAAGAGAGGCCGTCATCCCCCAGCAGCCCCCTTAGCCATTCGACCGAGCCTCCGGACGCCGAGATTCCGCCCATCCAGAACCGCTGCCCCTGAACCGCGTGAAGGCCGTAGGAGAGGCCCGAATCATATTCCCGCTGGGAAAGCTCCGAATCCGGAAGAATGCCGACGAGCGTTTCCGCCGTACCGGCGGAGACATACATGTCGCCCTCCCGAACCGCACCGACCGCGAGAGCCGCACATACGTGATCGTGGCCGGCTATCGCTACAGGCGTCCCAGGAGGGAGCCCCGTTTCGGCCGATGCTCCGGAATGCACGCATCCCAGCCGGCTTCCGGCAGGAAGCGCCGCTGGAAAGAGGTCCGGATTCAGCCCGAAATGGCAAATCCAGGAGGAATCCCATTCCCGCTTGTTGATATCGAAAGCGAAGGTGCGGCCCGCGAGCGAATAATCCGTCGCCATCGTTCCCGTCAGCCGGAAAGCGGCATAGTCGGAGGCGGAGAGCCAGACGGCATGATTCAGAATGTCCGGATCCTGCTCCTTCAGCCAAAGCAGCTTAGCCAGGCCGTTTTTGTAGCTGCTGCGGAGGCCGGTGATTCGGAAACGCTCGTACGGGTCGGCTTCCTTCCCGATCCGCTCCGCCTGATCCATGGAGCGGGAATCGAACCAGGGAAGAAACGCCGTCTTGGCTGTCCCGGTCCGGGAATCGACGAGAAGCCCGCTTTCCGCCATAGAAGCGATCCCGATGGACTGAACGTCCTGGGTTCCCTCCCTCAGCACCTCACGGATGCAGGCGGCTGCGGTCTCCCATAATTCGCCGGGATCATAGAAATAACGGCCGAGGCCATCCTGCCGGGTACGCGTGGGCCGGGAGGCTATACGAACCGCCTTGCCGTCCTCCCGGAACACCCCCGCTTTGCAGTGGGTGGTTCCGATATCGATCCCGAGCAGGCTCATCGTACCGTCTTCTCCAACACCTGTTTGACTCTTTCCATTCCGGAGCGGGGACTGCTGAGAAACCGGGACCGGTCCTTCTCCGGCAGCTTCGATAGAACGCGGGCCATGGAAGCCTGGGCCAGCACGACCACGTCCGTATCGGCAGCCAGCTTAGCCAGGACGGCGGCCAGCTCCTCGTCATGTCCTTCCTTGTCCCCTTCCATAAGCTTGCGGTAGGCCGTTTCCGCCACAACGGGGACGAGCACGACCGGCTTGCCGGCTTCCTCCCCTTTGGCCTTGATCAGAGCCGTGGTCGGGGCAAGCGTCGTCGGCAAGGTAGCCGCCACCCCTACCCGGGTTCCCCGGCTGACCGCTTCCTCCGCCATGGCCTCGTCGATCCTCAGGACGGGAGCCTTCGAGCTCTTTGCCGCCCGGGCGGCAAGCTCTCCGACGGACGAGCAGGCGCTGAGAATGACATCGGCTCCGGCTTGTTCGGCAAATCGGGCGTAATGCAGCCAGCGTTCCGCTACATCTTCGACTTGGCCGCCATTAGCCGAGAGCTCCGGCAGGATGGAGTCGTCGACGAAGTTGATCACCTGAACGTCGCCGATCACCTCCGCCGCGAGGGTCTTCAAGGAATCCACCGTTACCGGTGTAGTATGAATGATAGCGAGCTTGGGCATGCTATTCTCCGCCTTTCTGCCTAATGTCTCCGGCTGCTGCCGCCTGCTTGGGAAACAGGATCTGAACGGTTATCACCTGAGCTCCCCCGGCTTGGAGCAGGAAGCTTCCGTCATCCATCAGCTCCAGTTCCCCTTCCGGAGCCGGTTCCTCCTTCAGGTTAACCAGCCTTACCTCTTCCGGCCGTTCGGTCAAGCGGACCCGGGCCGAGGTTTCCTTCTTCGCCGTGTTCCAGAAGCGAAGAACGAGAGCATCCGAGCGCTCCGCCTTCTTGCAGGTGCTGAGGAGCAGCGTATGGTCTCCCTCGAGGGACAGAAAGCCCTCTTTCCAAGCTTTCTCTCCTTCGTGGCGGCCGGTGACCGAACCATAGAAGGGAGTCATATACTCGTAGGCTTGTTCATAAGCTTTGGCCTCAAGCCAATCGCCTTCGTGAGGAATCAGGCTGTATTCCACGGCATGCCGTCCGGGGCACTGGGCGTCCGGTGTCGGACTTTGCGGACCGGCTCCCCCTTGGCGGACGAGCGTATCCTCACGTGACAGCCAGCCTACCGCCCGAAGCAGAGTCAGGGCTACCGTCGTGTGCCCGTCATCCAGCACTTCGAATTCGGGCAGTCCTTTGTTGGCCACCGTCAAGCCTTTGCCTACCGCGTTGACGCTAACAAAGCCCTGCTGCGGTTTTTGCGGCACGAAAGTTTCCGGCCATCCGTGTCCCGTTTCCGCAATAGCGACCGGCCGTTCGACTACGTCGAAGTGACTTTCCGCATGGGAAACGGCTGCCGGACTACCGAGCGGGAACAGCGCCCTCAGCCGATGGTCCTGCACCGTGTTGTCCCACTCGGTGCGGACATCGATTCGTTTGGATTCCGAAGCAAGCGTCACGTAGGTCGCAACCCGGAATGGAACGTAGTCGGCACTCCGGTTCAGACGATCGCCTGTGATGGCGCGAGGAAGCTCCCAATCGAGATCAATCCTCAAAGTCGCGCTGGCATAGCCGCTGTCAACCACCGAGACGTGAGCCCGCGCACTGCGGTCGGACCGAAGCACCATGTCATTAAGAGGGTAAGCATAGTTGTAAGTGTCGCCTGCGTCTCCCCCGTCCTCGAACACGTTCAGGCCTTCATACACACGGCCGGATGCTTTGTCGGTGACCTTAAGGCTGCCGTCCGGCTGTGCCTCCACCTTGAGGAAACGGTTTTCCAAGACTCCCGCCCCGATAAGAAGATCGGTCGTCCTCTCACTTCCTTTGAACTTGGCCGAAGGCATAATGGCATTCCAATAGGTCATCTTGTCGTCTTGGGGCTTTTCCCTTACGGCGAGGCGATAGGTCCGATAACCAAGCGGCGGCACTTCTTGGGCCGTGAACCGCACATTGGTATAGAACCATTGGTCGGTCATCGGCACCCTGCCCTCGGCATCCTCTGCCTGGAAGGGAACCTCCCTTCCTTCTTCATCGCGGAGCACGTACGTCCGCGGGTGAATGCCCCGGCTGCGGAGGAACCAGACGCAGGCGGTATCCGTTCGCGTCCAGGCAAGGGGATTGTGAACAACCACCGCTTCCTCTCCGTCCGCTAGCCCGCTCGTGTCGATCCGGGCATTCAGGTGCTGCACGCTCTTCTCGGTAACGATTTCGGCAATCTGCTTCGACTGGTCGAACCGTGGCAGCATCTCGCGGTGCACCTGGTCGATGCTGCAACCGCATATGCTGTCATGCGGATGATTCTGGATTAAGAGCTCCCAAGACGTCCAGAGAAGAGACGATTCATACCGCTTGCCGGCCCTCCAGGCGAGAGCCGAGAAAGGCTCGGCATACTTCTCCAGGCTGGCCTGTCCGTGGAAATTCAGCTGCTTCAGATACAGCCGCGCCGACAAAACACCCGGCAGAACATGGGGGAGATCCTCCCCGAAGCCACGCAGTTCACCATGCCGTACCTCCAACTTGGGACCGGCCGCTTTTACGGCGTCCATAAAGGCCTTGGTCGTCCCAAATTCGAACTGGGCATAATCGTTCAAATCCTCATTCATCTGCTTGATTAGACGCGGCATTCTCTTATCGGTCAGCCGGTGGTCTCCGCCGTAAGGCATGAGCAGATTCGATGTTGTGGCCCGTGCCGCAAAGCGTTCAAGCGAACGCCTTACGCGTCCGTAGGTTTCTTCATAAGTTTTGAGCGGGTTGTCAAAATGCAGGAAGTCGACGACGTAATACCCGTCCGGGAACCAGTAGGTCAGCACCCGGCTTCCATCAGGAGCCTGCCATAGGAACTCCTGCTTGAAGGTTTCGGCCGGCCCGCCGGTTCCTCTCCAGAGAAGAGCATTGTCGATGCCGAATCCCTGCAGGATTTGGGGCATCTGCGAAATGTGGCCGAACGTATCGGGAATATACCCGATGTCCTGGTTGGTAAAGCCCAGCTTTTCGGCCATTTTCTCCCCGAGCCACAGATTCCGGATATGAGCCTCGGCGCTGACAAGAAACTCGTCCGGCAGAATATACCAGGGTCCGCACTGGATGCGGTTGGAACGGATATGGCCAAGCAGCCTTTCCTGATTCTCCGGGCGGATTTCCAAATAATCCTTCAGGACGATGGTCTGCCCGTCGAGCAGGAAGCAGCGGAACTCCGGGTCAGCCTCGAGCGAATCCAACAGCTCATCGATGAGCTCAACCAGCCGGATCCGGAAATCCTGCATGGTGGCCCACCATTCGCGGTCCCAGTGGGTATGATGATAAAGAATAACGCGGTACGGTTGACTCATGAGGCTTGCACTCCCAGGTGGGGTCTCTTTTCAGGACCTTTTTATATGGTTTGAACACCGGCTGAAGAACCGGGATCAGCCTTTCGTTCCGGCCGAAATGTTCATTCCTTCGATAAAGTAACGCTGGAAAATAAAGAACATAGCGATAACCGGGGCCAGAACCATAAGCGAACCGGCCATCAGATAATGCCACTGGGTAGTCTCCTGCCCTTTAAATGCCTGCAGACCGATCTGCAGGTTGAACATGGATTCCTTGCTGATGTAAATCAAGGGGCCAAGGAAGTCGTTCCAGGCTCCCTGGAAGGTGGAGATGGCGATGACGACGATAGCCGGCTTGGCAAGCGGAATCATGATCTTCCACCAGATGTAGAAATGACTCGCGCCGTCAATTTTGCCCGCTTCGATCAGGTCGTTCGGGATGGACATATAGAACTGGCGAATCAGGAAGATTTGATAAGCGGCCCCGAAGAAGCCGGGAATCATAAGAGGCAGGTACGTTCCCACCCAATGCATTTTGGAAAAAAGAATGTATTGCGGAATCAGCGTAACGAAACCGGGAATCATCATCGTCCCGAGCATCAGGGAGAAAAGGAACTTCCGCCCCGGAAATTTAATTTTGGCAAAGCCATAAGCGATAAAAGAGTTGGAGACCACATGGGATACCACGCCGACTCCTGCCAGCAGAAGCGTATTCAGCGTATACCGGGTAAAATTCCCCTTCGACCAGGCCAGCTTGTAGTTCTCCCAATGAAGTTCCTTGGGATAGAACGTAGGCGGATACTGCATGATTTCCTGAAGGGACTTCAGCGAGGTGGAAACCATCCACCACAGCGGAGCAAGGATAATGACGCCGAACGCGGACAAGACGATAAGCAGAATCGTTTTGTTGATCCGTTCTTTTCGGCGGCGGCTTTGGAAGTATTGGGTTTTGGCTGTCGGAACCGCGACCGATGTGCTCATCGGTTGTCCCCCCCTTCATAGTGAACCCAGAACTTGGACAGGACCATGTTGATAATGGTCAGAATAATAACGATGAAGAACAGGAACCAGGCCATGGCCATGGCATACCCCATGTCGAACGTTTTGAAGGCTTTCAAATACATATGCAGGTTAAAGAATAGAAGCGAATTCATAGGAGACCCCGGCGAGTTCATATCCGGCGACATGACATACCCTTCCTGGAAAATCTGGAAGCCGCCGATGATATGAGTCACCAGCTCGAAGAACAGAACCGGGGTAATCATCGGAACGGTGATATGCCAGAACCGGCGGAAGGTGCCGGCCCCATCCAGCTCAGCCGCTTCGTACAGCTGCTCCGGCACCCCTTGAAGACTGGCGAGATACAGCAGCATGCCGCCGCCTACTCCCCAGAGCTTCATGAGAACGATGGCCGGCTTAGTCCAGTTGGGATCCTGCAGCCAGGCGGGTCCTTCGATCCCCACCCAGCTAAGGGCGACGTTTACGAGACCGGTTCCCGGCGTAAGCAGCATCGACCAGAGAATATATACGGCGACACCGGAAAGGACAGCGGGAAGGTAGAAGACCGTCCTGAAATATCTCATTCCGGGGATTTTCTGATTTAACGCCACGGCCAGCAGCAGAGAGCCGATGGTCGTAAGCGGAACACTGAACGCCACATAGAACAAGGTATTCTTAAGGGATTTCCAGAACAGCGGATCGTGGTAGAACATGTTGCGGTAATTACGAGTTCCTATCCAGTCCATCTGGGACGTGATGTCGTAGTTCGTAAAGCTGGCATACAGGGAAAACAGCAGCGGTCCGGCCGTGAATACGAGAAACCCGATGATCCACGGGGAAACGAACATGAAGCCCTGTCTGGCTTCGCGGCGTTCCAGCGAACCTCTTCTAGGCTTGGTTGCGGCAGCCAAAGAACTCACCTTCCTTCCATTCGTTGGGGAGATTACTAAAGGTTTCTAACCTTATAAAAGATGGAGCGGCTGTCCTTCAACCGCTCCACCTCCTGATTGTTACTTCGTGTTTTGTTGGATCAAATTCTCGACGTCTTTTTGAGCTTTGTCCAATGCTTCCTTCGGAGGAGTCTTGCCCAGCATGGCGGCGTCACGCTGCGGATCGACAAGCTTCTGGAAGTCAGGAGCATTCAGCGGCACCGGGAACACCTTCGTTACTTTCATGTTATCCACGAGCATTTTGTAAACCGGGTCCTTGCTCAGCTCAGGATCGTTGGACACATCCTTGTTGGCCACGTTGTCGAAGTTCTTCTGAGCCCAATAAAGCTGAGCCGATTTGTCGGTCATGTACTTCATGAACTCCCAGGATTCGTCGGGATGCTTGGCACCTTTAGGAATCTCCAGTACGAAGCCTCCGCCTACGCTCCAGTGACCGGACCCCTGCTCCTTCTCCGGAATCGGTGCTACCCCAAATTCCATTCCCTGTCCGTAATCGCGGATCTGGGTATAGAACGTTCCGACGTCCGGCCAAATGGAAACTTTACCGGCGATGAACGGATTAGCCTGCTTGCTGCCGAAATCCGCCTTGAAGGCGTCGAGGTTCTTCTGGCCGATGCGGTTCGTGAAGCTCAAGACATAGTTCATAGCGTCCAGATGGGCCTGGTCGTTGATTACCGGCTTGCCGTCTTTGTCGAACCAGTTGATGCCCTTGTCGAAGTTCATCGCAATGCTTCCCCAGTCGAAGCCGGCATATTGAGGGGCATATCCGATCCGCTCATACTTGTCGCCATTCTTCTTGTCGAGCTTCTTGGCGGCCTCTTCCAGTTCCGCCCAGGTGTTCGGGAATTTCTCCGGATCCAGCCCTACTTCCTTGAACTGCTTCTTGTTGTAGAACATCACGCGGGTATCGGTATTGAACGGAAGCGCATAGGCTTCATTCTTGTAAAGCACCGTACTCCACAGTTCCGGGAAGAACCGGTCTTTGATATTGTCTTTAGCCAAGTATTTGGATAAGTTCGTGTTCTGGTTCTTGCTTGCCCGTTGTGGGGTAGCGTTAATATCGTTGACGATTACATCGGGAGGATTGCCGGCTGCCACCGCGGCCAGCTCTTTGGTCCAAATATCGCCGAACGGGTAGTACGTATGCTTGACAACAATGCGGTCTTGAGACTTGTTGAAATCATCGATAATTTTCTCGATAATCGGACGTCTTGTTTCCGATCCCCAGAACGTCCAGAAATCAAGCTCCACTTTCTCCTTCGGCTTGACGCTGCCTTCCGGGCTGTTCGACGGAGCGGCGGTATCACTTTTGCCGCAGGCGGACAACAGCGTTGTTGCCCCCAATGCCACGGACATAAGCAGCAAACCGGTCTTCTTCACTTTCTTCATTTACAACTGACCTCCCGATGATATGGATTTGTTGCACCCACGGGTAACACATCTTCACTTGAAGTTTTATGTTGTTTTCTTTGTGGGATTGTGAAGCGTTGATTTCATTAAACTACATGAAAACGCTTTTGTCAACGGTTTCATTTGACGGTTATTTACGTTTTCCCATAAAAACCGCAACACTTTTCTTTACACCTTTTCCAAGTATGTTGAAACAGCCTAATAAAAGACAAAAAAAGCCACACGACTCCACAATTGTCCTTTTGTGGAGTCGTTGGCCAATTTCTTCTACCCTTTTTTCTTTCTATAGCGCTTTTATAAAACCCAAGGATTTGTCTGCTTTCTCTCTATCACTGCCCGATGGCCTTCTCAAACCAATCCCAGCCGGCGCCGGCGTCTTCCGGTTTGTGGGCATCCGACCCGTATACGCATTCGATCCCGAAAGCAAGGCAATCCTGCAAAAACCACACGGGAACATACGCCTTTCCGCAAGTCCCCACACGAAGCCCCGCCGTATTGACATCGAGTCCCATTCCGCTCGCCAATAGCTTAGGCTTGATTCGAGTCAACCTCTCGTTCATCTGGCTGTCGTCGATCGGCGGCAGAGCATCTCGGAATTTCTCGATCAGCTGGACGTGGCCGAGCCGTTTGCGTACCGGCAGGTAAGCCGCCCATTCCAGCGCCTGCTCGACATGATCGTAGTATTCCTCCACGACCCTTTCCATCGAGCCATAGTATTCCAGAATGCCTTCCCTGAAATCGGCCGGCGTAAAATCCAGGCACCGCATTCCGCCCTTTCCGGGCAAGTAGTGCACGGAGACCAGAAGATCCTCGAGCCGGTCGGCATAAGGCGCGATCAACTCATCGGCGAAATCCGTTCTTCCGGGCAGGTAGTCCAGCTCCAGGCCGACGGTTACTTCAATTTTACCGGCGTAGCTTCTTTTAAGTCCTTCTACGTAATCCATGTACGAGGGGAGCTCCTGAAGATCCATCGCCAGCTCCCGCATCAGCGGCTCGTTGTCTACCCAGCCTTGTGGCAAAGGAGGATGTTCACTGAACGTGTAGCGGTCGAAACCGAGACGAATCGCCTGTTCCAGGTAATCAGCCGCATCCGCCGGACTTCCGTGCCGGCAATAGGGGGTGTGCGTATGCCCATTCCATTTCAGCATCTTTCTTCCTCCCTTGTCTATTGTAAATGGTCTCATAAGCCTGTCTGACCTTTCGTCCAGAGGACGCCCCAATGCACGGGTCAGCTCCGGTAGGCCGCTTCCGCCACGTGAACCGCGATCCCTTCCCGCTCCATGGCATCCGCCAGTTCTCCCGTCAGCGGAGCGTCCGTGATGCAGGCCGTGATGGACTCCAGAGGAGCTACGGTGAACAGTGACGTCTTGCCGACCTTGGAGTGGTCGAAGACCGCCATCGTTTCGGCCGATCGCCGGATGAGCACCTTGGCTATCTCCGCCTCCAGCTCCGAATAGGTAGACAGCCCCTGAGCCGCCGTAATGCCGTCGATTCCGAGGAACATTTTGCCGATATGGAGCCCCTCTACCATCTTCTCCGCCAACGGTCCGCAGAGCTCGAAGCTTTTGTTGCGCATGATTCCTCCGGTCACCACCACCTGAATGGAATCGTTGTCCGCGAGCTCCATGGCAATGTTCACGGCATTGGTCACCACGGTAATTCCCTGCCGCGCCTTCAAGGCCTTGGCGATCAGGAACGTCGTGGTTCCTCCCGACAGACCTATGATATCCCCTTCCTCGATCAGGGACGCGGCTTTGACCGCAACCGCTTCCTTCTCGATCCAGGAAAAGTTCTTTCTTTCCGTAAAGGAAACCTCCCTCGCCGAGTTGAAGCCGTCGTATAGGGCGCCTCCAATCGTGCGAATGATAGGCTCCGTTTTCTCAAGAGAATCCAGGTCCCGCCGTGCGGTCGCTTCCGAGCAGTCGAACCAGTCCACGACCTCCTGAACAGTAATTCTTCCATTCTGCTTCAAGGCGCTCAGGATTTTATCCCGTCGCGCTTTTCCTTTAGAAACAAGGGATTCGCTCATGCTTATGCCCCTTTCGACCTTGCAGCGGTTAAGCTAGTCTTTCTTCAGCAAATCAGTTAACGCCTTCTCTATCGTATCGTATTGAAAGAAAAATCTGTGATCCAGCAGAGCCTTCGGCCTGACCCGCTGGCCCTGGACCATCAGCACCGACATTTCCCCGAAGAGGGCGCGGAGCAGGAATTCCGGAACCGGAAACCAGTGCGGGCGGTGAAGCGCCTTGCCGAGAGCCCGGCCAAAATCATCGTTCCTCACCGGATAGGGCGCGGAAGCGTTGACAGGACCGGTAACGCTCTCGTTCTCCAGGCAGAAAACGATCGCCCGCACCATGTCCTCGATGTGAATCCATGAGAACCATTGCCTTCCGCTTGCGATTCGGCCGCCCCCGCCCATTTTGTAAGGAAGCATCATGGGAGGAAGCGCTCCTTCCTTATTATCCAGCACCATGGAGATTCTCAGCTTAACGACGCGCGTTCCGCGAATTTCATCGGCCGCCTCTTCCCACTGCTCCACCACCTCCGCGAGAAAGTCGGTCAGATGCTTGGGGCTGCGTTCATCAAAGTCACCGGTTTCCGAGGTTCCGTAGATGGACATGCCCGAGCCGTTTACCACGACGGCGGGCTTGCGCTTCAGCCGGTCTACAAGCTCGGCAATGCGCCGGGTTGCCGTAAGTCGGGAGTCCAAGATCCTTTTCTTGGCCTCCTCGTTCCAGCGCTGGTTAATCGACTCGCCCGCCAGGTTAACGATAGCGTCCACGCCTTCGAGCAGGCTTGGCGACTGCTGCATCTGGTCCCACGTGACGGTCTTTACTCCGTCTTTCTCTTCACGAGGGTGTCTGGAAATGAGAAGCACTTCGTGGTTCCGATTCTTGAGATGCCGGATCAGACGACCGCCGATAAAACCCGTTCCACCGGAAACCGCTATTTTCATTTCCATCCCTCCAGCCCATTTTAGACCCCTTGTCCGCCTTTTCTATCTGTACGGTTAAAGCTGTTGATTCTCGGTCTTGCTTGGGGGGTGAGACAGACGGAGCGTCCGCCGCGGCAGCTTCCATTTGTAGAAGACGGAAAGCATCCTCATGATAATGACGGCCGCGAAAAGCATCCCCAGCCCTAACGGGCTGATGGCCGCCCCGCCGAGGCCTACGACAATCGCTGCCAGAATGGCCCACACGGCATAGATCTCATCCCGCAGCACAAGCGGCTTGCGGCCCGCCAGGACGTCCCGGATAATCCCGCCCCCGATTCCCGTCATGACAGCCGCTACGATCACGGCACTCATCGGATGCCCCATCCGTGTCGCGTATAGAGCCCCCTGAATGGCGAAGGCGGACAGGCCGATCGCATCGAAGAACGACTCCCACGTCTTCCACCGGGCAATCCACCCTGCCGGAAGGAGAAAGACGCAGGTCATCGCAACGAGTGCGGTCCGGAAGAGCATCCCCTGCTCCCAGAGGCTCGTAACCGGCACCCCAATCAGAAGGTTGCGGACAACGCCGCCTCCGAACGCCGTGACCAGACCCAGGACATATACCCCCAGAATATCATATTCTTCCTCCATGGCAACAATCGCTCCGCTCACGGCAAAAGCAATCGTTCCAATCAAGCTGAATAGCTCCCAGTTCACCTCTGTCAGCCTTCCTTCACCTGTTGAATGTTCTGCTCCATTGTACAACCGATACACCCTATAGTATCATAGTTCTAACTGAACTTTCACCGCTATTTTCTAGCAAAAAGACCCCAAAGGAGCAACCGAATGAGCGTTCATCATGCCATTTCCGAACATTCCCGCCGCCAGAACCAACAAATTGAAGCTTTTCTCCAACTGGACCGGAAACGGGAACAGTCTATCGAGGAAGCGCTGGACCTTTGCCGCCGCGGAGAGCCTTTCTCCGTTGCCGAAATCAACCGGGTCACGGCTGAGATCAACGAACGGGCCAAGAAAGGCATCATTCCCACACGCCGAATGGTGACCGAGCAAATGATTCGGGACTTTGCGGCCGCCCCCGGGAAACCGTAAGCCGCGGCTCCCTATTTCTGCCCAACTCAAAAACCTCCGGAACCGCACGCGGTGGCTCCGGAGGTTTTTGGCGTATACGGATTAAATCAGTCACCGTCGAACAGGTTGCCGATTCCGCCCAGGAGGCTTCCTTCCTCTTTCTTCCCGCCCACTCGGGAAGCGGCGAAGATGCGGTCCGCCATCCGGCTGAACGGAAGGGACTGGATCCATACCTTGCCGGGTCCGCGAAGGGTAGCATAGAAGAGGCCTTCTCCGCCGAACAAGGCGGTTTTGACTCCCTTGACGAATTCAATGTCATAATCCACATCCTGCGTCATGCCCACCAGACACCCGGTATCGATCCGGATGACTTCGCCCGGCTGCAGCGTTTTCTCCAGTACCATCCCGCCGGAGTGGACGAAAGCCAGTCCGTCTCCTTCGATCTTCTGCATGATAAAGCCCTCTCCCCCGAAGAAGCCCGTGCCGAGCTTGCGCTGAAAATCAATGCCTACGGATACCCCTTTGGCCGCGCAAAGGAAGGAATCCTTCTGGCAGACGATTTTGCCGCCGAGAACGCTCAGGTCAAGCGGAATGATTTTGCCGGGATAAGGGGAGGCGAAAGTGACGGTTTTCTTGCCGCTGGCCCCGTTCGTAAAGACCGTCATGAACAGGCTTTCGCCTGTCAGAAGCCGCTTCCCCGCTCCCATCAGCTTGCCCATGAAGCCTTTGTTCTCCGAGCTTCCGTCGCCGAAGATGGTCTGCATTTGAATGCCGTCGTCCATCATCATGAAGCTCCCCGCTTCCGCTATTACACTTTCTTGAGGATCGAGCTCGATCTCCACGCACTGCATTTCATTCCCCATAATGCGATAGTCAATTTCATGAGCATTCATTGGTTGGCCTCCTCTTTATTCTTCCGGAAAATAATCTTTCTTCAGCTGCCGCAGCTCCTCCAAGGATCTTTCGGCATAGCGGACGAAGCCTTGAAGGGCATCCATTTCCCTTCGGATCGCGTCGCGCAGCGAGCTTTTGTAATCCGGAACGTTCCCGGCAAAGGGGCGCACCGACTCAAGCGGCATAAGCGCAATTTCCCCTTCCGAGAGTGCTCTTCTCTGATGAAAGAACGCCACCTCCGCCATCGTCGGCTGGTGAAGATCCCCTTGGTCGGGATGCTTCACGACGGCCAGCACCTTAACCGCTGCTTTACGGGGAGTCACCTCCACCACTTCCCCTATGTATTCGCCCGTTTTGTAGGCGGCATGGACGCGGGTTCCTGCTTCCATTCTATTCCCTCCTTCCTCCAAATGAGTGCTCTTCGTCTTGAACAATCGGTCCTACCGCCTCTTACTCTCTCTGGTAAGGCTTTAAGAAACGGTAGAGGTCATCCACGGAATGCATGGCGTACAGCTTATGGACCGGCTTTCCCTCCTTCAGCACCACCAGGCAAGGAATGGAGGTAATTTCCCATTGGGCCGCCCTCTCGGGAAGAAAATTGACGTTGGCTTTGGACAAGGGAAGGCGGTCAAGCATGACCTCGACAATACCGAGCATCCGTTCGGCCAGCTTACAGGTTCCGCACAAGGGGGTATAGAAGAACACAATCGCGTCCTCGCGCCGCCACAAGGCCTGCTCCAGCTCCTTCGGCGTCCATTCCTTCATAACGAAGTCCTCACACCGATTCCACTCCCGCCGTCTTCTGCAGCCAGTCGGTCAGACCTTCCTCCACCTCTTCTCCCGGAAGACCTCCTGCCTCTCTCTCCTCCGGAGATTTCAACAGCAGGTTCTCGTAGAAGCGGATGCCAATCTCACGCATTTGTTCCGGATTGAGCGGAAGCAGCTCATAGAGCAGGTTCTCGGCCTGGTCATACTGCCCTGCCTTCTCATAATAGACGAACAACCGCGCTTTCATCTGAGGAGGAAGCTCATACGTGCGCAGGCGGTCGATCAGAGCCTGAATATCCGCATGATAATCGAGAGCCGACGTTTCCACGTTGTTCTCGGAAGCGGCAAGCCCCAGCTGCAGCCCCTTCAAGTGCCGGAGGTAAGCTTGGTCCTGCTCGCCCAAGCTCTCATACAAATCCCCCTCCTCCTTAAGCATAGCCGCGAGAATCAGCACCTTTTCGCTTTCGACCACACCGTCCTTCTGCAGAATGCCGATGATGTCCCGTTCGCTTAAGCTTGTCAGGAGTTTGGAATTCAACCGGAAATGACGGTTTAGCAGTTCCTCCAGAAGGTCGAAGGCCTGCTGCTGCTTTTGTTCCTTGCGAAGACCGGAAATGGTCGCTATGGCGGTCGTGATTTGTTCGATCATGCGTAAAATATAGTCTCGTTGGTACATATCACGCTCTCCTTCCTGCTGGTATCCTTGGCTTAGTAAGGGTATACGGACGAAGGGGCATCCCGTTTCCACAGCCTGTTAACCGGTGAGCTCCGCCAAACGGCGAAGGGTGACCGCCATGTGCTCAAGCAGGCTTTGTAAGTCCCCGATAACCTCTTCCCCGAATTTGCGCCCGAAGTCAACCGACGCCTCTACCCGGTACCCCTTATCCTGATGATCGAAGTCGAAGGTCACCTGCTGCCGGATCCGGCATTCCGTTCCCCAAATTTCCCTCATGGCACTCTGGATGGCGAGACACTGACTTTCCACCTCATTCACGGTAAGTTGAAAAAAAAGCTCAAGCCGGCAGCCGGGAACGGCCTCCCGCTTCTCGAGAATCTCGGCGGACAAATCGTAGGTGTCCGCCTCCAGCCGAAATTCGGCCGACGCTTCCGGCTTGTCCGGAAGCCGGAAACGGATGGCAAAGGCACGGGACATGGAAGCAAGCTCCACCCGGTCGCTGCGGCCTAAAATAAGGAGCTCGCCCTTCAAATCCAGGTCGTAGACCGCTCCCTCCGCTACCACCTTAAGGTTTTCATAAATGGTGGGATCGAACATGCTTCCATCCTTCCCTTATATGGCAATAGGATCAAATCACCTATATTTTCTCGCATCCCCACGCCGATAGCAAGCCTTCTCTTGGGTCCCCCCGTTATAATTGTTTTTTCCGCATTCCCAGCTTGCCTGTCCCTCCCGCTGCCGTTAAAATAAGAGGTATACCAATCAAGGCAGGTGTCGACATGACGGAATCAAAGACCCCCGATAACATGGAGGGTGAGCCCAAAAAGATCAGCCTGGCGGAAGCCGTGCGCAACAAGCTCGCCCAGAAGAAGCAAGCGCAGCAGAACGACAGCAGCAACCCGCAGCGTGCCGGTAATATGAAGGCCAAAAGCCAAATGACCAAGAAGGTCAACAACCAGCGCCGCCGGACAGGCGGCAGCTAGAGCAGGCCGGTTCGTCCGCGTGAAAGCTGACTTACGGGAGTTTGCTCCTTAAGGATAAGCAAGACCGTATGGCCAGGCTCGGGATCGAAAAAGACGGGTAACCGTCTTTTTTTGTTACCGGTGGTTAGGCCGCAGCGAAGTCTTTTCGAACGCAAAAGAAAAGAGCCGCGGCGCCTTTCTCCGCAGCTCTTTCCCCTTCCCTTTATGGGTTTTCTTCCTATTCCCTTTACTTATGCATACATCTCCTGGCGAAGCTTCTGCACGTCCGGGTTCTCCAGGTACTCATCGAACGTCATCATGCGGTCGATCAAGCCCTTCGGCGTAATCTCGATGATCCGGTTCGCGATCGTCTGAATGAACTGATGGTCATGAGAAACGAACAGGACGGTTCCGTCGAAATCCACGAGCCCGTTGTTCAAAGCCGTGATGGACTCCAGGTCCAAATGGTTCGTCGGCTCATCAAGAATAAGGACATTCGCCCCCACCATCATCATTCTCGAAAGCATACAACGGACCTTTTCTCCACCGGACAGGACGCTCGCCTGCTTCAAGGCCTCTTCTCCGGAGAACAGCATCCGGCCGAGGAAGCCGCGGAGGAAGGATTCGTCCTGCTCCTTGGAATATTGGCGCAGCCAGTCGATCAGGTTCAGCTCCACCCCGTCGAAATACTTGGAGTTGTCGATCGGGAAGTAAGCCTGGGACGTGGTAACCCCCCAAGTGAAGCTCCCGGAGTCTGCCTCCTGCTCCTTCATCAGGATCTCGAACAGCGTCGACTTGGCATGGCCGTTCGGCCCGACGAAGGCAATCTTGTCCCCTTTGTTAATCGTGAAGCTGACGTTGTTCAGCAACGGCTCGCCGTCTACGGTCTTGGACAGGTTCTCCACAGTTAGAAGCTGCTTGCCCGCCTCGCGGTCGGCTTTAAAGTTGATATAAGGATATTTTCTCGAGGAAGGCTTGATGTCTTCCAGCGTAAGCTTCTCCAGCGTTTTCTTACGCGAGGTCGCCTGCTTGGATTTCGAGGCGTTCGCGCTGAACCGGCGGATGAACTCCTCCAGCTCTTTGCGCTTCTCTTCGATTTTCTTGTTCTTGTCGGTCAACAGCTTCGTGGCCAGCTGGCTGGACTCATACCAGAAGTCATAGTTACCGACGTACAGCTGGATTTTGCCGAAATCGATGTCTGCGATGTGCGTACAAACTTGGTTCAGGAAGTGACGGTCGTGGCTCACCACAATGACGGTGCCGTCAAATTTGGCCAGGAAGTTCTCCAGCCAGTTGATGGATTCCAGGTTCAAATGGTTCGTAGGCTCATCGAGGAGCAGAATGTTCGGGTTGCCGAACAGAGCCTGCGCCAGCAGGACGCGGACCTTCTCGTTCCCGCCCAGTTCCTTCATCTTCAGCTCGTGCATCGCCTTCGGAATGCCGAGACCGATCAAGAGCTCCGCCGCATCCGATTCCGCTTCCCAGCCGTTCAATTCCGCGAAGTCGCCCTCTAGCTCAGCCGCTCTCATTCCGTCCTCATCCGTAAAGTCGGATTTGGAGTAGATCGCATCCTTCTCTTCCATAATCGAATAGAGCTTGGCGTGCCCCATGATGACCGTCTTCAACACTTCGTATTCGTCATATTCAAAATGGTTCTGCTTCAGAACCGCCATTCGCTCGCCCGGTGTAATGTGAACCTCGCCCCGGGTGGATTCGATCTCCCCGGAGAGAATTTTCAGAAACGTGGATTTCCCCGCTCCGTTCGCCCCGATCAAGCCATAGCAGTTGCCGGGGGTGAATTTAATATTAACGTCCTCAAAAAGAGCACGGCTTCCGTAACGAAGCGTGATATTGCTCGTACTGATCATTGTCTAACCGCCTTTATCTCCATTATGGTTACCCATTATAACACAGCGAGTTACTTGTGGGAATTTCCTTCTATCTCCTCCACCAGCTCCGAAAGCTCCGTCCATCTTTCCATGGCCGCATCCAGCTCTTCGCTCGCCTTCTGTTCTTTCTCGTAAAGCTCCCGGACCTTGTCGTAATCGGCTGCGCTCGCTTCAATCTCTTCTTTCAGTGCGGCGATCCGCTCCTCCAGCCCGGCGATAACGGATTCGATCTCGTTCCATTCCTTCTGTTCCTTAAAAGACAGCTTGCGCGGCCGGTTCTGGCCCCGCCCCCCGCCTGCCGAGGGTTCATCGACAGGCACGTCTGCCTTCGCATTGGGCGTTCGCCCCTTGGAACGGTCCGTTTCCGGCGCCGCCTTGCTCTGTTCCTGCTGGCTCTCCATCGCCTTGTGCTCCAGGTATTCGGAGTAGTTGCCATAGAACGCCACCAGTCCCTCCTCCTCGAAGGCAAACAGATGGTCCACCGTCCGGTCCAAAAAATACCGGTCGTGCGAGACCGTAATAACCGCGCCCGGAAAATGATCCAGATAATCCTCCAGAATGGTCAGCGTCTGGATATCCAGATCATTGGTCGGCTCATCGAGAAGCAGCACGTTCGGTTCGCCCATGAGCGTTCGAAGCAGGTACAGGCGGCGTCTCTCGCCCCCGGAGAGCTTGGCGATCGGCGTCCACTGCAGCGATCCGTTGAACAGGAACCTCTCCAGCATTTGCGAAGCGGTGATCGTTTCCCCGTCCGCCGTCCGAATGACCTCGGCGGCTTCCTTGATGTATTCGATGACGCGCAGCTTCTCGTCCATCTCTTCGTTATCCTGCGTGTAGTAGGCAAGCTTAACCGTCTGGCCGGTTTCGATCGTCCCCTCGTCGGGCTGCAGCTTTCCAGCCAGGAGGTTGAGTAGCGTCGACTTGCCCGCGCCGTTCGGTCCGATGATTCCGACACGGTCCCTCGGGAGGACGATGTAGCTGAAATCCCGGAGCAGCTGCCGGCCGCCGACCGTCTTGCCGACATCCTTCATTTCGATGACCTTTCGGCCGAGCCGGCTCGCGCCCACGGCCATATCGACCGTTTCCGCAGGGCCGTCCACCTCCCGGTCGCGCAGCTCCTCCACTCGCTGAATCCGGGCCTTCTGCTTCGTGGTACGGGCCTTGGCCCCGCGCCGCAGCCAGGCGAGCTCGCGGCGGAGGAGATTCTGGCGTTTGTCCTCGGACGCCGCCTCCTTCTCCTCGCGCTCGGCTTTCTTCTCAAGAAATACGCCGTAGTTCCCTTCATAGCTGTACAGCCGGCCGCGGCTGATTTCGAGGATCCGGTTCGTCACCCGGTCCAGGAAATACCGGTCGTGCGTAACGAGAAGCAGGGCCCCGCGATATTTCGCCAGCTGCTCCTCGAGCCACATAGCCGTAGAGTTGTCGATATGGTTGGTGGGCTCGTCGAGGATCAGCAGATCCGCCGGCTGGATGAGAGCCGAGGCGAGCGCAACACGCTTGCGCTGCCCGCCGGACAGCTGGGCCACCGGCTTATGAAACTCGGTTATCCCGAGCTTCGTCAGAATCGTCTTGGCCTGCGTACTCGCTTCCCAGGCATTCAGAGCATCCATCGGCTGCTGGGCGCGGAACAGCGCCTCTTGATGGCGCTCGTTCCCCGGCTCCGCCTCTAGCCGGACAAGCGCTTCTTCATAAGAACGAAGCGCCGTCATGAGAGGGGAGCTGCCTCGGAAAACATGCTCGAGCACCGTGGTCCCTTCTTCGAATTCCGGACTTTGGGCCAAATACTCCACACGAAAATCATTGGCATGGACGAGCTTTCCGGAATCCGGTGAATCGAGCCCCGCGATAATTCGGAGCAGAGAGGATTTGCCGGTCCCGTTCACACCGATAAGGCCGATCCGCTGACGGTCGGAAACCGTAAACGAGATGCTGTCGAAGAGAACTTTTTCCCCATAGGTTTTCGTTACCTGTTCCACTGATAAAATATTCATTCTTCCGTCCCCCGGATGGTCATTCCATTATGGTCAATCAAGCTTCGAGCACATAGGCCGCAAGCAGAGCAATCGTGTTCCACAGCGCTTCCCGATGGGTACGCTCCATTCCATGGGAGGCATGCACCCCGGGACCGATCAGAGCCGCTTTCACATTCTGGCCGCCTCTAAGGGCAGCCGAGGCGTCGGAGCTGTATTGGGGATAGATATCCACCGCGTAAGCCAGCCCCTCTCGATCCGCTAAACGGATCAGCTTTGAGACCATCTCATAGTCATAGGGACCCGAGGAGTCCTTGGCGCAGATCGATACCTGCTTCTCCGTACACGTCAAGTCATCCCCCATCGCGCCCATGTCGACGGCGAGGAGCTCGTTTACCTCGGAGGGAAGCCAGCCCGCCCCGTGTCCGACCTCTTCATAGTTGGTGATGAATACCTTCAGCGTCTTGGCCGGTTTCTTCTTCATCCGGATCAGCGCTTCAAGAAGCCCGAACACCGAAGCGACCCCCGCTTTGTCATCGAGGTGGCGGGACCGGATCCAGCCGTTCTCAAGAAGCTGGGCCCGCGGGTCGAAGGACACGAAGTCGCCCACCCGAATCCCCATGGCTTCCGCTTCCTTGCGGGAAGTCACATCGGCTTCTATGCGAACTTCCATGTTGGCCTCTTCCCTCTTCTGGTCCCGGACATCGGGAAAGACGTGGACCGAAGGGTGGGTGGTTAGGACAGTCCCGGCATAAGATTCGCCGCTTCTCGTGTGAATGGTGACATATTCGTTCTCGATGGAGCTCATGGCATACCCCCCGAGTGGGGTGAGACGAAGCCTGCCGTTCTCCTTGACAGAGCGGACCATGGCCCCGAGTGTGTCCACATGCGCGGTAAGACCGAGCGTTTCCTGGCTTTCCCCGGGAAGGGTGAGGATGGCCATCCCTTTAGGGGTTCTTTCGCAGGATAGACCCAATCGTTCCGCCTCTTCCTCGATCCGTTTCATGATGGCCCCTGTATATCCCGTTGGGCTGGGGATGTTCAAGAGGTCCTCCAATAAACCGAGAACATAAGATGGATCGGCAAAAGCTTTCATTGTTCGACTCCCTTTTCCTTCATTATTTTGCGATTGCGGGCAAAACTTGGTACAATACCAATCGTAATCATTTAACTGAAGGAGGAACTCCGTCATGTCCGAAGCATTGCCCCCTAAAACATGCAGCGTAGATCGTCTGGTTACGGTACAAGAGGATGTGGCCCGCGTCCTGGATGGAACCAAAACCGCCACCCGCCGAAACGGCCGTTATGCCGATCCCGGTGAAATTATGGAGCTCGAGGGACGCCGGTTCGAAGTTCACAAGGTTTACTCCCAGGCGCTTGGCGAGATCACGGATGAAGACGCCAAAGCCGAAGGCTTCGACGATTTCAACAGCTACAAGGAATATATTCTATCCATGCACAAAGGAATGCCGTGGATTCCCCATGCACGCGTGTGGGTTCATGAATTTCGCCCTGTGTAAAGCCTATTAAGAATTGCACACAACAAAAACAGTGTAGTTCTCCTTAATGGATACTACACTGTTTTCCTGTTTTTTTCAAACACGCCGGGAGGTTGTCCCTTTGTATCGATTGCTTGTATTTCTTCACGTGGTCAGCGTGTTGGTTTCCGTTGGTCCGTTCTTCATTCTGATCCCGCTCATCCGCAAGCTTCGGCAGGCCGACGAGAAAGAATTGAATTATTATCTTCCTACCTTCGCCGGTTCGGTACGCCTTTCCAAGCATGCCGGCCATGTTCTGGTTGTCTCCGGCATTCTGCTCATGTGGTTGGGAGAATGGAGCTGGGGAACTTCCTGGGTCGTTCTCACCATTGTGGTTATGGTAAGTTCTCTTTATTTTATTGCGCGGGCGTTCTCTCCGACCCTTCGCAAGCTTCAGCAGCCCCATGAGAACCGGGACGCGCTCGTCAACAAACTCCGCTTCAGTCTTGCGCTCTACATTGTGCTTATGCTGGTCATGCTTTGGTTTATGGTGGTCAAGCCCCAGCTTTGGTAACAGTCTACGCCGAACGCTCAGCTCGTTGAACTGGATTTCAAAGCTATCGTTTCGCCGCTAGCGGGTAAGAAGGTGGGTCAAAGTCCCGTTCTCAGACAATTCGGTCTATTTCAAGCAGACGGGAACCTCTCCTGCTGACTTAATGCCTTTAAGCCATGCTGAGAGGACCGCCGCTGCCCAAGCTGAGCGACTTCATGAAATTGATGCCGTAATGCGTAATCTTCGCAAAAAACATTCCATCCTCCGCCTTGAAGCGGATCATTCCTTTATCCGCCAAATACTCCAGAGCAAAGAACTTCTCCGGATTGCGGTCTTCCAGGTTGCCGGGAATCAGGGCTTTTTTGCCTCTCTCCGACAGATGAAATTGATAAAGCTCCTGAAGCATATCCAGTCTGAGTTTTCTCCTCTTATCCGAAGCCATAACAAATCCACTCCTTGCATGTTCTATAAGTTATGGAAAAAAAGTAAGTAAGAATTTTATGCCTATATAATACCTCAACCTTGCCCATTCGTCAAATGTTTGTATAATTCCAATTCCTGAAAAAAAGAACACGCCCTGTTCGCCGGTTATCCCGCGTAACAAGTGCGTGTTATGGATCGATTCTTTCACTAGCCAGCCGACTCGAAATCGACGCAAACCGAAGGCTCCCTCAGCGCTTCCTTCATATGCTCCACTACCTTCTGATGCACCGGATGAACCTGATACGCGTCCAGATCCTCTAACGAATGAAACTTCGTAATCAAAGCGAGGTCGTATGATCTCGCTTGATGCAGAAGATCCTCTCCGACCTCCAGATGCTGGAGCTGCTCGATCTGACCCTGCATGTTTAGCAGAACCTGGCGGGTGGTTTCAATCCCGGACGGGGACGTGTCTTTCAAACGAAAGAAAACAATATGAGTAATCATCGGTCGGTCTCCTTTGGCTTCCTGAATGCTCCCCATGGGAGAGAAAAGAACCGGTTAGCCGGGAAACGTACCCGCGAAGGCTAACCGGAAGACGATTAACGGGAGGCTGCCGCGTCTTTATCCATCGACCATTTCTCGACGTCCCAGACGCGGGATACCCAGCCTTCGTAGAAGTCGGGCTCGTGGCAGACCAGAAGAACCGTCCCCTTGTATTCCTTCAAAGCTCTCTTGAGCTCCTCCTTTGCCACCACATCCAAGTGATTCGTCGGCTCGTCGAACAGGAGCCAGTTGCTCTCCCGCATCAGCAGCTTGCATAGCCGGACTTTCGCCTGCTCTCCCCCGCTCAGCATGCTCATCGGGCGAGTAATGTGCTCGTTGGTCAGCCCGCAGCGGGCAAGCGCCGCGCGAACCTCATGCTGGTTCAGATGGGAGAATTCGTTCCATACTTCATCGATCGGCGTATTGCCTGCTCCCTTAACTTCCTGCTCGAAGTATGCCGGGAATAGAAAGTCCCCTTGGTAAGTTTTCCCGCTGTACGGCTGGATTTTGCCCAGGATGGTCTTAAGAAGAGTCGATTTCCCCACGCCGTTGCAGCCCACGATGGCGATCTTCTCGCCTCGTTCGATCGACATGTTCATCTTGGGCAGAAGGGGAGAGTTGTACCCGATCTCCAGATTCTCCGCTTCGAAAACAATCCGTCCGCTCGCCCGGGATTCTTTGAAGGCGAAGGTCGGCTTGGGCGCTTCCTCGGGACGGTCGATCCGTTCGATTCGCTCAAGCTGCTTCTGACGGCTCTTGGCACGGCCGGAGGTGGAATAGCGGGCCTTGTTCCGCTGGATGAAATCCTCCTGCTTCTTGATGTATTCCTGCTGCTTCTCATAGGCGTCGATATGCTGGGACTTGTTGATGTCCGCCATTGTAAGGAATTTCTCATAATTGGCGGAATACCGGGTCAGCTTCGCAAATTCCAGGTGGTAGATGACGTTGACAACCTTGTTCATGAATTCCGTATCGTGGGATATCAGCATGAACGCGTAGGGATAATCCTGCAGGTACTGGGTCAGCCATTGAATGTGCTCCACATCCAAATAGTTCGTCGGCTCATCCAGGAGCAGAACGGTCGGCTTCTCGAGAAGCAGCTTGGCCAGCAGCACCTTGGTCCGCTGTCCGCCGCTTAGAGAAGCCACGTCTCGGTCCAGGCCGATGGCGTCCAGCCCGAGCCCGTTCGCCATCTCATCGACTTTCATGTCGAGCAGATAAAATCCGCTGTTTTCCAGCCGGTCCTGGATTTCGCCCATCTCCTCGAGTAGACTTTCCAGCTCTTCCGGTGTAGCGTCCGCCATCTTCTCGGTAATCGTCATCATTTCCTTCTCCTGCTCGAACAGAGGGAGAAAGGCATCCTTCAGCACGTCCCGGATCGTTTTACCGGGGGTTAGCTTGGAGTGCTGGTCCAGATAGCCATAGTGAACCTTAGGCGTCCACTCGACCTTTCCCTCGTCCTTGAGGAGCTGGCCCGTCAATATATTCATCAAAGTCGACTTGCCCACCCCGTTGGCGCCCACCAGGCCCACATGCTCTCCCGCCAGCAGGCGAAAGGACACGTTCTTGAAAAGGACACGTCCGCCAAAGCTGTGACTCAAATCTTCTACGGTTAAAAGGCTCATAGTAAGTTTCGATTGCTCCTATCTCTGTGTTCTCTCGTTAACGACTTATTATATCATCAACGGACAGGATTAGGAAACTTGTATTTTGCCTGCTTCACCAGGCGGAGAGCTGTCTGTCCGTGTGACCCGCACTCCCGCCATTTCCAGGCAATCCCCATCCTTGAGTTCATACTCTTGGAAGGGGACCATTACCTCCCCGTTCAGCAGCGTTCCATTCTTGGAGCCGAGGTCGCGGACCAGATGACCACCCTCCGGCGTGCGGACGATTTCGGCATGCTGGCGGGAGATCCCTGCCGTTTCCAGCAGAAGCTGAACGGTTCCGGCCTCCCGGCCGATCCGAAAGGTTTCCGTAACCATCTCGGTGTACTCCTTCACTCCCTCCTTGTCAATTTCAAGCCGCAGGGACCAAGCGGTGGGCGGATAGGGAGCGAGCAGAACGGTGGCATCGGATTTTCCGAGGAGGACGGTCTTATCGGGAAGCCGGTCGTAATAGCCGGAAAGCTCTTCGGCACTTCTCCCGTTGTAAGGAGGGGTATCCCCTTTTGCCGAATAAAGCGGATTCCTCTCCGGAACCGGCTGAGCCTCTTGAGTTCTTCCCGCATCTAGCGGCAGCTCGACCGATTCATCCGCGAGAGGCCAGTTCGGCTTACGAAGCGGCAGCTTGACTCCGCCTTTCTTCCAGAGGACATAGGCGCCCCCTGCCGTGGCAGCGGTAAAGCCGATGGCGGCCGCAAGCAGTCCGGGAGAAGGGGCGGTCCCATACATTCCCCACAGGACCGCCGGCACCGTAACCGCCAAAGCCGCGGACAGCTTATGGGCTGTCGTGATTTTCCGCGGCTGCGGCTCCTCGGAAAGTCCCTCCCATTCCGGTCCTGTAAATTCGAAGGATGCGGGAGATTCAGAGACGGAGACGATGCGTTCCTGCTCGCTGACCGGGAAAAGGTCTTTTCTTCCCTCCGTTTGGGTTTCCCCGGTTTGTAAACCGGCCAGCGCCTCGTTCAAAGAACGCTTGCACCCCCGCAGGTTAAACGGATCGTTCCGCAGGCTGTCCAGCCAAGCTTTTGCGGCAAGAGACCTCCCGTTAAGCGGAGAAATCAGCTTTTCGGCCAGGCAAATCAGCTTATGATGGAGGGTCAGGGGACTCGGATTTTCCTTAAGAGGCAGATAGAGAAGGGCCAAGTCGTCCGCGTCTTTTCCTATAAATATATAGTCCGGATCCAGCACATACCTCTGCTCATTCAGCATGTAGATTTTGCTGTCCTCCAATTGTCGGCAGACGGCATGCAGGACCTTGAGGAAGGCTTTCTCTTCAAAGGCGTCCGTTCGGCTCCACAACGATAACGGTCTGCGGACCGCCACGTTATACCGGAGGGTGATCGAATGGTCCAGCTGTTCGAATTCGATCGGGAGCAGCCCGGGAATCGGGTAATTTTGCAGCATGTTCATCTCAACCGGCACCAGATCCTCTATCGTCAGGAAGGGATCCTTAGTCAGCAGCAGGTAGCTTCCTTGGGAATGGTCCCGGGTATAGGTCAGCCCCATCAGCGGATTCATTCGGCTACACCCTCTCTCATACCAGCTTCTCCAGGCAAATGGTTAGGACCGCCGGTACGACCGCATACATGAAAGGGAAGCGGATCATCTCCTGCCGGGACTCCGGATAAAACCTATGCTCTTCTCCGCCCATTCTCAAGGAAAGCAGTCCGCTGTAAGCCAGCCATACCTTCTCTTTCACAAGCTTCCGCCGCAAGAGGATTCCTACCCCGATGACCCCTGCATATAAAATGGAATAGACCGCGCACTGCATGACGAAAGCGGGTCCGCTAAAGGCTCCAAGCGCTGCAAAAAGCTTAACGTCGCCCGCTCCGATAGCCCCGGGCAAATACAGAAGAAGCATGACCGCCAAGCCCGCAGCCATTCCGGCCGCCGCCTGCAGCGTTCCCTGCACGCCGCCAAAAACAGCCTGAAAGGATCCTCCCGCTAAAATTCCGGCCGCGCACAGCCAGTTTGGTATTTTGCAATATCGTATATCGGTGTAGAAGGCCGCCAGAAGCATCGCAGCCATTCCCCATTCCAGCATTTCCATTCCTCCTGCTTTCTCCAGTGTTCTTTTATTGGCCCACCCACACCCGCTCGTACGCTTTCTTGCGAATCATAACCGTTTTATGAAAAAAAGGAACCGGCAGCTGGAAGGCGTAAGAAACTTCGATCCCAAAGCCGGCGCGGGCATGATTGCCGAGCTCAGGAAAGCTTATTTTCACGATTTCGAGATTTTCTTCCTTCAGGATTTTCCGGTTTCCGTAATGAAGCACAACCGGCTTGAAGGCCTTGTTCAGCATCGGAGTAACCGTTTGGTCGATGACCTGATCCACCCCGTCTTTCCCCTCCTGCTCCCAATGCTCCCGCTGTTCTTTCTCCCACTCGATTACGGCCAACACCGAATCCGGTATCCACTCCTCGTACTTAGCCGCCGATTCCTCGGCACCGACGACTGTATCCCGGGCGTTGCGAATTCGGGACAAGACTTCCCCGAGCAGGATCGCAGGCTTCGTTTCGGAGGCCTTTTCTTTGGCGGAAACATACAGCGTCTCCACCGGCCCCATATGAGCGGCCGTCACTTTGACCGTTTCGCCCACCGCACTGCGCACACTGGCCTCCACAATCGAAAGCTGAACCAAACCGTTAAGAATAAGAAGGAACGCGAGGAAGACGGGCAGGATAAGAGCCGCCTCCAGAACAATCCCCCCGCCTTGCTCCCGCCTAAACCGGTTAATAGGACATCACCGCCGTTCCGGTGAATTGACACCATCCATCCCTAACCTGGCAGGGAAGGATTCCCGTTCGGTTAAGCGATCTCGCTATTCCAGGCAGGAACCAGAGCTTGATGCTCGATTCTCCCGAGGCTTGGACATAGGTCGCCTGTCCGGCCAAATCCTTGCCCGTGTTAAGCTCGATCAAAGCCTGCATGCGGCTCATTATCCGGGCGTTCTCGCTGTGAAGGACATAGAAAAGCCGGAGCATTTCTTTGTAATCGACGGTTAAAGACACAGCCTTCTTAAGAAGAGGCACGGCTTCCCCGCGGATTACGCGGTTCATATCGCTGACTGCCTCTCCTGCTCCCTGAGCGGCGGCGGCCAGCAGAACCAGCAGGGGGGAGCCTGCTTGCAGGAGCTCCTTTTTCGGGTCAACCAGAGCTTCCATGGTACGGATGGAGAACAGGAGCATGAACATTTCGGAATAGGCAGCCGAATAGTTGGAAGCACACGAATTCAGCCCGTACAGAATGTACTCCGCTTCCTGTCGGTCCAGAGGACGGCTGCTGGTCTTGACGGCTTGGTCCGTGCGGAAGGTAAACCGTGTCAGGGCATATTCATTGACGTACAGCTCATCGCGGAAGCCCTCCAAGAGCCCCGTCAGCCTCTTGGCCATGGATAAAGCCTGCCTTGCCGAAATGTCTTTCTCGTCAATGGAATAGGCCCCCTCCACCGGACCAATAGCTTCCTCCCGGTTGTAGCTCCAATACTTGAAAGCCAAACCAGGTGTGCCGTTCTCCCCCTGCTGCTCCAAGGTGTGGTAGTACCCGGTAAAAGGGTCCGAGGTGCCCCATAGGCCACATCCTCCCAATGCTTTTCTCGCTTCGCCGAATGCTCCCTTTGTGATCTTCTTCTGCTCCTCCTTGCTGCCGTTGAGCCATTTGGCTTCCGCCTTCCGTTTCTCCTCCAACGCTCCCTGGCTGGCTTTGAAGGCGTCCGCCTGGCTAGCCAGAGCCTCGTTCGCTTGCACGAGACGTTCGTAATCCGCCCCAATGAACAGCAGGGTGCTTTCCCAATTGGTTTTCATTCCGCTGAAGGTCGCCGTGATTTTGCCGGCTTCCGTTTTGTACAAGGAAAAATAATCGTCGTTGCGAACCGGTACCGAGCTGTAAATATCGAGAATGGGGCAGGGAGATGCCGGGCATGCCGTTTCCTGCACGAGTTTCGCTTTCTCCCCACGCAGCTCATCGTTAACCTTCTGAGCTTCCATAAGCTTCTCAGCAAGCCGGTCATATTCTCCCGTCATTTGCTCATAGTCCAAACGAATCTCCCATCTGGAGGTTTGCAGGAGAGCGGCATAGTTCAACAGGTTCTCCAATAATTTTTGGAGCTCGACTTTTTTGGCCGTAAACTCCGTTATCTCCGTCTGGACTTGCTCGATATTCGCTTCTACCGATTGAATGGAGGCGGAGATCTCCTCAATCCGGGAGGCATTTTCTTTAGCCTCGGCAGCCCACTCCTTTAGAGAGGCTTGCGAGCTCTCCAAGGATCGGCTAAGCTCCTGCAGGGTCTCCCCTGCCCTTTTCAGCTCCTGTTCGGTATCCAGAATGGACTGCCTCACTTCCTCCACGGTATGCAGACCGATCAGGCCAGCGAGCCGGTAAAGCTCCGACAGCCTGCCCGCATATTTGCCGTTCGCGACCTTAGCCGTCCCTAACAGGACGATTGCCTGATCCCATGCCTGATCCAACGCTTCGTCGACGGCATCGGCTTTTGCCTGCAGCTTGGCGGCGTTCTCCGAGAAATCGGAAGCCGCGGCAAGATTTTTGTCCACTCCGTTCTTTTTAAACTTGTCGACAAATTCCAGCCCGAATTCCACGGGTGCCCGGTATTTCATATCCTGCAGCACCTGTGACCGGAACACTTCCTGGTTCGCCAGCGTGTACAGGTCTTTCACCCGGTAGCCATCCCCGTCCGAGGCTTTATTGCCGAGATAAGAGAAGGTGTCAGCTGGGGTTGACAGATTATTATGGAAAACCTCCGTAAACAAAGACAGCATAGCCTCCTGGTCCCGGTCTCTTCCGAACAGGCCGTACGGTCTTAACGAAGAATCATATTCCGATAGGAGAGAACGCGCCCCGGCCTTAACGGCCGTCTCCGTCTCCCTTTCCGCCAGCTTGATACGGATCAAATCGATCAAGACGGCGTGGAAGAAGAAGACCGGCACCAGAATCATGATCAAATAAACCGAAACGGATCCTTTAGAGCTGAACCAAAAGCGACGCAAGATGTACCTCCTTAATTATGAATAACGACCAGGATCCCGTTTCTTTCCAGCTCCTGCCGGAGGCCCGGAGATAAGGCAACCGTGCCTTTGCGGGCATGCCGGAAGAAATGCCAGACCGCCCCTTTAATGAGTCCCCGTCTGATGAGCTCTACGTCTTTCTGGATCTGCTGGCGGGCATCCGCTTCATTGACGGTGTATTTGGCCTCGTGGGCGATGCCGTCTCCATCCAAGGCATCGATCTTCCGGCTCTGTCCCACGGTATCCGTCTCCAGGACCACCGACTTCCCGTTCACCAGACGCCGGATGTACTGGCTCGCTTCCGCCTCGGAGCGGATCACAAGAGCGGGCTTCTCTTCGCCGCTGAGCAGAATGTCCTTGGCCGTGCGTCCCGAATCGAAAAATTGCTTCAGGCGGCCGGAGTATTCGGCCAGCAAATCAACATTGCGGGTAAAGTCAACGGGATCGGTGACATAAGAGGCGGCCTCGGCTGAATAGTGATCCCCATCCGCAAAGGGCTGGAAGAGATTTCCCTGATGAAAGGGCTGCTTTACCCGCGCTTCCACTTTTCGTTCCACCCACTTGTTGGTAAACCTCAGCTCTCCTGTCACCTCTAGGGGGAAGATGGAAGCGGCTTTTGCCATTTTACCAGCCGGGCCGCTTGTAGGCGTTTCCCCGGAATCCCCCAGTGACCATTCGGTTCCCCCGCTGCCGGTAAGACCGAACAGATCCGTCACACTGTCCCCGAAGGTTCTCCAGTACAGGCCGTCGTCCTCCCCAGGGATCGAAGCACCCGTCTCCCAATCCTTTCGGGAATTGTCCCAGACATAAGCCGTTCTCTCCGCAGCGGTTTCGGCCGTGAGGGCAAGGGACGCTTTGCCGTAAGCAAAAAGAGCAAAGCCTATCATGGAAAGGGTGGCCAGCAGAATCATCGGGTAAACGAACGATGCCTCTATCGTCAGGCTCCCTTCCTCCGACTCGATCCACTTCCTCTTCCCCATCAGCCGGCATCTGCGCTTCATCGCCCTTAAGGAGTGGCAGATGCAGATGGACGGATCGAGCTGCCATCGATGGTCGTCTGCTGGTTGATCTGCGTATCGGCCCCTTTGAATAAGCCTCCCACCCACTTCATGATCCACTCCCGGAACGCGATCGCTACGATGACCACAACAGCCAGAATAAGCAGCATTTCCAGCGTTCCCAGGCCGTCCTCTTCCTTCCAGAAAGCCTTTGCTTTCCTTTGTATCGATTTCCACATATCCTTCATTCCTCTCAAAATAATTAATGGTTCATGAGCAGAACAGCGGGCGAGGCTACGATGACGGTCACGATCAGAAAGATCACGACCATCGGAAAAACCAGCTTGGAGGAAGCCTCCTCCCCCATCGTTTTGGTTAGGGCTTTCCGCCTCTCCCAGAGGGAACGGGACAGCTCCCGCAAAGCCGTTACGAACTCCTTGCCTCCCCTCTTGTAGTTAAGCAGAAGGGTCGTCGTGAATTGAGAAACCTCCTGGACGGCACAGCGCCTGCTGAAATCCTCCATGGCCCGCTTCAAGGAAATGTTGTTCGTGAGTTCATTGGCCATCTGCTGAAGCTCCCGATAGAGAGGCGACTCCTTACTTCCTGCCGCCGTGCAGCGGAGCAAAGCTCTCTGAACGGTTTCCCCTGCATTAACCAAGAGCGTAAGCTTGTTAAGAAATTCCGGAAGATCCATGATCATGCTTCTTTTTTTGCGCTTGATCTCCCGGTCGAGCTGGCGGTATAACAGCACCGGTGCCAGCAGAGCCGCGAACAAACCGCCTCCGAGGCTTTCTCCCCAAGATCCGGAAGCGGCTCCAAGGAGCACGGCTCCGGTAAGACCGAGCAGAAAGGCGGAGGTCATCTTGCGGAGATAGCGCTCGGCATGGGCCGGTGTCATATCCGCTCCGTAGAGGGCCGACAGCTTTAGCTGGAGATTGAGCATCAAATGCGAGGCTTTCTGGGGCAGCCGGGTTCTTCTTAGGAAAGAGGAAGCGACAGGATCCAGCATTCTCCATATCCCGGTTGCCGGGGAAAGAAGTCCCTCCTGATCGGGCAAGTTCGTCACACCTTTATATCCATGATTTTGATAATGATCGCTAGACAGCCCGCCAAAAGAATGAGGGACAAGGTCATGATGGCCATACCGGAAGCTCCGTCATATAAAGGGGCCATGTAGTCCGGGGAACTCAAGCTCAGCAGAGCGATAATGGCGAGCGGAGCCGCACCCAGCACTTTCGCCTCGAATCTCTTTTGAGCAATGAGGACCTGAATCTCCTGCTTGATCTCCACCTTCTCTCCGATCATGTTGGAGGTCCGTCTCATCACCTCGATCAAGTTCCCTCCGGATCGCTTGCAAATGACGAACACCTCCGTAAAGCTGCGGATATCGTCCAGGTCGGCCCGCTCCGAAAGATCCGACAGAGCCTGCTCCACCGTCTCGCCGCGGTCAAGTTTACCGGCAATCCTCCGGAATTCCTTCAAGATCGGCGTCGAAGGGTCCGGATAGAGCAGCATAAGATCCTGCAAAACATCACGGAAAGCATTCTCGACCGACTTTCCGGCGGATAAGGATGTCGCCAAGGAGTACAACGCCTGCTTGAACTGTCCGTTCAGTTGCTCCTTTCTTTTGCGAATCATTCCTTTCACTACGATTCTCGGATAAAGCAGGGCCAGGCAAGAGCACATGGCTGCGATAAGGAAGCTTTTGTAGAACAAGTAGCCGGCTGCGAACAGCAGGCATCCCGCCAGAAGCAGATGGAAGCCCTTCTCTTTGCCCGTCAAGGTATACGTTGAATACCGCTCCGCCTCCTCCCCTTCTCCCTTTGGTCGGGAGACCGGTGGTTTGAACGCCAGGTTCTTTCTTCGCTTGTCCAGATGCCCCATCATTAACCACGTTAACAATCCTAGAACCGCTGCAACCGCCGTTGTCTTCATCCCGCGTCCCTCTCCACCGTGCATAAGCCGGCTTTCTTGGCTTTCTCCGTAGGTAAGAGCCGGCGCCCCGTCGGCACCAGCCGCCCGCCCTCTTCTTCGGAGAAGATGTACAAGGGATGAAGCACCACCTCTCCGTTCCGGATTCCCGCCACTTCTTGGATCTCGGTTACTTTGCGGGATTTGTCCTTCAGCCGCGACAAATGAATGATAATATCGAGGGCCGATGCAATTTGACTTCTGACGACTGGCAGGGGAAGGTCCGCTCCGCTCAGCACCATCGTCTCCAGCCGGCTGATCATATCCACGGAGGAGTTAGCATGTCCGGTAGATAAGGAACCGTCATGCCCGGTATTCATGGCCTGCAGCATATCCATCGCTTCCGCGCCCCTTACTTCCCCGACGATGATCCGGTTCGGACGCATTCGTAAGGAGGACCGGATTAAATCCCGGATGGTGATCTCCCCTTTGCCTTCGGTATTGGCATTTCGAGTCTCCAGACTAACCAGATTCGGAATGGTATCCATGTGCAGCTCCGCCGAGTCTTCTATGGTGATCACCCGTTCATCCTCAGGAATGAAGCGGGCCAGTGCATTCAGAAAAGTCGTCTTGCCGGACCCGGTCCCCCCGCCAATGAAAATATTGTAATGAGCCTGCACGAGCCTTCGGAGCATCTCGGCTGCCTCCTCCGGAATAGCTCCCAGCCGGATCAGTTCTTCCACCGTGATCGGACGATCCGGAAACTTCCTTATGGTCATGGTTGGACCTTTTAAGGCGATGGGCGGAAGAACAACGTTCACCCGGGAGCCGTCCGAGAGGCGCGCATCGACAATCGGACTTGCATCATTCACCACGCGGTTTACTTTGGCCACAATGGACTGGATGACATCCTCCAGCTTCTCGGCGCTTTCGAAGCGGACGGGAGATCGGCTTACCCTCCCGTTCTGTTCGATGAAGACTTCATCGTGGCGGTTGATCATCACCTCCGAAATACTGCGGTCCTCCATTAGCGGCTGGAGCACATCGAGTCCCCGGAAGGAATGAAACAGCCGGTCGGCGATTCGTTTCTTGGCGGAAGCGGTCAAAGGCTCTCCTCCCGCCCATTCCAGCACTTCACTGTCTATCCATTCCTTCAGCTGGTCGTCTCCCACCGAGCCGAACCGATCCAGCCTTTCGACCAGATTCCTCCTCATGACGGAAACTAGCTCCTCCTCGTTCAAGACGGGGTCGCCTCCTCTCTTCCGTAACGGAGATACCACTGCATAACCTGCTCGCGAAAAATCGGTTGCTCCTTAAGCTGCTTACTCTCCCGGACTTCCTTCCATTCCGGAACATAAGGGAAATGTCCGCTGATTTCCCAAGGAAGGGAACTGAAATCGTTCACCAGACGTCCCGTATACCGGTTGAGAATAAAGGATAAGGCGCCGGGCTTCCAACGGGCGGCTTTCTGAAGCTCGGTATAAAGCAGAGCGGCTTTGTGCAAGTGGTTGCGGTCATCCTGAAGCAGCCATAGAATGACATCGCTCTGGGAAAAGGCCGCCTGCACCCGATCCTCCGGGATCGAGTCCAAATCCATCACGACTGCGTCATAATCCCCGGTATCCACGATCGCCTCCACCAGCCGGACCGTTTCTTCTTCCCGGACCTCCTTCATTTCCGGAATGTGGGAAAGGGGAGGCAGAAATTCCACCTTCGTTTCGGGATCGATGCTCTTTAAGGCTAGCAGCTTAGCGGAAGCATGCTCCGGCTGGGCTTTCAGGTAGTAAAGCATTTTGGCAAACCCCCCGCCATCTCCCGTTGACTGAAAGATCAGCTCGGACCCCACCCCCTCCAGATTTAAGTAGAAGACTTTGTGGCCCTGCAGCCCTAAGGCGGCTGCCAGGTTGCAGGCAACCGTCGTCTTGCCGGCTCCCCCAACCGCCGAGTACACGGAAAGGATTCGGGTCCGGCTGCGGTTCGCCGTTCCGGTCCCTTCTTCCGAAAGACTCACATTTTCGGCACCAATAGCAATCAGCTGGGGAAGGAGCCGGTTCAGCGGCTGGTATTTGTTCAAGGCTTGCCCTAAGGTTGTTTCTCCTTCCAAGTGATGGCACGCTTCAATCCGTACCCCGTAAGCCGGGTGAGGGGACAGCTCTGCGGCACACCGGCTGTCGGCGAACAACAGATCCAGCCTCCCCTGGTTGTTTACATATTGCTCCAACGCCTGCTTCCCCGTAAACTGCTTCACGACCAGACGCTTAGCATAGTCCGAGGAACGGATATAGGACGTCAACAATCCCATATAGTCCGGATCGGCATCCAGAAGTCCCAGTGTAAGCTTCCTCATTCATCATCCTCCCGTTAAGTTTTACCTGCCTGTGCAGGTGAACTTTCCTAAAGAATTCCCTCCTTCTTGTTGACCAGAACGCAAAAAGCACCGCCGCAACCATCTCGAACTAAGATGGCCACGACGGTGCTTCCGCCTGTGGTTGTTAAGTTAGTTTGTAATATAACACACTCATCAAAAGCCTGCAACCCTGCATTTTCCTTTTCGGCGAGGCTCTGCAACTTGTGAAAAAATATGGCCCGGTGTTCAGGACTCTCCATATGGATCTCCCCTACCGGACAGACAACCACTTGAACAGTCCTGCTCCTTTATGGCTTTCCCTCTCCAGTCGGTCCTTAGGCAATAGTTTCTCAAGCATGGGCCGCATGGCCGGAAGCCATGGAGCGGAAGGGCCATAGCTCTCGGGGATTCCCTCCCCCTTCCACTGCCATTCCAAGACCGTTCCTCCCCGCTCCTCGGGGATCCGGATCAGCGGCTCCCAGGGCAGGGAAGCCAGCCATTCCCGTCGGCGGGGAAACGGCTGGTCCCGGTTGGCCGCAAGCACAAGAGCTTTGTCTTCCGCCCTCTGTTCCGCCAGCCTTGCCGCGAGCTCACGGCTGGAAGGAGAGCCGAGCTTGCCGGGATGAGGCCCGGCCACTACAACCACAAGATCGGCTCGATCGCACAGCTCAACGGCCTCCTCATGCTCCCAACCGGTGGATAGATCCACAATCGTAATATCCGTTTTGACGGCATGAAGCAGACGGTACAGCTTTTCCTTGGACCAGCCGGCCGGAGAGCGGTCCGGATGAAGGGGAACCCACTCCGTCAAGCCCGACCTCCAAGGAATGTGCTCTCCCTCGGTTCCTTCTTCGACCCGGGTGACAAGCGGCTTATAGTCCTTAGGGGCATACCGGTCTCCGTAAAGGAGACTATAGAGCTCCGGCTGAACGGATGTCGATTCCACCAGGGCATGGGCCACCTTCAGTTGGCGAAGCGTATGGCACAAGGCAAGGCTTATGTAAGTGGAGCCGGCCCCGGGGTATAAGCTCCCGATCGCAATGAGCTTACGGGGGATAGAACCGCTGCTTCCGGCGTTACCCTCTCTTCCGGCTTCTGTCTGGTACAGAAGCCGGTCCAAATCCACTTTCAGGTCAAACGCAGAAGAATACCGGTCTTGGGGATTCTTCTCCAGCAGCCGGTGCACGACTGCGGTTAGCCGTCTGCCTGCCGGCAGCAGGCTTTCCCTCTCCCCGCTCCATCCTTCCTTGTCGTAAGGATGAGCTCCGGTCAGCAGATAGTACATCATTGCTCCTAAAGTGTAGAGGTCGGTCCGGGCATCGGTTTGCTTGTTCTCGAACTGCTCAGGTGCGGCAAAGCCTATGGTCCCCAACTGGATCGTATCCGAGCTCTGTCCGCTTGAGTAACAACGGGCGATTCCGAAATCGATCAGCCGGACATTGTCCTGCTCGTCGATCATGACATTGGACGGCTTCAAATCCCGGTAGATCACAGGCGTTGGAGCCAAATTATGTAAATACTGGAACAGATCGCACAGCTGGGAAGCATAACGGATGATTTGCCGCTCCGAGAGCCTCCCCCTTTGATGCTTTTGCAGCAGATCCTCCCCGCTGACATAATCCATGATCAGATAACTGAACCCGTGGCTGTCGGGAGGAAAGAAGTCGGCAATCTTAGGCAGAAAAGGATGGTCCAGACGAGCCAGAAGCCGGGCCTCCTCCTCGAATCCTTTTAAATTATGGGAGTGACGGACCGAAGCCTTTACCGCCCATTTCTTTCCGGGGAGCTTCCTATCCTCCGCGAGAAAGACGGCTCCCATTCCCCCGGCGCCTAAGCGCTCACCGATCCGGTATCTCCCCGCCAAAAGCTCCCCTTCCTGGATAGGCAGTTTATCGATGATCAAATGTTAATTTCCCCCTTTTCTCTCCAATTGAGATGGATTATAGGGGGACGGCGGGCAAAAATCCAGCTTTAATTTACTTAATGCCATTAATGGTAAGCATCATTAATAGCTAAGGACACGTTCAGCTGACCAGGTTTCGTGATGCCGTTAAGCCGGCCAGCCTTCCCAGGTCAACGTTCCCTCCGCTGACGACAAGTACGGTCTTCCGTCCTTTAAGCGGAAGCCGACCGCTTAGCAGCGCGGCCAACGGAGCTGCTCCCGCTCCTTCCACTAGAAGCTTGGATCGTTCGAGCAGAAGCATCATCGCTTCCGTTAATTCTGCTTCGGAAACGGTGCACATCGTATCTACCTGCTGCCGGATCATCTCAAAGGGGAGAAGGCCGGGGGTCTGCACGCACAAGCCGTCGGCAATGGACCGGGGAGCGGGCACGATCATACGCTGGCCGGCCTGCCACGAAAGGAATCCGGAAGAAGCCTGCTCCGGCTGCACCCCGATGATTTCCACTTCCGGCTTAAGTGTTTTGACGGCAGCCGCAATGCCACTGATCAAGCCGCCTCCTCCGACCGGGACAACAATGGTCTCGACATCCGGAAGGGACTGAAGAATCTCCAAGCCTACCGTTCCCTGCCCGGAGATGATGTCTTCGTCGTCGAAGGCATGCACAAAGCAGGCTCCTTTTTCCTCGGAAAGCTGCAGCGCATGCCGGTAGGCTTCATCGTAATTCGCCCCGTGCAGCACGACCTTCGATCCATACCCTTCCGTGGCCTGTACCTTCGCCGACGGAGCGGCTTCGGGCATGACGATAATGGAGGGGACGCCGAAATGGGCGGCGGCGCAGGCCACCCCTTGGGCATGATTGCCCGCCGAAGCGGTGATAAGCCCTTTGGCTCGGGCTTCCGCCGACAGGCGGGCCGCTTTAACGAAGGCTCCTCGAATTTTGAAGGCGCCCGTCTTCTGCAGATTTTCCAGCTTCAAATACACCTGGCTTTCGCTCATGGCGCTGAACGTTCGGGAAGCCTGCAGCGGCGTCTCGTGAATGATTCCTTTCAGAAGCTTCTGTGCCTCCACTACCTTTTGGTACGTTACCGTGTAATCCCCAATTGAACCACTCCTGACTTTATCCTTAATATTCAAAATAACAAAAAAAGCCCTCATCCCCAAGGGACGAGAGCCTGCTCGCGTTACCACCCTACTTCCAGCATGCCCTAAAAAAAGGCCGCTGGCACTTATCCGGCATACCATCATATGCCGCTCCCGGTAACGGTGGAGGTCCGGTTGTTCCTACTAAGAGCCTCGCATGGATAAATCACGGAGGAGCAGAGTTCGGATTACGCCTCGGAGGTGATTTTCAGCTAAAGCGGAACACCGGCTTCGCAGCAGCCGCCGGCTCTCTGGGTTCAGCAAACTAGCTTACTCTTCCTCTTCATGGGCTTTGAGGGGTTAATTGAATTTTCTGAAAAAGATAATGATCTTATAATACCCGATTTAGAAATGGTTATCAAGCACTTTGATCCAAGGGCGTTCTCTATTCCATTCCAAGGATAACGTAATGCCGAAGGCCCGGCCCAAATTCTCGGCTGTCAAAACTTCCTTCTTCGGTCCGGAAGCCACCGTTTCTCCTTGATCGATAAGGACTACATGCGTGTACAACGGCATAATCTCTTCCACATGATGGGTGACATAGATCGTCGTGATGCCGCGTCCGGCCAGCTGGTCGATATTCTCCAGAAGCTTCTCGCGCTCGTACAGATCAAGGCCGGCACAAGGCTCGTCCAGAATCAGAATGGAGGGCTCCGTCATCAACGACCGGGCCAGCATGACCTTCTTCCTCTCTCCTTGCGACAAAGTGCCGAGGGGCTGCTTGGCCACATGGCTTAATCCGACAAAATTCAGCATCTCTTCCGCCTTGTCGATGACCTCCTGGGGAATGGTCTGATAGAAGCGCAGAAACCCGTATTCTCCGGTGGCCACCACCTCCCAAACGGGATCGCCGAGATTTAGCTTCTCGAAGAGTGATTGGGAAATGTAGCCGATTTTTTTGCGGACCTCTCTTAAATCGACCGTGCCGTACAGATTGCCCATAACTTCGACTTTACCCGAGCTCGGAAACAAATAGCCGTTGATCATCTCGAGAAGGGTGGTCTTGCCGGAGCCGTTACGTCCGAGAATGACCCATTGTTCAGCGGGCTTCACCTGAAGGTTAATGCCCTTAATTATCGTTCGTTCTTCCCGCTTAAAATAAATATCCGTCAGCTTGATCACTTGGTTCACCACTTTACCCTGGACTGGTAGCACATATTATCTTATTGTAGCCTGTCAGGTTAAAGTTTTCCAGCCCTTGAAGCCAACTCCTTGACCAGGGCGATCTCCTCCCGGTGGGTGCCGTCCGGCCCGCTTCCCGTCTCCAGAATAAGCGGAATCCCCTTCATTTCGGGACTAGTGATCAGCCGGACCAGGTTCTCTACCCCGATCTGCCCCTGTCCGATGTTGGCGTGACGATCCCGCCTGGAACCCGAGGGATAGACGGAATCGTTCAGATGAACGGCGCGGAGGTGCTCCCAATAACCCGTTTCATGTCCTTCCTCCGCCATAGCCTCCCAATTGTCTCCTGTCCAGATCCCCGCCGCGAAAGCATGGCACGTATCCAGACAAAATCCGATCTTGTCCGGGCGCTCCGTCAAGGACCGGATCTGGGTCAGCTCCCGCAGGGTCATGCCCATCCCCGTTCCTTCACCTGCTTGATTCTCAAGAAGAATCAAGGACTCGCCTTCCCAGCCCTCCAGAATCCGGTTTAAGCTGCCGATAATGTCCTTGTAGCCCTGCAGTGGGTCCTTTTGCTTGGACTTGCCGAAGTGAACAACAACCCCGATAGAGCCGCATGCATTGGTGATGTCCAGATCATTGCGCAGGGACGCGGCAACGGCCTCCGCCAAGCCCGGTTCTGCTATCGCCAAGTTGGATGGATACGGAGAATGGGAAATGGAAACGAGCCCGTTAGACCGGCTTAGCTCCGCGCAGGCAGCCGCGTCCTGGGTGTCGACCTGCTTGACGGTCAGGCTGCGGGGGTTTTTGGGGAAATATTGAAAGGCGTTCGCCTCAAGAGACAGGGCGGTCCGGGCCGCCCCGGAATACCCGTGACGAATGCTGATGTGGCTCCCGACATACATGGCCTCGCCTCCTCAATGTTGACAATTTTCGCAGTAAAAGCATTTCCGGGAAGCAAGCTCTACCTGGATGACTGGACGTCCGCAGCGCAAGCAGGGCTCTCCTTTCCGGTCGTACACGCGGCAGCGTTCGTTGTAGCCGCCCGTTAACCGGTCTCCCTTATACAAGGGATCCTCCATGTACCCGCCGTAAGCGACCGCCTCTTTTAACACCGCCTGCATGGAGATAGACAAGCGCCTCGTTTCCGGCCCGGTCAGGGTAGGCAAGGTTCGGGACGGCAGAAGGCCCGCTTCGAAACAAATCTCATCGGAATAACAGTTCCCGATTCCCGACAGGAAGCTTTGGTCGACCAAGGTGGTCTTGAGTATCCCTCTCTTGCCGGATAGAAGACCGGTGAGCCGCTCTGCGGTAAAATCGGGGGAAAGCGGCTCCGGCCCCAGCTTGCCGAGCAGGCTTTCCACCTCCGCCTCCTTATGCAGATGCAAATAGCCAAGCCGCAGCCCGATGAAATAAAGACGCTCGTCCCCGAAGCTCACTTCCACCTGAACGGTCCGGTCCGGCTTGTCCTCCGGTCTTCCATAGAACATCCAGCCCCCCAGCATCAAGTGAAGGAGCAACTTTTCCCCGCTCGACAGATAGAAAAGAAGGTGCTTGGCCCTTCTTTCGATCCCGGTTATGGAATTGCCGATTAAGGTTTCTCGGAAAACCGGAACCGGCACATTGATGGATTTCTCCCGTCCTACTTCAACGTCTGTTAGGGGACGATCTATTATTCGCGAAGAGAGCAGCCTTCTATAGGTTTCCATTTCCGGCAATTCGGGCATAGGGTTTCCTCCACCACTATCGATATCTCCTTAGTTTTCCACCATCCCTTCCTTTTTATTCCTGACCATCCTTCATCCCCGAACCGAACCATCATGGTATTCTCATCCGTTCACGTCCCAAGACTTAGAAAAGAGTCGGGTGAGACGGCTCCTTCGGAGAGGTCTTCCCCATCGCTTTATCGCGCTTGAGTCGAAGACGGTCCACCCGCTTGTTCAGCTGCTCCAGCTGACTCCTCTGCTTGGCGGTTCCCCTCGACAGCCTGCTGCGGGTCCACGCCTGGCTCAACGCCTCCTCGGCATAATACAAGGCGGTTCCGAAGTCCTTTCTCTTATGCTCATAGAACATGGCAAGCTCCACCAGCGGCTCCAACGAATGCAGCGAATGGCCTTTCTGGAAATCGGCGGCCTTTGTCCAGAGCTCCACCGCTTTCCGCTCTTCCCCTCTTTTCTTGAAAGAAGCGGCTATCTGCACCCAATATCCGGCGGAAGCCTCCTCCGGCCGGTCCAGAAGGTGTCCGAACACTTCTGAGGCATGCTCGTGCTGTCCCATTCTGTCCAGCCATAACCCGAGCCGGAACACCTCTTCCTCCACCATAAGAAAATAGGGCAGCTCGCCGGCCAATGCCCGGCTGAAGTGAACCGCCAGTCCCGCAAGCGACAAAATGTCGTGCTCGTTATGCACGAACACTCCTTCCATCACTTTAGGATCGTGCTCGGCCAGATACTCAAAATAAAGCGTGGGGGCTAAGGAGCCCGGCACATCCTCTGTCCGGTTGAAAGCCAAATGCTGCTCTTCCACCTTACCCAGCCGGCAGGAGGGCATCGTATGCCTCCACAGGCTTCGGGACGGATAGAGAAAATCAAGATGCCGCAGGGAATCGTCCAACTCCATGCGGTTAAGCACGTACCGGTTCTTTACGAGCGGCCAGTCGAAGGTCCGGCCGTTATAGGACACCAAGTGAGTGAAGCGGCCGATGATGGATTGGACGTAAGCCAGCATCGCCATCTCTTCCGCGGGGTTCCGGATAAACAGCTGCTCTACGACAAACTCCTCTTCTTGGTAGAACCCCAACCCCAGCATAAACGGAACATTGCCGGCTCCTACCCCAAGCCCGGTTGTCTCGGTATCCAGAAACAGCAGGCACTCCGGGTGAACCGGGAAGCCCGGATGGAAGGCCTGTAAGCCATCGGCATATTCATGCAGGTCCCCCAGCCGGTGTTTGCCGTGCTTGTGGGTCAGCGGATAGCGGCAGGAGCGCTTGATGAACGAACCCCAATCGTTGATCTCCATAACGGCCTGAAGCTGCTCCCAGTCTCCTCCTAACGCCTCTGTCCTTACCGCCGGCTTCTGTTCCGCCGTGGTCCGTTTAAGCCGGTTTAACCGGTCCTTGAGCCCGCTCATGGCCGGACTCCAAGCTCTACAGCTGCTTCAGGAGCTGTATACTTTTGTGTTTGCCGTTGATTCCTTCTATTTCGGTTCCTATACATGATGGGCATCCATCCTTACATGGGCACTTTTGAATTAAGGTGCTGGCCGCCTGTTTGACTTCGTCAATTCGTTTGTACACATCTTCGGCCAATCCGATTCCTCCCGGATAATGGTCATAGACGAATATGGTGGGCAGTCCCGTATGAGCCGCTTTGATCTGGGAAACCACGTGAATATCCCTGCGGTCGCACATGGCCATAACCGGAACGATGTGCTTCAGCACGTTGGCTATCCCGAGCAGCAGCTGCTCCAGGGTCTTCTTTCCGAGCTCGGGATCCGTTTCCCTCCATTCGATCCAGGCGGCACTCGTATGCAGCTCTTCTTCCGGCAGGTGAATCGGACCGGATCCGATATTTTCGAAGGTCGTCAGCTTGATCTTCTTGAAAATGGTCGGCATGACGTTGACCGCTACATCTCCGAAATGCACGGCGGTTCTCTCCCGGCTCGTTGTCCGGTCCAGTTCCAGAACCTTAAGATTGACGGCCAGATTGGCATCCGTATAATATTCGACATCGACTTCCCGGACATAAGCTTTCTTATGCTCCCAGTCCAGCTTCTCCACTTGATACTGCACGCCCTCATGAAGATAGATGGCCTCGTCATGAAGCAGGGTCATGGCGCTGAAGCGATCCATCTCGCCGATGATTCTTACGTTGGCGACGTCCGACTGGTCGACGATGACCACGTTCTCCTGGGAAGCGGAGCGAAGGCTGATTTCACTTGCCGGAAAAGACTGATTCGCCCAATAGAACGTTTCGTCATGCCGGTGCAGCACCCGTTCCTCAACCAGGTATTCCATAATATCGGTAACGTCCAGCGGGCCGAACTCCTCTGTTCCCTTGAACGGCAGCTCGTACGCCGCACATTTCAGATGATCGACAAGAATAATCAGATTCTCGGGATTAATCCGCGCCGATTCCGGGCTCCGGTCAAAGAAATAATCCGGGTTCTGCACAATATATTGGTCGATCGGGGTAGAAGAGGCCACCATGACGATCAGGGCTTCACCATGTCTTCGTCCGGCTCGTCCCGCCTGCTGCCAGGTGCTCGCTATGCTGCCGGGATAGCCGGTCATGACGCAAACCTGAAGCTGGCCGATGTCAACACCCAGCTCCAGGGCATTCGTGCTGACAACGCCCAGAATCTCTCCTTCGCGCAAGCCCCGCTCGATCTCCCGTCTCTGCTTGGGCAGGTATCCTCCGCGGTATCCCCGGATGGACTTCGTCCCCAGCTCGTTCTTAACGAGTTCCTGAATGTGGCTAAGGATAAGCTCCACCCTTACCCGGCTTCTCGCAAAAACAATGGTCTGGATCTTATTCTTAAGAAACTCCTGCGCAAGGTGGTTAACCTCTACAGTGGCGCTTCGGCGGATGTTCAGCGGCTTGTTGACAACCGGAGGATTGTAGAAAACAAAATGCTTCCGGCCGCGCGGAGCCCCGTTGTCGTCGATTAGACGCATGGGGGTGCCGGTCAACTGCTCCGCCAATTCCTTCGGGTTGGCGATGGTCGCCGATGTACAGATGAACACGGAACGGCTGCCGTAGAAGGCGCAGATCCGCTTAAGCCGCCGGATGAGATTGGCCACATGGCTTCCGAATACGCCCCGGTACGTATGCAATTCGTCGATCACGATGTATTTAAGGTTCTCGAACAGGCTGACCCATTTGGTATGATGCGGCAGAATGGCCGAATGCAGCATATCCGGATTCGTTATGACGATATGACCGGCTTTGCGAACGATTTGCCGGATGGCGGGGGAAGTGTCTCCATCATAGGTATAGCTTTTGATGTCAATGCCCATTTCGTCGATAATCTCGTTCAACTCGCTCTTCTGGTCCTGGGCAAGCGCCTTTGTCGGAAACAAATACAGCGCTCGGCTCGAGTCGTCCGCGGCAATAGCCTGCAGCACCGGCAGGTTATAACACAGCGTCTTCCCCGAGGCCGTAGGAGTAACGGCGACGATGTTTTCCCCTCTCTGCACCGTTTCGTACGCCGAGTGCTGGTGGGTATAAACTTCCTTTATGCCGCGCTTCTCCAGTGCTTTCCGAAGCCGGGGATCGACACTTTCCGGAATGGGCCTCGTTCTGGCTTCCTGCGGAGGCATCTCGTGCCAGTTGATTATATTTTCATTGGAGCGCAGATCCTCGATTAGTTCGGGCAAAGTTTTCTTACGCATGCTTTAACTCCTATAAAGGGAATGATGTACTCCCCATTCTACAGAATATACGTTCCCCAGGCAATGCTAACCGCCTTGTTTCCCCTGGAAAACACCAAATAAACCAGCTGATGATTTCCCTCAGGAAAATCAGCTGGCCTTGTCGAACGGAGGTCTTTAACCGCCAAAAGCTGTCGAAAGTCAGAAAATTCACGCCATTTAAAGGCCTGTTCGCTTATCGGCTTATGTCACATCCTGCGCATTCCCGGGAAATGTTTCTGCTAAATCCGCGAACTATTTCCCTAGATCCATCCGCTCAAGGTTCCGAGGAGAAGAGAGGTCAGAATACCGGCGATACCCATGGCCAAGCTGCTCATACTGGCCTGAAGCTCCGATTCCCGGACCAGCCGGGCCGTCCCGATTCCATGCGAAGCGGTTCCGATGGCCGTTCCGATGGCGACATCGCTCCGAACCCCGCAAAGCCGTAAAAATTCGGGACCGATCATGCTTCCGAGCAAGCCGGTCAAGGAGGTGATGACGGCTCCTAGCTCAGGCGTGCCGCCTAACGTCCGGACCACCTCTATCGCAATCGGAGTGGAAGCGGATTTGGGGAGAATGCTGAGCAGCAGCTCGCGTGTTCCTCCCAGCATCCAGACGAGCAAGGCGGAGAACAGAATGGAAGCAACCGTTCCGACCGTAATCCCGGCAAGCACCGGGACCAGACTCTGCCGAATCCGGGTGGCGTGCTTATACAGAGGCACTCCAAGGGCAACTGTTCCCGGTCCAAGAAAAAAATAAATCACATCACCGCCGGCTTTGTAGGCCTCGTAGGGAATTCCCGTCACAATCAGAAAAAGGATCAGCGCCCCTGCCGTGACGAAAAGCGGATGAAGCCGGCTCCACCTCAGATGCAGCCGGCGGGCCGTTACATATGCGGCAACCGTGACGGTAACCCCGAATTCCGGCCGATTCAGCCATTCGAAACTACTCATGGCCCCTTCTTCCCCCTCTGCGGCCCAACCCCTGCGTCATCCAGCCTGCCGCGGCAAGCGACACCAGAGTGCTGACGACCAGGCTGATCACCATGGCATACGCATTCCGCTCGATGACCGGGTAAAGGCCGATTAATCCGACGAGAACCGGAGCAAAAAACAACAGCAGATGGTCAAGCAGAAATTGAGCGGAAGCCTCCACCCACTCCAGCTTCACAATCCCCATAAACAAGGAAGCGGTAAACAGCACAAGTCCTATCACATTGGCCGGCAGAGGCAAGCCCAGTCCGTGCTGCAGCAGAACTCCAAGAAAATGGAATCCAAGCAAAATTCCCAACCCAAGCATGGCGTCGCCCCTTCTTCACCCGGATTCCCCGGTCATTCTCCCCTGGGTCCCACAGCTACTTTCCATCATACCGAAAAAGGGACCCCCTGGTAAGGGGTCCCTCCTTCCAACCAGCCATTCAGCCGGTTTCCCATTCTATTACACCCCGACCATGAGGTCCGATGCCTGCTCGGTCTGGCCGTACTCGCCTTCCCGGTAGGTGAGCTCCGCTCCCAGGTCACGGAAAAGGCCGATCACATTCTCATAGCCGCGTTCGATGTGCTCCACCCCGGTAATGCGGGTCGTCCCTTCGGCCACCAGTCCCGCCATGATCAGGCAGGTGCCGGCACGCACATCCGAAGCGTGAACGAAGTTCCCTTTCAGCTGGGAGCCCCCTTGAATAAAGGCACTGCCGCGGCGGACTTCGATGCGCGCTCCCATTCGTTTAAGCTGGGGCACATGATTAAAGCGCTCGGGGTAAACCCTCTCCGTTATGATGCTGCGGCCCGGAGACAGCAGAAGCAGAGAGGTCAGCGGCTGCTGAAGGTCGGTGGCGAACGACGGGTACATGCCGGTCCGTACCCGGGTAGCCCGTAGAGAAGACTCTCCGTAAGCCGTAATGCTGTTCTCGCCCACCTCAATGTTCATTCCGATTTCCCTCAGCTTCGAAATGCAGGAACCAAGGTGCTCGGGAATGGTATCCTCGACCGTCACCGTTCCCTTGGTCATCCCGGCCGCCATCAGGAAAGCCCCGGCGATCAGGCGGTCCGGAATGACGTTGTATTCGCAGCCGGACAGTCTTTTGACTCCTTCGATGCGAATCGTGTCGGTTCCTGCGCCGAATACTTTACCGCCCATTCGGTTGATGAAGTTAGCAGTATCCACGACTTCGGGATCTTTCGCCGCGTTCCTCAGAACCGTTGTTCCTTCGGCAAGAGCCGCCAGCAAAATGGCATTGATGGTGGCTCCGGAGGTGATCATGTCGAAATAAATATCTGCCCCTGTCAGCTTGGAGGCTTCGACCTTATAATGATCCTCCATAAAGGAAACCTCGGCTCCCATCGCCTTCAGAGCTTTCACATGCTGATCGATGGGCCGGGATACGAAATTGTCTCCTCCGGGATACCCAATGCTCACCCTTCCCATCTTGGAAAGCAGCGCTCCTATGAAATAATAGGAAGCACGGTAAGACGACGTTCTCTCCCGGTTCAGGTCGGCGGATGTGATGGTTCCTCCGTTGATAATCACATCTCCGTTTATCTCCCGCTTCATGGAAATGCCGGCTCCTGCGGCTATTTCCTGAATAAACCGGAAATCCAAAATGTTGGGAATTCCCTTTAATCGAACCTCTCCGTCCGCCATGCAGGCGGCAGCCAGCAGAGCGAGCGAACTGTTCTTGGAACCGGGAATCCGGACGCTGCCCTTCAAAGGACCTGAGTTCGCGACTTCTATCCATTTCATCATGTTAGGTTCCTCCCCCCGAATAGTACGGTCTTTGATTTATTCTTTTCTCTTTGTTCTCTGGTTATGGTTCCGTAGGATCCGGTATGGCAGGCATGAGATCCGGCTGGTTCAAGCTTTCCCAAAGATAGAAAGTGAAGTAGCTGGACCAGGGTGTCCAATCGGCACCCATTCTTCTTATATCGGCCTCGGTTGGCTGTTCTTTTAGCCCGTACCATTTCTTTACGGCATTTCTCAGTCCAATATCTGCCGCGGGAAGCAGGTCCGTCCTTCCTAGGCCGAAGAGCAGGAAACATTCTACCGTCCAGCGGCCGACGCCTCTCTCGGGCAGAAGCCTCTCCATAATCTCCTCATTCCTTTTTCTGTCCAAATCGTCGAATTTTAACCCGCCCTCCGCTGTTTTTCGAGAAAGATCGATGACATACTCGGCCTTTCGGCGGCTGAATTGCAGCTGGGTTAGTTGCTCGTACGACAAGGAGGCGATCTCCTCCGGAGACGGAAAAGGATAGTAGGCCGTTCCTTCGAAAAGCAAGGGCGTCGAGACGGTTTCAACCAATCTCCGGACGAGCGTGGCGGCGAAGGAAAGATTCATCTGCTGCCCGATAATGGTCTTGATAAGACATTCATAAGGATCCGCTTCCCGGATAATGCGCAGGCCATACAGCCGTTCGGCAAGGAAAGCAATTTTTTGGTGTTTCTGGAGTTGAAGGTAATATGTACCCAGATCCACGTCCACCGACAGCATGTTCTCCACCGTTTTCCGGATGAAGGGCAGCTCGGTTTCCTTGACGGTTTCCATAACCTCCACTAACAGCTCCGGTGAGTCGACTTCACCGATAGAAGCTATTCTTATTAAGTATATGTTACCCCTAACGCGGATGGTGCGAATCAACGTTTTAGGTTCTATGCGGTACAAAGGATGAGAATTTTGCTGAAACCGTCGAATCATGGCGTCAAAATCATATGGCGGATTCGGACTAATACGGAATACAGTCATCGGTAACTCCCTCCCAAAAACCCAGCTATTAGCTTATCATACTTTAATCCCGCAGGGAACCATAATTCCGGCGCCCCATGAATAAGCCACTGCATGCCGGGTTACATTAGGTTTTGGTTAACCGACCAAATTTCAACAGGAGGTGGCTGCCATGGCCAAACCGGACAATCGCGCAGACAACGTAGAACATTTGCAGGAACACATCCAGAACACGATCGACAACCTGGAGGAGTCCGAAAGCTACCTTAACGAGCATGCCGATGAGATTTCTTCCGAAGAACGGGAAACCCTTCAGAACAAGAACGACCGCCGCCGGGAAAGCCTTGCCGCTTTCAGGGAAGAAGTTAAGGACGAAGCCCACTCGCAGGACGTTTAAGCATTGCTTCCTTTGAAGCCTTTTCCCTCGGGAAGAGGCCTTTTTCATAGGTGACAGCTGCCCCGGCCATAGTATTCGTAATCGGCTCTTCTTTTTAAGGGGATCCCTATCTTATTTCCTTTTTGGAACTGCCGTTCCCCAGAAATCGTGAGCCAAATAAGTCTCCGGGAAAATCTCCTTTGCCTCTGCCAGCAGCCCCGCCTCCTCTTCCTGGTAACGGGAGCTCAGATGGGTGATAACCAGCTTCTGGACTCCCGCCTCCTTGGCGATCTCCGCCGCCTCCACCGCGGTGGAATGACCGTAATCCGCTGCCAGGCTTTGATGCCGATGGGCAAAAGTCGCCTCGTGTACGAGCAGATCGCAGTCTTGGGCAAGCTCAACCGAGCGGGCGCAGCTTCTCGTATCTCCAATAACCGCAAGCGTTCGGCCGGTAACGGCGGGTCCGAGAAAATCCTTCGCGTGAAGCTGTTCCCCATTCTCCAGGCAGACGGATTCCCCGCGCTTCAATTGGGCAAACAGAGGGCCAGGCGCAATTCCTCTCTCTTTCAGCTTCCCTGCGTAGAGGGGACGCTCCCCCGCCTTCTCGGTAACCCGGTACCCGAAGCTGTCAATCCGATGATCCACCATGGCGGCTTCCACTTTAAACCGGTTATCCTCCATGACAATCCCTTCCTGGATTTCCACCACTTCGAGCTCGTAATCCAGATGAGATTCGCTCACCTGGAAGACTGTTTTCAGAAAGAGTTGGATGCCCGGAGGTCCGTACACGGTTACCTTCGAGTGGCCTCCCTGATACGAACGGCTTGTCAGAAAACCCGGAAGGCCAAAAATATGATCTCCGTGTAAATGAGTGACGAACACTTTGGATATTTTACCCGGCTTATAGGGGGATTTCATCAGCTGGTGCTGGGTCCCTTCTCCGCAGTCGAACAGCCAGCAAGTCCCGCATTCTGCCAGCAGATTCAATATCCCGGATGTTACGTTCCGCTGCTTGGAAGGCCTCCCCGCTCCCGTTCCCAGAAAATAGTATTCCATCAAGGCTTCCTCCATCCATCATGTACCGGTTTCATTATTTTGCCAAAAAACCTGGTATTTATTCTCTTCCCTTCCAGGGATTCTTGTTAACCCTATTGGATAGGGAGCCATTAAAAACCAGAAAAAAAGCGCTAATTCTCTAAAAGAATTAACGCTTTTCGGTAGATTTTAAACCTTATCCACATTGAAATATTGGGCTTGAGGATGGGCGAACACCATCGCGGAGACGGAGGCTTCGGGATCCATCATGCAGCCTTCCGTGAGCTCTACCCCGATGTCTTCCGGCTTCATCAGCTGGAAAAGAAGCTCCTGGTCCTCCAGGTTCGGACAAGCCGGGTAACCGAAGGATACCCGGATTCCCTGGTAACGGGCTCCGTGCCGCTGCTTCATGGTCATTTCGGCCGGATCCGGGAAGCCCCACACATCTCTCATGATGTGATGTATCCGTTCGGCAAAGGCCTCGGCCGTCTCCAGGGCGCATGCCTGGAGCGCATGGGAACGCAGGTAATCGCCCTGGTCCTTCCACTGCCCGGAGAGCTCCCGGATTCCATGCCCGGCGGTGACCACCAGGAAGCCGACATAATCCATCGTGCCGCTCTCGGTCGATTTCAGGAAATCGGCGAGGCAGAGGAACGGATCCACCTCCTGACGGGGGAACGAGAACCGCTGAATGACGCGGGAATGGTCGTCCGGGTCATAGACGAGAATATCGTTACCTTCTGACTGGGCCGGGAAGAACCGGTACATGCCGTGAGCTTTGATGATGCCCTCCGACTGGGCTTCCGCATAAATCCCGTCCACCACTTCTTTTAGCTGAGTGGCCTTCGGATCGCCTTCCTTAAGAAGCTTCTCCACCGATCCGCGGATTCCCAGATGCTTCCCAAGCAGCATCTCCTGATTCACGTAAGGAAGCAGGTGAGGAAGCGGGTATTCCCGGAGGATGTGACGTTCGGTATCGGGTGGGATAAAGACCGGCGCATCTTGAGAAATCGCCGTGCTTCTGGCTCGCGACGGAACGATGTTGTCCGAGGGCTTGCGGCCGGTTTCCATCACGTCGGATTCCTTCCACTCCCGCAGCTCGTCAATCAGCTTCTGACGCTGCTGGCTGTCGCTCAGCTTGTTTGCGATGTCGAGGCCATCCATGGCGTCCTTCGCATAGAGAACCAAGCCGTCATATTCCGGAAGAATGCGTGTTTTGGTGAACTTGCGCGTGAGCGCGGCGCCTCCGACAAGAATCGGCACGTCGATGCCGGCCGTCTTCAAATCCTGCGCCGTCACGACCATTTGCTGGGCGGATTTGACCAGCAGGCCGGATAGGCCGATGGCGTCGGGCTTCTCTTCCCGGAAAGCTTGAATCAGCTGCTCCGGCGGTACCTTGATCCCCAGGTTCACAATCTGGTACCCGTTGTTGGAGAGAATGATCTCCACCAGGTTTTTGCCAATGTCGTGAACGTCTCCCTTGACGGTGGCGAGCAGAATCTTTCCTTTTACCGCGGATTCGTTCTTCTCCATAAAAGGCTCCAGGTAAGCCACGGAGGCCTTCATGACCTCTGCGCTCTGAAGAACCTCGGCCACGATCAGCTCGTTGTTATTAAAGAGCCGCCCGACCTCTTCCATCCCTTTCATAAGCGGTCCGTTTATCACTTGAAGCGGCGGATATTTCTTCAGGGCTTCCTCCAGGTCGGGAATGAGCCCTTCCTTCGTTCCCTCCACGACATAGGAAGCGAGACGCTCCTCCAAGCTCAGGTTGGAGATCTTCTCGATCTTGTCGACTTTCTTCTCCCGGAAAACGGACACGAATTCGGCGAGCGTCTCATCGTTCGTGTTGAAGATCAGGTTCTCCGCCAGCTCTCTCTCATGCTCCGGAATGGAGGCATAGCGCTCCAGCGTCTCCGTGTTGACTATGGCGTAATCCAATCCAGCCTTCGTACAGTGATAGAGGTAAACGGAATTCAGCACCTCACGTCCTGCAGGCGGAAGGCCGAACGAGATGTTGCTCAAGCCGAGAATGGTTTTGCACTCGGGAAACTTCTCTTTGATGAGCTTGATTCCTTCAATGGTCTCTACCGCGGATCCCAGGTATTGAGGGTCGCCGGAGCCGATCGGGAACATATTCGGGTCAAAAATAATATCGTGCGGCTTCAAGCCGTACTTGTTTACCAGCAGGTCGTAGGCGCGCGTGGCAACCTCGATTTTGGCCTGGCGGGAGACGGCCTGCCCACTCTCATCAATGAGAATGCAGACCACGGCTGCTCCGTATTTATGAATCAGGGGAACGATCGCTTCGAACTTGGATTCGCCGTCCTCCAGATTGATGGAGTTGATGACCGCTTTTCCTTGGGAATATTTCAGCCCGAGCTCAATGATATGGTCATAGGTCGAGTCGATCATGAGGGGAACCTTGACCTTCTTAACGACCTGCTGAAGGAAAGTTTCCATCGCGTAAGCCTCATCGATATCCGTATCCTGAAGATTGATGTCGATGATATGAGCGCCTTTCTTGACCTGGGCGCGGGCGACCTCGGAAGCTTCCTCGTATTTTCCTTCTTTGATGAGGCGCTTGAACTTACGCGAGCCCGAAACGTTCGTCCGTTCCCCTACCATTACGGGCCGGTTCTCCGGCTCGATGTAGACCGTCTCGATTCCGGAAACGGCAGGCGGATGGGTACCCGTTTGCGGACGCGGCGCATAATCCTTAAGCGTTTCGGCGAGAGCATGGATATGCTCCGGAGTCGTCCCGCAGCAGCCGCCGGCAATGTTCAGCCAGCCCCGCTCGGCAAAACCGGCCATTTTCTTCGCCAGTGACTCCGGCGATTCATGGTAATGTCCGTTCTCATCGGGAAGCCCGGCGTTCGGGTAACAGCTGACGGCCATTCCGGCAATTTGCGACAGCGACCGGATATGATCCCTCATGAATTCGGGGCCGGTGGCGCAGTTCAATCCGACGGAGATGGGATTCAGATGCTCCAGCGAAATGTAGAACGATTCGATGTTCTGACCCGCAAGGGTCGTTCCCATAGGCTCGATCGTACCGGAAATCATGATGGGAAGCTGAACCCCTAACTCGTCCATAGCCCGGCGTATTCCGAGACTTCCCGCTTTTACGTTCAAGGTATCCTGGGACGTCTCCAGTAGAAGCGCATCCACCTTCGATTCGATTAATGCTTTCGCTTGTTCGTAGTAGCTGTCCACCAGCTCGTCAAAGGTTACGCCTCCTGTAACCGACAACGTTTTGGTCGTCGGTCCTAAGGCTCCCGCCACGTAACGGGGCCATTCCGGTGTGGAGTATTTTTCGGCTGCCTCCACCGCCAGCTTCGCCGCTGCTTTGTTGATTTCCTCGGCCCGGTCTTGAAGCCCGTATTCGGCAAGAACGACACTCGTCGCCCCGAAGGTGTTCGTTTCAATAATATCCGACCCCGCGGCGAAATAAGCCTCATGAATCTTCCGGATGACATCCGGCCGGGTCAGCACCAGAATCTCGTTGCAGCCGTCCAGGTCTTCTCCTCCGAAATCCTCTTCCGTCAGATTCTCCTGCTGGATCATCGTTCCCATGGCGCCGTCCAAAATCATAATCTTCTTCTGCAGCTGCTCCTGCAGTGATGGTTTCGTCATCATAGCAAACTCCCTTTCCACTTGACCGCCCGAGTAACCGTCCGTTGGTCCATTATCTCTCTGTTTGATTAAAAATTAGTTTACCAAAACCTACGGATTTATAAAAGACTCAAATCCAAGTTATTTCCCATCGTTTTACCCGGAATATTTCTGTCCCCTTCATCGACAACCGGGGGAGTCGTGCTTTATAATAGAAAACATAGAGTAAAGATTGTTAGAGGAGGACGTTCATCATGGCCGAAATTCGCATTCGCAGCACCAACGAACGCATCACCGGGGAAGAGCAGGTCAAAGCTTTTCTCGATAAGCAGGAAGTGCTTTATGAGCATTGGGACCCGGGCAAGCTCCCCGCCAGCCTGCAGGAAAGATTCGATCTTTCCGATGAGGAGAAGGCTCAAATTCTCCAAACCTTCGACTCCGAGATTCGCGACTTGGCGGCAAGACGCGGCTACCGCACCTGGGACATCGTCGTGCTGTCCGAGGCAACTCCGAACATTGAAGAGCTGCTGAAGAAATTCGAGCAGGTGCATACCCATACCGAGGATGAGGTTCGCGCCATCACGGCGGGCAACGGGATCTTCATTATCAAAGGAACGGACGATGTCGGCTACTTCGACGTCGAACTGACCGCCGGCGATGTTATCTCGGTACCGGAGCACAAACCGCACTTCTTTACCCTCATGGAGGACCGTAAAATCGTCGCCGTCCGTCTGTTCATCGAAACCGAGGGCTGGATTGCTCATCCGTTCGATGACCCAGCCTTCATCAAGGCCTAAGTCTTATTAAGCATTTAGACGGCATGAGGCCGGGAGAAAGACAGCTTCCTTGTGCAGCAGTTGTGAATAAAGATATCCGTAAAACAAACCCGCCCGGGCTTCAGCGCCCAGGCGGGTTTCTCATTTATGGATTAAAGCAGGGATTCCACAATCGGAAGAAGCTCCCTTAATCGGCCGATCTCATAGGTGGGAGTCACGTCTCCGGTGATCTCGGCCCCGTGAGAATTGATCCAGACGTTCTTCATGCCGATGGCAGCGGAGCCTTTGATATCGGTGGTCAGCTTGTCCCCCACCATGAGCCCTTCGGCGGGATCGATTTCGAGCAGACCTGCCGCGTGGTTAAAGATAGTAACGGCCGGCTTGCCCTCTCCGAATGTGCCCGAAATGAGGATATGATCAAAGTAGGCGGCCAGCTCCGGAAAGCCCGCCAGCTTTTCTTGCTGAAGATCCGGGGATCCGTTCGTAAGAAGGAGCAGCTTGACCTTTCCCTTGAGGGAATCGAGAACTTCAAAGGTTTCTTCGTACACAATCGGCCGGGCCCGGCGTTCTCTAGGAAACCGCTCCGCCAGTTCAGCTCCCAGCCCGGCGTCTTCAATGCCGATTCCTTTCAGTCCGCGCGTCCAAGCCTCCTTCCGGTAGCCCGGCGCTAACGCCTGCAGCTTGCGGAAGCTGTCATGCTCCCCTTCCGTAAAGTTAGCCCATAACCCTTCAAAGGGATTGATTCCGATCATCTGGGTAAAAGGATACGTTTCATATCCTTCATATAAAGCCCGGGCTTCCTTACGGACGGACGCTTCCAGTTCCTCCGGCTTGATGTCCGGATACCATTCAGCCGCTGAACGGCAGGTTGCCTCAAAGGCCTCCCGGACGCTGCGCTCGTCCCAAAGAAGCGTATCATCCAGATCAAACAAAACCGCCTTCAATGCCATTATCTGCTCCCCTTCTCTATCTCTGGTGTTTGCGGTAACAACCGCTTACTTGCTCTGCTCCGTCAGCTTCACGCCGTGACGTGCGGCGTACTCCCTCAGCCTGGCGGAAAGATCCCCGATCGGCATCCGGTGAAGGAAACGGGTAAAGATCCAGCGGACTCTCTTCTCCTTCAGCTGAATAACCGCGGTTCTCGGCGAAAGAATAATCTCGTCGATCTCTCCCGGTTCCAGCCACTTGTCGCCGGCGAACCGCCGCGAGGAGATCCGGTTCCGACCGATCCGGAGGATAGGCCGCCGGAACGCAAACAGGAAGAGACCAAGCAGACCGTAACAGGCTACCGTAATCCAGAACGAAGTATCCTGGTCATAGTATCCGTAGAAAGCGAGGGCATAAGCTGCGGCGAACAGAATGAGAACGAGGGGCAGAATCCAGCTTCTGCCGCGAAACACTTCCACCTCTTCGGTGCCCGAGTAGGAAATTCGCTCCTGTCCCTGCTTAAGCCTGCGCTTGTTAGCGGTCTTCCGGTTCTTCTCTACCATTCGTTCCCACTTACGGGACATTGTCTTCCTCATCCTCTACATACTTAATGGAATCCAGTTGAACCTTCAGACTGGATTTGAAAGCTTCTATATAAATTTTGCGAAGCTCGTTTCGTTCTTCCACTTCCTCGTCGGTAAGACCTACGGTTTTGGCTTTGCGCGCCAGTTCGTTAATTCTTGCAATGGTTTCGTCCATTCCCATTAGGTTTCGCCTCCCTGCTGTACGGCTCGTTTCTTTCTTACTTTGCCATTAACCCCCCGGCCTGTCAAGGGACGGCTAGAATGTCAAAAGGCCTTCCGTGTCTACGGAAAGCCAGTCCATAAAGTGCTCTAAATTCGCGTTAGGAGGACAACCCATTGCACCGGGTTAGGGCAAGTATAGAATTTGTCCCGGTCTAAGAGTAGTTCCTTCCAGATGATTAAGCTTCTTGATCTGCTGCATATACGAACGCACGCTCTCTCCCTTAGGAGCGTTCTCCTGGGCAATGCTCCAGAGCGTATCCCCCTTAATTACATCCGTCATTTTATGAGAAGCGGGAAGGGATTGCAGATCGTCGCTGCTCCCCGCGTATGCTTTAAAGAATAGGCCGAAGGAGAACGAAAGAGCTACGGCCAAAGTAAGAACAAGATAACGAATAGCCTTGCCCGAACGCTTATGGCTTACCGTCCCAGAACGCTTACTGCTTACCGTCTTCGTAAAGGAATTCACCGAAATCTCCCCCAAACATTTGTTCTGTTACGAGAATAACACGAACATGTGTTCAGGTCAACCATTTTTAGAACATTTGTTTCCCTTTTTGAGGAGAGCTGGATTTGTCGAAACTCGAACTAATGTTTGTACGAACTCCGGTTCTATGATATACTTTCCTTAATATTTCCTATTGGAGTGATGACTGTGAGCAAAATTTCCGGCCGCCAGCAGGCGATCCTGGATTTTATCAAAACCGAAGTGCGTGAGAAAGGCTATCCGCCTTCCGTCCGGGAAATCGGGGAAGCGGTCGGACTAGCCTCCAGTTCTACCGTGCACGGCCACCTCGAACGTCTGGAGAAGAAGGGTCTGATCCGCCGCGATCCTACCAAGCCGAGGGCGATTGAGCTCTTAGGAGAGGACAGCGAAGCCATGTTCTCCTTCTCGGTTGCCCGAGTCCCTCTGATCGGTAAAGTTACGGCAGGGGTACCCATTACCGCAACCGAGAATATCGAGGATTATTTCCCGCTCCCCATGCATTATGTCGGGGATGACAACGTCTTCATGCTTTCCGTCATCGGTGAAAGTATGATCGATGCGGGCATTCACAACGGCGACTATGTCATCGTCCGCCAGCAGCCGAATGCCAATAACGGCGAAATTGTCGTCGCCATGACGGAAGATGATGAAGCGACAGTCAAGACCTTCTATAAAGAGCGCGATCATATCCGCCTCCAGCCGGAGAATCCGACGATGGAGCCGATTCTACTTCAGAACGTAACGATTCTCGGGAAGGTCATCGGAATCTTCCGCGACATTCAATAGTAGGAACTCTACCAAGACCTGTGCCTCCTCGGCGCAGGTCTTTTTTGGCTGCACCGCTCTCTCCGCCCCCTATCGGCAAAACACGAAACCCCTTGGCCCGAAGGCCAAGGGGTCGTTTGCAAGCAAGATTAATAAAGGGTGATATACTGATCGCGTTCCCAGGAATGAACCTGGGTGCGGTACATGTCCCACTCGATTTCTTTCAGCTCATAGAAATGGGAAAGAGCATGCTCGCCCAGAGCGTCGCAGATCACTTCGTCGCGAATGAGCTCGTTCAAGGCCTCTTTCAAATCGGCCGGCAGGCTTGGGATGCCTTGCTCTTCTCTCTCTTCTTCGCTCATGACATAGATGTTGCGGTCGGTCGGAGCCGGCAGAGACATCTTGTTCTCGATGCCGTCCAAGCCGGCCTTCAACATAACGGCGAGAGCCAGATAAGGGTTGGCGGCCGGGTCCGGATTGCGCACTTCCACCCGGGTGCTCAGCCCGCGGGAAGCCGGGATCCGGATCATCGGACTGCGGTTGCTCGCCGACCAGGCCACGTAGCAAGGAGCCTCATACCCGGGAACAAGACGCTTGTAAGAGTTCACCGTCGGATTCGTGATGGCGGCGAACGAGCGGGCGTGCTTCAAGATTCCCGCCATGTATTGTCTCGCCTCATCGCTCAAGCCCAGCTTATCCTTCTCGTCGTAGAAGGCGTTCTCGCTGCCGCGGAACAAGGACTGGTGGCAGTGCATCCCGGAGCCGTTCACCCCGAACAGCGGCTTCGGCATGAAGGTCGCGTGCAGGCCGTGCTGGCGGGCGATCGTCTTGACCACGAGCTTGAACGTCTGGATCTGGTCGGCCGCTTTGATGGCGTCGGCATATTTGAAGTCGATTTCGTGCTGGCCGGGGGCTACCTCATGGTGGGAAGCTTCGATCTCAAAGCCCATTTCCTCCAGTGTCAGCACAATCTCGCGGCGGCAGTTTTCCCCGAGGTCCGTAGGGGCTAAATCGAAGTAACCGCCTTGGTCGTTAAGCTCCAGCGTCGGGTTGCCCTTCTCGTCGGACTTGAACAGGAAGAATTCCGGCTCTGGTCCGACGTTCATCGTCGAGTAGCCTTTATCGTTCGCTTCCTTCAGCACTTTCTTCAGAATGCCGCGAGGATCCCCGGCAAACGGAGTGCCGTCCGGCAGATAAATGTCGCAAATCAGACGGGCGATGCGGTCTTCCGCCACCCAAGGGAAAATGACCCAGGTGTCGAGATCCGGATACAGGTACATATCGGATTCCTCAATCCGCACATACCCTTCGATGGAAGACCCGTCGAACATCATTTTGTTGTCCAATGCCTTTTCCAGCTGGCTGACCGGGATTTCCACATTCTTGATGGTGCCGAGGAGATCCGTAAACTGCAGGCGGATGAATCTTACGTTTTCCTCTTTGGCAATGCGCAGAATATCTTCTTTGGTATATCCTTTGTTGTAACCCACTGTTAAATCTCCTCCCATGAATTAATGAAAAAATCGGGAAAGCTCTCCCTGAATCAGAGAAACCTGACCGGGACGCTTGCCGCTGATCAACTGCTGCTTGAGCATCTTGTGGAGCTGGGTTTCCGTCAATTCCTTGCGCTTCATCTCGGTTTGTTCGGTAATGACCGTCGCCTCCTCGGAATCACCCGATACCGGGAGCAGGACCTGTTTGATTCCGGCTATGTTTACGCCCTTCTCAATCAGATCTTTGATCTCAAGCAGCCGTTGTACGTCGATGAATGAGTACAAACGCTGGTTCCCGCCCGTACGGGCAGGCTTAACCAATTCATGCTGTTCATAATACCGAATCTGTCTGGCGGTTAAATCGGTTAATTTCATGACTATCCCGATAGGGAACAGCGCCATGTTCTTGCGCAATTCATCATTGTTAGCCATAGCCAATCACTCCTGTGACGGTTAGTCACATTTATTGTACCGTTATCCCATAAAGGTGTCAAGAAATGTGAGGTTTAATTACAATAATCCGCGTTTGGCCATATTCTCAAGAGCGCATAGAACCCCCAGCTTGGCGTGGGAATAAGTCAAGCCCCCCTGCATGTAGCCGATATACGGCTCCCGGATAGGAGCATCCGCCGAGAGCTCCAAGCTTCCGCCCTGCATGAACGTGCCCGCCGCCATGATAACGGGGTGCTCGTACCCCGGCATGTCCCACGGCTCGGGAACGACGTGGGCATCGACGGCCGAAGCCTTCTGGATGCCCTGCACGAAGGCGATCAGGTGCTCCTCTCCCGTGAAGCGGATCGCCTGAATGAGGTCGGTCCGCGGCTCCTCCCAGCGGGGATGCGTCTCAAACCCGAGCCGTTCGAAGACGGCTGCAGCAAAGACGCTACCCTTGAGGGCCTGTCCGACCAGATGGGGAGCGAGGAAGAAGCCCTGGAACAAGCTGCGCGTCGTTCCCAGCATCGCCCCTACCTCTCCCCCGATTCCGGGTGCGGTCAAGCGGTAGGCCGCTTTCTCCACGAGATCGGCGCGGCCGGCGATATATCCTCCCGTTGCCGCAATGCCGCCGCCCGGGTTCTTGATGAGGGAGCCTGCCATAAGATCGACGCCGGCCTCCGTCGGCTCCGTCCGCTCGGTGAACTCCCCGTAGCAATTGTCGACGAAGACGATCACGTCCGGCCGGATCCCTTTGACGAAGTCGACCATTTCCTTAATCTGGCTCACCGTAAAGGACGGCCGCCAATCGTAGCCGCGGGAGCGTTGTATGCCTACCACCCGAGTATCGGGGGTCAGCTTCTCGCGAATGGTATCCCAATCGGGAGATCCGTCCCCGCGAAGAGGCGCCTCGTCATAGGCGATGCCCCAGTCCCCAAGGGAGCCGGAGCCGTCCTTTCCCCGGCCAATGACTTTGTGGAGCGTGTCATAGGGTCGCCCCGTAATGTACAGCAGCTTGTCCCCCGGGCGCAGAACTCCGAACAGAGCCGTTCCGATCGTGTGCGTCCCGGACACAAAATGAGGCCGCACCAAAGCGGCCTCCGCTCCAAACGCCTCCGCGTAAACCAGATCGAGCACCTCGCGGCCTCTGTCGTTATACCCGTACCCGGTCGAGCCGGCAAAATGAAAATCGCTTACTTGATATTTCTGAAAAGCCCGGATGACCTTCCACTGGTTATGGTCAACCGTTCGGTCCATTTCCTTAAGTCGGCCGTCGATCAGAGCTTCCGCCTGATCCACCACCTCTTCGATTCGCTTAGATGCCGTCATGCCGTTCTTTCTCTCCCTTATCCTCTGCTCCGTCCACTTCGTAGTCCGCAAGCTTATAGCCGTTTATCGCATAATCCGTTTCGTCCACTTGAACCTTCAGGAGCATCGTCCCTTCTTCTTCCCCGGTCGTAAGTACGTCGCCGATCCGGTACACGAGCGAAATCAGATCGCCCCGATCCGCCGGAATCCGGAACGTTTTGCGGTCTCCTGCGAGCCTCTCTTGGATGCGCTCCTTGATCCGCTCGAGATCACTATCCCGGTAGGCCGACACCTTCAGATAATCCCCTTCCACGGTCAGGAGCTCCTGTTCGGGATGGGACAGCAGATCAATCTTGTTAAACAAGGTAAGCTGCTCTTTGCCGTGGGCTCCGAGCTCTTCGAGAACCTCGCCGACAACCTTCATCTGCTCCGTCCTCATCTCCGAGGAGCCGTCCACGACATGCAGAATGAGATCCGCTTCGTTGGCTTCCTCGAGCGTAGCCCGGAAGGCGGCGATCAAATCATGGGGCAGGTTCTGGATGAATCCAACGGTATCCGTCAGGACGATCTCTTTGCCGCTTGGCAGGACCAGGTTGCGCGAGGTGGGATCAAGCGTCGCGAACAACTGGTTCTCCACGTACACATCGGCGTCCGTGAGCTGCTTAAGCAGCGTGGACTTGCCTGCGTTGGTGTAGCCGACGAGGGCGACTTGGTAAATGCCCGTCTTTTTGCGGCGCTCCCGGTGAAGGGTCCGGTGCCGGACTACCTCGGCGAGCTGCCGCTTCAGCTCGCTGATGCGGTTGCGGATGTGCCGGCGGTCGGTCTCGAGCTTCGACTCCCCTGGCCCCCGCGTTCCGATTCCTCCGCCGAGACGGGAAAGATTTTTCCCGTGGCCGGAGAGACGCGGCAACAGATAGCTCAGCTGGGCAAGCTCGACCTGCAGAATGCCTTCCCGTGTTTTCGCGCGTTGGGCGAAAATGTCGAGGATAAGCTGGGTACGGTCAATGATTTTGACATCCAAGGCTTCCTCCAGGTTTCGAACCTGGGCTCCCGAGAGCTCCTGATCGAAGATGGCGGTGTTCGCCTTCGTCATTTCCAGCAGTCCCCGAAGCTCATCGACCTTCCCTTTGCCAATAAACCATTTCGTATCGGGGGTTTCCCGGTTCTGGGTCATGGTTTCCACTACTTCAACTCCCGCCGTTTCGGCGAGGCTGACCAGCTCCTGAAGGGAGTATTCCGCCATTTCGGCGCTTATTTTCTGGGCTTGGGTCACCAAGCTGACGAGAACCGCGCGTTCGTCCTTCGGACCCGCCACTTCATGGGTATGGGGTTTCATAGTCGTTCCGCCTCCTTTGCTGCGTCCTTTAGTGTAAGTATAAGACAATTTGCGTTATGGATCTTGTTAGAACCGCTATGCCCCTTCCGGTTAACCGGGATTATGGAGTCCGGCCGCGCTCCAGCATGAAATCCTCCGGGCGCAGCGTCATCAGCTCCTGACGGGAAGGGACCCCGATGGTATGCTGAAGCAGCCGGACCGCCTGCTGCCGAAGGGCCTTTTCAATCAGGTTGCGGACGTAGCGTGCGTTGCTGAACGATTCGCCGAAGCTGTGCTTCTCCTTCGAAAGATGCTGGCGCAGCTTCCATTCGGCATTGGGAGCGAGCACATACTGCCGCTCTTTCAGCATCAGGTTGGCGATCTGGAGCAGCTGGTCGACCGTATAGTCGGGAAAATCCAGCTGAACCGGAAACCGGGAAGGAAGCCCGGGATTCTGCTGGAGAAAAAAGTCCATTTCCTCCGGATAGCCGGCCAGAATGAGGATGAACTGATTTTTATAATCCTCCATGGCTTTGACTATCGTCAAGGTTTCCCGGCAATTCGGCCGTGCGGTATTCCAGCTCCAGGCGCCAGCCCTTGTGAAAACCAACCTGGAGCAGTAGCTTCTCGGCCATCCTCCTCTTTTCTGCGAAAGAAAGGCTCCCCCGAAGCGACTCCCAGCGGTTCGCCGTCTCCTCCCATCCCCTATGGGCAGGAACCTGCCCCCGGTTCTTCTCGCGCAGGCGGCTTTCCAGCGTCTCCCTTTCCCTCTCCAGCTCCAGCCGTTTGCGCTCGTAAGCCGGACGTTCAAGTCCTCCGCTCAAATAGAGCTCCAGCAGCCGTTCCCTGCGGCCCTCCAGCTGCTTTCGTTTCCGGAGGAGAGGACAGCTGTCCGGATTCTGCTCTGCAGCCTGGCAAGCCTTATCGAGAGATTTCGGTGCCAGGCCGGCGGCCAGAGCCTTAAGCCATGCCGTTACGTGGGCGTCCAGTGCGTCCCACACTACCCCATCCACGACACCGGTACTCCAGTACGGGCTGTCGCAGGGCGGCCCGGCTCCTTCCCCCCGCCCTGCCGGCGATCGGGAACGCTTCTTCCCGGAGCACCGGTAATAGGAAGTCCTTCCTCCGGAGCCGGGATCGGCGGCCATGGGACGTCCGCAGCTGCACCGCCCCAGCCCGGCGAGCAGGTATTCCCGCTCCGGCGGCCTTCCGGAATGCTTCCGGTGCTTCTCCAAAGCCTGCTGGGCGCGGTCGAACAGCTCCTCCGTGATCAGCGCCTCAAGAGGAAGGGGAAACTGCTCCTCTACCGGCCTCTTCCGCCGGAAGCCCTGATGATAATCGACTTTATACGCCATATAAGTCCCGAGGTAACTCGTGTTCCGCAGAATACGCGAAACCGTGGAGGCATGCCAGGCTTCTCCGCGGGGGCCGGGTGTTCCTTCCGCCTCCAGCAGGCGGGCGATGGCGGCTGCGCTGCGTCCTTCCGCGGCGAGCTCGAACATTTCCTTCACCACCGGAGCGGTCAAAGGATCGGGCTGAAGAACATCCTCCTCCTTGTCAAAGGCATATCCGAACAACCGGGGATTGCAGCTCAGCTTCCCGTGGTTTTGGATTTTGGCCATCCGGCCGCGGATGGTTCTCTCCTTGATCTTCTCGCGCTCGAACTCAGCGAACATGCCTCTAAGCTGGTAGAACATGCGCCCTTCTGCTGTATTGTTCCATGTAAAGTTAACGAATTCAAGGCCGACTTTGTTTTTAAGGATTTCGTCGGTCAGGATCAGCTGATGGGCGAGCTTGCGGGCAAACCGGTCCGGGTCGTACATGATGACGCACGCCGGCTTGTGGACGGAGGCCGTCAGCTCCCGAAGCCGGTTCAAGCCCGGACGGTCCATGCCGGCGCCGGATACCTCATCGGTCAGGATCCGTACCGTCTCCCGGGCATAGCCGAGCTCCTCCGCCTTCCGGAGGCAGTCCTCCACCTGGGCTTCCAGGCTGTAGCCCTTCTCAGCCTGATCCTCCGTCGACACCCGGGCATAAATGATAGCCCAGTCCGTCATATCTTATTACCCCGATGCGGGCGGATTCCCCTTTCCTTCATTGTAATCCGCCTGCCTCTCCAGCACAAACCGGCAGGAGGCCGTCCGGGTCCTCCCAGGCTTCCCTCAGTGTCTCCATGACCAGTACGGTTTGTTCCACGCTTCCCGTATAGCTCTCTTCCACGGTTAACTCCTTGGCGGACAGCGGTTTTCTCGGCATGGGCATCCCTCCTGACGCCATGTATATGAGAAGTACAGAATGTCCCATTCCCCGCGGCTTGTTCCAGGAATCGGCGCCATAACGAAGAAAAAGACTGCCGGCTGGCAGTCTTGGGGCATATCGGGAGGAATCAGCTGAACGCCATATTGCGGGTCGTATTCGTCAAAGCGGGAAGCATCCGGGATTCCTCATTCATGCCAGAGCCGCATAAGGGACAATCGGGAACCGCTTGAAAGGCAAAATTTTGCCTCATCCATCCTTTGCATTCCGGACTCGAGCAAGCCCATACATTCGTGTCTTCTTCCGGAATGATTTCGGGCATTTTTTTGGAAAACATGCCTTCCCCTCCTTCTTCCTCATGCTTGGTTTAACTCAGACCAGCCCTGTTGACGCGACGCTTACAGCTTTGTAACCTGCTCGGCTTGAGCTCCCCGGTTGCCTTGAACCACATTAAAGGAGACCCGCTGGCCTTCCTCCAATGTCTTGAAGCCTTCTCCCGCGATCGCGCTGTAATGAACGAACACGTCGGTGCCGCCTTCCTGCTGAATAAAACCATAGCCTTTGTCGGGGTTAAACCATTTGACCGTACCGTTCTGCATTCTTTTCTAACCTCCATACCCAAATGGACAAGATATTCGTCTTAACCTTAACAGTATATGTTAATTGTAGGGAACTATTCAGAAAGCTTTAGCAAAAATTATCCTTTACATTATCCTTTTCCTCTGGTATAGTTAAGACTTGTTTACAATTTACCCCTCCTACCTATCCCCTTTTAGTTTCATCTATTCCCACAACCCGCTAAGATGAACGGTGCGTATGATCTCACGAATAGGCACGAAAAGGCAGTAACCGTAACATTTGGATGTACCGATTCTCACTGGCGCGGTCTTCGGAGCCGCAAGGATGAAAGAGAGGCAGGGCTTTCGTTGTTTTGGACCCATTAACGGTAAGAACAGCAAGAATCTTCAACAAGATTGGATATAGAGTAAGATGCTAGGCTGCCGAACGGCAGACCGGGGCAAATTGTAGCATAAATCGGGAAAGGGCTGCGGTGCTTTTGACTAACGCATCGATGGCTTCCTTGCCGAAGTCTTTCTCGCCTCCTCGGGCGAGGCTGTAGGCTTCGTCGATGAACAGAATGCCGCCGAGCGATTTCTTGATCAGCTCGCGCGTTTTCAGGGCCGTATGCCCGATATACTCCCCAACCAGGTCGGCCCGCTCGGCTTCCACCAAGTGACCTTTACTCAGGACGCCCATGTCTTGAAAAAGCTTGGCGACGAGACGGGCCACCGTTGTTTTACCGGTTCCGGGATTGCCTTTGAAGATCATATGGTAAACCTGGGAAGGACTCTGCAGGCCGGCATCCGCCCGGTACTGCTTGATCGTCAGGAGCGCGTAGACTTCGTAGAGAAGCTCCTTGACATTGTCGAGACCGGTCATCCGGTCGAATTCCTTTAGAATATCCGAAAAAGGCCCCGGTGCCTCGGCTGCCTTGGATAGTGCCGACGCTTCGGCTTCCAAGGGAGCCGGAACCGGTTCGGCTTGACGAAGGACAACATTGATCTGCCGGGAAGGGCGCTGTTCCTTTTTCAGGTCGGTCACGATGCTGCGTCCGCTCATTAGCTCATCACCTCTTCGAATGGGTATTTAAAGTATACGCAGGAGCCCAGGCATATGTGTGCCTGGGCTATTTTTTTCTGCTGCAACCGATTGTATATTTATTCATTCAAATGTATACTTATTTACCGATAAGGTTGAATTCCGTTCGCAGGAGGAGTACAGAGAGAATGAGACGTCCCGACATGTTTCGCAAGATCGAAAGAATGGCCGCAAGAACATGGCCCCCGGAAAAGGAGGTGGAGCTTGGCGCCTGGAGGCTCCGGGCTTCAAGAGGAGTAACCAAAAGAGCCAACAGCGTTCTGACGGCCGGCGACTATCCCGAAGGAGATTGGCTGGCCGCGGCGGAAGCCTTTTACCGGGAGCAGGGGCTTCCGTCCCAGTTTCAGGTTAGCAGCGGATCCCCTGAGGGGCTGGACGCCCATTTGGAACAGCTCGGGTATGAGAAGATTGTCCCCTGCTGGGTCATGACTGCTCGAACAGAGACGATTAACCGAAATCTGGGCCGTTCGACCGCCGGTTTCGAGACCGATATTCAAATGGACATGCAGGAGGAGTGGCTTGACCGGTTTCTGGATATGGAAGAATTCCCGGACAGCCGCCGGCCGGTCTATGAACGCATGTTCCGTTCCATTCAACCTACCAAGGGCTTCTTTCTCGTTCTTCTGGAAGGCGAGACGGTGGGCATGGCGGCGGCTGTTGCCGAGGACGGCTGGGCCGGCTGGATCAATGTGGTGGCCGATCAACGGTATCGCCGGATGGGCATCGGTACCGAGATTGCCCGCGCATTGACGCAGTGGAGCCTCGCCCAAGGGGCGGAGCATACCTACCTGCAGGTAATAGAAGACAACGAGCCCGCTGTCCGGCTCTACCGGAAAGCGGGCTTCGAACGGCTGTATGATTACCACTACCGGGTTAAGAGCGAATGAACATTCCGAGCTTCTGCAGCTCCCACTTCGTGAAGGCAAGCGTCTCTCTTGATTTGTGCCAGGCCATATTCAGAACGGTGGAGCCGCATACGGACACCTGGAACGGCTCCATTCTCAAGTAACGGGCTATGTCTTCCGAGCGGGCGCCATGATAAGCATGCGTAATAACGATGGAGCTTTTCAAGCCGGACGCCTTCATAATGGCTTGGGAAAACCGTAAATTCTCGTAGGTGGAGGTGCTCTTCGTTTCGGTTAGAACGGCTTGTTCCGGAACTCCCTTCGCTAGTAAATACCTTCTCATGCCTTCGGCTTCCGTGATGGTCGCTCCGTTCGCATCTAGCCCGCCTGATACGAGGAAGACGGCGAACCGGCCTTCCCGGTACAGGCGGTAAGCGTGATCCAATCTTTCCTTCAAGCCCGGACTGGGCTCATCCTTCCATAAGGACGCTCCAAGAACAATGCCTACATCACTTTTTCCCGTCAGGGGTTCGGTTTCCAGGTGATAGATCCGCCACTGGATATAACCTGTCCATAGGACAGCGAGAAGGACGAGGATGGCCGCCGGCTTCCTCCAAGCTCTTCCCCGTTTACCCATGGCCAATACCCGAAAGGGGCCTTCCGTCTCCCCGCGTTTCCCTGCCCAGAAACCCTTCCACACGGGTAAACACTTCCCTGGCTTCCACATCCGTGCAGATGATATGACGGGACTCCGGAAAGAAGTGAAGCTCCTTATCCCCCTTGAGGCGTTTATGAATATAACGGGCGCTGTAGGGATGAACGATTTGATCGCGGGCGCCTTGAACAATTAAGGTCGAAGCGGTCACTTCGTCAAATTCGGGTTTAAGCTCGCGGACGAGCCGCATGAACTGGACAACGGCCGGCAGCGGAGTGCGTTCCTTGCGGCGGTAATAGGAAGTGTCCCCTTTGCGCCATTGCCGGTACACATCACGGGCGAGCCGGGCCGGGCTTACATAGTAGACGGCGGCATTCAAGAACACCAGGCGGCGGACCGGATACCGGTTGGCCAAATAAGCGGCAATCAGGCCACCCATGGAGAAGCCGACCAAATCGAACCTCCCGTACCGTCCGGCCAGCTTATCCGCTTCCTCTTCAGCGGCCTTCAGCCAATCTCTGCGGGACACGTTCTTCAGCTTTCTAAGATCGCCCCCGTGCCCGGGAAGCGTCGGCGTGAAGCAATCCCATCCCCCATCATGCAGGTGGCGGGCAAGGGGATGTACCTCGTAGGCTCCCCCCGTAAATCCATGCAGCAGCAGGCATGCGCGGTCACTCAACGGGCCTGCCTCCTTTATTTTTCAATAATTTTGACCGAGTTGATGGTTACCTTCTCCGTAGGCTGGCTGGGCGTTTGATCCGGGGAGCCCTGCGCCATCTTTACAGGAGTCGACGCGATTTTCTGAACCGTATCCATGCCCTGGCTTACCTTGCCGAAAATGGCGTAATCCGGCTGGGCATTCAGGCCGGCGCAGGAAGGTCCCGTGCATATAAAAAATTGGCTTCCTGCCGAGTTCGGAGCCCGGGTCCGGGCCATCGCCACGATGCCCTCGTCATACTTGCTGTGCGTCATGTTGCGCTCGTCCTTGATCGTATAACCCGGTCCGCCGGCTCCCGTGCCGAGAGGATCCCCCGTCTGTACCATAAACTCTTTAATGATGCGGTGAAACGTAATTCCGTTATAGAAATTTTCCTTCGCCAAGAAAACAAAGTTGTTCACCGTAATCGGTGCTTCCTTGGCAAATAAATCAATAGTGAAGCTTCCTTTGGATGTATCGACCTGGGCCTGGTAGCTCTTGTTCTGGTCAATCTTCATCTCGGGCGCTTTCGACCAGCTCTTGCCTGCGGCTTGTCCTCCGCTGGATTGGGATGGCGGCGCACTCCCTCCCGCACTCCCCTCGTTCTTAGCCTGTCCGCAGCCGGAGGCTAAAAGTCCCGCCAGCACCAGCAGGCCAACCATACTTGCTAATCGAACCTTCCTCATATCCACGACTCCTTCTGTTCAGCTAAACTGCTTAAATTATAGCAAACCGCGACGGGAAACCAAAGCCCTTCCCCTCGCCTTCTCTCCAACCGGAGGGATAGGTCCCGCCCGTAATCCTCTCTCCTTCCCCAACCCAAAAAGAGCAGCCCGGGGCTGCTCTTCTCACTCTCTCTTTATGGGTTCTGAGGGGCGGGCGAACCGCTCTGTCCGGGCGTAGCCGAAGAAGAAGCCGGCTGGCTCGGGGCAGGACTTGACGTAGCCGATGGACGAGGCGTGCGGTTTCCTCCCGGGCTGCTGCCTGGCTGGCCCGACGGCTCCGGCGACCTGCCCGGCCCGCTCGGACCTGGAGAGCCTTGGCCCGGCCCAGGAGAGGTTCCCGGTCCCGGGCTGCCCGACGGGCTCGCTGAAGGAGTGGCGGAAGGCGTCGGACTTGGGGACGGAGACGGCGATTCGGACGGAATGGCCACTTCCGAAACGTTCGACTTCTCTCCCTTCACGTTGTTCTCCAGATTGACGGGAATGACGTAATACTGGTAAGTCTCCCCTGGTTTAACCGTCGTATCGTACACCTCCGCCGGACTCTTCACTTCCTGCAGAAGGGTGAAGTCGCTCTGGGAGTCCTTGCGGTATATTTGATAAGACGTCTGGCCTTCGGAAGCCGTCCAGGTCATCCGGACCTTCTTCAGATCGGGATAGTAAGTGGCGGCGAAGTCTCCTATGCCCTTAGGAGGTTCTTTAATATCCGAAACTCCGTTAGGGCGTTCAAAAGGCTTAACCGGAACCTTGGCGAGCGATTTCTCCATGACATCCTTGAAGATCGCGGCCGCCGCTCCGCTGCCCATCGTAATATAGTGATCTTTGTCTGTCCTGTCGAAGCCCATCCAAACGGCCGCGGTCCACTCCGGGGTATACCCGGCAAACCAGAGGTCGGTGTTGTTCTTCTCCAATCCCTTGATGTCCAGCTGGGTGGAGCCGGTCTTGCCTGCTGCCGGACGGTTCATTTTGCCGGCCGTTCCGGTTCCCCCCGGCTCGAGCACCGTCTGCATCATTTGGGTCATGTAATAAGCCGTCTTCGGCTTCATGACCTGCTTTCCTTTATCCCCTTTGTAGCTTGCCACTTCCTTGCCGTCGGAATCGACGATGCTAAGGACGGCGTGGGCCTTGTACTGGGTTCCGTTGTTCGGGAAGGCGCTGTACGCCTGCGCCATCTGCAGCGGACTGGCTCCGTACGTCATCCCGCCCAGGGCAATCGCCAGGTTATTATCCTTCTCGTCGAAGGGGATCCCGAGGTTGGAGGCGAAGGTCTTGCCTTTCTTCAAGCCGATTTCGTTCAAGAGCCAAACAGCGGGAACGTTGATCGACTTCTGGATAGCCGTCGTCATATCGACTTGACCGCGGTACGAACCCAGATCCTTAGGAGCATATCCCCCGATATTGATGGGCTCATCCTTGAGCATTGAATTCGGACCGTACTCTCCGCTTTCAATAGCGGGAGCATACACAACCAGAGGCTTCATGGCGGATCCGGGAGACCGCGGATCGAGCGCCCGGTTGCGTCCCTTGCTCTCGTAGTCCCGTCCTCCGATCATGGCGACAATTCCGCCATCCTTGTTATCGACAATCACCATACTGCTCTGCATAGGAAGTCCGTTCATGTCCTTCTGGAAGAACTTGTCGTTGTTATAGGTGTCTTCCATATTTTGCTGGGCGATCGGATTCAAGGTCGTGTAAATCTTGTAGCCTCCACTTCGGAGAACACTCTCCTCGATCTGGTAGGTCTCGGAAGCTTCTTTAAGCACATAATCCGTGTAGGTCAGGAACTTGTTCGTGGAGCCCGCTTTGACGGCCTTGTTGGGGTCGTATTCCATTTTGGCCGCCTGCTCCTTCTCGGCCTGGGTAATATAGCCCTGATCGGCCATAAGCTGCAGAACGACGGCTCGTCGGTCCTTGGAACGCTCCGGGTTGTCGATCGGGTTGTAGTTGGACGGAGCCTTCGGGATTCCCGCCAGCGTGGCAATCTGCCACGTTTCCAGATTATCCAGCTTGTCGACCCCGAAATAACGCTTGGCGGCCGCCTGGATCCCCAGGGCGCCTTTGCCGAAGTTGATCTGGTTCAAATACATCTCGAGAATTTGCTGCTTGGTAAACTGGCCTTCCAGCGCCATGGCAATGGACATTTCCGTCCCTTTGCGGAACAGCGTTTTGTCCGCATTCAGAAACATGTTTTTCGCCAGCTGCTGGGTGATGGTGCTGCCGCCCTCCACGGCGGACCTGGCGACAACGTCCTTAACCAGAGCCCGTCCGATGGACCAGAAGTCCACTCCCGAATGCTCCCAGAACCGCCGGTCCTCCGTCGCAACGAAGGCATTCGTCACCTTCTCGGGAATATTCTCGACCACCTGCCGGTTGACCCCCAGCTTCGTGACCTCGTTCTTGTTCACATCGTAAATGGTGGAGGCTTGAGGCATGTTCAGCTTGTCCATGTTAGCCTTGAGCTCTTTCTGGCCGTTGAAAATAATAAAAATGTAACCCGCGAGCCCGCAGATGATGGCCAGTGCCGCAGCTACCAGACTCCAGGAAAGGAGCTTGGACCAGCTGAACGGCTTTTTCTTCTTCTTGCCGGAGGGTGAGGATGTGCGTTTATTGGCCATTCGGATGATTTCCCCCTTCTGTCTCTGTCTATTTACTATTCTTATACCCTGCCTGACGAGTATACCAGAACCTTACCCTGAAATTCCTGCACATTCATCTTATCAAATTCTTAAGCTTTTATAAAAAGAACAACCCAAGTCAACATTGGGTTGTTCCGGTATTTGCTATAGGGGATAACGATTCCTTACGAGAGGCCCTTCCCTCCTGCCGGATTACTGGCCTTCTGCGGAATGATCCTGGAGGAATTGAACCGAGCGAAGAGGAGTAAACGTCGAAATGGCATGCTTGTACACCATTTGCTGTCTTCCTTCGCTGTCGATAATGATGGTGAAGTTATCGAACGCTTTAATCAATCCCCGGATTTGGAAACCGTTGGTCAAGTATACGGTAACGGGTATGCTTTCCTTACGCAGTGAGTTAAGAAAATTGTCTTGAATGTTGATCGACTTATTCATTAGTGGTCCCCCTTCAAATATGGAAAAATTCCCGTCATCGCGTAGTTCGATGAGCTTCCGTCAAGCTTCGGATTCGGTATACTTTGTTGCTATTATAGCATTAATTGTCTGTAAATGCCCAGCAAAGTTTACCGTATCCGTCACATCCACCCAGTGGATATCCTTCATATGCCGGAACCAGGAAAGCTGCCGCTTGGCGAACCTCCGGGTGTCCCGTTTCAGCAGGTAAACGGCATGCTCATAGGAATAGTCCCCGCGCAAATATCCCACCATTTCTTTATACCCCAACGCCTGCATGGAAATCAAATCCGGGGAGCAGCCCCTCTCCAGAAGCCCTTGCACTTCGCGCAGAAGCCCTTTTTCGAGCATCTCGTCGATCCTTTCTTCGATCCGTTTGTAGAGCAGCGCCCTGTCCATCGTCAGCCCGATCAGGCAGAGCCGGTAAGGAGATTCCTTGTTCTGGCCGGCGAGCTGTTCCGACAAGGTGGCGCCCGTCACGTGATGGATTTCGAGCGCCCGGATCACCCGGCGGTAATCGTTCGGATGCAGCCGGTCAGCCGACGGGGGATCCACTTCCCTTAAGCGGTCGTGGAGCGCTTCGGGCCCGTAGTCCTGCAGATACCTCATTTGCTCCTCGCGGAACGCTTCATCCGCTCCCCCTTCGCTGAACCGGTACTGGTAGCATAAAGATTCAATATAAAGACCCGTCCCTCCCACTACAAAAGGCAGACGGTTCCGGGAACGGATATCCCGGATAGCTTGACCCGCCCGCTCCTGAAAATCGGCCGCCGAAAAGGGCTCGTCCGGATTAAGAATATCGATCAGATGGTGGGGAACGCCCTGCTGTTCCTCCGGGGTGATCTTGGCTGTTCCGATGTCCATCCCCCGGTATACCTGCATGGAGTCTCCGGATATGATTTCACACCCGTGGGCCCTTGCCAGGGCTATACTGAGCTTGGTTTTGCCTACAGCCGTCGGCCCAATGAGGACTAGAAGCTCCGGCTTGTTCTCAAGATGACGTTCCACAATCGATCACTCCGTATGTAATTTTGGTGCGGGTCCGCTTCGGACGGTAAAAGCCGAGGCGCTCGAACTCCGGACTGTCCCGGTGGTCCTTCAGAACCACTCTCCGGCGTGCCACGCGGACCGCTTCCTTTACGGCCTCCGGTGACAGAGGATGGGGATTCGCCGCCTGGCGAAGCGGGGAAATGGCACTGGAGTCCTCGAGAGGCAGCCGGAACATCGGATCGAAATAGACAATATCGCAGCTATCATCCGGCTGGGAGCGCAAATACGACAGATGCTCGGCATGCCGGATTTCGATTCTCCTCATCGCCTCCTCCAACGGGGCCAGATCCGTGGGATAAGCCTGCAAGCCTTCCCGCAGCAGAAGAGCCAGCACGCGTTCGCTTTCCAGGGCGGTCACCTTTCCCGACGCTCCTGCGGCGTACGAAAAAACCAGGGCGTCGGACGCAAGTCCCGCCGTGCAGTCGAGGATAGCATCCCCTGGCCTCGCTCCCGAGAGCTCCAGCATCGGATCGGGCTCCCCTCTCTCCAGCCTTTTGATCCGCACATGAGCCATGCTGGGATGAAAATAGAGGAAGTCCTCCCCTTCCGGGTAATATTGAAGCTGGCGCTCGGTCTGGAGCAGAATGCCGGCCGTCGCATACCGTTCCCTCAATTGGCGGATCGACAGCCGCCTCCTCGGCACCCATTGGGCTCCCAGCTCGGCGGCCCATTGGCGGGAGCGGCCCACTATGGTTTCGGAGGGATTGTAGGACGTGGTTACAATCAAACCGTTCACCTCCTCCTAATGTTGCCGCAGCCCGGCTTTCTCGTGGACAACGAAGCGTTTCAGGCCTGCGGCGGTTTCCTTAACGAGTATACTCTTTTTGGCCGGGTTTGATAAGCCAGGCCCCTTCTCCTGTTTCTTGCGGCTGCTTATCGGGTATTGGTTGTGTAAAGGCCTTAAGAAGAGGAGTGAAACGATCATGGACAAACTTTCTTATGGGGTAAGCCTAGGCAGAAATGAAATCCTTCCTTTGGAGGAATCGAAAGAATATGAATTTGAAATAGAAGCGACGCCGGAGGAAGTCGGGCTCCTTCAAGAGCTTATCGAAGAATCGGAGGATACCGAGCAGTGGCTGATCGGCCGGGCCAAAACGCCTTATGAAGCGTTTCCGGAGGACGACCAGGACGAGAAGAATTTGCCGTCGGACATCCGCCTTCAAGAGGTGTACAAGCTGATCCATCGGCTGGGGGTTCCGGAAACCAAAGCTCATATTGAGCAGATGAGGGTTCTCCAGCCAAGGAACGGCAATGAACTCATAGAGAAATAAGCCGGGAGACCAATAGCCAAGTCATCATAAAGGGAGCCGGGGCGAACACGCCCGGCTCCCTTTTTTAGGCTGAACACGCCCCCAACTGGAGGCGCATTCCCCATCGTTTTATTAAACGGCCGTTCCTTATGCTCAGAACGCTTACATGACGCGCTTGAACATCTTCTCCAGCTCATAGGTAGAGAAGCTGACCACGATGGGACGGCCATGCGGGCACGTATAAGGATTCCGGCAGGCCGCCAGCCGATCGAGGAGAGCCTCCATCTCCACCTTTGTCTGGCTCTGGTTCGCTTTAATGGAAGCTTTGCAAGAGCACAGCGTGGAGGCCTTCTCCCTCAATTTGGCGATGTCCACCGCCTTCCTCTCGGAAAGAATCCACTCGGCCATCTCTTCGATGATTCGCTTCTCTTCCCCGTCCGGGAACCAGTGGGGATAAGCCCGGACAATGAAGGAATTCCCTCCGAAAGGCTCGATATAGACGCCCGCCTGCTCGAATACCGGCAGCCTGGCTTTCATCAGCTCCGTCTCCGACGGGGTAAATTCCAGCGTGATGGGAACGAGGAGCTCCTGGCTCGCTTCTGCCGGTTTGCCGAACTTCTCGTAATAATACTCGTAGTTGATCCGTTCGTGAGCGGCATGCTGGTCGATGAGGAACATGCCCTCCTCGTTCTGGGCGACGAGGTACGTGCCGTGAAGCTGCCCGATCGGGGCGAGCTTCGGGAACTCCGGCAGCCTGGCCGGCCCGCCGACTGCATCCGGCGCCGAAGCGAGCCGGGCCAGCATGTCCGCCGGCAGCGGCGGCGCCGGAACCGCGGGCCGCCAAGCCGAGCCGCCGCTGCCGCCCCCCGAGGGGCGGGCCGCGGAAGCTCCGGCGTAGCGCTCCGGAGCCGGCCAGCCGCCCGCCGGTGCGCCGCTGCGCGCGGGTGCCGAAGCCGCCGCGGCTTCGGCCTGCGGCCAGCTCGCGGCAGGCGGCTGGCCGTCGGCGGCCGGCTCGCCGCCGGGCTCCGGCGGGGCCGGCGGCAGCGGCGCATCCGCGGCGGGGGCCGGCTCGGCGCCCGGGCGGTAGAGCGCGAGCTGCTCCTGCACGACCGCGGTGCGGCCGATGCTTTGCTTGGCCGCCTGCGGGATGTGCACCTGCCGCTGGAGCACCGCCCGGACCTGCTGCTCGGTGAACTCAAGCAGCTCGGCTTCCTTGCTGAAGCGGACCTCGAGCTTCGCCGGATGCACGTTGACATCCAGCAAGGAGGGGGCCATTTCCAGATGAAGCACCGCCACCGGATAGCGGTTGATCGGCAGCAGGGTGTGATAAGCTCTCATGATGGCGTGAGCGAGGGCGTTGCTGCGGATGTAGCGGCCGTTCACGACCACGGACAGCGCCATCCGGTTCGCCCGCGTCAGCTCCGGCTTCGACACGAAGCCGTGGAGCCGGTAATCCAGGTCCTCCCCTTCGACGGGAAGCATGCTCTTGGCGGTAGCCGTCCCGTAGATGGCCGCGATGACCTGAAGCAGGTCCCCATTTCCCAGCGTTTGGAGCAGGGTATGCCCGTTGTGCTTCAGGGTCAGGGCGATACCCGGATGGGCAAGGGCCAGCCGGTAAATATAATCGGAGACGTGCCCGAGCTCCGTCTGGATGGTTTTCATGTATTTCAACCGGGCGGGGGTATTGTAGAAGAGCTCCTTGACGAGAATATCCGTCCCCCGCGGGGCGGTGACTTCCTCCAAGGCTTCCACCTTCCCCCCTTCGACGACAAGACGGCGGCCAAGGCCGCTCGTCTCGGCGGAGGTGGTGCAGTCCACCTTGGCAACGGACGCAATGCTCGGCAGCGCCTCTCCCCGAAACCCTAGCGTCCGGATCTGGAACAGATCCCGGCCGGTGGCAATCTTGCTGGTGGCGTGGCGCTCGAAGGCGAGGGAGATGTCCTCCGGCTCCATCCCGGAGCCGTTGTCCTTCACCCGAATAAGCTTCAGCCCGCCCTCTTCGATCGTCACGTCGATGCGGGTGCTGCCCGCATCGACCGCGTTCTCGACCAGCTCCTTCACCACCGAGGAGGGTCTCTCGACCACCTCGCCCGCGGCAATCAGGTTCGCAATATGATCGTCCAGTATCGTTATTTTGGCCACTTGCGCTTCCTCCTTACTGAAGCTTCTGCTTTAGCTCGTAGAGCAGGTTCATCGCCTGCAAAGGAGTCATGTTAATCAAATCCGCCTGGCGGATCCGTTCGGCGAGGAGGTCGGCTTTGGAATCGGCCTTCTTCGGGACGGGTGCCGGCTCCTCGGCAAACAGGCTGAGCTGCACGAATCCTCCGCCGCGCCTGCCTGGCTCGGCTCCTTCCCCGTTCTTGTCCGCCTCTGCGGAAGGGCCGGCGGGATAAGCTTGTCCGGCGGCCGCTTCCCTGACAACGCGTGCGTCTCCGGAAGCGAGTCTCTCTTCTCCGGAGGCGATCCTTCCCTCCGATTCATGCGGCTTACGCGCGGGAGCCGGTGTTTCCGCCCCTGCCGCCGCTTCCCGCTCGGCGGAGGCCGCCGCCCGCTCCTCAAAGGCATTCAGCAGGTCGTACGACCGCTGGATGATGCTCTCGGGCAGACCGGCGATCTCCGCGCAGTAGATGCCGTAGCTCGTATCCGCCGCCCCGCGGATCAGCTTGCGCAGGAAAGTGACCTGCTGGCCGCTTTCCTTGACGGCCATGCAGTAATTTTGCAGGTAGGGCAGGCTTTCCTCCAGATGAGCCAGCTCATGGAAGTGGGTGGAAACGAGCGTTTTGCATCCAATCTCATGGTGAAGAAACTCGATGACGGCCTGGGCGATGGCCATGCCTTCGCCCGTCGAGGTCCCCCGGCCCAGCTCGTCGATGATCACCAGACTTCGCTCGGTCGCTTTCTCGGTCATGACCTGGATGTCCATCATCTCCACCATGAAGGTGCTTTGTCCGCCAATCAGGTCGTCAGCCGCCCCGATCCGGGTGAAGATCCGGTCGGTCAGAGGAACCTCGGCCCGCTCCGCCGGGACGAAGCACCCGATCTGCGCCATGATGCAGACGATGGCCACCTGGCGCATGTAGGTGCTTTTGCCGGCCATGTTGGGACCGGTTATAAGCAGGATGCGGGCTTCGTCGCGGGTCAGGCTGGTGCTGTTGGCAATGAAGGCACCCTCCTTCATAACCGCCTCCACGACCGGATGCCGGGCCTCCTCCAGCTGGAGATCGTATCCTTCGCCAAGCACCGGCCGAACGAACCGGTTGGCGGCGCTGACCGTGGCAAGCGACTGGTACACATCGGCCGTTCCGATGATTTCTGCGAGCTTTTGCAGCCGTCCGATTTGACCGGCGATCTTCTCCCTAAGCTCCGAGAACAGCTCGTATTCGATATCGACCATCTTCTCCTGGGCTTCCAGAATGAGCGCTTCCTTTTCCTTCAGCTCCGGAGTAATAAACCGTTCGGCATTGGCGAGCGTCTGCTTGCGCTCATACAGCCCCTCCGGCAGCTTGCCGAGGTGAGTGCGGGTGACTTCGATATAATAGCCGAATACTTTGTTAAATCCGACTTTGAGCGAACCAATGCCCGTTCTCTCCCGCTCCCGCCGCTCCAGCTCCGCGATCCACTGTTTCCCTCCGCGGTCTGCTTCTTTCAGCTTGTCCAGGTGTTCATGGTACCCGTCCTTGATTAAGCCTCCGTCCCTTACGGAGACGGGGGGCTCCTCCACGATAGCGGCCTCAATCCATTCCCGCACATCCTGGCAGGCGTCCATGCCTTCCACCAGCTTTCCGAGCGTTGCGGAGCCGGAGTCCACGCACGCCTCCCGGAAGGAAGGAATCTGCTCGAGCGATTTTCTCAGGGCCACCAAATCACGGCCGTTCGCGTTTCCGTACGAGATCCGCGCCACCAGCCGTTCCAGATCATAGACGTCCTTGAGGGCCGTCCGCAGCTCTTCCCGTACGATAAGCTGGTGATAGAGACGATCCACCGCTTCGAGACGCTCTTCGATGTGAGACCGGTTCATGAGCGGCTTTTCCACCCACCGCCTCAGCATCCGGCCTCCCATGGAGGTAACCGTGGAGTCGAGCAGCCACAGAAGAGACCCTTTCTTCGAGCGGTCCCTTACCGTCTCGACCAGCTCCAGGTTGCGCCGGGTAAAAGGATCCATGGTCATAAACTGACGGGTTTCATAGGTGCGGATGCGGGTGATATGGACGAGCGTTCTTTTCTGGGTGTCCTTCAGGTAGGCCATCAGGAAAGAAACGGCTGCAAAGGACGCCCCGTCCAAACCGCCGGTCTCTCCGTCTCTAAAGTGCTCCTCCAGAAAGGGATCGTCACGCTTGTCCCATCTCGTCATGACTACCGGCTTCATAGCCGGAGGAAGAATCGGGCGGATGGCATCCAGAAGCCGGGCGGGGCCAAGAAGCTCGGAAGGGCTGTAAGCGATGATTTCGTCCAAAAGCCCTTCCGTCGCGGAGGGCAGAGAAGTGACGTACAGCTCGCCTGTCGTCATGTCGCAGGCGGCAAACCCATATCCGCTGTCTTCCTCGGATACGGCCACAATGTAATTATTGGCGGCTTCCTTCAGCAGCTTTCCTTCCATCAGCGTTCCGGGGGTCACGATTCGGACGATTTCCCGCCGGACGACTCCTTTGGCTTCCGCCGGGTCCTCCACCTGCTCGCATATGGCCACCTTGTAGCCCTTCTCGATCAACCGGATTATGTAAGCCTCAGCGGAATGATAGGGAACGCCGCACATGGGGATTTTCTCTTCCGCTCCGCCGACTCGCCCCGTCAGCGTCAGCTCGAGCTCTCGGGAGGCGAGCACGGCGTCTTCGAAAAACATTTCATAGAAATCACCAAGCCGGAAAAACAAAAAAGCGTCCGGGACCTCGGCCTTTACGGACAAATATTGCTGCATCATCGGTGTGTATTGCGTCATAGGAACCCCCAGAAACGAAATAGCTGAGGTCTGCCGGCAGCCGGCAGACTCTATTGCTTCTATTATACCATAATCTCCGGGAGAGGCGTTTTGGCCGGGCCGAAGGGGGGGATTTTCCAGGCGGGGCGAAAATCCTCCGCGACCGCCCTTCCGGTTTCCTCCAGAATCTCTCTCTTCAGCCGATTCAGCTCCGTTCCGTATTCTCCATAGGCAGGCATCGTCTCCAGCTCCTCCCATAGCTTTCTTGCGACGGGCAGCAGCCTCGTGCTGTCTCCGGCATAATAAAGCTTGCGGATATCCGGATGGTCGAGCGGTTCCTGCATAAGGCTGTCGCTGCTCAGCGCGATGAGCCGAGCCAGAGCCAGCACTCCGGCCGCCCGTTCCGGGTGGTCGAGCCAGCTGGGGAGGGCTCGGTATTCGAATCCTCCATGGCGTTTGCGGCGAAAGTCACCCAGGCTTCCGTAGCGGGGCCGCCTCCGGCGCGACTGCTCATCTTCGAGCAGAACCAGGGGAAGGGCCAAATAGGTATCCAACGTCCTTAAAAGACGGGAAGTGAGGGGAATGCCGCTGAAATGTATGTGACCCCCTAACGGAAATCCCGGGACGGGCATGCCCCCGGTAAGCCATTCCAGCTCGGGATCGGTGATCTGACTGGAGGCCCGAAGCATGGCCTCTTTAAGATTCTCGACAAGTACCCGCGGGGACGGACTAGGCTCCGGCCGCAGTTCGGCCAGCGGCAAAATCACGCGTTGGCCTCTTAAGATAATCCCGTCACAGCCAGCCTCCCCCATCCGTTCCATATAGCGGGAGGCGGAGACGATTCTGCCCCCGGGACGGCGGAGCAGAAACTCCGGATCCGCTCCAAGCAGTAGCGGTTCCGGGCGTGATTCCCCGGCTTCTCTCTCCTTCCGCAGCCGTTCAATCGCCGCGGCAAACAAAGAGGAAAGCCGCGGTCCCGGGATGGGGGACGGATCGACCTCTTCGACCAGCGTTTCTCCCTTCAGGGTGGTGGCGATCTTGACGATTCCGTAATCGAGACCAAGCGCATAGACCGCCCGGACGGCCTGCCGCGCCGCGCGCTTGGCGTGAAAGGGCGCACCGGATAGAGCTATCTCCCGAAACCGGCCGGACTGTTCGTCGTGGGGACGAAAAGCAGGGCCATCGTGATGGGGAAGCTTCTTCTCAAACAAACCGATTGCCCGTGTGTCGAAAACCGGCACCACGTATTGATAGTGAAAGGGCTCCTCCTTCCCTCTCTTCCTATCCACGGTGCGGATTCCTTCCTGTGTCAGCAGAGCGGCGACGGTCCTCGCCTGCTCCGCCCGAAGCACCGGCCGGATTCTTCCGATGATCTTCGTTTCCGGAGGCTCGGGCGCCGTCTTTCCCCATCGGATGACAATGGTACCGCTTCCGGCCTCCGGTGGCCGGGTTCCCTGCTTGACGGTAAGCCGGTCAAGCAAACTCGCCAACCCGGGCTCTCCTCCATGCAGAAAGAATATGCTCATTTCCATCCCCCTCCACGTCGGCGCCCCCTGGGTCCATCGCCGAGGAGGGAAGCCGCAATACATCCGCATAGCGAAAAAGAGGGCATCTGCCCTTAAGCAAAAGCCCTTTCTTCCGCATACCTTATGGTATAATCCTTGCTCTTAGGAAAGCTCATCCTCCAGGAGATCGAGGTCCAAATCCTCGAAGTCTCCGTCGCCGCTGTCAAAATCAAGGCTTTTGTCTTCCAGGTCATCCAAGCCTTTCGGATTCACGACCACGGTTACCTTGGTCTCCGCGACCAGCTCCACCTGGAATTCGCGTTCGACCCGGAGAACGACTCCGTCGCCGCGGGAGGATACGCTTGCTTCCACACAGTTTGGCTCCTGGGTGGAAACCGCCGACACTTCCGCGGTGGACGACTTATGTCTTTTGTCTAGATAAGTGAGCGGAACGACGTCCACGTACGAAATGGTTTCCTTCGCGACATCTGTTTTGGTGTTCTTGTCGTAGGAATACCAGATGTTGACGTCATAAGTACCGATGACCTCGACCCCTTCCGATGATCTAACCGCTTCATACTGGTTATTGATAATCCATGCACCCAGGATGCTGGTTGGAGCGTTCGGCGGAGTGACGGTATGGCTCACCTGACTGAATTTACGTCCTTTGCCGCATACAGCCTTCGTTAATATTTCGCGATATTGCAAATCTTTATCTGCGATAGACATGTTTCAACCTCCTCCATACAATCATTCTTTTAAATTGTATGCAGGACATGGGCGAATGTTGATACCACGACAGAAAGCGGGGACAAATATTTTTTGCTCCGCGTCTGAGGTGCGCGGCCTGAAGTTGCCTTACGCCCGGCGTCCCTTGCCGGCATCCGGCTGTTCGGCCTCTTCTCTTCTCGGTTTCTTTCGGGCCTTGGCGACGGATAGATAGGTTCTAAGTTCGAGACAAAGCTGCAGCAAAGCCGACCGCACCTCGAATTCAGGCCGGGTTTCGGGCAGCGGCATCCGCTGAAAGTCGCGCTCCAGCTCATCCAGCTTACGCTCCACATTGCCCGCGTAGTACTCGCTTCGGACATCCCCGCTCAGCTCCTCGAAGAGGGCGGCAATGGACTGTCCGTGCGGAAGGCTCTCGTGGACTTGGGAAACCAGCCCCAGCATCCGCTGGATGGATTCGAGCTGAAGGCTGCGCATGGCAAAATAACGGGGCCATTCCTCCTGCTGCTGAAACAGGCTGTTCTCGGAAGCCGTTCTAGCATGGGACAAGCCATCTCGGATGGAGTCCCCGGCCCTTATAATCTCTTGTCCGTTCCAGATCTGATCCGGGTCGCGAAGATGACGGGCCAGGTGTTCGAAGATCGAGGAGAACGCGGCCTCCGTCCCTTCCTTGGCCTCTTCGAGATTCCGGTACGCCTTCGGCATGTACAACAGATTGATGACGGTTGCCGTGCCGAGTCCCACCGTGAGCAGAAGAACTTCGTTCCACAGCAGGGGAAGGGTCACCTGCCTGGCGGTAAACAGATGTATCATGATAACGGTGCTGGTTACAATTCCATCCTGCAGCTTAAGCTTGGAGAGCACCGGATAAGTAACCACAATAAACACTGCAATTACCCACACCTGGAAACCGAACACGGCAAAAAGCGCCGATCCTAGCAGCAGGCCCAGTATGGAGGCCAGAAGACGGGCGGTGACGCTCTCGAGCCCTTTCTTCTTGGTGACGTCCACTCCGAGAACGGCCAACAGCCCTGCCGAAAGCGCAGAGCTTAGTTGTAGATATTGGGCCAAGTAGATGGCGAGCAAGGCGGCTAATGCGGTTTTGATAACGCGAATTCCCATTCGACCCGTTTCCTCTCCCGTCCGTTCACCGTCTGCGACGGCGTCGGTTTTGGGCTTATTGTAGCATAAGAAAGGACGGGTTATCACTTGACGGGCGAGCGGCGGACCATTTTATCGATGAGGGAAATGAATGCTTTAATGTCGATCGGCTTAGTCACATATTCGGCGAAGCCCGCGGCCAGCCCTTTCTCGATATCATCCGCCATGGCGAACGAGCTTAGGGCGATCACCGGAATCTCTGCCGTTTCCCGGTGATTACGCAAGGCCTCAAGCGCCTCGTACCCGTTCATGCCGGGAAGATGAATGTCCATGAGAATAAGGGCCGGCTGCTCAGAAAGGGCCAGTTCAAGCCCCGCTTCCGCATTCTCAGCGCAAATCAGTTCCATATCCGGCAATGTCCGAAACAAATGAATCATTAGGTCCATGTTCAAACGGTTATCTTCGATACACAATACACGGTACTTGTTCGTTTCTTCCTCCCCCTAAGAACAGGAAAAGCCGAAGAAGGAGCATAGCTCCCTCTTCGGCTCACGTCCGGCTCATGTCACCATGTCCGGTTCATTCCCGCCTGTATTTTAATCCTGGAATGTATATACAATCGCACTGGTATCCAAGGAAAAGTCCCAGTCTACATAAATATCGGATACCGTCTTGCCAAACAGCTCGCCTACCGCGGTTTCTTCAGCAAGATGACGTTTCTCCAGCTTCCTCTTGGTTATCTTCAAATCCTCTTCAAAACCTAGGGAAATGAGCTCTTTCTCGATTTTGATCAGGATTCCCCGCCGCATTACGATAAGCGTTCTGGGATTCATCCAGTAAGAGTTTGTCATTTCGGGCCACTTCTGCACTTCTGCGCTTACCCGGTTAATTTGTTCGTGGAGTTCCTTCTTTCCCTTGTAATCAGGGAACTGCGTAACCCAATCCGAGCCTTTGGCTACCCCTACGATCACCCCGGAGGAATTATAAATTCCCCAATCGTAATATAGCTCTTCTACTTCAAGGCCTAAAGTTTCGCGGATGGAATCGCTCAGTTCCGGCAGCAGGGATTTCATGAGCAGTTCCCGGGTATAACGGAAAGCTTTCTCTTCCTGCTTGCTGAGAAGAAATTTCTCGACGGGTCCGAGAAAATTACGGATATGCAGGGTGACAAAGCAAGAGTCCGAAGATACGTAGACGGACTCCGGTCCTTTGCCGAAACGGTCCCGAAGCTGTTTGCCTAAATAACTTGCCAATTGATTCCTCTGTTCGTTCCCAACCGACAAATGATCCAACCGCCTTTACATGACAATGCTGAGGTTTGTTTAGCCGCCGGCTTTCCTGTCCGGCTGCCCCCTCTATCATATAATATCTCCGCTTATATGACAAATGCTTGTTACATTATTTGGAAGTAATCCATTTTCTTTTTAGTGTTTCACCGAACTTCCTTGTGGTTAATAAGTATTGATTTTGTGTTAAGAAGCAGGTTTGACCGGCAAGAAGGGAGAGCTTGAAATCCATCATGCAAGAGAGCTTAGGTACCGTTGCCGCTGAGAAGAAGGTTTTGCGTATTCTTATAGGGGAAGAGCATGAAATCAACCAGCAGGTTCTTTCCAAGATCGTCCAGTCCCTGGGCTGCATTTCGGAAATCGCCTTTTCGGCAGCCGAACTAGTGGAGACTTGCTCGAAGGAGCCTTTCGATTATGTCCTTTTGGACCTCGAGCTGTTGAGCAGGAACAGCCTGACCGTTGCCGAGATCGTGCAAGCGGCTCGTCTCGGGAATCCGTCTGTTTCCCTAGTTGTTCTGACATCCGACCCTGGTTATGCCGATAAACAAAAATGCTTGTCGGCCGGAGCCGTGGATTATGTAGAGAAACCGCTGAGAAGAGAACGAATTCAGAAAATTCTCGTAAACGGGGACTTGTGAAGCCGGATTGCCTTTAGAGAGAAAAAGCATAAGCATAGGGTGTTCCGTCCTGCGGCACACTAACTCCCGGTACGATAACCGTCCGAGGAGGATAGAACATGACGAACACCTACAACAATAGCAAGCATGACGGGGACGGGGAAACCCACCGTCCTCCAACGGTTGACCGGGGAGAGCTCCGGAACGGCCGGTTGAGTCAGATCAAAAATTATAACGCGGACGAGGACAGCCAGCCGAACGAATTCTATTCTGAATTAGACGAAGAATAGCAGCGCTGTCATGACGGCTCGAAGCCCCCTGCCTTCCATTGAGGCGGGGGGCTTCGCGTTGTAAAGGAGGTGAGGGGAAAGGAAGCTGGACGACGGCGGCTCTACGCTCAGCGCCTGCCTCCGATCAGCTTTCCCTCCAAATAGACCACCGCCTGGTACATGACGGCGGCGACCAGTGCGATAATAAACAGGCTGCCGATGACTAGCGTGAAGTTGAACACCTGGAAACCATATATGATCAGATAGCCCAGCCCCTCTTTGGACACCAGGAACTCCCCTACAATGACTCCGATCCACGCCAGCCCCACATTGACCTTTAGGGTCGAGACGATAGCGGGAAAGGCGGCCGGAAGCACCACCTTGCGGAAAACCGCCGCGCGGTTTCCTCCGAACAGCCTGACGACTTTAATATAATTGGGGTCCACCTCGCGGAAGCTGGAGAAGATGACCAGGGTGGTTACAATAACCGTAACCGACAGGGTAATTCCGATGATGGAGAACAACCCCGGTCCCAAGCCGACGATAAACAGCGGCCCCAAGGCTACCTTAGGCATGCTGTTCAGAACGACGATATAGGGATCGAGCACCTTCTCGAGAAAAGGCGACCACCAGATGACGACGGCCAGAGCCGTCCCGCACAGGGTCCCCAGCAGAAACCCGATCACGGTTTCGGTGACCGTGATTCCGATATGAGGGAGCAGCGAACCGTCCTGCAGCTTCGAGATCAACAAGCCGGTTACCTTCGACGGGTAACTGAACAGGAGGACATCGATCCACTTCAGCCTCCCCGCCGCCTCCCACAACCCCAGAAAGCCGGCCAGGATTAGAAACTGGACGGCCAGAACCTTTCTTCCCCTCGCCCTTTTTCCGGACAGATACTCCTTGTGAATATGCCGGATTAATTCCGGCTGCCGAGCCAAGAGGTCGGTTTTTGACACCGTTATCCCTTCTTTCTTTCCGAAGGCTCCAGTTCCTGCCAAATGGCATGAAACAATTCGTGAAAACCGGGCTCCTCTCTTGCTTTCAGCGGAGAGGCCCGGCGAATGGAATCGGGAACGACCATTTCGCGGGAGATTCTCCCCGGGTTCCGGTCCATGATGAGAATACGGTCGCTCATGGCAATCGCCTCGGTAATGTCATGCGTCACGAGCAGGGCAGTTTTGCCATGGGAGCTAAGCGTATGGGCGACCAGCTCCTCCATCTGAAGCTTCGTCTGATAATCGAGAGCGGAGAACGGTTCGTCGAGAAGCATAACCTCCGGCTGAACCGCCATCGTGCGGACCAGGGCCACCCGCTGCCTCATGCCTCCGGACAATTCGGCCGGATAGCGGTCCTTCGTCGATAACAGCCCCATTTCATCAAGAAGATGAAGAATGTAGATGGTGGTTTTGTCAGTCAGCTGGCCGTTCAGCTCCAGGCCGATCAGGGCATTCTGAAGGATAGTCCTCCACGGAAAAAGATAATCCTGCTGAAGCATGTAACCCACGCGGGGACTCGGACCCGTGACCGGGTTCCCGTTCAGCTCTACCGTCCCCCGGGTCGGCTTGAGAAGGCCCGCTATAATGGAGAGCAGGGTGGTTTTGCCGCAGCCGCTCGGCCCTACCAGGCTGACAAACTCCCCTTGCCGGATTTGCAGGCTGATCCGGTCCACCGCGAGTGAAGCGGCTTTCTCCGTTACGTAAACTTGCGTAATTCCGTCCAGCCGGACAGCGGCCTGTTCCACGTCCCTTCCCCCTTCCCCAAACGTCCGACTTGCGGGCCGGACGGAGGCTGTCTCATCTTACTTGACCTCCTGCTTAGCCTTCTCCGCAAATCGGTTGTCAACCAGCGTACCGAACGGAACCTTCGTCTTCAGCTCTCCCGCCGTCTCCATGACCGCTTGAAGGTTGTTCCATTCCGCCTCGTCGATGATTCCGTCCTCCGCGAAGGAGCCTTGGTCTTTGTAGCGCTTCACGACATTCTTCAAGATTTCCTGGTCCGTATCCGGAAAATAAGGCTTAATCGCCGTTACGATTTCCTCTACGGGCTTGGAGGCCACCCACTTCTCTGCCTTCTGAACGGCATTGGTGAATTTCTGAACGGCGGCACCATTTTTGGACAGATAGCTCTTCTTGGTCATAAAGACGGTGTACGGCAAATGCCCGCTCTCCACTCCGAACGAGGCGACGACTTTCCCTCGTCCCTCCTTCTCAAAGATGGAGGCCTGGGGCTCGAATAATTGAACATAATCCCCCGTACCTGACGCGAAGGCACCCGGAATGTTGGCAAAATCCACGTTCTGGATAAGAGTCAGATCCTTCTGCGGATTGATGCCATGCTTCTTTAAGGTGAATTCCCCGGCCATCTGCGGCATGCCGCCCTTGCGCTGTCCCAGGAACTGGCTTCCCTTCAGCTGGTTCCAATCGAAGGATGCTCCGGGCTTGCGGGCAAACAGGAACGTACCGTCCGTCTGGGTCAGCTGGGCAAAATTGATGACGGGATCGTCCGAGCCCTGCTGGTACACGTAGATCGACGTCTCCGAGCCAACCAGTGCCACATCGATTGCATTCGAAAGCAGCGCCGTCATGGTCTTGTCTCCGCCCGCCGTTGTCTGCAGCTCGACCTCCAGCCCCTCCTCCTTAAAAAATCCTTGCGAGAGGGCCACATACTGAGGGGCATAAAAAATCGATCGGGTCACCTCTCCGATTCTGATTTTGGCCTTCTCCTGACCCCCGCCGCATGCCGGGAAAACCACTAAGGCCGCGGCAAGCAGGACGGCAGCCGGCCATTTCCACAGGCGCATTGTCTCATCCCCTTTTGTTCCTTTGCTCCTATCATCCTATGCAGAAGCCCAGGCCGGGGTGAAAGCCTGTATGGAACACCAAAAAACCATCCCGTGGCCGGGATGGTTCGCCGAATGGACTTTTACAGCTTATAGATCTCTTTGTATTTGTCCTCCAGATAAGCGACCAAATAGTCCGGGTTCAGCTCTTCCCCGCTAATCTGGGTAATGATTTCATTCGGGGTAAGGAGCTTCCCGTACTGATAAATCTCGTCGGTCAGCCATTTCTTGATCGGAATCAGATTGCCCTGCTCCGCCAGCTCATCAAATTGGGGAAGCTTCTGCCGCATCGTGTGCCGGATTTGGGCCGCATACATGTTGCCGAGCGCATACGAAGGGAAATAGCCGAAGGAGCCGCCGGACCAGTGCACGTCCTGTAGAACGCCTTCTCCATCATTGGATGGTTCGACGCCCAGGTATTCTTTGTATTTGCTGTTCCAGAACTCCGGCAGGTCGGCCACCTTCACCGATTCGCTGAAGAGGGCTTTCTCGATTTCATAGCGGATCATGATATGCAGGTTATAGGTCAGCTCATCGGCCTCAATCCGGATCAGGGAAGGCTTGACTTCGTTGATGCCCCGATAGAAATCTTCCACATGCACTTGATCCAGCTGACCCGGAAAGGTGCGCTGCAGCTCCCCGTAGTACCGGTTCCAGAACTCACGGCTGCGGCCGACCATATTCTCCCAGAACCTGGACTGGGATTCGTGAATGCCCATGGACGTGCCCGTGCACAGGTTGGTGCCGATGAGATCAGACGAAATGTTCTGCTCATACAAGGCATGGCCGCCTTCGTGGATCGTACCGAACAACGCGCTGACCACATCCTCCGGCAAGTAGCGGGTCGTGATCCGGACGTCCCCCGGATTCAAGCCTGTAGCGAACGGATGGACCGTTTCGTCCAAACGGCCGGCCTCGAAATCATAACCCATCTGCCCCAGGATAAAGAGGCTGAATTTCTTCTGCTTCTCGATATCGAACCGCTGCCGCAGGAACGAGGTGGCCGGCGCGTTCCTTGACGAGGCGATGGCGGAGACCAGCGGAACGAGCTTATCGCGCAAAGCCCCGAACACCTGGTCCAGCTTCTCGACCGTCATTCCGGGCTCGTACATATCCAGGAGCGTGTTGTACTTCGTGCCTTCGTAGCCCCATAGGTCAATAAACTCCAGATTGGCCGCTACGATCTTCTCGAGGTAAGGCTGGAATTTGGCATAATCGGACGTATGCTTGCATTCCTCCCAGGCGGATTCGGCTTGGGATGTAAGAACGACATAGGCTTGGTATTTATCCGGTGGAATCTTGACGCTCCGCTCGTACTCCTTGCGGGTTTCCCGGACGACCCGGCGGTTGATCGTGTCCAGCTCGTCTTCTCTCCCGTTCTCCGGGAAGTACGCCAGCAGCTCTCCCATTTGCGGCGAGACGGACAGCTTGAAGCTTTCGCCCGACAGCTGGCCGACCACTTCGGACCGGCTGGCCAATCCCTTCTTCGGGGCACCCGTTCGCATGTCCCAGTAAATCAAGCCGATGGCTTCCTCGTAGCTTTTGATTTTGGCCACCAGCTGGCGGAATTCCGCCAGTTTGCTTTGCAATTCGCTCATTCTTGGCCTTGGCCCCTTTCTCTCCTGCTCTCGTACGCTGAATCTCCTTGATCTTACTTTTTCTGATCACGTTTATCAACTTTCCCTTCTTATGATAAACTATATAGAAAGGAGAGTGAAACCATGCAGATCGTGTTTACGGATGCGGCCAAAGAACAGCTTGAGACGAAAGCCGCCGGTTCCGGCAGGCTGAAGCTGGTCTATGACACGGAAGGCTGCGGTTGTGCCGTCAACGGGGTACCCGACCTGTGGATCGAGCCGGCTCAACCAGAGCACTCCGGAGAATTGGCCGTGGAGAGCAATTACGTGCCGGTTGCCTGCGACCGGAAGAGCGAGGTTTTCTTTGAAGACCGGATGACGGTCGATTATAACCCGGAGCGCAAGTCGTTTGTTCTGAAAAGTACCGGCCAAATCTACAATGCCTCGTTGAGCCTGAAAGACAAAAGATAAAGCCCTTATACTAATTCAATAGGAGTCTGAAGACCATGTACAAATTAGATGATGTTCTTGCTTATAACCGCAGCTTTGTTGAGAATAAGGAATACGAAGCCTTCGTGACGGACAAGTTTCCCGAGAAGAAAATGGTCATTCTTACCTGTATGGATACCCGTTTGGTCGAGCTGCTCCCTAAAGCGCTGAATCTCCGCAACGGCGATGCCAAAATCATCAAGAGCGCCGGAGCGATCTGCTCCCACCCGTTCGGAAGCGTCATGCGGAGTATTCTGGTCGCCATCTATGAACTGAATGCCGAGGACGTTTATGTGATCGGGCACTACGATTGCGGCATGACCGGTCTGAACTCGGAGCGCATGCTCGAGAAGGCCGTCAACCGGGGCATTCCGGAGACGGTGATCGACACCCTGACCCATGCCGGCATCAATCTGAACCAATGGCTCACCGGGTTCGAGCATGTGAAGGAAGCGGTGACGAAAAGCGTGAACACCGTCCGCAACCATCCCCTGCTGCCTAAGGACGTCACCGTGCACGGCCTGATCATCGACCCCAAGACCGGAAAGCTGGATCTCGTCGTAAACGGATACGATGCCCTTAAAGCCACTGACTGACTGCGGTGTACCTGCCGGCCCCTTCTCCTTCGGAGCAGGGGCTTTTTTATGGGCATGGAATAGCTGATAAAGCCTTTTGTATTTTTATTTGGAATATCTTCCGTAACCTGAGGCGAGGTTATTACTATCCCAAGGAGCCGCGGAGTTCTTCCAACGGGAGATACACCGTAAAGCAGCTTCCCCGGCCGGGCTCGCTCTCCGCCTCAATCCACCCCCCATGCAGACGGACGTTCTGGTTGGCAATGGCGAGCCCGAGCCCCGTCCCTCCGCTTGTCCCGCTGCGCGTGCGGGAAGCGTCGGCACGATAGAAGCGGTCAAAGATATGCGGAAGCTCCTCCGCCGCTATCCCGATCCCGGTGTCAGCGAGGGCAAGGCTGGCGAAGGTTCCTCGTTTGTCCTCCCGGTATTCGGTTCCTATCGTCAGCCGGACGCTTCCCTCCCCTTCCGTATAGTGAATGGCATTGGCCAGAAGATTGTATAACGCCTGCAACAGCCGGGCCTTGTCCACCTGGACCCGCACCTCCGCCGCCGGCTCCTCAAGCGTCACGCTAATCGCCTTGTCCTCGGCCAAATAGCGGGTTTTCTCGATAAGCTGACCAGCTAGGGAAGCCAGGCTCTCTTCACTTTTCTTGAGGTCGGTCCTTCCCGCCTCAAGCTTGGAGAGATCAAGCACATCGTGGACCAGCCGCGACAGCCGGAGCACCTCGTCCAGCAGGGAAGAGGCCTTTCGTTCGGTCATCGGGCGGTTCGTTTCCAGCACGAGCTCCAGCTCCCCCTGGATAATCATCAGGGGGGTCCTCAGCTCATGGGCAACGTCGGACAGCAGCTGCTTGCGCGAGGCCTCCGCCCGGCTCCAATTCTCATTCATCCGGTGAAGCGCCAGCGCGATGGCTCCGAATTCGTCCCTTCGGGCAATCGGAAGCTTCCCGTCCGGTTCCCCGCGCTCGATAGCGTTAATTCCGTTCAGGATACGCCGAATGGGCCGGGTCAGCCGTCTGGTCAGAAAGAAGATAATGATCAGGGCGGCCAGAAACGTTACCCCCAAGGAGACCTTCAGGATGTTCGGCAGGATATCGTACCACATCTCTTTAAGCTCGTAGATCCGGGTCTGCCGCTCGTTCATCACGAACAGAATACCGATCCGGCGCCCGTCCTCCTCCAGAATAAGCGGGAAACTGTCGTTATACATGCCGTTAACAGGAACGGTGCCTTTAAGAACCTCCACTCCTTCTTCCGTCTTGAGAAGCATCTCCGGAAAGAAGGCCGCCTGGGGAAAATCAGCGGTTTCGACTTTCTCCCAGGACCTGCCGTTCCCCCGATAGAACCTCTCGAACTCCTGCTCCAAGGCAAGGAAACGGGGCCTGTCCTGGGCATAAGCGAAATCCCTCAAAATATAAAACTGAATCCGGGTGACGGCCAGCAGGCAGAGCATGATTACCACAATGAGGCTTCCCATAGCCAGGGTGAGCTTGGTTCTAATGCTCATGGCTGGCTCCAAACCGGTAGCCGAAGCCGTATACGGTCTGAATGTAGACCGGATTCTCGCTGTCGTCCCCGATCTTCTTTCTCAGCTTGCTAATGTGGGAATCGACCGTCCTCTCGTCCAGAACGTATTCCTCCTCAAAAGCATGCTGAAGCAGCTGCATCCGGCTGAAGACCCGCCCGGGCTTGGTCGCTAGCAGATGAAGAAGCGTATATTCGGTAGGCGTCAGCCGGAGCTCCTTCCCGTTGAGGAAAACCTGCTTGCTTTCTTCGTCGATGACCAGCTCCCCCCTCCGGATCAGCCCGCCTTCTTCCTTCTTCTCCCGGTCTCCGCCGCGGTTCATGCGTCTGACCAGGGAGCGGATCCGCGCCGCGAGCTCCCGCAGGGAGAACGGCTTCGTCAAGTAATCGTCGGCTCCCGATTCGAGCCCTACGATTTTATCGATCTCTTCCGTTTTGGCCGTCACCATAATAATACCGGGCTGGCCTATCTCGCGGAGCCGACGGCAGGCATCCAGCCCATTCATGCGGGGCATCATCCAATCCAGTACGACCAAATCGTGCTTTCCCTCGGCATACCGCTCCAAGGCCTCTTCCCCGCTGCCCGCCCTGGTGATCTCATAGCCTTCCGCCTCTAGATACTGTTCCATCAAGGCTGCAATTTTCTCCTCGTCTTCCACAATCAGGATCCGGATCATGGCTCGTCCCCCCGTTCCGTTGATGTTTCTATTATACGACGGGAAAAGGAAAAACCTAGCACCTCCACTACTTAGCCAGCTTTTCTCCATAGGTTCGCAACATGCAGGCGGGATAAGCCCTGCTTAACCCTATGAAAAAAACGCGCCTGCTTCTCGTAAGGAGAGCAGACGCGTTCCAATGGTCCCGCAAGCAGGAGATTACCGGGTGACCTTCATCGTTCCCAACAGACGGGAAGCCCCTTCGAATTTCTCGTAAACGTTCATTTGGGCCGAATTCAGAAGAGCCATAATATCCAGAACCGCGGCCGTATCCAGGCTGAGCTTGCTGCTGCCGTTCGCCAGGGCTCCCGCTCCTTCGAGAGGGGACTCCCAGGTTTTGACCGTAGTGCCGGTGCTGTCCACCAGCTCAAAAACCAAGGACCGGTTCTTGTCCACGCCGGCCACGTTCAATCCCTTGTCCAGCTGGTACTGGAAATTGAGGTCGATCTTCTTGGAGCTGTAAACCAACTGCATGTTCTGCAACGTCAGCAGATAAGGATTCATGGCGGCGCTGAGCTGTCCGTCGCTTACGCTGTCCTGATCATCCACCACTTGGAAAGGATACTGCTGGGGAGCGGCAAACGCCTCCTCCTCCAGCTTCTGTCCGAACACGAACGTCAGCTTGCTCTCATCCGCGTTCGCGGGTACCGTTACCCATAGGGTAGACATGGCCGAGCACTCCTTGCACAGCTTGCCCGGTTCCTCCAACGTTTGGGCCTGCCAGACGGAGCCTTCTCCATCCGTTACATACCCCACATACGACACGGATGCGCCATTGCGGGCTTCTTTGTTCGTTTGCTGGATCCGCACGGCCATGATCTTCTGATTTCCGTTCGCGTACACCTTGCTGTCCACCACCTGTGCTGTGGAAACCCGGCCGGTGTCGTGGATCATCCACTCTTTGGACAGAGCGGCGGTGTGAATGTTCTCCGCCTGCGGCGTAACATCCAGCTTCGACCATTCGCGCTTCTGGCTCCAGGTGCCGGCCTTCGCATCCAGGATTCCGCTCCCCAGATAAACCTTTCCGCTTTCAAAAGGCAGCTGATAGGACAGCTTGCTGTACAGGTAAAGGGTCGTTTTCTGTCCGGGATTCAAATAAGGAGAGGATTGAATCCGGACCGTTTTTCCCGGCAAGTCAATATCTCCTGCCTGGTAGCCGGCATATAGGGAAGGCAGGGTAATGACTTTCTTCTCCAGGTTCGTGAGCTCCACTTCACTCATCAGGATATCGTCATCCAACGCGGTATTCAGCCGGTAGGTCGACTTGACTGTCAGAGAGAGCTTGCCAACCGGCGTCTGAACGCCTGAGGACGTTGGAGTTCCTCCTGCGGATCCGCCGCCGGTGTCACCAGGAACGGGTGCGATTAGGAGCGGCGCTGTTACTGAAGGAGTTCCCGGCTTCTTCTCCAGGACGACAAGCTCGACCATAGAGGAATCCAGTCCGGACGGAAGCTCCGCCGTAAAATGATAGGTGCTGCTTTCCCCGGGAGATAAATAGGCGGGGTGCTCCTCCGTATCCATGGCCGCCCCAATCGAAAGCGTGCTCCCTTTGATTTGGTAAGCGGCCGCTAGAGCGGGCACTGCCTGCGCGCTGCCTCCCGTGTTCTTCACGGTAAGTTCGGCTTCCGCCTGTGTGGCGCCGGCCCCCGCATCCAGCTTGAACTCGTCGATCGTCACTTGAAGAGCCGGGGTGCCCTTGGATGTCAAGACGGCCGGGTCCCCGACAGCCGCGGTGCGAAAGCTGCCTTCCAGGCTGAGAGAGCCGAACAGCGTGCTGTCTGTGGAGGAGGAGGCCGCCGCATTGCCGGCTGTCCCGTTGGTTCCATTCCCAGAGCCGCTGCCTGATCCGTTCGCAGAAGCCGCGGAGGCGTTTTTCTTAAGAAATACAAGGGAATAGCTGTCGGCCCCCCCGAAGGCCCCTACATTGGCTTGAATTCCGATAAGCGCGGTTTGATGAGGCAGAATCGACTTGTCCCCCCCATAGAGGATCGACGCGGGATAGGTGAGACCGTCCGGATCCTGCACTCCGAGCTGGAGTGCCGAAGGGAGCTTGACGGCGGCGGTGCTCTGGTTGCGGACACGAAGATCCGAATACAGCGTCCAGCTTCCGTCGGTCAGCACTTTGTAGCTTCCCATGAGCTCAAAAGTTACGGTCGAGCCGGCGGGCAGGGACGAATCCACCCCGTCCAAGTCCACGGTAAACGCGGAGGATCCGCCCGTTCCGGCCGGAATGACGGGAGCTACGGAAAGAGCACCCAGCTCCCGGAAGGATAGAGAGGAGCGGTAATCCCAGGTTATCATCTCTACCTTGAGATCTTGGGCGGTCAGCCCCGTCGGCAGATCGGCCGCATACCGGTACAGCCCTTTGGAGCCCGGCTGAACCCGTGCCGTGCCTTTCTCGCTCATGGAAGCGGAGTAGCTTTGCCCGCCGGCGTCCACTACCCTCACCCCATAAGCGTTGTAATCGATCACCTGCCCGGATTCGTTGTTCAATTGAACCGCAAACCGGAGCTTCTGGTTGTCCGTTCCCTTCGAGAGGGAGGCTTCTTCCAGGGTAAAGTATACGTCCGGGCTTAGGAAAACGCCCTCCTGTGCCGAGGCCGGCACAGCGGGAAGGGCCGTAAAGGGAACGGCTGCCACCGCCAATACCAGGAACAAACGCAGCAGCCTACGAAATCGTGACCATGCTTTCAAGGAAATACCTCCTAATGGTAGGTGACTTGGAATTGCCCTTCTTTCTAAGGAGTTAATCAAACCGCAGGGCGTCGATGGGACGGAGCTTGGAGGCTTTGTTGGCCGGATACAATCCGAAAATAATGCCCACCAGAACCGAAAACAAGAAGGCGCCAAGGCTGACCGCCAGCGATATTTTGGTCGTGACGCTTGGAAAGGAATAGGAAATGCCTGCGGATATCCCGATCCCGAGCAGGAGCCCGCACACCCCGCCTAGACCGCTGATCACGGCGGATTCCACGAGGAATTGAAACAGGATCGTTCGGCGTTTCGCCCCGATCGATTTGCGGATGCCGATTTCCCTCGTTCTTTCGCTGACGGTGACAAGCATGATGTTCATGATCCCGATTCCGCCGACGAGCAGGGAAATGCAGGCGATGCTGACAAGCAGGTAGTTGAGCTGCTTGGACGCCGCATTCGCCGTCGTCAGCATCTGGTTCTGATTCAGAACCTCGAAGCCTTCCTCCGATTTGAACTTGTACGCCAGGTACTGCTTCATCGTCGCTTCTGCGGTATCGATATCCGCCTTGCTCGTGGCTTCAATATAAGTCGTGCGGATGTTCCCGAGCTTGTACTGCCTTCTGGCCGTCTCGAGCGGCATCAGGACGGTCGTATCGATCGACGTGTTGTTGATGTTCTTTCCTTTTGGCTTCAGGGTGCCGACAACGGTGAACACCACGCCGTCAATGTTGATCTCCTCTCCGACCGGGTCCTGAAAGCCGAAGAAGGTTTTGGCGACTTCGCTGCCCAGGACGACGACGTTCGAGCGGAACTCCAGGTCCGAGGGAGCCAGAAAGCGGCCTTTGTCGATCTGGGCTTTGTTCATGACGGCATACCGGTCGTTGGTACCGGTCACCTGAAATTTCTGCTGGGTGCGCTCATACTTGATGTTCGAATTCGCTTTGACAATGGTCGGGGCGATCATATCGATCTCGGGGAACTGTTCGAACTGCATCAGCTCCTCGTAGTTCAGCTGGGTGGCCCGGCCCACGTCCATGACGTTCACGACCAGAAGGTTCGTCCCGAGGCTCTCGAACTGATCCTCCACCTTGGCGGACGTTCCGGTTCCGATTGACACCAGCGCAACGACCGAGCTGACCCCGATAATCACGCCAAGCATGGTTAAAATGGTGCGAAGGGGGTTGGCCACCACGGTACGCAGCGCCATGCCGACCAATTCCATCAGTTTCATGAAGCACTCACCCCTCTGCTGCCGTAACCGATCGGCTCGTTCGGACGGTCGCTTATGATCTCCCCGTCCCGCAGCGTGACGATCCGCTTGGCGTGAGCCGCAATATGCGAATCATGCGTGATGAGAACGATGGTGTTGCCCTTCTCGTTCAGCTCCAGAATGAGCTCCAGCACCTCGGTTCCGGTTCGGGTGTCGAGGGCGCCGGTCGGCTCGTCGGCCAGGATCAAGGCCGGGGAAGTGGCCAGGGCCCGCGCGATGGCGACCCTCTGCTGCTGGCCGCCGGAAAGCTCACTCGGCTTGTGGTGTCCCCTTTCCCCCATTCCCAGCATCTCGAGCATCCGGGCTGCCCTTTCCCTTCGTTCGGCCTTCAGAACCCCGGCATAAATCATGGGAAGCTCCACATTCTCGATCGCGGTCAGGCGCGGGAGCAGGTTAAACTGCTGAAAGATAAAGCCGATCTTCTCATTCCGCAGACGCGCCATCTGATTATCGGAAAGGCCGGAGGTTTCCGCCCCGTCCAGCGTATAGGTTCCCGAAGTGGGAACATCGAGAAGGCCGATTGTATTCATTAGAGTCGATTTACCGGATCCGCTCGGGCCGATAATGGCGACGAATTCCCCTTCGGAGACCGAGAGGGAAAGCTCCTTGAGCACTTGGAGCTCCTGGTCGCCTCTCCGGTAAACCTTCGTTACTTTGTCTAACACGATCATGTCCATCGTCATGCCTCCTGAAAATCCTGCCTGCCGGAGCAGGCAAGCCGTCACGGCTGTCTTTGCCTTTTTCTTGACTTACCGGCCATACCGACGCCTTCCGGCAGGGAAAGCGGGTCATTCCTTGCAGGCTCTGTCAGCTCCTCAACTCTATCGGGCCGCCCCTCCTCCTGTATTCTGCCGCGCCCCTCCTCCGTTGCCGCCTGTCCCAGCATTTCCTCCATTGGCATTGCCGTTATTCCGCGCTCCTCCGGCACCCCCGGCGCCGCCGGCTCCGCCTCCATTCTGGAATTGCTGCCTCAGGTTCGCGATCTCCTCCGGCGACATCTGACTGGTACCGCCCTGGCCGTTCTGGAACTGCTGGCGAAGCCGGTTCAAATCGGCCTGGTTAAGCTTATCCTGCTTCTTGAGCTGCGGAAGGACAATCCGGTCTCCTTCCTTCAAGCCTTCCGTTACCTCCACTTGGGTTTTGCTACGCATGCCGATCGTGATTTCATGCTCGTTCTCGATCGTGCCGTCGGCTTTCTTCAGGGAGACGAACGATTTCCCCTTCGACCTCTGAAGCGCCTCGATCGGCAGAAGAAGAACCCCTTTTTTATCCTGAAAAAGGATTTCCCCCGTGGCCGTCATGCCGTATTTCAACTGGCCTGTGTTCTGAATCGAAAGGACGACATCGAAAAACGTCACGCCGTTCGTCGTGGTTCCCACGGTCGAAACCTGGCTCACCTCGGCGTTGAAGATCCGGTTCTGCAAGGAATCGACCTTGACCTCCGCTTTCATCCCCGCTTTAACGTTAGGCAAATCAAGCTCATCCACCTGGATGGGAAGCTGCATGTTTTGCTGGCTGGCCACCCCGCCGAACTGTGTTCCGCTGTTTACTTTCGTTCCCGGCGTAAGCGTCGTGAGGATATTCGTCTTCTTGTTCACAAAATCCGTGGAGAAGATCCCGTCGAAGGGTGCCTTCACCACAAGGGCATCCAGCTTGTCCTGGCTGTCCTGCACGGCAAGCGCCTGCTGGTCGACGTTGTTCTGTTTGTTGGATAAGTCGCTTTTCAAGGAGTCGTTCATCAGGGTGCCGATCACCGCTCCTTCCTTGACCAGGGCATTCGTCTTGACGTGAAGAGTTTCCACCGTTCCCGCCGCTCCCGCCAGGATAGTCGCCATCTTGCCGTATTGTATGATTCCGGCATCCTGGGACTGGTAGGTATGCCCATTCTTCAGCACGCTTCCCTTTGCTTTCAGACCGGCATCCATCGTCGAATCGTTCTCGATGGCCACTTCGACATCCAGCAGCTTCCCGCCCTTCAGATCTCCCCTCGCATCGCGGCCGACTCCCTTAATCGTACCGGTCTTCGTCAGCATGAAGCCGTCGATATCCAGATCGACCGTGTCGCCCGGAGCGAGCTGGGAAGCATCCTCGAACAGGAAAGGGATCGTGACCGTCAGATTCTGAATATCCGAAACCGTTGCGATTTTGGCATTTTTGTTCACGGACGAGCCGGTATCGATCCCATTTGCTAGGGTCAATTTTCCGCTGATCGGGGCGGTCATGGTCAACGAGCCGATCTGCTCTTTGAGATCATTAAGGTCCTTCTGCGCTGACGCCAGGCTGACCTTGGCCTTCTGCAAATTGTTCTCCAAGGTTGGATTGGTCAGCTCGACCAGCACGTCTCCGGCTTTGACCTCCTGATTCCGGCTCAGGTTGATGGTTTTGATGATACCGTCGGCGGGAGCGGTAATGATTTGCGAATCCTTCGGCTCCAGCTGGGAGGTTCCCGTAACAGAGGTCCGGATATCCCCCCTCTTGACGGTGTAAACCACGTCCTGGCTTTCCTCCGACTTGCTTCCCTTGGCTTTCTGATAGTAGAACACCGAGGTTCCCGCGGTAAGAACGATCGCGAGTCCAAGCGTCATCCACATTCTTTTCTTGCGAATCCCAGCCATTCCGTCTCTCCCTTTCTTTCCTTCATTTCATGGTTTCTTGCGGTTGGTTAACACATCCAGCAGCTGCTGCTCCAGGCTGGTGCCGTTATCTGCGTTCATCGGGAGAATGTCTCCTGCCGGGTGCTCCCCCTCTCTCCCCCCTCCGCCGGCGGGCGGTTCCTCCCCTCCGTGCCGGTGCCGGAAATCCTCCAGCAGCTGCCGCCTTTCCTCTTCTTCCAAAGGCCTTCCCGGCGGCGGGGGCCTCCTCTCCATCCTCTCTTTCACCACGTTGTAATAGGCTCTCTGCCCAGGGGTGAGCCGGTCGAGCACCCGGGTAAGGTCCTGCGGACCCAACGCGCCCTTCTCAACGGCTTGGCTCACGGCCGGAAGGAGGGCTTCCGCTTCCTGGGGGCTGAAGTGAAGCTCCGGCACCCCGTCCATTTCCAGCAGGGACCGGAAAAGAATCACGAGCTGCCGCTCGCGGCTGCTCTGAAAGGGGGCTTCCTCCTGCTTATGCTCCTGCTCCTGAACGGCGGGCCTTTCACCGGAGTCCGGCGGGATCATCCCTCCGCCGCCTGCTTGTCCGCAAGCGCTTCCCGTTACCACCAGCAGGAGCGCCAGCCGCCGGAGACCCATCCGAATCCTCCGGTGCTTCATCCGTATCCCTCCCACGATAACCGGAAAACGCCAAAAAACCTGTCTATTCCTAGACAGGATAAAAGATAAACTTGAACAAACTGTGCGGAAGTTGTGAAGCAAATGTAAAACCTTACCGGAAAAGCGGAAAGGACACCGTAAACTCCGTCCCTTCCCCGTGCACGCTTGCCACCTCGATGGTTCCTCCCATCCCGGTCACGAGATGACGCGTAATGGTTAACCCCAGGCCCGTCCCTTCCGAAGGAAGCCCCCGGGAGGCATCCGCTTTGTAGAAGCGGTCCCAGATGCGGGCTATCTCCTCCGGGGACATGCCAATTCCCGTGTCCTTCACCTTCAGGAGGAACCTCCCTTCTTCCGTTCCAAGCCACACGGTAACCTCCCCACCGGCCGGAGTAAACTGCATGGCGTTGTACAGCAGGTTATTCACCACTTGGGCATACCGGTCCGGATCCAGCTCGACAAAAAGCGGCTCATCCTTTTCCGTTTGCTCGGGGGTCCATACCTGCAGACGGAGCTCCTTACGATCGAAGGCGGGAGCAAGCAGATCGATGATATCCCGGGTACGGGAGAACACATCCACGGCGGTTAAGTGAAAGGGGTCGGGACTGTTCTGGATTTTGGCCAGGTCGAGCAGATCGTTTACGAGCCGCTGGAGCCTCTGCACCTCGTGCCCGCAAATTTTCAGGTAGCGGGGGTGATCCTCCTTCGGGATGACCCCGTCGTTCATGGCTGCAATCAGTCCACGTAAGGTCGTAAGCGGGGACCTCAGCTCATGTGAAATGTTCGTGAGAAACTCCTGGCGGGTGTCCTCCCACTGCTGCAGCTGCTCGGCCATGAAGTTGAAGCTCCGGGCCAGCTGCCCGACTTCGTCCTCCGAAGCAGCGTCGACCCGGATCCGGAAATCCCCCTCGGCAAGAGCCAGGGAAGCCCGGTTCATCTGCTGAAGGGGCTTGGCCAGGCGGCGGGAGAGTATGTACAGGATCAGGCCGACGGCAAGCAAGGAAAAGAGCAGGGGGATCCATATGTTGAACCGGACCGCGTTAATAATTTCCGAAATGTCGTTGACCGGCGTATGAAGAAAGAGAAGATAGCTCTGCTGGCCGTTAACGAGGCTGTAACAGGTTAGATAATTATCCGGGTTCCGCCCGTCGGACGCCCCGATGTGCCCGGTCAGGAAGCCGGTGCCGCCCTTAAGGGCCTGAGCATACCCGCTGTCCAGTGAACGGGGAAGGGTATGTCCCTCCCATTCCGGCGAGGAGCTGTACAGGATCAGCCCTTTAGGATCCGCCACCCACACCTGCCCGTTAAAGCTGCGGGCGACCAGCCGGAGTCCGAAGCGCAGCTCCCGGTTGGACAGGGTCCCTTCCTGCTGGGATTTCAATACCTGGGTAAGCTCCTCGGCTCTCGATAGCAGAAGCTCCTTTTTGTCCTTGTAGAACAGATCATTGAAGTAGGAATTCCAGAACAGAGCCAGCCCCAGAAAAAAAAGCAGGCACACGGCCAGAAAAGAAAGAAAAAGCTTGAGGTAAAGACTGCCGTACCAGCGTTTGATCATGTGGGGGTGACCTCAAAGGCATAGCCGATTCCCCAGAGCGTCTGGATGCTCCAGCGGGGATGGGGGCCGAGTTTTTTTCGCAAATTTTTGACATGGGCGTCCACGGTTCGGGTTCCACCGGCAAAATCAAAGTTCCACACATGGCCGAGGAGATCCTCCCGGGTGAAAACGCGGCCCGGGCTGCTCGCGAGAAAATACAGCAGTTCGATTTCCTTGGGAGTCAGCTCGATTCTTGCGCCGTCCACCAGCACCTTGTACTGCTTGCGGTCGATATGCAGCCCGTGGAAGTCCAGCGGCCGCTGCCGTCTGTCTTCCGACCCGGCCGGCTCCGGAAGCGTTCTCTCCGTGCTTCGCCGCAGCACCGCCTTGATGCGGGCCACGAGCTCGTTCGGATCGAACGGTTTCACCACGTAATCGTCCACTCCGAGATTGAAGCCGCGCAGCTTGTCCATAGCCTGGTCCTTCGCCGTCAGCATGATGATGGGCGTCGACCCCAACGGAGCCTCCATGCGCCGGATCTTATCACAGAGGTCGAAGCCGGAGTGATCCGGCAGCATCACGTCGAGCAGAATCAAATCCGGCTTATGCTCCTTCACGGCTTCGGGCACCGCCCTTCCCCTATAAAGAATGACAGGAGAATAGCCGGCATGCTCGAGGTACAGCCGGATCACCTCGACAATGTGGGGCTCGTCGTCCACCACCAGTATACGGGAAGCCATCTAGCCGATCCTTCCTCTCTGTCTGCTTTTAGCTTCGCGGCTAGTAAGCCGCTCCCGAATCACATCCGAACGGTCCCGCCTGGAATGCTTGTGGATCAAATCGGCATTTTCCAGATTGCTCGCCGCCTCCCAGACGGCTTTCTTCTCAAGAGCCGCCTTCCGGCACTCTTCCAACAAGTCCGAATCGGCTAAAGGAAGATTCCAATCGAGATAAGGAAGGTTGCTCCCTTCCTCGATAAGCCGGATCCGCTCCTCCAGGCGTCTGCGGAACTCCCCCGCCTCAATGCCCAGCTTCTCCAGGGCGTCCTCCGTCAGCCGGCTGTTGGCTCCGTTTAACATTTTGAGGGCGCCAGACGTATTGCTCCTTCGTTCATGGTATAGCCCGACCGCAAGCTGAATCAGCCCGACCCAGGCCGGGGCCAGCGGATCCTGAGGGTTGCTTTTCCAATACTCTTCCAGAATCTCGTGACACTCAAAATAATCCCGTTCCGCATGAAAATAAACAAGATATGCTCTGTATTCCTCCGGGTAGTGGCCCAATCCGATCGCCTCTTCTCTAGCTTTCCTGTTATTTTAGCAAAATTCGTTTAAAAAATGAAACCATAGACTATAGTAGAACGTAAGTATTAGGCAGCAAAAAATGCACATTCTCAGGGAGGATAAAATGAAGAAACTATTGATCGTGTTCATGTCCTGTATGGTGTTCTTCGCTATGGCGGCTCCCGTCAGCGTAGATGCCGCGAAAGGCCGCAGCGGCGGGTACTCGTCCAGCAAGAAGAGCTACACCCCGACGGCTCCTTCGAACGGCGTGAACAAGAGCCAAACCGGGACTACGTCCAAATCGGATTCCACCAGCACCAGCAGCTCCACGGCAGCCAAAAAGCCCGGTTTGTTCGGAGGCGGCAGCTTCCTTAAAGGACTGGCCCTCGGTGGTCTGGCCGGTTTGATGTTCGGCGGTCTATTCGGCAATATGGGCTTCCTGGGCAACATTCTAGGGTTCATGCTTAACATGTTTGCGCTTGTGGCCCTGTTCGTACTGATCAAGTCGGTCATCAGCTACTTTGTGAATCGCCGTAAAGTTAACCATAAGAGGTACTAAGAATGAGAATTTCCGAGCAGGAAATCATGAACGCCATCTGCTTGAATATAGCCGAACGTAAACAGATTCGGCCGACGGATGTGGAAGTCCAGCTTCTCTGGGATGAAGAGCTGGGTTACTCGGCGGAGGTGACCGTGCAAGGCCGGACCCAATTCCTCATTGAAGCGAACATGCTGGAAGCCATTGAGCGCTACATGCTGACGGAATACAACCAGCGTGTCTTCCGCAGCCAGATCGAGCTGGACATCGATGAGAAAATGTTCGCGGAGATCCGGATTTAACCCGGCTATCAGGGTTCTGCTGCAACGGGTAGATGGCAGTCCTGCCTAAAGCGGGAACAAGCAAACCAAAAAGAGGAGCCGCGGCTCCTCTTTTTGGTTTGCTTGGAAGTGGGAAGCGGAAGCTATCCTCAGCTGTAAAGATCCGAGGCGTCGTCGTAATCATACCGGAAGCCGTCTTCGGCATCTTCCGGAAACGCGGCCGTATCCACCCGCATCGAGGCGGCCGGGTTCTGCTTTCCCTGCAGCTTATCGAGCACCTCGCGGTAAATCCCGATTTCCTGGTAGTCGCCCGAATGGGCAATGACCGTGTTCAATGCCATTTCCAATACGGCCTTATCCTGATCGGTCCATTCCATCCTTACTCGCCTCCTGCCCTTTTGAAGCTTAGGATGCCCCATCTTGGCTTCCTCTATTTGGAGCTGAACCTCAAGTTCCGCAATAGGTCCGGTAAGGCCGCGCCGATTCGGGAGGCAGAAGGGTATATTCCTCCTGCTCGGGGCATGAGGCGTAAGGATCCGCAAGTACGGCAACCAGCTTGTGCACCAGCTCCAGCTCTCCATGCTCCGACGCTGCCTCAAGCGCCTCCTCCACCCGGTGATTGCGAGGGATTACCGCCGGGTTACGGGTCCGCATGAGCTCCTCGGAGGCTGCCCTTGATTCCGGCTGCCGCTGCCTTCTCGCCTCCCATTGGTCCAGCCATTCCATGAAGCCGGAGGTCCCGTTCATGGGAATATCCTCCATCTTCCCGTTGGTGAGCGAGCGGAAGGTGTTCGTGAAGTCCGCCCGGAAATCCTTCATCATCGCAAGCAGGCTATCCGCGAGAGCACGGTCCTCCGGCTCCTCTGTAAACAGCCCGAGCTTCCCTCTCATTCCCTCAAGCCAGTGACGGTTAAACTCTTCCGTAAACAGGGCTACCGCCTCCTCCGCGAGCTCCACAGCCCTATCTTCGTCTTCGTGCAGGAGAGGCAGCATCGCTTCGGCCAGCCGGGCCAGATTCCATGCCCCAATATAAGGCTGGTTGCCATAGGCATAGCGGCCTTGGCGATCGATGGAGCTGAACACCGTTGCCGGGTCATAGGCATCCATAAAAGCACAAGGCCCATAGTCGATCGTTTCTCCGCTAATCGCCATGTTATCCGTGTTCATCACGCCGTGAATGAAACCGACGAGCTGCCACTTGGCGATCAACGAAGCCTGCCTTTTAACGACTCCTTGCAGCAAAGCCAAATAGCGGTTGCCTTCCTCTTCCGCCTCCGGATAATGCCTCCGGATGGTGTAATCGGCCAACGCGCGCAGGTCGCTCGCCGTGCCCCATTTCGCCGCATATTGAAACGTTCCGACCCGCAGATGACTGGCGGCTACCCGTGTCAGGATGGCCCCCGGCAGCTCGATTTCTCTTTGGATGGGCTGACCGGTAGAGACCACTGCCAGGCTTCGGGTCGTCGGGATGCCTAGTCCATGCATGGCTTCACTTATGATGTACTCACGAAGCATAGGGCCGAGGGCGGCCCGCCCGTCGCCTCCGCGGGAATAAGGAGTACGGCCGGAGCCTTTTAGCTGGATATCCACCCGTTGTCCGGTTGGGGTAATCTGCTCGCCTAGCAGAAGAGCTCTTCCGTCGCCGAGCATCGTAAAATAGCCGAACTGGTGCCCCGCATAGGCTTGAGCCAGAGCCTGGGCTCCTTCCGGGAGCCGGTTGCCCGCCAGAACAGCAACCCCTTCCTCCTCGGTAAGCGCCTTTTCATCCAGACCCAGTTCCGCCGCCAGCGGGCCGTTTAGTATGGTAATCTTGGGGGCCCGTACGGGAGTCGGACGGGTAAAGGTATAGAAAGCATCCGGCAGGTCTGCATAACTGGATTCCATATTCCAACCTGTCTTTGGGGTAGGGTTATTCTCCGTCATTTTACTCTCCTTTTGGTCCTCAGGTAAGCCGGTCTAACCCAGCCTTTCCCTTTATCTTACCCCAATCTGAATCAACGGACAAAAAAAAGACCTCATCCTAGGCCATGAGGTCCTTTCCTCTTCTTTGGGGGACGGTTCTTTAGAAGATCCCTTACTTAGCTTGCTTAAGGTGCTGCAGCTTCTCGGGATTGGCAACGGCATAGATCCGGTCGATCTGTCCGTTCCGGTAAGCGAAGGAATACACAAATTGCCCTCCGTCCGCGAGATCAATTCGAAGTCCAGGGGAACCGTTCACGGTTACGTAATCAAGCGTATAGTGTCCTGCATAAGTCGCAAGCAGATGCTGGTGAAGCTTCACCACTTGCTCCCATCCTCTAACCGGAACTTGGGCGGCCTTGACCTTGCCGCCGCCATCCGACAGAAATACGACATTTTCGCTGACCAGCTCCAGCAAGCGTTCGGTGTGTCCCTTCATCAGGGACTGGACAAACGCTCGGATGCTCTCCTCGGCAACGGTGACCGAAGGGAGTTCATGGGGATCATGGGTTAGACTCTTTTGTGCGCGGCGGTAGATTTGTCGGCAGTTGGCGCTTTTCTTCTCCACCATTTCCGCTATTTCCTCAAAGGAATAATGGAAGATTTCCCTCAGAAGAAAAACAGCCCTCTCGACGGCATTTAGCTGCTGAAGAAGCAGCAAATACGCCGTGGAAAGCGACTCCCTCTGCTCGTACACCTCCGACGGGTCCTCCTGAACCCCCCCTCGTTCGATTAAGGGCTCGGGAAGCCAGGGGCCGACGTACAGCTCCCGCTTTTTGGCCGAGGAGCGGAGCAAATCCAGGCAGCGGTTGGTCACCATTCTATGCAAAAAAGCTTTCTCGTTAAGGATAGAGGCCATATCGGGTAACTGGCTGTAACGAATAAAGGCTTCCTGTACAGCATCTTCCGCATCCATCACACTGCCGAGCATCCGGTAAGCCAGAGAAAAGAGAGAAGCCCGGTGAAGGTTATAAAGCGTTTCGATGCTCATAAGCAGGTACACCCCCGTAGTTCCTATAGGAAAGGATATGATCCACCGCCCTCTTGGCACTGGCTGCCGCGGCATCAAGTAACCATTCCCCGTGGCTTACCCAATCTCCTGCTACATACAATCCTTGAATTTCCGGTACGGCCGGACCCGGGTTCTCCAAACGGCGCCTATGCATAAAATCGGAGCTGACGGTTATCCGCGGTAGATACTGCCGGGCCACCAACTCGTTTCGCCATCCGGGCTGCACGAGATCCAAGGTTTGCTCCAGATCGCGGAGATCCCGGTCGGGATCCGTCTGCCTGCCCTGGTATTTAATAAGCGAAACAACCTGCGCTCCCGTATCGCTTAAGTGCGCCGCACGGGACTGGTTGGTGAGAAAGACCGCCTGGTCTATTCCATACACAAACTGCTGCTTCGGTTGGGGAAGGCGGCGCAGCGCCACATCGAGACAAGCGGTGGTAATTTCGACGGCTTGTTCCTTCCAGGTATGGAGGGCCGTTTCTTCGGCCTGAGGCACCAATCGGCAGGCCATGTCAGGCGTAGTTGTCATAATCACACAAGAGGTGTCCATCCTCGTGCCGTCTTCACAGCGCACCTGCCGGAGCCTTCCATCCTCATGATCGATCGCCGTCACCTTGGTATTCGTCACGATGGTTACCCCCTGATCCTCGGCCAACCGGGACAAGGCGTCCATCAGGCTGCCCCAGCCCCGATCCAAGTACAGCACCCCTTTAAGGGAAAGCTGCAGCTGATGCAGGACGGGGCCCGCCGCCAGCAGATCAGGAGCCGCCACATAGCTAGCCGTCCTAAACAAAGAATAGAAAAAGTTCCTGACCATGGGATCCTGAATATGGCTTTCCACCCACTCACGGACACTGATCGAATCATAGCGGCGGGCATCCAGCTTCGCCAGTTTCATGATTCGGGAAGCCAGCTCCCATTTTCCTTTCCAGGAGAAGAGGGAACTCGCGGCCCATGCTTTCACGCCAAAAGGCAGCGGATAAAGCTTTCCCTTCCATATTCCGTAGCCTTCAATGGAAGGCTGCTTTCCCTGCAAGGGCAATCCCCATTCCCTAAAAGTCTCAAGAGCCACTCCCGAGTACAAGGCATGCGCCCCCAAATTAAAGTAGTTCCCCTGTTTCACCACGGAGATCGCCCGGCCGCCCACCTGCTTCTGTTTCTCGATGACTAGCGTTCGTAAACCGGCTTTCGCCGCGTAGATAGCAGCCGTTAAACCTGCCGCCCCTCCCCCGACAACCACCACATCATACTTTTGCATAGGAAACCCTTCTTTCCTTCGTTTACCTGTATGACGGGGAAGCAGGGGATTTTGTGACAATTTCGATTAAGGGCTTCTAATCATCAAAAAAGCACCACCCGCCTCGCGGCATGAGGATGCTTACGGAACCGTGTCTGATGCTCACCTGTTGGTCACTCTTTACCCGTCAAGGCAGCTTCAAAACGATCAATGATGTGCAGGAATCTTTCGGCTTCCCGATAAACATGATCGGCAAGCAAAGGATGAATGATGCTCTTGATCCGGCAGGCTTCGATCAGATCGCGAGCCGTTTTCTTGAAGTCCCGCAAGGACTGGACCGATACCCGGTTCTGATCCAGGAACTGATCGAGAAGCGGCGGCGTTTGCGATTGGGGCCGCATGGATTCCAAGTCTATGGCCTGAAAAACCAGCTTATCGAAATCCTCGCTGAACTCCCTGGCCTGATCCACCAGCTTTCTTTCAGAGGGGTCAAGCAGATGACCTATAAATTTGGCGTGATCCGCCATGATCCTTAAGAAAAAGACATTCTCGTTAATGATGGCATCCGGCAAAGGATCCAGCCTTCCCGTGTTTAGTTCCTCCAGACGGTTTCGGAAGTAGAACGCTTCCCGGCTTGTGTGATCAACAAGAAGCGGATAATTATTAGCTCCCGGCAGCTGACAATGCAGAATCAAGCCCAGGACTTTTCTTTTGAAAGCCCATATTTGGGTGACGGCTGAATGAACTTCCACATTAAAACGTTGAATGGTTTGGGGATCCGCTCCCGCATTCATGCCGTTGGCCCTGCTTTCTATTGCTTCAAATGTGGAATAAAAATGATTCGCTTCGTTAATCAGCTGCTTATCCTCCGCTCTAAAGCCGAGCCTCAAAAAAAGCGAATGCTCCTTCATGATGCGTGACCAAAATCTGACTTCATCCAAAGACCGGACAACAAATGCAGTTGACACTCGATCCCCTCCTCGTACGTCCTACCTAAAGATTATTTCTTGATGATCCTCTCTATTCCAATAAGGGAGGATAAAAAGGGCCAGACCAACGCAAAAAAAACCGCCCTTTCCAGGGGCGGCCTTTGAGCTAAAGTGTTGTTAGGGAGAGTAATTAGTCGCCAGCGGGTATTACCATCCTCCCATTCCGGCATTAAACTGCCACTGAACCCCGAACCTGTCCGTCAACATGCCGTAGCACTTGCTCCAAAAGGTCTCCTGAAGCTCCATATTGACGGATCCGCCTTCCTTAAGCCTGTCAAAGACGGATCTAATTTCCTCCTCGCTTTCGGTCACGTAAGCTAACGTAATATTGTTTCCTACGACAAACGGCATGCCGGGAAATACATCGGAGAACATAACGTTGCTTCCGCTGATCGTCAGACGCGTATGCATGATCATATCCTTAGCGGCTTCCGGCAAGGCATATTCCGGATTGGGCGGTATTTCCCCGAACGTCATCATTTTCGGCACCTCTAAGCCGAATACCTCTGCATAAAATTCAACGGCCTCCCGGGTGTTTCCGTTAAAATTCAAATAAACATCAACTGACATTACGTTCATTCCTTTCCCTCGATTTTCTTTTAGAATCCTTCGTTGATCAAGCATCTGTTATCGTGGTTTGCCGCTTTAGTGAGCAGGCTGCTGCCATGCCTGAATTTTGTTCCCGTCCGGGTCCTTGAAGGTAAGCTGAAGTCCGCAGCCGCCTTCATCCCTTATCCCCTGCTCCATCCATACCCCCGATTTCCGTAGCGACGCTTCGAGTGCGTGGATATTCTCCGTCTCAAAGCAAAGCGGAAACATTTCGTAAGGGGAGTTATCCTCCGTCCAACCCGTGGTTAGGAAGATCAAGGGATCTCCCTCCGGACTTGGCAGGAGGAATAACCACTGGCCGCTTGCCATGATCATGATCGCTCCCCCGCCCGGCTTGACCGGCGAACGAAGGGTTAAGCCCAACACTCTCTCGTACCATACCGCGGAAGCCGGCACGTCCTTAACGGGCAGGTAAACGCATTCCACCCGCTTAAGTAAAGCTTTCTCCAATCGCATCCTTCCTTTCTTGAACAAGTGTGAACCATTCCGTATGTACCAAGAAGTTACCCTCATAATAGCACATATGTTCCCATTTGGAAAGCCTTTCATTCCGTTCTCCTGATACTCCTGCTTATGGGAACACTTTTCGCCGCCGCTTGTTTGAGTCAACCCTCACCCGAAACGGGTAAGGATTTACGGAACGCTCTTCCTTATTGTCTCCATGAAGAGCGCATTTGGTTAGCAGAACCCATCTGAATTAACAAAGGAGCTGGCCCTCATGAGTCATTTAACCAAAGATCAATGGAATACCTTAAATAAGCTGCTGGTCGACGAGCAGAAAGAACTGGAAAAGCATTTTGAAGGAGAAGCCCCGGAAGCACAAAACGCCTCCCTCCGAGATTCGGTTGGCGAGTTGACCTCGGTGGACAACCATCCCGCGGATGTAGGAACCGAGGTATTCGAGAGAAGCCGCGACCTGGCTGTCGACGAAACCATGAGCAACCAGCTGGACGAAGTCAACCAGGCTTTGAAGCGAATGGATTCGGGGGACTACGGCACATGCCTGGAGTGCGGTAAAGACATCCCTTATGAACGTCTCGAAGCCATCCCCTATACCGCCTACTGCGTGGACCATACCCCGGCACAGAATACTTCCGACAACCGGCCCGTGGAAGAAGAAGTTCTGGAGCCGGGCCGGGGAGCCACCGATCCGAACAGTCTCACCGAGCAGAATCGGCTTGACGATTCCAACGCTTGGGACATGGTGGAGTCTTATGGCAACTCGGATTCCCCCGCCATGGCGGATAACCCCGATGACTTCCACTACAGCGATTCGGACAACGAGAAAAAAGACGCCCATGGCGCCGTGGAAGAGCTGGATGGTTTCCTCGCCTCCGACCGTGCCGGCCGGCCGCTCGGGGCTGTACGAAACAAAGCTCTGGAAAGCTACAAGGAGAATGGAGAAGGAGAGCCGCTGCTGGAAGCAGAAGGAACGAATTCCTCCAAAACCCGCTGACTTAGCGCCTTTTTCCGGAAACTTCGTTGGTGGGGAAGCCTCTATAGGGCGCACGATGTTCCACAAGGAAGAAGAAGTTCATTTGCGGATAAAGCACTTGGAAGGCCGCTTTCCCAGAAAGCGGCCTTCTTCTGTGTGCGTTTAGCCTCCTAACGAGGTCTGCTTGCCCTCAAAGAAGCACCAGCGGTTCTTGCCCAGCTGCTTGGCCCGGTACATCGCCAGATCGGCATGCTTGATCAAATCCTGGGCCTCGTCGCCATGATAAGGATACAAGGCCATTCCGATGCTTGTCGACACATAAGCCATGGAGCCTTCCAGCGCGAACGGAGCGCTCACCTGCTCCCGGATTTTTTCCGCTACCGTTTCGGCATCCATCCGTTCGGCAATATCCGGAAGAAGGACAATAAACTCGTCTCCTCCGAGGCGGGCCACCGTGTCTCCGGAACGGACGGTTCCCGCCAGCCGATCCGCCACCTCCTGCAGGAGCTGATCCCCCGCCTCATGCCCGTGTTCATCATTGACGGCTTTGAAGCCGTCCAGGTCCAAGAAGAGAACCCCGAGCTTCCGGGAGGTGCGCTTCGCCTGAATGAGCGCGAGCTGCAGCCGGTCGCTGAAGAGGGCCCGGTTCGGCAAGCCGGTCAACGCATCGTGAAAAGCCTGGTAGGTGATCTGCTTTTCATACTCCTTGCGCCTGGTAATATCCTCCACCATCCCTATGAAGAATTCGGGCTCATCGTTAACGCCGCGGACCACCGATACGATGGAATTCCCCCATACCAGTCCCCCATTCTTATGGAAATACCTCTTCTCCACCTGAAAATGGTCCCGGGTTCCTTCCTTAAGCTCTTGCAGAAGCTCCTGTTCTTTCGTGAGATCCTCCGGGTACGTCAGATCGGCCGCGTTCATGCGGCACAGGTCCTCCTCCGGATAGCCGAGAATTTTCTCCATCGCCCGGTTCACTTCGATCGGCCGACGGGTGAGGTCGATGCGGGCGATTCCGACCGCCGCAAACTCGAAGACCGTCCGGAATATTCGCTCCTGCCGGACGATCCGGTAGTACAGCCGGCGAATCTCGTACAGCAGGGTGCCAAGTACGAAGGTCGCGGACAGAATGCTGTTCAGTCTCGCTGCGTACCAGCCCAGGCTGTAACGGCTGCCGGAGAACAGCGTAAGCGTAACATCGAGCAAGGAGGCCAGCAGAGCCACCGTCAGCCACAGCTGAATGACGGTCCTTCCCCTCATCTGGAAGAGGAGCATTCCAAGAGCCGCCAGGTTGACCGCCCATACCACCGGGCCGACCCCGGAAGTGATCAGGATGTGGAAATTGTCCTTCTGGATGATCCGGGGAAGCCAAGCTTCTCCGGATATCGAGATCCAAGTCAAAATGCTTACCAGCAGCAGTGCTCCTCCTACGGATCCCGTCATCAGTCCGATGGCTTGTCTCCTCGAGGCTTGCTTATGCCCGAACCGGCGTTCCACCGCCGCATAAAGCCCGATCAGCAGCGGGAACCCTCCGTGCCAGAACACCCATAGCCAGGTGGCCGTTTGGGTCCCTGCCCCGAGAAGCCCGGCCGCCGAGAAAATCCCCGGAAAGGTCAGAGCATGAGGGATCACGATCAGCGCGTTATAGAGATAAGCGCCAGCAAGGAAAGGCAGAGAAACGGAGCGGGTTACTTGAAATTCGCTCAGGATTAAATAAGCGGTCAACACTTCACTAAAGAAGACCCCTGTAAGAAAAGCAGGCAGGAACGCCTGGACCTGGGATCCGGCTACCTTCGCATAGGGCAGGACGACGCCCACCGCAAGAACGAGAATAAGCCCTACGGCCATAGCGGCTCTACGCTGCTTGACCGAGGACGGATAAACGGTAATGCTGAATGAACTTTCTTCCTGACGGACCGACGGCTTCAACACTAAATTCCCCCCTGCTTCCTTTATCGTATGACTGCGGTCAAAAGTTTAGGGGGAATTAGAGAAAGGGAAATAAGGGAACGGACGGCATGATGGATAGAAAAACCCGCCGGCTCACGCAGAGCGGCGGGTTTTATCAAGGTCACGGGAAGGGCTGACTATTCCTTCTGGATCGACAAGTGGTCGTAAAGAAACTTGTACTGCTTCGCCGCCTGTCCCCAGCCGTAATCCAGCTTGCTGATGTTGGAAATCAGCCGGCTCCATACCTCCGGTTCCCGGTAATAGCGGATGGCTCTCTGAATGGTAAACAACATCTCATGGGCATTGTAGTTGGCAAACCCGAAACCGGTTCCTTCCCCGGTATACTCGTTGTAAGGAATAACGGTATCCTTCAGACCTCCCGTTTCTCGTACGATCGGAACCGAGCGGTACCGGAGCGCAATCAGCTGCCCGAGGCCGCAAGGCTCGAATTGGGAAGGCATGAGGAACATATCGGATGCGGCGTATATTTTACGCGCCAGTTCATCCTGAAAGGTTATGTGGGTGGAAATCTTGTCGGGATGCCGCCAGGCCGCGTCTTGGAACAGCTGTTCGTATTTCCATTCCCCTGTCCCGAGTACGACGAGCTGGACGTCCTCTTCCAGGATTTCCTCCAGCACATGCTCGATAAGGTCCAGCCCTTTCTGCTGCACCAGACGGGAAACGATTCCGATCATTGGAGTCGCCGCGCTGACGGGAAGCCCCAGCTCTTCTTGAAGCTTAATTTTGTTCATCTGCTTCTTGCCGAGCGCGTTGCGGAACTTCACCGGGATGCATGGATCGCTCATCGGATCGTATGCATCGTTATCAATTCCGTTGATGATGCCGTACAGATCGGAGCTCCGCATCCGGAGAACGCCGTCCAGGTTCTCTCCGAAGGTAGGGGATTGGATTTCCTCCGCGTACGTCTTGCTTACCGTTGTAATGATATCGGAATAGAGGAGCGCGGCCTTCATGCAGCTGCCGCCGCCGTAAAATTCCAACCCATCCGTGGTGAAGTAATCGTCGCCGACCCCGAGAAGATCCTGCAGGAGCTCGCGGGAGAAATGACCCTGGTATTTCAAATTATGGATCGTGAAGACGGTCCGGATCGGCTGGTAGTACGGATTGTGCCGGTAATGGGCATCCAGGATAAACGGAATCAAGCCCGTCTGCCAGTCGTGGCAATGTAGGATCTCCGCATCAAAGCCGAGATGAGGCAGGGCTTCACAAACCGCCCGGGAAAAGAAAACGAATCGTTCCGCGTCGTCCCCGTATCCGTATAAGCCTTTTCTCCGGAAATAAAACTCGTTGTCGATGAAATAGTAGTGAATCCCATCGACCTCGAGCTCCTGCAGACCGCAGTACTGCTCCCGCCAGCCAACATAAACGGAGAAGGTCTTCACGAGCTTCATCTCGCTTCTGAATTTCTCCGGAATATCCTCGTACTTCGGCAGGATGACCCGAACCTCTACCCCCTGCTCCTGCAAAGCCCGGGGGAGCGAGCCGATGACATCGGCAAGCCCTCCCGATTTGACAAAAGGAACCGCTTCGGAAGCGGCGAATAACAGCTTCATTTCTCTTTTCTCCCCCTTCCCTCTTAGATGATTTTCCTCTTAACGGCGATGAACGGCGCTTTTGGATCTCCCTTTAAGACCGTATCGTTGCTGACGGTGACATCTTTGTCCAAAATGGCGTTTTCTATGCTGGCCCGCTCGGAAATTTGGCAGTTCTGCATGATGATGCTGTTCTTCAGATGAACCCCGCTGCCGACCTTAACACCGCGGAACAGGATGCAGTTCTCCACGGAGCCGTCGATGATGCAGCCGTTCGCGATAAGCGAGTTGCGGACGAAGGACTTGGGGGTATACTTGGTTGGCGGTTCGTCCTTGACTTTGGTGTAGATGGAGCCCGGCTTGAAGAACAGCTCGTTCCACACATCCGGGTCGAGCAGTTTCATACTGTGCTGGTAATAGCTTTGGATCGTATTGATGACACCTAGATAGCCCCGGTAGCGGTAGCCATAAATGGTGAGGCGGTCGGTGTTCTTCATGATCGCATTACGGACGAAGTGATCGTAGCCTTCGGACAGAGAGGTTTCGACTAGATCGAGAAGCAGCTCCTTTTTCATGACGAAAATTTCCATGGAGATCTTATTGCTCTCCGTCCGCCCGAAGTGATCCTGGATGACAGTGACCCGCCCCTCCGAATTGACCTGAATGCGCCGGCATTTGGCCTGGTTCTGATCGTCGTCATCCTTATAGACCAGCGTAATGTCCGCTTTGCTTTCTTTGTGGAAATCCACCACATCTTCGAGATTGATATTGCAGACCATGTGGCTGCGGGAGATGACTACGTATTCCTGGGAGCTGCGGTAGAAGTAATCCCGGTGCTTATAGAAGTAGAAGAGATCTCCCCTCAGCATTTCCTGAAGCTCTTCCACAGCCGGAGGCAGAATAAAAATCCCGTTGCGCTTGCGCGCCAGATCCCATTCACGTCCGGATCCGATGTGATCCATAAGGGAGCGGTATTTGGTATGGGTAAAAACCGCTACATTCCGTATCCCCGAATTGACCATGCTGGAGAGAATGAAGTCGATCAGCCGGTATCTTCCCCCGAACGGAACGGAGGCAACGGCGCGGTTATAAGTGAGTTCTTCCATATCATCGAGTTCATTGACTAAATTGATGACACCCATTACATCTTTCATGAACAACCGCTCCTTTGACAAATAATGGCTAATTCAGCGTTTCAAAGCTTCCGATCAGAAGGATGTCCTCCTGCTCGTCTTTGGTGCCGCCGATATTACGGCCGTCCTCGATCATGACACCCTCCCCTATGATGGCACGCTGGATCGTAACATTCTCTCCAATGATCGCGTTCGGCATGATCACGGAGTCCTTGATGACGCTGTTCTTCCCGATTCGGACCCCATAGGAGAGCACGCAGTGTTCAATTTCTCCGTGAACCACACAGCCTTCGTTGATCATGGAGCATTTGACCTTCGCTTCCGGGGCGATGAATTGAGCGGGCTGGTTAGGATTAACCGAATAAATTCTCCAGGATTTGTCGTTCAAGCTGATTTCCGGATTGGTTTCTAGCAGGTCCATGCTGGCCTCCCAAAGGCTCTGAATGGTTCCCACGTCTTTCCAGTACCCTTTAAAGGGGTAAGCCACGACCCGGAGCTCCTCTTTCAGCATCGCGGGGATAATATCCTTGCCAAAATCGTTGTCCGACTCCGGATTGCGCTCATCCTGCTCGAGGTGGCGCTTCAGAGCTTTCCAGTTGAAAATATAGACGCCCATGGAGGCCAGGTTGCTCTGCGGCTCCTTCGGCTTCTCGGCGAACTCGGTGATCCGGTAATCGTCGTCGGTATTCATAATGCCGAACCGGCTGGCTTCCTCCCAAGGGACGGGCATCACCGCTATTGTGGCGTCGGCACGGTTTTTTTTGTGGTAGGAGAGCATCTTGTCATAATCCATGGTGTAAATATGATCGCCGGAAAGCACAAGCACGTATTCCGGATCGTACTGCTCCACGAAGCTGATGTTCTGGTAGATGGCGTTGGCGGTCCCGGTATACCACGAGCCTCCGTCCTGCTTCACATAAGGAGGCAGCACGGAAACCCCGCCCTCCTGCCGGTCCAAATCCCAAGGACTTCCAATGCCCAGGTAGGCATTCAGGACAAGGGGCTGGTATTGGGTCAGCACCCCGACCGTATCAATGCCTGAGTTCGAGCAGTTGCTTAAAGGGAAATCGATGATGCGGTATTTGCCGCCGAAATGAACGGCCGGTTTGGCCAGATTGCTTGTTAAGGCCCCCAAACGTTTCCCTTCGCCACCCGCTAACAGCATGGCTACCATTTCTTTCTTGTGCATCAGACCGTTCCCCTTTCCTTTTGCGGCTTGGCCGGCTTTGATTTGGTTCTTACTTTGGCGGAAGAAAGCCGGATGGAAGGCTCTTTGCTCGCCCGGACCGCCGCAATTTTCTTCAGAATGACGACGGCAAGCGGAGGAATGCTCATCTCGATGCTGAATTTCTGGGAATGAAAGGGAAGGGCCTTAGCATGGAGCACACCGGCGCTGCTTCTCTGTCCCGATCCCCCGAAACGGGCATCGTCGCTGTTAAACACTTCTTCATATTCCCCGCGCGCCGGCACTCCCATGCGGAATTCATGATAGACTTCCGGAGTGAAGTTGGCCACCACGATGAGGTCATCCTTCCGCTTCTTCCCCCGCCGGATAAACGAGACGATGCTTTGGCCCGCATTATCGGCGTCGATCCACTCGAATCCGTCCGGGTCATGGTCCCGCTCCCACAGGGCTTCCTGCTCCTTGTAGAAAGTGTTCATCCCCTTGGAGAAGCCTTGGAATTTCCGGTGCATCTCGTAATCGAGCAGCAGCCAGTCCAACTCCTCCCTGTCTTTCCATTCGGCGAACTGCGCGAATTCTCCTCCCATGAACATCAGCTTTTTGCCGGGGTGGGTCATCCAGTAGGCATAAAGCAGCCGGTAGTTGGCAAATTTCTTCCAATAATCGCCGGGCATCTTATCAAGCAGCGACTTCTTACCGTGAACCACCTCATCATGCGACAGCGGCAGAACGAAATTCTCGGTGAAAGCATACATGAGGGAGAACGTGATCAGGTTGTGATGCCGGGACCGCTGCTCCGGAGGAAGCTTCATGTAGCGGAGCATATCGTTCATCCAGCCCATGTTCCATTTGAAGTTAAACCCAAGTCCTCCCTCATACGTGGGGGCACTCACGAGCGGAGTATCCGAGGAATCCTCCGCGATCATGAGGGCGTTCGGATGATAGCGGAACACCGTTTCGTTCAGCTTCTTCAGGAAAGCGATCGCGTTTAGGTCTTCCGTGCTGCCGTCCTCATTGAACGTCCACATGGACTCCGGCTTGTCGAAATTCCGTTGCATCATGGACGCGACCGCATCCACCCGCAGCCCGTCAATGTGGTAGACCTCCATCCAGAACAAGGCGTTCGAAATGAGGAAGCTCTGTACCTCCGGCTTGCCGAAATCGAAGGTCAAGGTGCCCCAAAGCGGCTTCTCCGCCCGGTTGGGATCGGCATATTCATAGAGCGGAGAGCCGTCAAAGAGCCGCAGGCCGTGAGCATCCTTGCAGAAGTGTCCGGGCACCCAATCGAGCAGCACGCCGATCCCCTTCTCATGGCAGCGGTTGACCAGGTATTGGAACTGCCGTGGAGTCCCGTAGCGGCTCGTCAAGGAATAGTACCCCGTGATCTGATAGCCCCAGGACCCGTCATAGGGATGCTCGGAAAGCGGAAGGATCTCGATGTGAGTAAAGCCGGCTTCGACGACATAATCCACGAGACTCTCGGCCAATTCCTCGTACGTATAGAAATCCTCGATTCCCTTGATCCTCCAGGAGCCCAGGTGAACCTCATAAATATTCATCGGCTTGGAGTAAGGCTTCTGAAGCCGCTTCTTCCTCTGCCATTCCTTGTCCGTCCATTCAAATCCGTTGAGCTCCGTTACGATGGAGGCGGTATTAGGCCTTACTTCGGAGAAAAAGGCATAGGGATCGGATTTCAGGATCCGCTCACCCTGCCCGGTATGTATTTCGTACTTGTAGGGGGTTCCTTCTCCGAGTTCCGGGATAAACACCGTCCAAAGGCCGGATTCTCCCGCCCTTTCCATCGGATGGGACATTCCGTTCCACCCGTTAAAATCACCCGCAACGCCCACTTGCCTTGCGTTAGGCGCCCATACGGTAAAGCGCACTCCCGTCATCCCGTTCCGCTCCGCAAGATGGGCCCCCATCAGCTGGTAGCTTTGAAACAAATTGCCTTGATGATAAAGATATAGATCCGGTTCGTAAAGCATTTCCCGTTTCAAAAGACGCACCGCTCCTTGTTCAGCTAATGGACTGTCCTGTAAAGCTTTGGTATTATCATACCCGTCTTTTTTGGGCAGTTCAAATTGTATTACCCCAAAGAAGCCATACTCCAAACACCCCGCCCTCAAAAAAGAAAAAACCCGCCGGCGAGCGGCGGGTTTCGGCTGGAGAAAAGAATTTTGGCATACCCACGACTAGAGGGCTAACGGGTGCTGATTTTCACGGTTCTGGTCCGGTTGTCCCACTCTACCTTGCCCCCGAAGGCTTCCCCGATGAACCGGACGGGAGCCATCGTAAAATTGTTGATTAGCTGCACCGGCACTTCGAGAGGCACGACCTCCCCGTTGCGCCTGGCGTTGAGCTGTCCGATCGGCAGCGAGATCGTGGTCGTCCCTTTGCGGCCCAAGGCGGTCAGGCTCGCCTGGTCCCATTGGACCGTCGCCCCCATCGCCTCAAACACCGCTCTCATGGGTGCAAGGGTGCTTCCGTTACGGATCACGGGAGGCTGCTCAAACATGCAGTCCTTGCCGTCGAGCTGAATGCTGACCCGCGAGGACAGCGTAATGGACTTAACCGCGGCCTGCTTCCCGGCTTGGTTAAACACCTGTACCTGGAGGACGGAGCCTTCCGGTACCTCACTAGCCGACAAGCTGATGCCGTAAGGAGGACTGGTCTGGGAGGCAGCGAGCCGGCCGTTTAACGTGTAGTCGATGCGGCCGATGTAAATATCCGGGATTTTGGCAAAAGGAACGATTCTCGCTTCCTTGCTGAACGAAGCGCTGGTCTCCGCTTTGACATACCCGACCGGGGCAGCCGGCTCCGCTCCCTGCTCCACTTTGGTGAGGAACGACGGATCGGCGATCAGCTTCTTGTAGAGGTCCATCACCGCCGGATTGTCCCGGAGCAGATAGTCGTTCTGGGAATCGCGGGATTTCAGATCCGAATTGAAGTAGGTGATCGCCTTCAGCCGCGGGTACCTCTTCGGCATTATGGAGTACAGCCGGTCCAGGTTCATCTTCGTCCATTCCGTGAAGGACTCTTCGTTTTTGTGCGTCTTGTGCGCTACCGCCGTCTCGCTTAACATGATGGGCTTCCGGTCCGCATATAGACGGTAAAGCTCATCCAGACGCTCTATCGGGCTCGTCCCGAGCATGGGATCGGATTTCTCCCCGTTGCCGTAAGGCTCCGTATACAAGCTGACGCCTACCCAATCTACGTATTCGTCCCCGGGATAGTAAGCCGCCATCGAATATTTCGGCACATCCCCCGGGCTCCAAACCATGGCGACATTCGGCGCCTCTTCCTTCATTACCTTGGCCACCAGACGAAACTTCTCGATGTATTTCGCCGGGTCGCCGCTCCAGTTCGTCCAATTCCCGTTCATTTCACTGGCAAAACGAAGAAAGATGGGCAGCCCCGTCGATTTGGCATCCCTTGCCCATTGGCGCAGGTACGGCCCGTCCTGCACTACATCAAGTCCTCCCGTTGGTTCGAAGCCGAACTGGAGAGCGGCTCCTGCAGCTTTGGCATTCCGGGCATATTGCATAGGGAACGGCGCCTTCACGTCAAAGGGCGTATACGCCAGATACAGGGCATGCTTCTTGCCGTAAATCGATTCGGAACGGGTGAAGTTGTTTCCCATTTGGGGATCGGTTTCTGAATACATGCCGATGTATACGCCCGACTCGGGCTCGAACTTGGCTAGTCCTCCCTTGGAAGATCGGGTCATCGAGCTTATTTCCGTTTCGTCGGTCGTCGACACATAGAGATCAAGGGTGGTGCGGATCTGCTCGGCCCGCATCGTGTCCGCCGCTCCCCAATCCTTGCCGTCCTTCAGCCAATATTCATTCTCCAGCTCGTAATACCGGATGGCTTCGTCATACTGCTTAACGGAGTCGTAATACTTGGCCAGGGATTTCGCATAAAGGGCGGCGTTGGTCCACTCGCCGAGTCCGGCGAAATGAGGAATCAGTTCCTTCCAATAAGGGACGGCTCCAGCAGGATTCCCGGCCTGTTCCTGTGCCTTGGCGTTAACCTCCATGGTCCACCATTTGTCGGCATGAGCCACCTGAGGGGCCGTGACGGAGGTAACGAGCAGGACGGCTGCAGCTGCGGCTGAAAACAGCATTTTGGCGGAGGCGGAACGGTTCTTTCGGGAAGGGGCGGCGGATGGGAGGCGATTAACGGTTGGGCTCATGGGATTAGGTGTCTTCCTCTCTTGATGTGGATCTTGATCCTTATTTCCTTTTCCTAATTATACCTCTTTCCGCCTTGGTTCACATCCTATTTCTTCCTTTCGGTGCCGCATTTCCCACAAGAATAGCGGCCCCTTACTCTTTAGGAGAGGCCCCGGTGGATATTCCCTTCCCCGGTGTTGTAGAATAGGAGGGACAACCGACGAAGGAAGGTTCTGACATGCTAGTTGCCAATAAGTGGAAAGACTACGAATTGATTGATACCGGAAACGGAGAAAAGCTGGAACGCTGGGGAGGCTTCGTCCTCCGCCGGCCGGATCCTCAAATCATATGGCCGATTGAGAAGGAGAACGAGGTTTGGACCCAAGTCAGTGCCCGTTATCACCGCAGCTCGAGCGGAGGCGGGCAATGGGAAGAGAAGGTAAAGCTTCCGGAGCGGTGGACGATCGGGTACGAAGGCCTGAAATTCTACATTCGCCCGACGAGCTTCAAGCACACCGGCCTGTTCCCCGAGCAAGCGGCCAACTGGAGCTGGATGATGGACAAGATCCGTTCGGCGGGCCGTCCGATTCGGGTGCTCAACCTGTTTGCCTATACGGGAGGAGCGACCGCGGCCTGTGCTTATGCCGGAGCAGAAGTATGCCACGTGGATGCCGCCAAGGGCATGGTGCAGTGGGCCAAAGAAAATGCCGCCCTCTCCGGGCTCGCTGACCGGCCCGTCCGCTACATTACCGACGATGTATTCAAATTCGTTCAGCGCGAGCAGCGCCGTGGAAGCCGGTACGACGCTATTATCATGGATCCTCCCTCCTATGGCAGAGGCCCGGGCGGTGAAATGTGGAAGCTCGAAGCGGACCTGTACCGGTTCGTGGAATCCTGCACGGCCGTTCTGACCGACAACCCTCTCTTCTTCCTGATTAACTCTTATACGACGGGACTATCGGCTTCGGTACTGACCAACATCCTGACGCTTACCCTGAAAAGAAACCACGGGGGAACCATCACTAGCGATGAAATCGGGCTTCCGATCACGGCCTCCGGTCTTAATCTGCCGTGCGGCATTCTCGGCCGTTGGGAGGCGTAAGAAGCTATGGGGAACACGCCCGCTTCTTCCGCCGATATCCCTGTCCTCTATGAGGACAATCACCTGCTCGTGGTGGTGAAGCCCTGCAATGTCCCCGTGCAGGCTGACGATTCCGGTGATCCGGATCTGCTGACTCTGCTCAAGGAAGACATCAAGGTTCGATACAACAAACCCGGCAACGTCTATCTTGGCCTCGTCCATCGGCTGGACCGGCCGGTAGGTGGAGTCATGGTGTTTGCCCGAACGTCCAAGGCGGCTTCCCGTCTGTCGGATGCCGTCCGCACCCGCAGCATAGGGAAATCGTACGCCGCCGTGGTGCATGGATCCCCTTCCCCTCGGGAAGGAAGGCTGCATCATTACCTGCTGAAGGACTTCAAGACGAATACGGTTTCTGCCGTATCCTCCCGAACTCCGGGCGCCAAGGAGGCGCTTCTGGATTACCGAACGTCGGGCAGCCGCGATGGATACAGCCTGGTGGCCGTCCGGCTCCAAACGGGACGTTCCCATCAGATCCGCGTCCAGTTTGCGGCCACCGGCTGTCCGCTGTATGGCGACCAGAGGTACGGGGCGGACCGGACCTCTCCCGGCCAGCAGATCGCCCTGTGGTCAACCGGACTGGCCTTCGAGCATCCGACCACAAAGGAACCGTTGTCCTTTCATTCCCCGCCGCCCCATCTCTATCCGTGGACCCTTTGGGAGGAATCGGACTACCTTCCCTTCGAATAGAACAAAAAAAAGTGCAGGGACGCTAACGTCTCCGCACTTTTTTTGTTGGGTTAGCCACCCTGGGCGCAAACTACCCAAAGGCGATACTTTCGTCCGCCCTTGGGAATCCTACCGGGGGAACGCCGATTGGTCGGCTGGCTGGCCGTCCTGTTATGGCCCGTTGGGGCTTAAGCGCTGCTCGCTACCTTGCCAAGCAAATACACAAGCAGCTGCTGGTTATGAGAAGAAATTTTGCTCAAGTGGGACTCCACGAACTGACGGCGGATATCCAAGCCGCGTTGGCATTCCGTCTGGCCTTTCTCCGTCGCCATGACCCAAACGATTCTCCGGTCCTTCTCGTCTCTTTCCCTGACAATCAATCCGCTTTTCTCCATCCGGTCGAGAAGCGTAGTGATCGCGGCGGGGGTCGTCTCCAGATACTCGATGAAATCGGACGGCTTCATGCGTTCCTGAAGGTGCAGGTGCTCCAGTACGTTCAGCTGGCTTTCGGTCAGCGATGGGGTCAGCTGGGAATCCATGAAGCTCTTCATGTCTTTGGAAAGCTTGTGCCACAGCTTGATAAAATCCGTTGAATACATACCGTTATTCCTCCGATACCTTGTACTATTGGTTTTTCATAGCTCCATCATACCATCGGAGGAGCGCGAAAAAAAGGTTAAGTCAATTAATATTTTAATTCATTAATCGATAGAATCATGTAGCTTTTGACGGCATTCCACATATACTGTCAGTAGGCGCAATGACAAGGAGGAACATTTTATGCACCCGCTTACCCCTATGGACAAGGAAGAACTCTTATCCCGTGCCCGGGCCGAAGGATTAATCCAAAACGACCCGGACTGGATCCGTTCCCTGGAGGAACCGATGCCGGCCTGGGCCGTTCTGAATCTGGTTATGGCTCTTCTCGAGAAACTGAATCCCCCGAACGGAAGCTACGATTGAGGAAGCCGGAGCACATCCTTGACCGATTCGCCCTTTCCAAGAGGAACGAGGGTTCTACCTATGGAGCTTCGTTGTTCGATAGGGGTCTTCTCCGTGGAGTACGTATGCTTCTCTCCCGAACTGGTGACCACCATGAAATCAAAGGGCTCTTTCACAGCAAAGGCTTGAACGAGCTCGGTTCCGTTGGACTTGACCCGCTTGCCTTCCTTAAACTCGAACGTGAGGATGCCCTTGCCCCCGCGTCCCTGCTGAAGATAATCGCATAGGAGCGAACGCTTGGCATAGCCTTGATCCGATATCACGAGAAGCTCCCCTTCATCCGGATCGACCCACCCGGCACTGATCACTTCGTCATTCTCCTTCAGAGCAATTCCCCGTACCCCGGCCGCCGCGCGGCCCATCGGATTGACTTCCTCTTCCCGGAACCGGATGCTCATTCCCTGCTTGGTGACCAGCACGATCTCCTGATTCCCTTGGCTCAGCTGGACGTGGATGACCTCGTCTTTGTCCCCAACCTTGCAGGCTACGATCCCGCTGGATCGATTCGTGTAGTACTCTTTGAGTTCGGTCCGTTTTACCTGCCCCGTTTCGTCACGAAGACAAGGGACTTGCCCGCTGCCTGGAAGTCTTTAACCGGAATGACGCTAACGATCCGGTCATCCTTGGCTAACGGAATCACATTCACGATGGCCGTGCCGGTGTCCTTCCATTTGTACTCCGGTACTTGATGAACCGGCAGCACGAAGGATTGCCCGTTCTTCGTGAGAAGAAGGAGATTCTCGATCGTATTGACATCGAAGATGAAGCGGAGGTAGTCCCCCTCCTTCATTCCGGTGCTTCCGATTTCTCCGCCCGAGCGCGTAAAGGAAAGCTTGCTGGTTCGTTTCACATAGCCTTCATGCGTCAAGGCAACCAGCACGTCCTCCGGAGTGACCATAACCTCCAGGTTGACCTTTAGCTCTTCCACTTCTCCCTGGATCTCGGAACGGCGGTCGATTCCGTACTTATCGCGGATCTCCGTCAATTCCTCCTTGATAACCTTGATCAGCTTACGGGTGCTGCCCAAAATTCCTTGCAGGTAAGCGATCGTCCGTTGAACTTCCTTCAGTTCTTTCTCCAGGGAATGGATCTCCAGATTGGTCAGGCGGTACAGCTGCAGAACCAGGATGGCATCGGCTTGACGCTCCGTGAACCCGAACTGCTCGACCAGGTTCTTCTGGGCATCCTGCCGGTTTTTGGAGGCCTTGATCGTGGCGATGACTTCATCCAGGATGTTCAGGGCTTTCACGAGCCCCTCCAGCACATGAGCCCGGTCCTCGGCCTTCTCCAGCTCGTATTGGGAGCGGTGGGTCACCACTTCCTTCTGGTGCTCGATGTAAGCCTGAAGAATGTCGCGCACGCCAAGCTGCCGAGGCGTTTTGTTGACAATGGCCACCATGTTGAAGTTGTAAGCGACCTGAAGGTCCGTTTTCTTGTACAAGTAAGCGAGAATGCCCTGGGCATCCGCTTCCTTCTTCAGCTCGATGACGATCCGAAGCCCGTTACGGCCACTCTCGTCCCGAACCTCGGCAATCCCCTCCACTTTCTTCTCCAGCCGGATGTTCTCCATGACGGTTACGAGTCGGGATTTCACCACTTGGTAGGGAATCTCGGTGATGACGATCTGCTGCTTTCCTCCGCGCATGTCTTCAATAGCGGTCCGGGCCCGCAAATAAATCCGGCCCTTGCCGGTACGGAAGGCTTCCCGGATTCCCTCTTCACCCATGATGATGCCGCCCGTCGGGAAATCCGGTCCTTTGACGATCTCCATCAGCTGGTCGAGCTCCGTATCCGGATTCTCCATGAGCAAGATGCAAGCATTGATAACCTCCCGGAGATTATGGGGAGGAATTTCGGTGGCGAAGCCGGACGAAATCCCGCTTACTCCGTTAATCAGCAGGTTAGGAAACCGCGAAGGAAGGACCACGGGCTCTTTGTTGGTATTGTCGAAATTATCCTTGAACAGGACGGTCCGCTTCTCGATATCGCGCAGAAGCTCCATGGCGATAGGAGAAAGCCGGGCTTCCGTATAGCGCATGGCGGCCGCCGGATCATCGTCCATTGAGCCCCAGTTCCCGTGGCCGTCAATCAGCACGTGTCCCATTTTCCAAGGCTGGGCCATGCGGACCATTCCCTCGTATATGGAGGAGTCTCCGTGAGGATGGTAATTCCCCATGACGTCCCCTACCGTCTTGGCCGACTTGCGGTACGGCTTGTCCGGGGTGTTGCCGGCATCATACATGGAATACAGAATCCGGCGCTGAACCGGCTTAAGTCCGTCCCTGACATCGGGAATGGCCCGGTCCTGAATGATATATTTGGAATAGCGGCCGAACCGGTCGCTAACAATGTCCTCAAGAAAGGCGGGCAGAAATTCTTCCAGTGTTCCCATCTAACTACTCCCTTACTCCTCATATTCCGTAAAGTCCACGTTCTCGATAATCCAGCGCTTCCTCGGGTCCACTTTATCTCCCATAAGGGTGGTTACCCGGCGCTCCGCCTTCGCGGCGTCTTCGATCTGCACTTTGAAAAGAGTGCGCGATTCCGGATTCATCGTCGTTTCCCATAACTGATCCGGGTTCATCTCGCCCAGACCCTTATACCGCTGAAGCTCGAAATTACGACCGAACTCCTTCGTGATCTTCTGCAGGTCTTCATCGGAGAAGGCATATTTCTCCATCGTGTTCTTTCCGCTCTTCTTGGTTACCTTGTAAAGCGGGGGCTGGGCGATGTAAACGCGTCCCGCATCCACGAGCGGCTTCATATACCGGTAGAAGAAGGTCAGCAGAAGCACTTGAATGTGCGCCCCGTCGGTATCCGCATCCGTCATGATAATGATCTTGCCGTAATTGCTGCCCTCCTGCTCAAAGTCCGAGCCGACTCCCGCTCCGATAGCCGAAATGATCGCCTTGTATTCATCATTCTTAAGAATGTCGACCAGCTTCGCCTTCTCGGGGTTCATCGGCTTGCCCTTTAGCGGGAGAATGGCTTGGTGCTTGGAATCCCGCCCCTGCTTGGCGGAGCCCCCGGCCGAATCCCCCTCCACGATAAAGAGCTCGTTGCGCATATAATCCTTCGATTGCGCCGGGGTGAGCTTGCCGTTCAGGTTTGAGCTTTCGCTCCGGCCTTTCTTCCCGCTGCGCACTTCTTCCCGCGCTTTGCGAGCGGCTTCCCGTGCCTTCGCCGATTGAACAGCTTTCTTGAGAAGAAGCTGGCCTACGGAAGGATTCTCCTCCAGGAAGACGGCCATCTTCTCCGACACAACGGCGTCGACGGCGCTTCTGGCCGAGGAACTGCCCAGCTGATCCTTCGTCTGGCCGACGAATTCCACTTCGCCCATCTTAATATTGATGACGGCCATCATTCCTTCCCGGAGATCCGCGCCGTCCAGGTTCTTGTCCTTCTCCCGGAGGATGCCCGCCTTGCGGGCGTAATCGTTCATGACCCGGGTAAAGGCTGTCTTGAAGCCGGTCTCGTGGGTTCCGCCCCCGCGGGTCGGGATGGAGTTTACGAACGAAGCAAGAGTCTCGGTGTACCCGTCATTATACTGAAGGGCTACCTCCACCTCGATATCGTCTTTCTCGGCCTGGAAGTGGACGACGTCGTGCAGGACCGTCTTCTCTTCGTTCAGGAACTGGACGAATTGGCTCGCTCCCCCGTCATACTGGAAGATATCTTCCTTGCCTGTCCGTTCGTCTTTGATCGTGACTTTCAAGCCCGAGTTCAGGAAGGCAATCTCCTGCAGCCGCTCCGCCAGCGTATCGTAGTTAACGTTAATGCCGCCCTGGAACACTCTTTTGTCCGGCTTGAAGGTGATGCGCGAACCCGTCTGGCGGGTATTGCCGATGATCTCGAGTCCGGTCACCGGCTCTCCCACATGCTCCTTGCCGTCCTTGTCGACCCAATACTCGAACCGCTGTCGGTGGATTTTGCCGTCGCGGTATATGTCGACCTGGAGCCATTCGGACAGCGCATTGGTTACTGACGCCCCGACCCCATGCAGGCCACCGGACTTCTTGTAGCCGGAACCGCCGAATTTCCCTCCCGCATGAAGAATGGTGAAGACAACCTGCGGCGTCGGGATCCCCATCTTGTGCATGCCGGTCGGAATGCCCCGCCCGTTATCGAACACCGTGATGGATTGGTCCTTATGGATCGTGACCTCGATAGCGGAAGCATGCTTCGCGAGATGCTCGTCCACCGCGTTGTCCACGATTTCCCATACCAGATGGTGAAGCCCGGAAGTGCCCGTGCTGCCGATGTACATCCCCGGTCTTTTGCGGACGGCCGTCAGCCCTTCCAGTACTTGTATGTCATCCGCATCGTACTTTCCCGACTTCGGATTCGCTTGTTCCTCAAAAAGATTTAACTGCTCGGCCATCCAAACAGCCTCCTATATCTCTAAAATGACCTTAGATCCTCCAGGGAGGATCTCCATAACAAGAACGCTTGTTCTTATAGTTTACCCTAATATATCCCTTTTCGTAAACACCCGGAAGGCGATCGCCAGCCCGGCCAGCCCCCAAATAGAGAGAACCGTCAGGGAAAAGGCAAGATTCAATCCCGGAACCGGGGGAAGAGTGGCGTTCATGTAGGATACCAAATCCAGGTTAATCATAAACAAATATTTGGCGCTTTCCCACGAAGAAACCATGTTCGTCAGAATGGTTCCCGCAATCAGCGTCGCTAGCATGATGCCCATTCCCGCCGCCGTGCTTCGAACCAATACCGATACCATCAGCGTCAGGCAGGCTACCACCGTGCAGCTGAACCAGGCCAGCCCGAACTCCATGATGAGATACAGCCATTGCGGTACGACGTGAACCTTCTCGGTGCTGAGTTCATCACCGGTCACCTGATAGCCGGTCAGCACCGGCATGTCCCAACCACCATAGCCGAAAACGAGCCCGGAGATCAAATAAGACAGCACTCCCGTCGACAAAAGGATGAGCGAGACGAACAGAAGGAGCGAGACCAGCTTACTCATGAGAATTTTCCATCTTCTGACGGGCCGTGTCAAGAGCAGCTTCATCGTACCGGTCGACTGCTCGGAGGAACGAGGTCGGAAGCGACCACCGCACAAGCAGTGGAAGGAAAAGGGAAATCGAATTTTTTAAGAAATCCCGGGTAAAAGTTACCCCGTTAGGAGACGAAGGATCGACGTTTTTATCAAGCGAATATTGGAGCCTCTGGATCTCGACGCGGCGCCACTTTTTCCAGTCCTCGGGAATGTTGTTGCTGAGCCCGTTCGTCAAATCCGTAATCCGCTTGTTGACGGATACACGCCAATCGGTCGTTCCCAGCTGCTTGCGGGTATTCTCCGCGACCTTCATCTGGGCGTAGGTAAAGATGGGGATGAGAATAAGAATGATAAGGAGGACGACGAGAAACCGGCGTTTCTTCAGCATCTTGATTGTTTCGTTCTTAACAAGCGGATACAAGCTAACCAATCTTCTCACCCTCCGTCAGCCGCAGGAACAGATCTTCCAACGTGGGATTTTTAATCACGATTGAATAGACGTCAGTCCCGGCCTGAACCAGTTTCCGGTTAAGGTCAGGAATTCGGTCGGCGGGCATCAGCGTGACGATCTCCGAGGTTTCGGCCGTAAGAACCCCGGGTTCTTCCTCTCCCTGAGTATCAGCCGACGGCTCGGCATATTCCCGCAGCAGCGGCCAGGCTTCACGATAAGGAGCCACCTTCCAGACCACCGTGCTTTCGGACTGCTGAATCAGCTCCTTCACTTCCCCTACGGCAATCACGCTGCCATGACTGATAATGGCCACCCGGTCGCACATCAGCTGGATTTCGCTCAGCAGGTGGCTCGACACAAAGACACTTAGCCCCGTGGCGGCCAAGCGGCGGATAAACTCCCGCATTTCCTTAATTCCTTGCGGATCCAGGCCATTGGTAGGCTCATCCAGAATCAGTAGCTTAGGATACCCGAGCAAAGCCTGGGCAATACCTAGTCTCTGCCGCATCCCGAGGGAATACGTTTTGACCTTGTCGTGAATCCGCTGGTCCATCCCCACAATCTCGACGACTTCCTGAATTCGCTCGCGCCCGACGTTAGGGAACATTCTGGCAAAATGCTCCAGGTTCTCCAACCGGACAAATACCCGTACAGCTCAGGATTTTCCACGATGCATCCGACATGAACGAGCGCTTCTTCCGGCTTCTCTCCGACAGGGATTCCGCAAATGGATATCGTACCCTCCGTCGGACGGATCAAGTTCACGAGCATACGGATCGTTGTCGTTTTACCGGAGCCATTCGGTCCGAGAAAGCCGAAAACCTCGCCTGCCCTCACATCGAAGGAAATGCCTTTGATGATTAAGCGGTCTTTTATTTTCTTTTTTAACCCATGAACGGACAGAATCACTTCCTTCTCCATGGCTTACGGCCCCTCCCTCTATTCCAGTACCTGCCGAACCCGTTCGGCCATGCGGGCATAGCCTTCCTGGTTAGGATGGTAATGATCGTTATACAAGTACTTCAAGAGATTCTGCTGAAACAGATCATAGGTCGGCACAACGGTAATGTTCGAATACCTGTTGGCGCTCCGGAATGCGGCATCGGCAAAATCTTGTACCGCCTTCGAGCCTTTGCGATCGGGATCCACATCGAGAAAAGGATGATAGAACATGGTGTAGACGATTTTGGCTTTCGGATTGAGCTCCGCGATTCTTGCGAAGATTTTATCCAGTCTGGCGGTCGCTTCCGGTAAATTTTTGGCCAGGCTGTCCATGTCGATGTTGAGCTCACCCTTGCTGTTCAGAATGTTGTTCCCGTTCACCCCGGTACGGAAAATATCGTTGCCGCCTATGGTGAGAAGGATGACATTGGACTGCTTGATAAAGTCGGGGAGCTGGCTTCCCGGTTTGTTAAGCGAATCGAGAAGCTGCTGGGTGGTCGAGCCGATTACCGCATAGTTCCAGACGAAAACCTCTTTCTTAAGATCCTTGGCCAGCCCTTCCTTTACCCGTTCGACATAGCCTTTCCCCGAGGTGTCCCCCGTTCCTTTCGTAAGCGAATCCCCCAGCGCCAAAATTTGAATTTTGGAGGAGTCCAGAGCATTTTGCTGAGGCTGCGGGGTCGGGGCGGGGGCTTGTCCCAATTCCGTCGGTTTCGGATTGAGGGTCGTTTGAACGGCATACACGAAGCCGAACAGAAAGAGCAGAGTGGACAGCAAGCCGATGGCGCCCGCTGTTCGCCACAGCAGCCGGGTGGATTTCATGACACTTCCCTCCATCTACCGTATCTTGGATTAAATTTATTATAAGAGTAAAGCTTCGCTCTTTAATTTGCAAATCACCTCTGCGCGGCGCCAATAAAAAAAGACAGCCGCGGTTTCTCCGCAGCTGTCGGTATTAATGATTTATTGCCCCGCCGCTTCACTGAGGAACCGGTACTGGGCCTGAATCAATCCATAGTAGATTCCCTGCTTGTGCATCAGATCCTCGTGACTGCCGGATTCCATCATTTTGCCATGGTCCAGCACCACGATGTTGTCCGCATGGCGGATGGTAGACAGCCGGTGGGCAATGATGAACGACGTTCTGCCGTGAAGGAGCGTTTTCAGCGCTTCCTGGATTTTCAGCTCCGTCTCGGTGTCGATGCTCGCCGTCGCCTCATCCAGAATGAGGACACGGGGATCGGCGAGGAGCGCGCGGGCGAAGGAGAGAAGCTGCCGCTGCCCCATGGACAGGATGTTGCCCCGCTCCTGTACTTCCGTATCGTAGCCGTTCGGCAGACTCACGATGAAATCGTGAGCGTGGACAGCCTTGGCGGCCGCCTCCACCTCGGCATCCGTCGCTTCCAGCCGGCCGAACCGGATGTTGTCCCGGATCGTCCCGGAGAAGATGAACGTATCCTGAAGCACAATGCCCACTTGGGACCTCAGGCTCTGAATCGTCACATCACGGATATCGTGGCCGTCGATTAGAACTCTTCCTTCGACCGGGTCGTAGAACCGGCACAGCAGATTGATGATGGTGCTCTTGCCGGAGCCTGTATGCCCAACGAGCGCTATCGATTGGCCGGCATGAACCTTCAGGTTGAACCGGTGCAGCGCCGGACGGCCGGGCTCGTACTCGAATACGACATGGTCGAATTGAATATGGCCTTGAATGCTCGGAAGCGCAGGCGCATTCCCTTTTTCCGCAACCGTAGGCTCTTCGTCGATAAATTCAAAGATGCGTTCCGACGATGCCATGGCGATGAGAAGCTGGGAATACATTTGACCGAGCCGGTTAATCGGCTCCCAGAAATGCCCGATATAGGTAGCGAAGCCGACCAATACCCCGATGGAGACTTCCCCATTCTGCACGAGCTTGGCGCCATACCAGAACAGAATGCAATACCCGATCGCGCCTGTGACTTCGATAATCGGCCCGAAGCTCTGATTAAGAGCCGATGCCTTGTTCCAGGCCACGCGGTTAACCCCGTTCATGTTGCTGAAGAACTTCATGTTTTCCTTTTCCTGCGTGTAGGCCTGGGTTACCCTCATGCCCTGGATGCTTTCGTTTAGATGCGCGTTGATTCTCGAGTTCTTCATCCGCACATCCTGCCAGGCGAGCCGGATTCTTTTGCGCAAGGTGGTCGAGACCATAAACATAAGGGGAACCGTCAGCATGATCGCGAGCCCCAGCTTCACGTTAAAGGTCAGCAGAATCACGATGATTCCTAGCAGCTGGACACAGTCGATCAGCACGTTCACGACCCCGTTGGTAAAAAGATCCTGCAGCGAATTGACGTCGTTCGTAATGCGGACCAACACCGAGCCGGCCGGCCGCTTGTCGAAGAAGCGGAAGGACAGCCGCTGGATATGGCTGAACAAATCATGCCGAAGGTCGTAAATGACCCGCTGTCCGATCATGTTAGTATACCGGATCCGGTAATTGCCCGCCAGCCACTGAATGAGGTAAGCGGCCGCCATGCTACCGACGAAGATATAGAGCAGCTTCAGGTTTTTATCTTCTAAGGCATGGTCGATGGCAAAGGAAATCAGCATGGGAATGGCCAGCTTCGTCATGGTCACAAGCAGCATGCTGAGCAGGATAATCGGAAGCATCTGCTTGCTGTACGGCTTCATGTAAGTGCCGAGCCGCCGGATTTGGCTCCAGTTAAAGGGCTTTTCGATGGCGTCGTCGTCCTGATATACGAACCGCTCTTGCTTGGTTTCCTTGCTCTCTTCTGCGGTTCCCTTCTGGTTAGGCTTGTTCGCGGTACTCAATTGGCCATCCTCCGTTCGGCTTGGGGAGCCGCTTTGGGCTCCGGTTTATCGGCGTATTGGATATCGAAGGTTTCCCGGTAAGGGCCCGGCTGGCCCAGCAGCTCCTCGTGGGATCCCCGCTGAACGACTTTTCCTTCGTCGAGAACAAGGATCTCATCGGCGTGACGCAGCGAGGAAATCCGGTGAGCAATAATGAATACTGTCCGGCCCGCCATCAATTCCCGGAAGCCGGCTTGGATTTCGTGCTCGGTTTCCATATCGACGGCGCTTGTCGCGTCATCGAGGATGAGGATTTTCGGATCCTTCAGCAGGGCGCGGGCAATGGCAATCCTCTGCTTCTGGCCGCCCGACAGGCCCATTCCCCTCTCCCCTACGATCGTGTCATAGCCCAAGGGGAGCTCCATAATGAAATCATGAGCTTTGGCCAGCTTTGCCGCCTTGATAATATCCTCCATAGACACATCGCGGTTGCCGTAGGAGATATTGTTGCGGATGGAGGAAGAGAACAGGAACGTTTCCTGGAACACGACCGCGATTTGCTTCCGCAGACTGTCCAAGGTAATATCATTGATGTTGACCCCGTCGAGCGTGATGCTTCCTTCCCGGACATTGTAAGCCCTCATCAGAAGCTGGATGACCGTCGACTTGCCGGCCCCCGTGCCTCCGAGCAATCCGATCACCGTTCCGGCAGGAGCATCAAGGTTCAGATTGGTAATGGCAGCCGGCTTATCGGGATAATGGAAGGTCACGTTGTTGAACTTCACATGTCCTTTTACCGACTCGCTCTTGAGTTCCAGAGCGTTCTCTTTGTTCTTAACATGAACGTACTGGTGAAGAATCTCCAGAATCCGTTCACCGGATGCTTTGGATTGGGTGAAATTGTTAATATGAAAGCCGATTCCCCACATGGGGCCGATGATATACCAGATCAAGCTGAAGAACGCGACCAGTTCACCGGTGGTCATGCTTTCCTTGATAACCATATAGCCGCCGGTTCCGAGCAGAACGACGACACTTAAATTCGCAAACAGCTCCATAGCGGGAAAATACTTGGCCCATATATAAGACGTCGTGATATTGTTCGTCTTGTACTCTTCGCTGCGGATCGAGAACTTCTCTACCTCATGAGGCTCCCGGGCAAAGGATTTGACTGTACGGACACCCGTGATGTTCTCCTGCACCGCGGTGGTCATGCTGCTCATGGACTGCCGGATGCTCCGGAAAGCGGGATGAATCTTGCTCTCGAATTTAACGGCGGTGAAGGCTAAGAAAGGCATAGTGACCATCGTAAGCAGCGTCAGCTTCCAGTTGATCGCGAACATCATGCCGCAGCCGAAGACCAGCATTAGCACCACATTGACGATTTGGGCGAAGCCGAAGCCGATAAACTGGCGGATCGCTTCCAGGTCGGCGGTTAAACGGGACATCAGGTCCCCGGTTCTCGCTTTGTCATAATACTGGAAGGACAGAAACTGAAGCTTCTCGTACAGCGCATTTCTCAGGTTGAAAGCGACCCGGTTTCCGAGCCTTCCCCCAAGAAAACCGTGGATAAATTGTAAAAAGCCTTTTAGCGTCACCACTCCGACGACTAACAAGGCTAACGTAGGGACCGTCTGAAATTGTCTCGGCTTGATGACATCATCAATGAGATAGCGCAAAAGGTTAGGATAAACCAAGCCTAATGCCGTAGCGCACATTAAACAAAAAATAGATGAAAATAACAACTTTCGTTCCGACCAATAAAACTCCTTCAGCTGCCTAAATACATTCATGATGAGCCCCCCGCTCGATTACCCCATTAAATTTACCGGGCCGCCTCTGGAAGTCTAACCAAAAGTCGCCAGGTATTCCATAACATTTATGAATATTAACACCTTACCTGGCAACCTTCAACGAGGGGAATCCACCATAATTCCGTATATATCCGATAGAACACAGAAAAACCGCAGACAATCTGCGGTTCTCTTTTAAATCATCGGAATCCCCGGGTATCACTCCAGCATCTTTCCGATTTGAATTTGTTTCTGCTGAAGCCCGTTCAAGTCAACTTTCATCTCCAACGCGCTCTTCATTCCTTCGTAGTGCTCAGCTGCCGATTCCGTCAAAAGGGACCGCTGATTCTGGCGGGCCTCCACGTATTGGGCTGCGTATTCGGTCTCGAATTCCTCTCTGTGCTTGTCAACGAATAGCTGGATCCAACCGTTGAAATCCGTTTCCAGTACGCTTCTGAGCTTCTGCTTGCCCTCCCCTTCGAAAAAGGCTTTGGCGTTCCGGTAATAGCCCGCCAGCCTCTTGATATCGGCTTCTCCTGCCTCTATCTGCTCCCGAACCTGCGGGGTGCGGAAAGCCGGCACCGGATAGTCCATTCCCGGATAAGTTGCCATTCGGGAGTGAAGCACGGCTTCATCGGAAGCAAACTGCTTGGCCAAGCTCTTGTTTAAATAGGACTCGATGCGCAGCGTGGTCGCCAGCACTTCTTGAGACAGGTCATAGGAAACGAGCCTCACGAGCTCGAACCAGGAGGAGCGCAGCGCCTGCTTGATATCCCGGCCGTCATCCTGAAGGGAGGAAGGATTAAACGCCATGGAATACAGCTCCCCGAAGCGGAAGGACAGACGCTGCTTTACATAATACAGCAGCTCCTCAATCTCCTTCGTCAGCTCCTGCCGCCAATAAGGAGCTTCCCGGTCCTGGATCATCGTCAAAGCTTCCGAGTAGGCCGCGTTCAGGTCCCCTAGCTGCGCCTGCCGCTGCTCCTCGCTTTCTTGGGAGCGGCCGATCCATTCCTGAAGCTGCGCAGACGCCCGTGTAAGCTCCTGACGGGCCGAGCGCTCCGCCATGTCGGTCAGTTCCCCGAGGGTGAAGCGGATAAAGTCCTCCTCAAAGACTGTGATTCCGGATTGCTGCAGCATCCGGCCGTCCCCGCTTTGCTTCGCCTGAACGGCGAGCTGGCTTGAGACGGGATACATCCGGGGATTTCGAACTCCGTGCTTGACCAGATTGTCCTCCACATGACGGATGACCTGGCCAAGCTCTTCTTCATCCGCCGCGAGGTCCGAAGCATTGACGAGGAAGAACATTTTGTCCAGCTCGAAGGCATCCTTCACCCGGCCCAGTTGGAGTAGAAACTCCCGGTCCGCCTGGGAGAAGGCGTGGTTGTAGTAGGTTACGAACAGAATGGCATCCGCGTTCTTGATGTAGTTGAAAGCCACCCCGGTATGCCGGGCATTGATGGAATCGGCTCCGGGCGTATCGACGAATACAATCCCTTGATCCGTCAAAGGGTTGGAATAGTGCAGGCCGATCGTTTCCACAAAGCAGGATTTGCTCTCGTCCGCTACATACTCGGCAAACTCGTTCAGACCTACCGTCTTTTCCTGCCCCAGGTGCTCCTTCGCCTGCTCCCAGCCTTTGTTAACCGCCTGAAGAAAAGAATAGTGAGGCTTTCCGGCCTCCGTCACCCGATCCGGGGTCAGGCCGCGGATGCTTCTTAAGCTGTCCTCCCAGCCGCCTCCCTCCACTCCTAGTACTTTCAAGGAGTGCTGAACCTCATCCAGCATATAAGCAGGGGACTTCATCCTTACCACAACCGTCCCATGCGGGTGCTCCTGGTCTACGGGAAGAATCATATTAATAGCCGCCGTTGTCGGATTAGGCGAAACCGGCAGAATTCTTTCCCCGAGAAGCGCATTGGCAAACGAGGATTTGCCTGCGCTGAACGCACCGAACAACGCGATCGTAAACCGGTTCTTCTCCAGCCTTTCCGCTTTATCAAGCATGGAGCGAACTTGCGATTTCATCGCCGGAATCTCCTGGAGCAGGTGAGCCGCTTCCTTCAGGCGGCCTGCGGATGATTCCAACCTGCCCCGGTGATGCCGGTCCGTCAGAAGCGAAGTCGTCCGGGAGGCAGCCGCCTGGGGAGGCTCCTCTGTCAGCACGGCGACAGAGGAAGCCGCCTTCCGTTCTGCCGCCGCTCCCGTTTCCGCGGCCGGCCAAGATTTACCGGCTTCTGTACCCGGGGCTTTCCCCGGCACCTCACGGTAATCTTCCGGATGAGGAAGACGCGGAGCGTGCTCCTCCCCTGTTCCGGCTAACGCCGCTTTCACTTGGTTAAGTTGAGTCTGTTCTTCCTGCTCCAGCTCCTGCAGCTTCCGGTAAGAGGCAAGCTTACCTTCCAGCCTTTTGAGCTCCTTCTCCAGCGCATCCGCTTCGGAGAGGGAAGAACGCTCGACGGCCGCCCGCAGCTTTTCGAGCAGCTCCATGGCCATTTTGCGGTAATCGGACTTGATTTCCGAAGCCATCAGCTTGGAATAGGTCATGGTGTACTCGTTGGAGAAGACCGCCCCAGTACTCACCAGCCCGCTAAGCGTATCAGGAGTCAGCTCTACGTGTAGGGCCTCCGCTTCTCCGGGCAGTCTGGCCTCTCCGGGAGCATAGGCGTTTACGAGCTTCTTGAGGTAATCCTTAAGATGCCATTCCAGGGCCGCTGTGACTTTTCCGCTGAAATCTTCGTGCAGAGCCGCCAGTCTGGCCTCGCTTTCCCTTTGATTTTTGGCGGCGCTGGCAAACCAGCCTGTCTTGAAGCCCGGCCTGCGGCTCTCCAGATAATGATGGGCCAGATCCCGGGTTGGAGCAGGAATGAGGTTGGCATTTTCCACGATGCTGTTAATTTCTTTCTTCCACTCGTTAAAAAGTGCCACCGGCTTCTGCCGTTCGTCAGAAAGCTGCTTGGCCAACTTGTCGTAAAGAGCTGGAAGAGAACCTCCCTCCCCCTGCTCGGCGTCCGCGGCCTGTTGAAGAGAAAGTTTCTCTTCCCGGTTGCTGTCCGTCAGGTAAGCGGCATGCTGGGCGACCAAATGAAACGCCGACCGGCGGACACTCCAGTCCCGCAGGGGCTCGGCTTCTTTCATGAGACGGTCCAGCAGCCAGACCAGCTTGGAGAATTCATTGTGGGGATGATCCGGCTGCCGAAGAGACAAATAAAGGATTCCATCGGGGACGATGTTCCATCCGGCAAAAGCCTCTTCCACGCTTCTTCGGTACTGCTCAAACGACAGCTCGGCTTCCCGGTGCTTGTCAATCTGATTGATAATCAGATAGAGGGGCTTTCCCCAATCCTTCAGCATTTTCGTAAAAACCAAATTCATTTCGGATTGAACGTGATTGTAATCCATGACGTAGAACACCACATCCGCCAGATGAAGCGCCGATTCCGTCGCCATCTTATGGGCATCGTCGGTGGAATCGATACCCGGGGTATCCAGAAGCGCCGTATGGCCCTTGAGCAAGGGAATCGGATGGTGAATCTCCACCGATTCGATGTCGGTTCCATTCTTGCAGTAGGCGTCCAGTTCCTCCAGCGGGATCCGCTCCTCTGCCGCCCCGCTCCCTTCCGAACCGGCTCGATGGATGATCGCCGACGCCTCGCCATTGCGGATCGTCACCACATTGGCGCTGGTGGGAATCGGGCTGGAGGGCAGAAGCCGGGTTCCGCACAGCTTGTTAATCATACTGGATTTGCCTGCCGAGAAATGGCCGCAGAAGGCCACATAAAGCTCCTTCTCCTCCAGCTTCTTTCTTAACTCCCCCATCTTCTCGGCGTTACCTTTGTCTCCCGCCTGCCTCATTGAATCGGCGGCCCGGGAGATTGCTTGTGAATTCATTTCCCATTCTCCTCTACCCGTCTGTAACGAAATCTTCCCGTAACAAGGAAAAAGCAGCCTAGTCACAAGGCCGCCCTTCCTAAACCTATAGGGTGCTTCTCTTAGGACAGAAGCGCACTTTCTTTCTCCGGAAGGAAAATTTCGAACACGTCTCCATGCTGGAGGATGGTGATGTCCTTGTCCTTCACTTTCATAACGACTACTTCCGGCTTGGTTTTCATGCGTTCCAAATAATTCTCGGGAACTTCGCCGGATTCGCTGACCATGACACCTTCGATTTCTTTTTCTTCGTTATCCGCGAGCGGTGTACTCAGCACCGTTTCATATATATCGGAAAACAACTCAAAGTTTTTGGTGTAAACGGCAATACATTTCATCTCGATATCCCATCCTTAATTATTTTCTATGTTTGGCTTGTAGGCTGATGTTCCTTAGTTTTCCTGCTCTTGGGCAACTTCATACGTTTTTTGCCGGCGGGGCATGTTTCAAGCAGCGGGCAAACCTCGCATTGGGGATTCTGGGCTTTGCAGTGATAGCGTCCGAAAAAGATAAAGCGATGATGGGCTAACGACCATTCATCCTTAGGAATCTTCTTCATCAGTTTCTTCTCCACCTCTAGCACCGAATCGGTTTCCTTGGCGAGACCGAGCCGTTTGGAGACACGCTCGACATGGGTATCGACAGCGATGGCCGGAACGCCGAAAGCATTGGAAACGACCACATTGGCGGTTTTGCGCCCTACTCCCGGAAGCTCGACCAGCTGTTCATGCTTTTCCGGAATGCGGCCGTCATATTTCTCCAGGATCATTTCACAGAGCTTCTGTATATTTTTGGCCTTGTTGCGGAACAAGCCGATTCGGCGAATATCTTGCTCGAGCTCCGACAAGGGCACGGACAAATAATCTTCGGGCTTCTTGTACTTCTCAAACAGGGATACCGTTACTTTATTAACCGTTTCATCCGTACACTGGGCGGACAGGAGGACGGCGATGGTTAACTCGAACGGATTGGAGTGATTCAACTCGCAATGCGCGTCGGGGAACATGGCAGCCATGGTGTCCAGAACCTGACGCATATGCTTGGAAGTCATCCTTGCTGCCCCACCTCCCTGCTGCTGACTTCGAACTTTCATTAAATTTCAGTCTATCGGAGTTTAACCCAATTATCAATGCCTTCCATCCCAAAAAAACGAATTTTTTTAGGCAAAAAAAAGAAGCCGCTTGTCCGACAAACGGCTTCTTGGCTCCCGTCCCAAGGACAGGCTAAGATTTCTTGATCGGATGGTCCAGTCCGACATGACCCATCAAACTGTCTACGGCTTTGCCGTCCACCAAGAAATCCACGGCTTTTACTTCCTCGAATTGAAAGAGAGTTTTTTTCAACGCATCGATCAAAAGCTGCTCCCCGGGAGCTCCCAGTTGAGATTCCTTCGGCACCGTAAGATCAATGGTCAATGTTCCTTCTTTAAGATCCGCCTTGTTGAAACTCATTCCTTCCGCAAGAGGCACGACTTGGGCATCCACCTTGACCTTCATCGTATTCAAAGCGGAAAGGTATTTGGAATTATCGGTCGTATAGCGGAGAGTAGACACTTTCTCCACAAGCTGACTTCCGTCCGCATTGGCGTAATAGACCTTGGCTTTGACTTCCTTCTCTTCCGTGGGAGGAGCCGTTTTGGCCGACGGAGAAGGCGCCGTGCTCGGGCTTGCAGACGGGCTGACGCTCGGGCTAGGGCTGGTGCTAGGACTCGAAACCGCAGCCCCCTGCGTTTTGTCCGGGTTTTTGTTATTCTGTCCGCAGCCGGAGAAAACCGCAAGGGCACAGGCCGTCAGCAGAAGAAGCGGTAATGATTTGTTGGGCATCGACGACACTCTCCTTAGTTCAGGTTCAGATACTGCTTGATACCATTGGCAATTCCGCCTGCCACCCGGTCCTGGAATGCGGCATTGAACATTTGCGGCTCGTCATTCGGACTCGAAAGGTATCCCACTTCAAGCAGCACCGCCGGCATATTCGTATATTTGACGACACGGAAATCGTTCTGTCTTACCTGGCGGTCAGGGAGTCCTGCTGCGGCAACCAAATTCTTGTGCATAATGTTGGCAAGCGACAGGCTTTCGGGTCTCCAGTAATAGGTTTCCGATCCGCTTGTGGAAGGAACCCATTTGTTCCCGTGAATCGACACGAATACGTTGGCTCCCAGGTTATTCGCGAACTCACAGCGTCCGTCAAGCGTCACGAACGTATCGTCGCTGCGGGTCAGATAAACCTGGATATTCGGGTTCTGATCCAGAATCTTCTTGACCTTCAGGACCATGGTCAGATTAAAGTCCTTCTCCTGCTTGCCGGAGATCGAAATGGCACCCGGATCCTGATCCCCGTGGCCAGCATCCAGCACAACCTTGTACTTCGCATTTTTCAGCTGCACCACGACTTGGCCTTTGGATCCGTCCTCAATCAGGCTGTACCCCGATTTCACCTTAAGATCAACCACTACGCGGATGGTCGAGGTGGCGGGATCGTTCACGGCATAACGAATGGCTGAGATGGAAGGGTTCGCGGTCCACACTCCCCCCATCTGACCGGCACCCGGTACCATGATGCCTGATCCGAAGGTAGTTCCCGGAAGGTCAATAACCAGCCTTTCCGGATTCGACAGGTACATCAGCTTGCTTTTGATCGGTCCGCTGGCTTTGATGATGATTTGATCCCCGACCGATTCCATGGAAGTAATCTGGGGAACTCCCGGCTTAGGGGTTGGGGTTGGTGTCGGACTAGGTGTCGGTGTCGTTCCGCCATTAGACGGATCAGGAGTCTTTACGTAGACCGACTGGGTGGCGTCATCCCAATCCACAAGCAGTCCCAGTCTCTCCGCGACAAACCGCACCGGAATGAGCGTATTGCCCGCAAGCAGCACGGGAGCCGCTTCCAATGTGATCGCCTTGGAATTAAGGACAGCTTCTTTCTTGTTGATGACCAGCTGCATGTAAATGTCCGCTTTTTCTATGGTCACCATCTGCTTCGCTTGGTCCCAACTTACTTTGGCGCCCATGTTCTCGGAAATGATACGTACAGGAACCATCGAATAATCGCCGATCTTGCGGGGAGCGACTTCTGGGTTTAACTGTTTTCCGTTGAAATAGAGCTTGATATCGGCTTGGGCGGCAAAAGTAAACTGGGGAATCAGAACGGTGAGCAGGAGCAGCGACAACATGGAGACTAAAAGCTTTTTCATCATTCACCTCTGGGACTTAATAGATTCTGCGTGCGGACGATAGATTAGACGAGCTTCCCGACAAAAAGTTGCGAAAAAAATCCCCCATTGCCAGAAAATTCTGTTTCAATGGGGGATTTTCGGGTATTTTGTTAAGTTAGGCTCTTACTTATAAGCGATTCTTTGCTCGTTCTTCTGCTCGTAGGCGCTGATGGCATCGGCATGCTGAAGGGTAAGCCCGATGTCGTCCAGCCCTTGAAGCAGGAACTGACGGCGGTGCTCGTCAAGGTCAAAGGAAATCGTCAAGCCTTGATCATCGGAGATCGTCTTGTTCTCGAGATCAACGGTCAGCTGGTAACCAACGTTAGAAGCCGTGCGCTGGAACAGCTCTTCCACCTGCTCTTCCGAGAGCTTGATCGGCAGAATTCCGTTCTTGAAGCAGTTGTTGTAGAAGATATCCGCGAACGAAGGAGCGATTACCACGCGGAAGCCATAATCCATGATCGCCCAGGGGGCGTGCTCCCGGGAGGAGCCGCATCCGAAATTGGCACGGGACAGGAGGATCGAGGCGCCTTGGTAACGCGGCTGGTTAAGCGGGAATTCCTCGTTCACTTCCCCGTTCTCAAACCATCTCCACTCGAAGAAGAGAAACTGGCCGAAGCCGGAACGCTCGATTCTTTTTAGAAATTGCTTAGGGATGATTGCGTCGGTATCTACGTTAACCCGGTCGACCGGAACAGCCAGACCGGTATGTTTTTTGAATGATTCCATAGAAAGGGACTCCTCTCGGTTAGTTGAATTTCCAGTCGCGGACGTCTACGAAGCGTCCTTGGATCGCAGCAGCGGCTGCCATTGCAGGAGAAACCAGATGCGTGCGTCCTCCGCGTCCTTGACGGCCTTCGAAGTTACGGTTGGAGGTCGAGGCACAGCGGTCGCCCGGATCCAGTACGTCGGGATTCATCGCGAGACACATGCTGCAGCCGGCATCCCGCCACTCAAAGCCCGCTTCCGTGAAAACCTTGTCGAGTCCTTCCTTCTCCGCCTGAATCTTAACACGGCCCGAGCCCGGAACCACGATCGCGTTTACTTTGGAAGAAACCTTGTAGCCCTTCGCTACGGAAGCAGCGGCACGCAGGTCCTCGATCCGTCCGTTCGTGCAGGAACCGATAAACACCCGGTTGATTTCAAGCTCGCTCATCGGAGTTCCCGGAGTGAGGCCCATGTATTCGAGGGCTTTCTCGGCGGCTTTTCTTTCGTTCTCCGTTGTGAAATCGGCCGGATTCGGCACCGTTGCCGAGATGCTCGTTCCCATCCCCGGGCTCGTTCCCCAGGTCACTTGCGGAATCAGGGAGTCGGCGTCAAAATCCACTACGCGGTCGTAGACAGCACCTTCGTCCGTAACGAGCTTCTTCCACTCTTGGACGGCGGCCTCGAAAGCTTCACCTTGGGGAACGTATTCCCGTCCACGCAAGTAATTGAAGGTTGTTTCGTCCGGTGCGATCAGACCTGCACGAGCACCCGCTTCGATGGACATGTTGCACACCGTCATGCGCTCTTCCATCGACAAGCCTCGGATGGCTTCCCCGGTATACTCGATAACATAACCGGTAGCAAAGTCCGTTCCGTACTTGGCAATAACGCCAAGGATAAGGTCTTTAGCCGTTACTCCCGGATTCAGCTTGCCGTTGATGCGAACTTCCAGCGTCTTGGCTTTGGACTGCTGCAGACACTGGGTAGCGAGCACATGCTCCACCTCGCTCGTTCCAATCCCGAACGCCAGAGCACCGAAGGCTCCGTGTGTGGAGGTGTGGCTGTCCCCGCAGACGATCGTTTTGCCAGGGTGCGTCAGACCGAGCTCAGGCCCCATTACGTGCACGACGCCTTGATCCACGCTTTTGAGATCATACAGCGTTACGCCGAAATCCGCGCAGTTCTTGCTCAGGGTATCGATCTGCTGCCGGGAAATTTCGTCCGTAATATTGAAACGGTCCTTGGTTGGAACGTTATGATCCATCGTTGCGAAGGTCAGGTCAGGACGGCGCACCTTGCGGCCGGAAAGACGAAGCCCTTCAAAAGCTTGCGGAGACGTTACCTCATGCACCAGGTGAAGATCGATATAAATGATGCTGGGCTTTCCTTCTTCCTGATAGATAACATGATTATCCCAAATCTTCTCGAACATTGTTTTTGCCATTATGGTCACCTCTATAAAGATTACATTCTTGCTTTCTATTTTTACATATTAGCATTTCCTTCTTCATTGTTCCAAGATATAATTACTATAAGATTTATAGGCAAAGATAATAAGAGGTGATCTCATGGAACTCAGACAGCTTCAGTATGCCATCCAAATCGCCACCGAGAAAAACTTCTCCCGGGCCGCAGAGAAGCTGCATATCGCCCAGCCATCCCTGAGCCAGCAGCTGTCCAAGCTGGAGAAGGAAATCGGAGTTCTACTCTTTCAGCGCAACACGAACTCCGTGGAAGTCACCCATGCCGGCTCCGTCTTCGTGGAGAAAGCCCAGATCATTCTCGACCGGGTCGCCCAGCTCAAGAAGGAAATGGAAGATATTTCCCAGATGCGCAAAGGCAAGCTGGTGGTCGGAAGCCTTCCTATCACCGGATCTCATATTTTACCGTTGGTTCTGCCTGTTTTTCATGCCAATTATCCCGAAATCGAGGTTGTTCTGATTGAAGATACCTCCGCCAATCTCGAATCCCTCATTTCGAGCGGTCAAACCGATATCAGCCTGCTGACGCTCCCTCTCGAGGAAGCCTCGCTATCTTGTCAAACGCTTATAGAAGAAGAGATCTGTCTGGCGGTTCCTCCCCAACACCCTCTCGCTCAAACAGACGAGAACCGGCGGATCAGCGTGGCCGACCTTAAGAATGAACCTTTTATTCTACTGAAGAAAGGCCAAGGGTTCCGTACCATTGCTCTGGATCTATGCCGCCGGCATGGGTTCGAGCCCCATATTGTTTTCGAGAGCAGCAACATTGGAACGGTTCAATCCCTCGTAGCCGCAGGGATGGGGATTGCTTTTGTACCCTCCATGATCGCCAAGCAGCAGGCCGGTTCCTTTACCCCCGTATACCGGCATCTGGAAGGAGCTCCATTCCGAACACTGGTGATCGCCTACCGGAAAGGGCGCTATTTGTCCAAGGCCGCGGAGGCTTTCATCTCGACCTTGACCGATGTAGTCAAATAAACGCTTCGTCCGTGAGAAAGCCGCCATTCCCATGGCGGCTTTTTTTGGTGAAAAGTCTGATCAGAATCCTTTTCCCAGAAGTTACCCTTCATCGGATTGGCGGTATAGAGACGGCCGCCGGTCCTCAAACACCGGTATTTGGCGGCGGATCCCCTCCACCAGTTCAAGATCCAGCTCAGTGGTCAGGATTTCCTCCCACTCCCCGCCCTCGGCTAGAATTTCACCCCACGGGTCGATAATAAGCGAGTGTCCAAAAAATTCCGTGGTACCGCTTATCCCTACCCGGTTGCAGGCCACCACGTACATTTGATTCTCGATGGCCCGGGCCATGAGCAGGGTACGCCAATGGTGAAGCCTTGGATTGGGCCACTCAGCCGGTACGAACAGCACATGGGCTCCCTCCAGGGCCAGCGTCCGCGCGAGCTCCGGGAAACGAATATCGTAGCAGATCATCGCTCCTGCTTGAACCCCGCCAAGCTCCAATCGTCCTCTTTTGTCCCCGGCCTTAAGGTATTTCTCTTCGTCCATCAGACGAAACAGATGGATCTTCGAATAGTCGGACACCAGGCGTCCTTCCCGGTCAAAAGCGTAAATGGTATTATAAACGTCGCCGTCCCTCTTCTCTGCAATAGAACCGGCGATAATGTTTACTTGATGGGTGCGGCAAAATTCCGCAAAAAATGCTTTTGTCCTCTCCCCGTTCTCGTCGGCGAGCTCCGTTATGCGGTCGAGGGCATAGCCCGTGTTCCACATTTCTGGCAGGATGAGCACATCCGGCTTAGGTTCCCTTCCTACCGCTTCCTTTAACATCCGTTTCACTGCCGCAAAATTGGCGTCCGGATCTCCTATGGCTACATCCATTTGAAGAACGCTTACGTTCAGCTTGCTTCTGTCCATGGTTTCACTCCTCATTCCTTCAGCAGGCTATTTCCGGGTACCCGGATGAGCCCTTCCTTCTTTTCACTATAAGGAAAGTTTACCGGCAATTCAATCCCTGTTGAACCGATCTGAATGCACGGGTTGTCCTATACTTGAACAACGAAACATGGTAAATTGGTTTTATTGTCATGATGAGAACTGGAGTGAAGACCAAATGAACAGCCGCCTGCCTAAAGGCATCCAAATCACACCGGCCGACCGGATGAGAGAGCTTCCGGCTCAATTTTTTGCCAATCTGGTCCGTAAGGCCAATGAACAGACTGCCCTCGGGCATGACGTCATCAACCTGGGCCAAGGAAATCCCGATCAGCCTACCCCAGCCCACATTGTCCGCAAGCTTCAAGAGGAAGCGGCCAATCCCCTTTATCACAAATACCCTCCGTTCAGCGGATTTGCGTTCCTAAAGGAAGCCATCGCCAAGCGCTACAAGGAAGACTACGGGGTAACGCTCGATCCCGAGAAGGAAGTCGCTATTCTGTTCGGCGGCAAAACCGGCCTCGTCGAGATCAGCCAGTGCCTCCTGAATCCCGGTGATGTCTGCCTGGTACCGGATCCCGGCTATCCCGATTATTGGTCCGGCGTGGCACTGGCCGGGGCCCGCATGGTCTTTATGCCTTTGCGAAGCTCTAATGCCTTTCTTCCGGATTATTCGGAGCTTTCGCCACAGGATTTGGACGCCGCCAAGCTGATGTTCATCAATTATCCCAACAATCCTACCGCCGCTTGCGCCCCTTCTTCCTTCTACGAAGAGACGATCCGGTTCGCGGAACAGAACGGGATCGTGGTGGCAAGCGATTTTGCTTACGGGGCCCTTGGCTTCGAAGAGAAGCCGATCAGCTTCCTTCAGCATGACGGAGCGAAGGAAGTAGGCGTAGAGTTCTATACCCTGTCCAAAACCTACAACATGGCCGGCTGGCGCGTGGGCTTTGCTTTAGGTAATCCGGACATCATCCGGGTGATCAATCTTATGCAGGACCACTATTACGTCAGCCTCTTCGGTGGAATTCAGGCGGCCGCCGCAGAAGCCCTAACCGCCTCCCAGGATTGTGTGGCCGAGCTTCAGGCCTTGTACCGGGGTAGACGGGACGCCCTGTTCAGCGCTCTCCAGGAAATCGGCTGGGAGGCCACGCCATCCCAGGGCTCCTTCTTCGCCTGGCTGCCCGTCCCGAAAGGCCACACCTCCAGCAGCTTTGCCGATCTTCTCCTTCAGGAGGCCAAAGTGGTGGCGGCCCCGGGAATCGGCTTCGGCGCCCATGGGGAAGGGTATGTGCGGATGGGCCTGCTTACCTCGGAGGAAAGACTCCGGGAGGCCGTTCAGAGGATTGGCCGGCTGAATTTGTTTTAAGCTCAACACCAAAAACCGCCGAACGGAGTTCGGCGGTTTTTCTCATCCTTCGTCGGTCAGATCCCGCAGGATCCCGGGTAGCCGTCGTTCTTTTTCATTTCTTCGAGGTTCTCCTGAATTTCTTTGTCCTCGGGCATTTCCGCCACCAGCTTAACCTCTGCCGGGGCATGAGGCGCTTGCGGGCGCTTATCGGGCTTTTGGTCCATGCCAACTCACTCGCTTTCTTTAAGGCTAAGTCTAGCTTGCGGCAAGTCCGGCCCGACTATTCCCCTGCCTTAATATCCCCAGATTTCCGTTTCGGTGATGCTGTTCCACAAGTTGATGCTATTGCCGTGGCCGATGATTCGGACATAGCGGGCGGACGGATTGGCCAGGTCGTAAGCTTCAAGCCCTAATGTTGTTCCGCTGCTCGCTCCACTGTAGACCGAGGTCCAGGTAGTCCCGTCGTTCGAGACTTTAATATCGAAGGATGCGGTCCGGGCATCCCCGTTGTACCAGGCCACTTTCACATGATCGACGGTCTTGCTGGCACCCAAATCCCACTGAATCCACTGCCCGTCTCCATTAGCGGACCAACGGGTAGCCAGACTGCCATCCAGCGTATTGGCCGGCACATTGCCGTCGTCGCTGCTTGCCGTAACGTTAGTCGAAGGGGTGGTCAACCGGGTAGCATTCATGACATTTCCATGGGCGGCAAGCTGAGTCGGGGTGACCTCATAATCGTAGACGGCCACTTTGCCAATCGCTCCTTGGAAGAAGGAAGCCAGGTCCCGGGTACCGATCCTCATCGGGGCCGTGCCGTCTCCAGGGATAATATTGTAGTCGGATAACCGGTCTTGATCCCGGAGAACGCCGTTCTTGTAGATTTTGGTATAGCCGGTTGTATAGGAACTGCTCGTATTAACGGTATTGATCACTAGGGCGTAATGAATCCATTCCCCGACGGTTACCGGATCCTGAAAATACGATCCGGCTCCGAGACCGCCGGTCAAATTGAACGAATACCCGCTTATCCGGTTGGGACGGTTCTCCGAATTCGTATAGTTATACATACGGGCCACCCAGGAATGCTGTCCGGCTTCGCCTTTCCCCATCCAATGAACGTACCCGCTGCCTTCCGAATGGGCAAACTGCAGAACGTCGGGTCTTATCCAAGCTTCAATGGTCAGAACTCCCGTTCTTGTGACTTCCAGGTAAGGATGATCAGGGATGGTGAAGTATTGGTTAATGCCGTTAAAGACAGGTGCGGTGTCCCCATTGGGCATGATGGTGGAAGACGGAGTTCCGGTAAATGAACCGTTCAAACCGTGCCCGGTCAAATCTGTCGTCGCTCCAGGGGCAATCGGCCAATAGCCGACGGGATGATCCGCCAGCACCGCATTGTCATAAGGGGTTGCTGCCAAAGTCGTGCCGGGAAGAAACAGAGAAGCGGATAACAAGGCTGAAACCCCCAACATTACGCATGCTTGCTTCCTAACCCTTCTCATCACTGCGTTCATCATAACTTCTTCACTCCTTCTTGGTTTTTCAAACCTTAAAGAGAAGAGGCGACTGAACTTTACCTTTCGACCTGGCAATCATCAAAGAAGCTTCTGATAGCGGACGTAACGTTTCCAAGGACGGTAGCCGAGCTTTCCATAAAAGTCTTCATAGGCCGTCGTATCGATCACGGTCTTGCGGATGCCCCGCGCATGCAGAAAGTGAATCCCTGCCTGGACGATGGCAAGCCCATAGCCGTGTCCCCGATAACGTTCGTCAATTCCTAGCGGCCCAATGCCGCCGAGCTCATCCTCAAACAAAGGAGACCAATAAATATTTTGGGCCAGGAGAGGGGAATGCGAATCGTTGATCCGGCAGAAGCCAATCATCACCCCCTCCCTCTCCGCGATAACAAATTCTCTACCCGTACCGCCGAGTTCCCAATAATGAAGTGTCTGATATGACCATCTTCCCGGAAAACAGCGGGTTAAGAAGGCGTTTAGCTCTCCGGCGTCCGATTCCTCCGCTAGGCGGAAGGTGACTCCGTTCCCTTCAGGAAGCGGTTCGGGTTCGGCCTTCTCGTCATCCCTATAGAGATCCATAACCTCCGCCTGCCGAACGTATCCTCTTCTCTCCAACCAGAGCATCGTTTCCGGGTTCGTTTCCGGCACGCCTGGAAACATGCGTCGGTGAAAGTCGTTCCCCAGATGTACTTGGCGCACCCCGTTATTCAGAAGAGCATCCTCCGCCAGCTCAAGCAGTCGGTTCCCCAGCCCCTGCCGGCGAAACGAACCGGATACCAACAGGGAATGAATCCATCCGGATTCCGTTCCGAAATCCAGTCCGTCTTTCTTTTCCCTCCACTGCTTGGAAACGACCAACCCGATGACACGGTTCGAGTCTTCGTCAATGGCCACTCTTGTTCCCTCTTCGAGCAGATTGGGATCGCCGAGTACGTTTTGAATCATTAAAGCTTCCCGCATGGGAAAAGAGCTTCCCCACTCTTCGTTCCACAGCTGAACCAGATCGTCGATCCGATCAGCCGATACCGGCTCCAGTAACATGTCCTGCCTCCTTAAGAAAGTTTCTCTTGGTCGACATCTTGTTCTTTCCCTTCTTCACTGGAACGGTACACCGCCTCCACCACCGCTACTACGCTCCGGGAATAGGCCATGGAACATTCCGGCTCTCTTCCCGTACGCATACATTCGAGAAGCTCCCGGAATTGAAGGACAAACGGTTTGTCCTGAGGAGGTACTTCCACCTGCCGGTACTCGCCCCCCTCGCTAACCCATAGGCCGGTGCCGGTCTGCAAACGGATCCTTCCGTTTCTCATCATAAGTTCGGTTTCATGGCGGGGCATCCCCGGGTAACCGACTGCACCATAACCGCCGGGATTCCAGTGGCCGTTTCCAGGAAGGCCATTCCGGCTCCCTCTACATCGCCTCTGTCCATTCCATGATGGACGGAAGCCTTCACTCGGGTCACCGGAGAGCCGGTCAACCACTGGATTTTGTCAATGGAATGGGAGCCCAGGTTGGTTAGAATTCCTCCTCCCGCCTTGCTCTTCTCGAAGAACCATCCGGGCCGGTCCGGCCGGTCATACGGAACGTGCCGTACCTCCTGAATCATGACCAGCTCTCCCAGTTCCCCGCTGTCGACCAAGTCCTTAGCCGCCAGATTCTCCGCAATATAGTGCTGCGTATGGCCTACCATGAGTATAGTGCCGCTCTCACGCACAGCCTGGATAATGTCGTCGCATTCCTCCGTGGTAAGGGCCATCGGTTTCTCCAGCAAGATGTGACAGCCCTGCGCGGCTGCAAACAGAGAAGCTTCTTTGTGCAGAAAATGAGGAAGAGCAATGATGACAAGGTCCGGTCTTTCTTTCTCGATCATGACGCGGTAATCGGTATAAGCGTTAATCCCGAACTGGGAGGCTAGCTCCGACGCCCTCTCTTCCCGGATTTCGGCTACGGCCACCGGTACCAGCCCTTCTATTTCCTGCATGGCTTCCAGGTGCCGGACGGCAATGCCGCCTCCTCCCGCTACTACGGCACGGTAAGTCATTGTTACGCCTCCTAATGTGTGCCGGAGCGATCCGGCAGGCTATTTTTGCTGGGCTTTTTGAGAACGGTCATGAGCCGTTTTGTAAATTTCCGTGATTTTATCCAGCCCAAGCTTCTTCATCTCTTCCACGTATTTCGGCCATTCGTCCAAACTGCGTTCTCCCAGGATGAACTTGGTAATATTCTCATCGCGTTTCTTCGTGATGGTATCTCCTACCGTGGACAGGATCTCCATCTCTTCCGGCGTAAACGCAGGACGAGGCTGCTGCTCGCTGTCGTATTGAGGAGCCTGCTTGTAGGCGGTCTGCAGTTCGGGAGAAGACAGCGAAAGATGGGCATCATAATCGAACAGGATATAAGCGCCATCTGTGGACAATCCCGTTTTCTTCCGTAGGTCGGCTACATCCGCATACTTCTCAATAAACTGTTTCTTCCCGTTCACCGTCTGATAGGTCGTACCCTCTTTGCCCCAGCTGACCAGGTTCCGTCCTTCTTCGGTATAGAAGAAATCAAAGAACTTCATGACGTCCTTGATCTTCTTCGAGGTAGACGACACCATAAAGCCCGCCTCGACATATTGCGTATACGCATTTTTACGCGGCCCTCCGCTCCAACCGGCAGGGGTAGCCATGAAAGCCAGATTGAACGCCGGATTGTCCTTGCGCAGGGCTGAGTTGAAGAAATCGATCCGGCCGATATAGTCCACGGTCACGAACGCACGGTCGGTTGACATGAGATCCTGCCACACCTTGGTATCCACCGAAAGAAAGTCAGGCGGAATCAAGCCCTCTTTGTAAAATTTGTTTAAGTACTCGATCAGCTTCTTGTAATTGTCCTCGACAGGACCGTAGCGCCAAGTTTTCTGCTCGAAACTGTAGTACATGTCATGCCCGGTCTGGAAGGCGGGGGCAAAATTTCGGATGTACTGAAGACCCGAACGGAAAGACAAGGGATAGCTCTTAGGGTAGGCTTCTTTGATTTTCTTAAGGGAGGCATACAAATCGTCCCACGTTTGGGGCTCGCTAAGGCCAAGCTTCTTAAACACATCCTCGCGGTACATCCAGTTCATCCGATTGGTTTCCCCGATCCCCTGATTGGGGAATAAGTACATCTTCCCATCGGAAGAGAGGGCATTTTGGGTTTCGGTCGGATGCTCGCTCATCCACTTTTTGAAATTCGGCATATCCTTGGCATAGTCCAAAATATTAACCAAGGCCCCCTGCTGGCCGTATTTGTCGGCTAGCCCTTTGCTAAGGGTAAACATAAGATCCGGCAAATTACCCGAAGCCACCGTTACGCTTAGAGCATCCTCAATTTTACCGGACGGGACTTGAACATCCAGGGTTACCCCCGTTTTTTCCTTGAAAAGCTTCCAAACCAGAGCATCTTTGTTGTACGGCCAACTCGGGTGGGAGTTATCCAGAAACGTGAAGGTCTGCTCCTTAACCGCAGTCGCTCCCTCTCCCCCAGGCGTAGGCGTAGCCGCTGCACGGTCATCCCCCTTGCTGGAGCACCCGGCAAACGTGGTTACTATCATCCCTGCTGCGATAAATATCGGCAATCCTTTTCTCATGACCTCATTCTCCCTTTATATGGTATGTCTAACGGATACCTATATCAAGCGCTTACTAGCCTTTCACAGAGCCGATCATGGCGCCTTTAACGAAATATTTTTGAAGGAATGGATAAACCAGTAGAATCGGCAGGGTGGATACCACAATCGTAGCAAACTTAAGCGAATCGTCTACCACCAGGTTATCCCCTCCTACACTGGAAACGTCGGAAGAAGTAATCTGGCCCTGCAGGACAATATTGCGGAGAACCACTTGAAGCGGGAACCTATCCTGGTCGCGTAAATACAGGAGGGCGGAAGTAAAGTTGTTCCATATGCCAACCGCGTAGAAAAGGCCGATGGTCGCCAGAACCGCTGTGGATAGAGGCAGTACCAGCCGAAAAAAGATTCCTATGTCGTTGAGCCCATCCAGTTTGCCCGATTCCTCTATCTCCTTAGGCATCGCGCTGAAGAAGGTCCTCATGACGATCAAATTCCACGTGCTTATGGCGGTTGGCAGGACCATTGCCCAAATCGTATCGATCAATCCATAGCTTTTGACGACGAGAAAGGTAGGAATCATTCCCCCACTGAAGAACATGGTGAAGACAATCAGGAGTGTGAAGGTTTTGTGCAGGGGCATCTCTTTTTTGGAGATAGCGAAAGCACCGGCTGACGTGATGAGCAGAGAAACCGTTGTTCCCAGGGCGACATAGAGGATCGTGTTCAAATAGCTCGTGGTGATCCGGGGATCATTCAAGACCAGCCGGTACATTTTCAGATTAAAGCCTTTCGGCCAAAGACTGACTTCCCCTTTCAGAACATAAACGTCCTTGCTTAAGGAAACGGCAATCATATACACAAAAGGCAGAAGAGTCGCCGCCACGACACCGAGCAGCAGGATTCCAATGATAAGATCCGTCCCATTCCATTTGGCTTTCATCTTGCTCCCCCCCCTTTACCATAAACTGGTATCCCCGACTTTTCGGCTTATCCAGTTGGCGGAATAGATAAACACCAGGCTGACGATCCCCGTAAATAAATCGATAGCCGTCGCGTAGCTGTAATTGCCCTGGCCGATCCCTGTCCGGTATACATAGGTACTGATGATATCCGCCGTTTCATAAACGGCCGGGTTATACAGCAGGAACACCTTCTCGAACCCGATATCCAGAACGTGCCCGACGTTAAGAATAAGAAGAATGACGATGGCCGGTGTGATGCCGGGTAGAGTAACATGAACGATTTTCTTCCACCTGCCCGCCCCATCCATTTCGCTGGCCTCATACAGCTGGGGATCAATGGAGGTCAGGGCGGCCAAATAGATAATGGTTTCCCAGCCGACATGCTGCCAAATTTCCGAGAGCACATACACCGGGCGGAACAAGTCAGGCTTGACCATAAAATTGATCGGATCGAGTCCGAAGGCTTGGAGCATGTGATTAACCACTCCGCTGGACGGCGAGAGAAAGAGGATGACCATGCCCGCCACCACCACATTGGAGATGAAATGAGGCAGGTAACTGACCGTCTGAACGAATCGTTTAAAGAAAGCATTCTTCACTTCATTCATCAGAATGGCCAGAACAATGGGAGCCGGAAAGCCGAAAACCAGCTTATACAGCCCAAGCAGGAAAGTGTTTTTAATCAAGAGGAAAGAATCGGGATTGTTAAGAAACAAGCGGTAATATTTGAGTCCCACCCAATCGCTTGCCCATATCCCTTTAAACAAGTTGTAATTCTTGAAAGAAATCATAAGGCCGAACATGGGAGCATACTTGAACATCAGATAGTAAAGGAGGGTTGGCAGGAAGAGCAGAAGCAGGTATTTGCCTTTGTTCCATCTTTGAAGAGGGGAAGACCGTACCGAGCGTTTGACGGCTGAGGATACGGAGGGCTGGGCGGCCGCGGTTATTTCATTCAAGGGCATAACCTCCGTGGTTTGGGATGAGGACATCTTAGCATGGAAAAATCCGTTAAAGCTATGATGAGTCCATCGGAAGCTTTGCTTATTTTCGAAAACCTATAAAAAGGAGAAGAATCGATAAAAGTAAGAAGAGCCCTTTTCTTCCTGCATGGTATACTTAAGCTACCTATGCTAATGGGAAGGGGCTTCTATGACCGCCAAACGAATCCACCTTAAAAACCACGGAGGCTCGCTTTTTTATCGGCTGCTCGCCAGCTTTGTCGCCATCATTACGCTCCTGGTGTCTCTGCACCTGATTACCTACTCCTTTTTTCGCAGCAGCATCAAAGAGGAGATTATCCATAACAGCAGCCTGAATTTGAACTCCACCGTGACCAATTATGAGAAGCATATCAAGTTGATCAAAGGCTTCCTGATCGGCTTGTCCGTTAATGACCGAACGGAGGTATTGAAGAGAAGCACCCAACACTTTAACTATAGCCTGGCCAGCCAGCAGCAGCTCGAGCTTCAAAGAACCATGAACAACTCCCTTCTCTTCCTTCAAGATGTGGCGCTTTATTTTGCGGACATTCAATATGTAATCGATCAATTCGGAACGCGTGAAGCGAAAACCATGTTCACCAAGCTTTACCAGTCTGACTTTTACCCGGAGTCTTTTTGGCAAGAGGAGTTGAAACGTTCGTTTACCTTCCGGCTGTACCCAGCCGCGGATTATAAGGAGACGAATGCTTTTTATACGACCTTCCTAGGCAGACTCATGCCGATCATCGTGAAACAGCCTTCCAATCCCCAGTTCGGGATCATAGGATTTTTGGACAGCGACAGACTTTACGAGCAGTTTCATCCTGTCAAAACGAACGGACTCTTTTATATCCTTGATGAGTCCGGTTCCCTGCTTTATTCCTCGAATGGAACCCTTATTCCGGACAACTATCCCACCGGTTCGCCTGATCCCGGGTACTTCTTGCTGGATAACAATTATTACTTTACGGAGAAAGGGCCGGAGACGGGCTATACCTATATCAGTGTCGTTCCTTTTGCCGACATCTCCCACAAAATCCTCCGCCTTAATGTCATCACCATAACCGTTCTTCTGGCCTCTCTTTTTGTCGGCGTAGCCGTTTCTGTTTTCTTCTCGACCCGATTTCATAATCCCATCCTGGCTATCCTGCAATCCATTCAGTCGATGCATCCGACTCCTCCCCTTCCGAAGCAGAGTCCGATCAAAGAATATAATCTGATCAGCGAGAAGCTTCAGGAGCTGTTTCTGGCGAATGAACATATTCACAAGGACCTTCATACCAAAAACTCTTTGCTTCAGCAATACTCGTACCTGTCCAAAACCAAAAGGATCCACCCCGGATTTCCGGACAAAGCCATCCCGGTTGATTCCACCAAGCCATTCCAGCTAATCTTGTATGACCTGAAATATAAAGAAAGATTCGTCTCGGAGATGGGGATGGATCAAAGCCGTGCTTCTAATTACATCATGGAATTTATCAGCTCCTTGTTTTCCCAGTGCAGTGATTCTCTAACCTTCCAAATCGAAAAGGATCAAATCATCACTTTGGTGTTCGGGGAAGATCAGGATCGGCCCGAATTAACGGCCATCCTTGATAAGGTCGAACGGATCTTGAGGCTCGATGTCCAGTATTGTGACGTTACCATTGCCGTGAGCCCAACCAAATATGATCCCTTGGAGCTTAATCCCGCTTTTGAACATGCTCAAGATTTGTTAACCTACCGAAAGCTTGGGGAAGGGGTACAGGTTATTAACAGTCAGGAGGAGCAGCTGTCCGTTATTTGGCTGTCTGCTTCCGAAGAAAAAGAGTTCGCCGCCAATCTGGTCTCCGGCAATCTCTCTTTTGTTATCCCTTTTGTTAATCGTATCCTGGAGAGGGCTGCCAAAAAGCAAGCCACCCTCACGCAGATCTATGACCTCTCTCTCGAAATGACTAACCTGGTTATCAAAACGATGTATTCCATGAGCATTCCCCTTCCCCATCTGGAAAAAAACGCACCCCCGGCAAGCTTCTTAAGGAGTGCCGTACTTTAGAGCAGTTCATGGCCTTTTTTCAGGATTTCCTTACCCAGTCGGCTGCCTTGTTCCAGCATAAAAAGGCGGAGAGTGACCACATCACGAGCTTTGTGTTCGATTATGTGAACCGACATTTTGGGAGTGATTTGTCCCTCGACATCGTGTCGGCCAAATTGAACATCACCGGCGCTTATCTATCCACCTATTTCAAAGAAAAAACCGGGACAACCTTCACCGATTATATAAACAGTGTCCGCATGTCCAAGGCAATGGAGCTCTTAAAGGACACCGATCTTAAGATCCAGGATATCGCTCAGCTTGTCGGGTATTACAATGTTGCCTCCTTCAACCGGGTCTTCAAAAAGCATTCCGGCCTCACCCCCAGCGAATTCCGCCGGACCGGTTCCTCGACCGATTAGACTGGGATGTGGCGAAGGGAATACAGTCTAATCACCCTTCGCTGGAACAGCAAAAAGCCTCCCTGGCTTTCGCCAGAGAGGCTTCGGTTCGCTTGGCAACTACCCTCCTCAAGACGGCTCCGCCGTGGTCTAAGCACCCTTCGCTGGAACAGCAAAAAAGCCTCCCTGGCTTTAACCAGAGAGGCTTCGGTTCGCTTGGCAACTACCCTCCTCAAGACGGGCTCCGCCGTGGTCTAAGCACCCTCTTCGCTGGAATAACAAAAAAGCCTCTCTGACTTTCACCAGAGAGGCTTCATTTCGCTTGGCAACGTCCTACTCTCCCAAGATCCTGCGATCTAAGTACCATTGGCGCTGGAGGGCTTAACGGTCGTGTTCGAGATGGGAACGCGTGGTTCCCCTCCGCCATCATCACCAAACGTCAGGGTTTGCACCCTGAAAACTGGAATCGAAGCTTACGTTGTTTCATCCTTTACGCTCCCCTACTTCGTGCTCTCGGGGTCCCCGAAAAGTAATCGGAATCACCTTCGCAGCCTCTGCTTCACTTTTTGGGGTGTAGATTAAGCCCTCGACCGATTAGTATTCGTCCGCTGCATGCTTTACAGCACTTCCACGCCGAACCTATCTACCTCGTCGTCTACAAGGGGTCTTACGAATTGGGAAATCTCATCTTGAGGGGGGCTTCACGCTTAGATGCTTTCAGCGCTTATCCCGTCCGTACTTGGCTACCCAGCGGTGCTCCTGGCGGAACAACTGGTACACCAGCGGTACGTCCATCCGGTCCTCTCGTACTAAGGACAGCTCCTCTCAAATTTCCTGCGCCCCGCGACAGATAGGGACCGAACTGTCTCACGACGTTCTGAACCCAGCTCGCGTACCGCTTTAATGGGCGAACAGCCCAACCCTTGGGACCTACTTCAGCCCCAGGATGCGATGAGCCGACATCGAGGTGCCAAACCTCCCCGTCGATGTGGACTCTTGGGGGAGATAAGCCTGTTATCCCCAGGGTAGCTTTTATCCGTTGAGCGATGGCCCTTCCATCGGTACCACGGATCACTAAGCCCGACTTTCGTCCTGCTCGACCTGTACGTCTTGCAGTCAAGCTCCCTTCTGCTTTGCACTCTGCGAATGATTTCCAACCATTCTGAGGGAACCTTGGGGCGCCTCCGTTACGCTTTAGGAGGCGACCGCCCCAGTCAAACTGCCCGCCTGACACGGTCCTCTCCCCGGATTCACGGAGGAGGTTAGAACCTAGATACGATCAGGGTGGTATCCCAACGTCGCCTCCTCACAAGCTGGCGCTCATGACTCTCTGGCTCCCACCTATCCTGTACAGATCGTACCCAAGTCCAATATCAAGCTGCAGTAAAGCTCCATGGGGTCTTTCCGTCTTGTCGCGGGTAACCTGCATCTTCACAGGTATTAAAATTTCACCGGATCTCTCGTTGAGACAGCGCCCAAGTCGTTACGCCATTCGTGCGGGTCAGAATTTACCTGACAAGGAATTTCGCTACCTTAGGACCGTATAGTTACGGCCGCCGTTTACTGGGGCTTCGGTTCACAGCTTCGCTTGCGCTAACCGCTCCCCTTAACCTTCCAGCACCGGGCAGGCGTCAGCCCGTATACTTCGCCTTGCGGCTTCGCACAGACCTGTGTTTTTGCTAAACAGTCGCTTGGGCCTTTTCACTGCGGCCCCCTCGGGCTATTCACCCTACCGAGGCACCCCTTCTCCCGAAGTTACGGGGGTCATTTTGCCGAGTTCCTTAACGAGAGTTCTTCCGCGCCCTTAGAATTCTCTTCTTACCTACCTGTGTCGGTTTGCGGTACGGGCACCTTCACCTGGCTAGAGGCTTTTCTTGGCAGCATGAGTACAAGACCTTCGGTACTGTAATTTTCCCTCCCCGTCACAGCTCAGCCTTACAGTGTGCGGATTTGCCTACACACCAGCCTTGCTGCTTGGACAGACTCTTCCATCCGTCTGCGTCTCTTCCCTTCTGCGTCACCCCATCGCTCGTAGCGGTTTACGGTGGTACAGGAATGTCAACCTGTTGTCCTTCGACTACGCCTTTCGGCTCGCCTTAGGTCCCGACTTACCCTGAGCGGACGAGCCTTCCTC